>NZ_JBIRBA010000003.1:0-589559 GCF_044326345.1 Actinomadura sp. 9N215 | reverse complement strand
AGTTCGGACGACCCCCGCCACCGAGGACCCCGGCGAACCGCCCGGCGGGCGTCGCGTCCGGCGATCGTCAGGACGCCCCCGCCCAGCCCAAGGAACGGCTCGTCCCCGGCCTGCCCAGACGGGGAAGGTCCGAGGAAGTGCCGGCGTGAATCCGGCACTCCCCCGAATAGGCGCGGCGGGGAATCGGAAATGCGCTCAGGTGATCGGCGCCGTCCAGGTCTTCTCCCAAGTGATCGCGTCCACGACGCCGGTCACCGAAAGCCCCTTCTCCTGCTGGAACTTCTTGCACTTCGACTCGGACTGCTCGCCGTACTTGCCGTCGACCACGATGTCCCAGCCGCGGTTCTTCATCTTCTTCTGCCACATCTCCACGTCGTCGCCGTACTCGATGGGCTCACGGCGCTGGAGAAGGCGGCCCTGGAAGGGCGGTGCCTGCGTCTTGACGTCGGTCATGGTGACTCCTCCCGATTGGTTTCGGACCTCTTCAGCGTCCGAAACGCGACCTCAATGGCACAACGCGGCCCAGGAAAGTTTCCGGCAAAAGACCAAGTAGGTGAAAATACAACCGTCAGAACGGTTTTCCACTTCCGGGAACGCGCAGGAGCAGCAGCCCCACAACAGCGCCCGCGAACTGGAACCCGGCGATCGCCAGCACCAGCCCGACGGGCCCGATAGCGGCCGCCGACGCGGCGGTCAGCGCGGCGCCCACCGCCGAGGCGCCGATCTTGAGGCTGCCCGCCGTCGTGTTGACCTGGCCGAGCCGGCCGGGCGGCGCCTCCCGCTGCCGGAGCATCAGCGTCGCCGCGAACACCGGCCCCTCGAAGACGCCGGCGGCGGCGAACGCGGCCGTCGCCCACGCCAGCGACGGCACCACGGCGAGCGTGGCGAGCGAGGCCCCGAACGCGACGAGCCCGGCGAGCATCACGGGCTCCGCGTGCTTCGGCGTCAGCCACCGGCTGGACGCCAGCGACCCGGCCAGCGACCCGACCGCCATCGCGACGAGCAGCCGCCCGCCCGCGCTCGGCGCGGCGCCGATGTGCTCGGCGAGCAGCACCGCCGTCACCGCGACCCCGCCGAACCCCATCCACGCCAGCGTCGTCGCGGCCGTCAGCGCCCGCAGCACCCGGTTCTCCGCCAGCGCCATCAGCCCGCCCGTGAGCATCGAGAACCACCCGCTCACCTCCGCCTTGGCCTCAGCGGGCGGCCCGGGAAAGGGCAGCAACGGAAGCGTCAACAGCCCCAGGACACCGGCCACGACGATGGCGACCCCGGCGTACTGCCCGCCCGCCAAGGACGCGAGACCAGCGGCCAGCCCCGGACCCGCGATGGCCGCCAGGTTGTAGCTGGACGCCTCAAGCCCGTACGCCCGCGAGAGCCGCCCCGGCGGGACGAACCGCGGCAGCAGGCTGGTCAGCGCCACCACGACCGGCTCGGTACACCCGATGACCGCCGCGACGAGCAGCGCGAGAACGAGCGGCGACCGTCCCGCCATGAGGAGCAGCACCCCGGTCGCGACCGCGTACCCGCCCGCCAGGGCGACGGCGACACCCCGCGGACGCCCGACCCTGTCCACGACGATCCCGAGCAGCGGGCCGCTCAGCACGTACGGGAGCGTCATCGCGGTCTGCAGGTAACCGGCGGTGGCGGCGTTCCCGGTCCGCGCCTGGACGGTCAGCACCAGCGCCGTCGCGACCCCCTCGGCGGACACCCGCAGCAGCGTCGCGGACGTCAGGTGAAGCGGCAGCGCCGCCGATCTGCCGATCACCCTTCGCATGGTGACACAGCACCGGCGCCGAAGATCCGGCCGCCTAGACTGCGGAGTGTGACGGCAGCGAACGAGCACCGGGTGACCAGCGAGGTCGGACGGCTCCGGACCGTCCTCCTGCACCGTCCAGGCGCGGAACTGAAGCGGCTCACCCCGCGCAACAGCGACAAGCTGCTGTTCGACGCGATCCCGTGGGTGGGCCGGGCGCAGGAGGAGCACGACGCGTTCGCCGAGGCCCTCCGCTCACGCGGCGTGGAGGTCCTGTACCTCACGGAGCTCCTGCAGGACGCCCTGGAGTACGGGGCCGCCCGCGACCAGGCGATCGCGGACGCCGTCGTCGACCTCCGCCTCGGCGACCAGCTCCGCCGCGCCGTCACCGAGTACCTGCGCGACCTCGACCCCGAGAACCTCGCGCACACGCTCATCGCGGGCCTCGCGCACGAGGAGCTGAAGGGGGGCCACGGCCTCGTCTACCGGCTGATGGACCGCCTGGACTTCATCGTCGACCCGCTCCCCGGCCTGCTGTTCACCCGCGACAACAGCACGTGGATCGGCGACCGGGTGGCGGTGACGAGCCTCGCCATGGAGGCCCGCCGCCGCGAGTCCGCGCTGACGGGTCTCGTCTACGCCCACCATCCGCGCTTCGCGGGCGTCCAGCCGGTGTACTCCCCGGCCCTGGAACACCTGGAAGGCGGCGACGTCCTCCTCCTGACCCCCGGAGTGATCGCCGTAGGCACCGGCGAACGAACAACCCCCGCGGGCGTGGAACGCCTGGCTCGCCAGGTAATCGGCGCAGGCCTGGCACACACCGTCCTGGCCGTCCCCATCGCCCAGGAACGCGCCACCATGCACCTCGACACCGTCTGCACCATGGTCGACGTCGACACCGTCGTGATGTACCCACCGGTCGCCCACTCCCTCACCGCCCACACGGTCACGCTCGACAACGGCGACCTGCGCGCCGGCGCGCCACGCCCCTTCCTGGAAGCCGCCGCCGAGGCGATGGGCCTGGACCGCCTCAAGGTGATCGACACCGGCCTCGACCCGGTCACCGCGGAACGCGAGCAGTGGGACGACGGCAACAACACCCTCGCCGTGGCCCCGCGCCTCTGCGTCGCCTACGAGCGCAACATCGAGACGAACGCCCAGCTGGAGGCGTCCGGCATAGAGGTGATCCGCATCACGGGCAGCGAGCTGGGCACCGGCCGAGGCGGCCCCCGCTGCATGTCCTGCCCCATCCTCCGCGACCCCCCGACCGCGAACCCGGCATAAACGCGTCCCCGATCTCCTGACGCCGACCGCAACCGGACGGTCACACCAACAGCAACCCGACGGACGTACAGACCACAGACCACCGACGCGATGACGCCGACCGCAACCAGGCGGACGCACCCCACACCAGCCACCACAGCAACCCCGCGACAACCTCAACGCCTGCGATCGCGACCGAAGGCAGGTTTCGAGCCTGCGAGAAACCTGATCGCGCAGCGAGCCGCCAGGCGAGACGAAGCGATGCAGCGATCGCGCGCGCTGCGCGACGATGGAGGGCCGCCCAGGCCCGAAGGAGGAGCGCAACGCCGAAAGCACAGCAGCGATCGCGCCGCGTTTTTCGACGATGGAGGGCGCCCAGCGCCCGAAGGAGGAGAAAAAGGCAATAAAAACAGCTCGGGCGGTGTCGACGGGGGCACGACAACGCCCGAGCTTGGTAGAGGACACTACAAGGTCGGCGGGTGATTCTCTAGGTGGAGTCCCGGTTAGGCCGGGTATGCCCTGCTCGGCGCGGTTCGGTTTCTGGTTCCGTCGCGCAGGTCGTCGCCCGGTTCGTCGGTGAGGTCCGGGAAATCGGCCAGATCGGGGACGACGGCGTGGGTGGCGGGAGCGACCCTTCCGTTCTTACCGGTCGGTGACCTGGGGGCCCGCAGGACGGCCCAGACCGTGGTGGCGCCGTCCTCGTGGCGGACGCCCCAGCCTTCGGAGAGGGCCTCGACGATGCCGAGTCCGCGCCCGCCGAGCGAGGACAGGGTGCCGGGGCCGCGGCGCGGCTCGGTCTGTGCGCCGCCGTCGCTGACCTCCAGTTCAAGGAGGTCGCCGCGGCGCAGCCAGCAGACCCTGACCTGGCCGGACGGCAGGGGCCGCGCGTGGCGGAGGGCGTTGCTGAGAAGCTCGCTGACGATGACGCTGGCGTCGTCGACGATGGTCTCGTAGACGCCCGAGTCGACCAGCTCCGAGCTGAGGCGCTTGCGAGCGACCGCGACGCTGGACGGTGCGTGTGGGAGCAGTACGACGCTCGACGCCCTCACCTCCCCGTGGTTCCGTGTGCTCGGATGAGTCCCGTCACCGCTCTTCCAGTACGACCGAAATGCCCTGATGGCCAGGACCGGAAACCCGAACGGTTCATTCGCCACCTGCACAACGAGTCACCGGCCATCCGGTCACGGTGATCACCCCCGGATCGGAATCCCGTCACGAACGGCAACCATCCAAGGATCTATCCAGCCAACGGCGGATTTACTCCTCGGGCGCGCGTTTCGTCCATCACACCCCGCCGGGACCGTACTTTCCCGCAGAGAGCCGCACGCAAGACACGTTGCGGCAACATGAATCCGCTGGTCACGGGGGTCTCACCACGGCAGGCAGACCCCTGTTCCGTTACGGTGAGTAGCGAAACGGCGCCTCGTCCTGACGCTGACGCGAGGGGTTGACTACGAGCCGCGACCGCGCGTCAGGGCGCCGCCCGGAGGACGAGCCGCATGCACGTGCCGTCGCCCGCGTGCGCGCCACCTGCGGGTCCGCGCCCTTCCGTCTCGTCCAGAAGGACGTTCGGGTGGCGCACCGACCCGTCCGCCTGAAGGGCCGCGTCCCCGAGAGGCGCCCCTATGTGAGATCCCTCACTTTTGCCGTTCTGGGCCGGATGAGCCGGGTGAACCGGCCGGGCCGGGTGCGCGGAGATCGTTCCGCCCTGCGCCTCCGTGAGCCGTTTGACGATGTACAGGCCGAGCCCGATGCCGCCGAACCGCCGCCGGTCCCCCGCGTCGCCCTGGACGAACCGCTCGAAGATCCGCTCATGGTCGCCGGGCGGGATGCCGACGCCCTCGTCCGTCACGGTCACCACGATGTCGGCGCCCTCGCGGACGGCCCGGACGCTGACCGTCCCGCCGTCCGGCGAGTACTTGAACGCGTTCTCCAGGAGCTGCCCGAGGACGATGTCGGTCGCCATCGCGTCCCCGCTGCAGGGCGGCAGCCCCGGCGCGATCTCCAGCTCGACCCGGTGCAGCGGTGACAGCGACCTGAATCCGCCGACCACGCCCTCCAGCACCCGCGCCAGGTCGAACGACTCGATCGTCACGGTCAGCTCGTCGGCGCCCGCGCGGGAGCCGAGCAGCAGGTGCTCGACGAGCCGGCCGAGCGACTGGGCGCGCTCGGCGATGGTGGCGACGGCGGCGCGGCGGTCGTCGTCGGACAGCTCGTCCCACCGGTTGACCAGCGTGGACGCGAACCCCTGCACGACCGTGATCGGGGTGCGCAGCTCGTGGCTTGTGGTGGCGAGGAACAGGTCCTTGGCTTCTTCGAGGGCCTTCGCCTCCGACACGTCGCGGAAGTCGACGACCAGCTCGCCGGTCTCCTCGATCTCGGCGGCGAGCACGTTCAGCCACGTCCCGGACTCCAGCCGGAACGTCAGCATCTCGCCGAGCGCGGGCATGTCGAACGGCAGCGGCCGTCCGATCGCGTCCTCCGGCGGGATGCCGGTGAGGGTGTGCGCGGCGGGGTTCCACTGCCGGACGACGAGGTGGTGGTCGAGCACGGCGATCCCGTCCGCGCTGGAGTCGATCACGGCGCGCTCGTGCGCCCGCTGCCGGACGACCTCCGCGTACGCGACGGCGTTGCCGACCGCGACGCCCGCGTGCCCGGCGAGGAGCTCCAGCAGTTCGAGCTCGGTGTGCCCGGCCTTGCTCCCGGAGAACAGCGCGTACAGCGCGCCGTAGGGCCGGTTCTGCAGGTACGACAGCCCGAGCGCGATCGTGTGCAGCCCGGACAGCTCGGACCAGATCAGGTCGCCGAGGCGCTGCTCGCCGGTCGTCAGCTTGACGGTCTTGCCCGACCGCAGCAGCTCCCCGACCAGGCTCGTCTTGAGGTCGGCGGACGTGCCGCGCATGTGCTCCGGCAGCCCGGACATGCTGACCAGCCGCAGCCGGTCGCCCTCGATCCGCACGAAGCCGCCAGCGTCCGCGCCGGTCAGCTCGATCAGCGCGGTGGTGATCCGGTCGAGGACGACGGCGAGGTCCAGCTCGGCGTTCAGGTCGGCGACGATGTCGTTCAGCCGGCGGACGAGCCGGGCCCGCTCCGTCATGTGGTGCTGGACGATCTCGTCCTCGTCGACCGGGTGGTACACGCCGACCCAGCCGAGCGGCGTGCCGGACGGGTCCTTCAGCAGGCTCGTGTCGATCCGGACGTCGATGAGGCGGCCGTCCCGGTGGAACCGGCGCGTCGCGATCGAGATCTGCCCGCCCTCGGCCTCGGCGGGGTCGTCGGCGGCGCCGGTACGCCGGGTGAGGAGCCGTTCCTGGACGGCGTTGTGCTCGGCCTTCAGCTCGTCGGGGACGATCGGCGGCACCCGTCCGACCATCTCCTCGGCGGTCCAGCCGAACATCCGCTCGGCGGCCGGGTTCCACACGGTGACCCGGTGCCGCTGGTCCACGGCCACGATCGCGTCGGCGGCGCTCTCGATGACGGCGCGCGCGATCGGGTCATGGACGTGGTGATGCACGCCTGTCATCGTGCCACCGGTCTCCGGCGTGGCGCCGGGTAACTTACGCCGAAAGTTTCCACTGCGACGCCGAGCAAACGGAAACCTTACTTTCCGGTAAGGCTACCGTCTGGTAATCCGGCCGATGAGGAGCGCGGCCGCCCCGGCGACCAGGAACGACAGCAGCGAGGCGCTCATCCAGCTCTGCGGCGCGAAGTGCAGCGCGTCCTGGACGTCCCGCCAGAAGCCCGCCCACCGGCCGACGGTGCCGGGGTTGATGAGCTGGTACACGACGAACCCGATCGCCCAGGCGGCGATCATGCCCCAGCGGGACGGCGCCGTCCGCGACACGTCCCAGCCGCCGTCGCGCCCGCGGCGGCGGCCCAGGAACCGGCGGCCCAGGAAGAAGTCGGCGGCGAGGACGCCGAGCATCGGCACGAACACCGATCCGATCAGCGACAGGAACCCCGCGTAGTCGCCGATGTCCAGCGCCAGCGCGAGCACCGTGATGACGACGCCGAGCGCCACGCTCAGCACCCGGCGGTCGGCGCGCGGGACGAGGTTCTGGATCGACACGGCCGTGGAGTAGGTGTCGGCGAACGACTGGTCCGCCTCGCGCAGCACGAACACCGCGAAGAACACCACGCCGAGCGTGACGTTCAGGAACGGGTCGAAGACCTTGGCCGTGTCGCCCGCGACGAGCGCCAGCGCCAGCAGCCCGAGGACGTACGCGACGATCTGCGTGACCGAGTACCCGGCGGCCGCCGCGCCGAAGGCCGCCCGCTCCGTCCGGGAATGCCGGGTGTAGTCGGCGGCGACCGGGACCCAGGAGATCGACACCGCCAGGGCCGCGTCCGCCCCGATCCAGAACCCGCCCCACGATCCGTCCGTGAGGTCGGGCAACGGCTCGCGCAGGAGCTGGACGTAGAAGTACACCAGTGCGATCGCCACGGCGACGGTGACGTACCGCCGCAGCAGCCGCACCGAGCCGAGCGGCCAGATCGTCAGCACCGTCGTGACGGCCCCGGCGGCGACCACGTAGCCCCAGCGCGGCACGCCGTCCCACAGCTCGCGCGCCGCGTCCGCGATGACGATCAGCTCGAACGTGCCCCAGCCGACGAGCTGCGCGACGTTCAGCACGGTCGGCGCGTACGACAGCCGCGCGCCGAACAGCCCGCGCAGCAGCACCATCGCGGGCTGCCCGGTGCGCGCCCCGGGGACCGCGGCGAGGCCCAGCATCAACCCGCCCAGGACCGTTCCAACGGCCATCGCCACGATGCCCGCCATGATCGACAGGGTGGGGAGCCCTTCGGCGTCCGGCGCCAGGACGGTATAGGCCCCCGAGAAGGCCAGCAGGCTGACCCCGAGGTTCGCCCAGAACGCGCTCTGATCCCAGAATCCGAGGACCCTGGGCGCGGGCTCGTCGAGCGTGAACGGAGCCTCGTCGTTCGGACGCGCCCCACCGGCGCGCGCATCAACCTCAGACGTCACGGGGACACACACTCCCTACGCCGGCATTACCCGGACAGGTTCCTGCGGTCGGCGACGCCTCGAAGGCCGCCCTCTCAGCCCGGCTTGCATCCGTCCGGCTTGCGCTGGTTCTGCCTGCGCCCAGGCCCTGCCTGCGCCAGTTCGGCTGGCGTCAGATCGGTCTGGAATCCGGCCGGTGCGGCCCGAGCTCCCGCGGTTATCGGTCGCGCCGATCGTACAACCGCCCGACCCACCCCAAAAGGGCGTAGATCACCTCAATCGGAACTGATCACAACGAGCCGGGCCCGTCCGGCCACTTATGGCCCGGCCACCTCAGGCCACGTACGGGCGTCCATCGGACGGTGTGCAGGCGGCCGTCAGGCCACGTACGGGGCGCCGTCGCCGCCGCCCTCCATCGGACGGCCCGCCTCGACCCAGCCCTTCATCCCGCCGTCGACGTTCCTGGCCAGCCAGCCCGCCTGGTTGAGCGCCACCGTCACCTGCGCGGACCGCGCCCCGGACCGGCAGATCACGAAGACCTCCTGGTCCCGGGGGATCTCGCCGGCACGATCACCCAGCTGGCCCATGGGGATGTGGACCGCCGCGGGCGCGTGGCCCGCGTCCCACTCGTCCTGTTCCCGGACGTCCAGCAGGTAGCCGTCCTGCGGGACGTCGGCGGCTCCCACCGCCGGCACGTCGTCCCCGAAATTCATCACACCCCCATGGAACCGCGCGAAGCCCCCCTGCGTCGAATCACCCATGCGGTATCGGACGCTCCTTTTCGCGTCGCCCGGACTGGCCCTGGCCCTGTCCATGACCGCCTGCGGCGACGAACAAGCCAAGGGGACCCCCGCCGACAAGCCTTCGGGCACGACGTCCGTGCAGCCCTCCGGCACGCCGGCGGACACCCTCACCGTCAATGTCAAGGCCTCCAAGGAGGCCCCCGCCAAGACCTGGACGCTGAACTGCGCCCCGCCGGGCGGCGACCATCCGAAGGCCGCCGACGCCTGCGCGGCCCTCACCAACGTCAAGGACCCCTTCAAACCCGTCCCCAAGGAACAGCAGTGCACCATGATCTACGGCGGCCCCGAGCTCGCCACGGTCAAGGGCACCTGGAAGGGCAAGGAGATCGACGCCAAGTTCTCCCGTGACGACGGCTGCCAGCTCCACCGCTGGACGCAGGTCGGCCCGCTCTTCGGCAACGTCCCGAAGGTCCGCTGAACGAGCCATCCCCGTTCCGGCTCCGTCCAGAAGTCACGACAAACGACAACCCACAGGCCCCGCCCGGTCGACCGGACGGGGCCTGTGGGTTGTTTCAGGAGGCGGGCGGGTTATTTCAGGAGGCGGGACATGCGGCGGTCGGCCAGGGGCTTGCCGCCCGTCTGGCAGGTCGGGCAGTACTGGAGGGACGAGTCCGCGAAGGACACCTCGCGGACCGTGTCGCCGCAGACGGGGCATTTCTGGCCGGTCTTGCCATGGACGCGCAGGCCGGTCTTCTTCTCGCCCTTGAGGTCCTGGGCCTCCAGCCCGCGAGAGCGTTCCACGGCGTCGCGCAGGGTGGTGACGATGGCGTCGTGCAGGGTCGCGACGTCGTCCTCGGTCAGCGAGGCGGCGATCTTGAAGGGGGACATCTTCGCGACGTGCAGCACCTCGTCGGAGTAGGCGTTCCCGATTCCCGCGATCACCTTCTGGTCGCGCAGCAGCCCCTTGATCTGGGTGCGCTTGCCGTCCAGGATCGCGGCGAGCGCGGCCGGGGTGAACGCGCCGTCCAGCGGGTCGGGGCCGAGCGATGCCACGCCGGGGACGTCCGCCGGGTCGCGGACGACATAGACCGCGAGGCCCTTCTTCGTCCCGGCCTCGGTCAGGTCGAAGCCTGAGCCGTCGTCCAGATGGACGCGCAGCGCCAGCGGGTTCTTGCCCCCCGGCCGGACGGGCCTGGCCGGGATCTCGTCCCGCCACCGCAGCCACCCGGCACGCGCCAGATGGATCACCAGGTGCGGGCCGTCGACGTCCAGGTCGAGGAACTTGCCGTGCCGGGCCGCGCCCGTGACGGTCAGCCCGCCGAGCGACTGCACCGGCGGGTCGTACGTCTTCAGCGCGGAGATGGCGAGAACGTCCACGCGCGCGATGACGTGTCCGACGACGCGCTCCCGCAGGAATCCCGCCAGCGCCTCCACCTCAGGTAGCTCAGGCATGGATTCAGTATCGGCGACGAGGGTCGATGCCGGTGTCCACAGGGCTGTGGAAGCCTGTGGAAAAGCCTGTGTACAACTCCGGATTCGGCGGCGCGTGCGGCGTTTTCAGGGGCGATACCTCGGCGAATCCCCGCAAACCGGCGGACGGTGGCAGGGACGGGCCGTCACCCAGGGTGTGGATAACTTCCGTGTAACGACCCGTCGGTAAGCGGTGCGCAGGGGTGTTCGGTGGGCTCGGCGGGGGTGTGACCGGGATCTCGAAATAACCCCTAGGGGGTACGGGTTGCGAGGGGTGTGCCGTTATGGCAGCATGAGGGCCGTCGGATACCCCCTAGGGGTACAGTCAAAGGGAGTCGCCAATGAGCACCGCCACCGCCACCTACACCGTCACCGGGATGACCTGCGGCCACTGCGTCAGCGCTGTCACGGAGGAGGTCACGCAGATCACCGGCGTGACCGCGGTGGACGTCGACCTGCCGACCGGCCGGGTCACCGTGACGAGCGACGCGCCCCTCGACGACGCCCTGGTCAAGGACGCCGTCGAAGAGGCCGGTTACGAGCTGAAGCCATGATGGCGCGCACCTCGCCCGACGCGGGGTGCGCCCCCTGAGTTCCGTGCCTCCGGGCACCGGGTTGGAGTGATCGGAATGAACAGCGCGATCAAGCTGGGAGCCTACGTCGCCGGGCTGGCGGTCGTCTTCGGCGGCGCCGCCGGGGTCGGCAAGATCGTCGGGCCGGTGGGCGCGTCGGCGGAGACCGCCTCCCACGACGGCGGCGGGCACGGCGGAAGCGGCAGCGGAGGCCACGGAGGCGAAGGCGCCGCGTCGCATGCGCCTGGTGGACTTCAGGTCTCCGAGGACGGGTACACGCTCGTCCCGCGGAGGACGACGCTGACCCCCGGCAAGCGGACCGACTTCCGGTTCACCATCACCGGGCCCGACGGCAAGCCCGTCACCGGGTTCAAGCCGCTGCACGGCAAGCGCCTGCACCTGATCGTCGCGCGTCGCGACCTGTCGGGCTTCCAGCATCTGCACCCGTCCGAGACGGGCGGTGGCGTGTGGACGGTCCCGATCACCCTGCCGACGGCGGGCGTGTACCGGTTCTTCACCGACGTCCAGCCGGACGGCGCGAAGCGGCAGCTCACGCTCGGCGCCGACGTGTTCGTCCCGGGCGACCTGCGCACGACGCCGCTGCCGAAGCCCGAGCGCGTCGCGAAGGTGGACGGGTACGAGGTCACGCTGGCGGGCGGTCTGACGCCCGGCAAGTCCGCGGAGCTCACCCTCTCGGTGAGCAAGGGCGGTGAGCCGGTCACGGACCTGGAGCCGTACCTGGAGGCGTACGGCCACCTGGTCGCGCTGCGCCAGGGCGACCTCGCCTACCTGCACGTCCACCCGGACGGGGAGCCCGGCGACGGCAAGACGAAGCCGGGCCCCGGCATCACGTTCTTCGCCGAGGCGCCGAGCTCCGGCGCGTACCGTCTCTACCTGGACTTCAAGCACGACGGCAAGGTCCGCACGGCCGAGTTCACCGTGCACGCGGGGAACGCCCAGGCGCCCGTCCAGGACGAGCCCACCGGCGGCCACGATGACACGCCGCACACGCACTGACCCATTCCGGACGATCGACGCAGAGGAGGAGCGATGAGCACGGACACCGCGTCCGGGCGGATCGAGCTGGCGATCGGCGGAATGACGTGCGCGTCGTGCGCCGCCCGCATCGAGAAGAAGCTCAACAAGCTGGACGGCGTGACCGCGACGGTCAACTACGCCACCGAGAAGGCGACGGTCGAGTACCTCGACGGGGTGTCCCCGGACGAGCTGATCGCCACGGTCGCGAAGGCGGGCTACAGCGCGGAACTCCCCGCCCCGCCGAAGTCCGAACAAGGCGGGGACGGGGACGCGCCGGAGCCGGACGACGGTCTGCGCCCCCTCCGGCAGCGGCTGATCACGGCCGTCGTCCTGTCGGTGCCGGTGATCGCGATGGCGATGGTTCCCGCGCTGCAGTTCGAGGCCTGGCAGTGGCTGTCGCTGACGCTGGCCGCGCCGGTCGTCGTGTACGCGGGATGGCCGTTCCACAAGGCCGCGTTCACCAACCTGCGGCACGGCGCGGCCACCATGGACACGCTGATCTCCCTGGGCACGCTGGCCGCGTTCGCCTGGTCGCTGTGGGCGCTGTTCTTCGGCACGGCGGGCGAGCTGGGCGTCAAGCACGGGTTCGAGTTCTCGATGACCCGGTCGGACGGGTCGATGAACATCTACCTTGAGGCCGCGTCCGGTGTGATCGCGTTCATCCTGGCCGGGCGGTACTTCGAGACGCGGTCCAAGCGCCGCGCCGGGGCCGCGCTCCGCGCCCTGCTCGAACTGGGCGCGAAGGAGGTGTCGGTCGTCCGGGACGGGCGCGAGGAGCGCATCCCGGTCGACCGGCTGGCCGTGGGGGACCTGTTCGTCGTCCGTCCCGGCGAGAAGATCGCGACGGACGGGACGGTCGAGGAGGGTTCGTCCGCGGTGGACGCGTCCATGCTGACCGGCGAGTCCGTCCCGGTGGAGGTCGGGCCTGGCGACACTGTGGTCGGCGCGACGGTGAACGCGGGCGGGCGCCTCGTCGTCCGCGCCACGCGCATCGGCTCGGACACGCAGCTCGCGCAGATGGCGCGGCTCGTGGAGGACGCGCAGACCGGGAAGGCGCAGGTCCAGCGGCTCGCCGACCGGATCTCGGGCGTGTTCGTCCCGGTCGTGATCGCGCTCGCGCTCGGCACGCTCGGCTTCTGGATCGGCACCGGCGAGCCCCTCGCGGCCGCCTTCACCGCCGCGGTCGCCGTACTGATCATCGCCTGCCCGTGCGCGCTCGGCCTCGCCACCCCGACCGCCCTCATGGTCGGGACGGGACGCGGCGCGCAGCTCGGCATCCTGATCAAGGGCCCGGAGGTGCTGGAGTCCACTCGGAAGATCGACACGGTCGTCCTGGACAAGACGGGCACCGTCACCACCGGGCGGATGGCCCTGGTCGACGTCGTCACCGCCGACGGCGTGGACGAGGCCGACGTCCTGCGGCTGGCGGGCGCGCTGGAGAACGCGTCCGAGCACCCCATCGCCCAGGCGATCGCCAAGGGAGCGGCAGAGCGCGGCGGGGAACTCGGCACGGTCGAGGACTTCGCGAACGTTGAGGGCCTGGGCGTCCAGGGGATCGTGGACGGTCACGGCGTCCTGGCGGGCCGTCCGCAGCTCCTCGCCGAATGGGCGCAGCACCTCACGCCCGAGCTCGAACGCGCCATGGAGGAGGCGCAGGCGCTCGGCCGCACCGCCGTCGCGGTCGGCTGGGACGGCGAGGCCCGCGCGGTCATCACCGTCGCGGACCAGGTCAAGCCGACCTCGCGGGAGGCGATCGACCGGCTGCGGGCGCTCGGGCTGCGTCCCGTCCTGCTGACGGGCGACAACGAGACGGTGGCCCGCACGGTCGCGGACGCGGTCGGCATCGACGAGGTCATCGCCGAGGTCCTGCCGCAGGACAAGGTCGACGTCGTCAAGCGCCTCCAGTCCGAGGGCCGGACGGTCGCGATGATCGGTGACGGGGTCAACGACGCCGCCGCGCTCGCGCAGGCCGACCTGGGCCTCGCGATGGGCACCGGCACGGACGTGGCGATCGAGGCGTCCGACCTGACGCTCGTCCGCGGGGACCTGCGGGCCGCGGCCGACGCGATCCGGCTGTCCCGCCGGACGCTCGGCACGATCAAGGGCAACCTGTTCTGGGCGTTCGCCTACAACGTGATGGCCCTTCCGCTGGCGGCGGCGGGCCTGCTGGTCCCGATGATCGCGGGCGGCGCGATGGCGTTCTCGTCGGTCTTCGTGGTCAGCAACAGCTTGCGCCTGCGCCGCTTCAAGCCATTGACCGCGCGCTCATAGCATTTCTCTCCTCCTTCGGCCCTAGAGGGCCTCCATCGTCGAGAAACGCGGTGCGATCGCTGCATCGCTTCGTCTCGCCTAGCGGCTCGCTGCGCGATCAGGTTTCTCGCAAGCTCGAAACCTGCCTTCGGTCGCGATCGCGACGATTGGGGTCGTCGCGAGGTTGCGGCGGTGGCTGAGGTGGTCGTGCCGGGGGTGGCTGCCATAGCCGCCAGCCTCCGTCCCAGGGATCAGGGGCGGAGGGTGGTGAGGAGCGAGGCCAGGGCGGGGTCGGCGGCGGCCGCGTCGAGGGCCTCGGTGAGGGTCTCGGTGTAGGTCGGGGCGGCCTTCTCTTGGACGGCCCGTCCCTCGTCGGTGATGACGGTGTAGACGCCGCGGCGGTCCTTGGGGCACATGGCGCGGCTGGTGAGGCCGGCGCTCTCCAGGCGCGCGACGAGGCGGCTGACGGAGCTCTGGTTCAGGCCGATGAGGTCGGCGAGCTCCTGCATCCGCAGCTCGCCGTCGTCGGCGCGGGACAGCCGGCACAGCGCCCGGTACTCCGACAGGCCGATGCCGTGGCGGCGCTGGAGTGCCTTGGACAGCTGGTGCTCGACGCGTCCGTGCAGGGTGACGACGCCGTCCCAGAGCAGCCCGTCGGCGGTGACCGCGCTCGTCGTCGAGGTCTTCGCACCAGCGCCCATGTCGCGCCCCCTTGTCTCTTGACATCAGCATACATGCAATGTGAATATCTGCATGTGCATACAAGAGATGTATGTACATGCAATCTCATCGCGAAAGGGCACGACGATGACCAGTTCGCTGCTGCTCCCCTACGAGGGGCCGCACCTGAGCCTCCGCAACCGGATCGCGATGGCGCCGATGACGCGCAACCGGGCGGACGACGCGACCGGCGTCCCGAACCCGCTGACCGCCGAGTACTACGCGCAGCGCGCGACGGCCGGACTGATCGTCAGCGAGGGGATCTGGCCGGGCGTGCTCGGCAAGGGCGAGCCGGGCGTCCCCGGACTCACCACGGACGCGCAGGTCGCCGGATGGCGCGCGGTCACCGCGGCCGTGCACGCCGCCGGCGGGACGATCTTCGCCCAGCTCTGGCACGTCGGCCGCATGTCGCACCCGCTCAACCTGCCGGGCCGCGCGACGCCCCTCGCCCCCTCGGCGGTCCGGATCGAGTCGCAGAAGATCCACACGAACGAGGGCTGCGTCCCGCATGTGACGCCGCGCCCGCTGACGGCCGCCGAGGTGGAGGCGACGGTCGCCGACTTCGCGGCCGCGGCTCGCAACGCCGTCCGCGCCGGGTTCGACGGCGTCGAGGTGCACGGCGCGAACGGATATCTCATCCAGCAGTTCCTCGCCGAGAACACCAACCGGCGCACCGACCGGTTCGGCGGCTCACGCGACGGGCGACTGCGGTTCGCTCTCGACGTCGTGAACGCCGTGGCCGCCGCGATCGGTCCCGGACGGGTCGCCCTGCGCATCTCCCCCGACAACCCCGAGAACGAGATCGCCGAGGAGGACCCGCGCGGCACCTACCGCGCACTCGTGGACGCCCTCGACCCGCTCGGCCTCGCCTACCTGCACATCATCGAGCGCGGCGCGTACGAGGCGCTCGCCGACCTGCGTCCGCGCTGGTCGGGCACGCTGATCGGGAACTTCAACGGCCCCGAGCCGACGACGCGGCGGGCGGGGGAGGAGGCCGTCGCGGCGGGCCTGGCGGACGTCTTCTCCTTCGGCCGCCTGTTCATCTCCAACCCCGACCTGCCCGCCCGGTTCGCGACGGGCGCGCCGCTTGCTCCGCACGTCCCCGGCCTGGTCCACGGCGGCGGCGCCGAAGGCTACACCGACTATCCGGTCGCGTCCCTGGCGTCGCCGCCGGTGGGCGGCTGAGCCGGGACGTCCCAGAAGGCGATCTCGTGACGCATGCCCTCCAGGAACAGGCGCTCGGCCTTTTCGCGTCCGCCCCCGGACACGCGGTCGGTGGCGGTCTCGTCGATCATCTGGGCTATGCGGGCGGTCAGCTCGGCGAAGCCGGGGTCGGCGTAGGTGTCGACCCAGCGGCGGTAGCGGGGTTCGGACGGCGGGTTCTCGGCGAGCCGCCGTCCGAGCGTGGAATACCCCCACATGCAGGGGTAGAGGGCGGCGAGGCCGTCGGCGTACGTCGCGGCGCTGTCCAGCAGGAACGACGTGTAGGCGGCGCAGGCCGGGCCCTTCGTCGCGCCGTCCAGGTCGGCGGCGAAGCTCGCGGACAGCGACCGGTGGAGGTCGAGCTCGTCGTGGAACGTCGCGTGGGCGAGGTCGACGAGATCGCCGAGGTGGGCGGCGGGGGCCTGCCAGGCGAGCCGGGAGAACACGCGGACGTAGTCGTGGAGGAAGAGGTAGTCCTGCTCCAGCCAGGAGCGGAATATCGCGTCGTCCAGGTTCCCTTGGGCGATGCCCGCCACGGTGGGGTGCCTGAGCTGTTCGTCGACCAGCGGACGGCCGAGCTCCTCCAGGTGCGCCGCGAGACTCATGGCCGCCAGTCTCGCATCCGTCCCGGCGGCTCGAAGATCGGGAGCTGCCAGAGCGGGGGGGTCGAAACGATCAGACCCCGCCGGGTCGTGCGACCCGGCGGGGTTCTGATCTTGCACCGGTGTGTGGGGTCGCCTCTCGGCGAAAGGCACGACACGGCTCCAGCCGGACGGTATTCCGTGAAGGCAAAAGGTGAGGCCCGGGGACACCAGGCACACCGGCTGTCATGTGTAACCGACGGGACCCTGCGATTGTTCCCGGCCCCGCAGATCCGTGAACGTGCCCGTCCGGCGGATGGTGTGCCAGCCCAGTCGCGCCCCCAGCAGCGCGGTCACCACGGACTGGACGACGACCAGGTACATCAGCTGCCGGTAGACGAACTGCTGGAGCGGCAACGTCCAGAGCGGACGGATGCGCTCGCCGTCCAGCCAGAGCGCGTACGCACCGGCGGCGGCCTGCGCGGCGACGAAGACCAGCCAGGTCAGGACGGGCACCGCCGGGTCGAGGAACACCACGCCGAACAGCGCGAACAGGTCGATGGCGGGCGCGAACAGCGGCAGCAGGATCTGGAACAGCGTCAGGTAGGGGAGGCAGCGGCGGCCGAACCGTCCCGAGCCGCCGCGTTCGACGACGGAGCGGCGGTGCTTCCACATCGCCTGCATCGTGCCGTAGCACCAGCGGTAGCGCTGCCTCCACAGCTGCCGCAGCGTCGACGGCGCCTCCGTCCACGCGAGGGCCTTCTCCTCGTAGACGACGCGGAGCCCGGTGCGGCAGATCGCCATGGTGAGGTCGGTGTCCTCGGCGAGGGTGTCGCCCGGGACGCCGCCCACCCGCGCCAGCACCGACCGGCGGAACGCCCCGATCGCGCCGGGGACGGTCGGCATGCACTGCAGGACGTCGAACATGCGCCGGTCGAGGTTGAAGCCGATCACGTACTCGATGTGCTGCCAGCGTCCGAGGATGCCGCCGCGGTTGGCCACCTTGGTGTTGCCGCTGACCGCCCCGACCCGCGGGTCGGCGAGCGGCGCGACGAGGTGGCGGACGGTGTCGCGCTGGAAGACGGTGTCGCCGTCCACGAGGACGAGGATCTCCGCGCGCGCGACCCCGATGCCCGCGTTGAGCGCGCTGGGCTTGCCGCCGTTCCGCTTGCGGATCAGATGGACGGCGGGCAGCGCGATCGACTCGACGATGAGCGCGGTGCCGTCGGTCGAGCCGTCGTCCACCACGATCACCTCGACGGTGCCCGGATAGTCGGTGTCCAGGAGCGAGGCGACCGTCGCCGCGATGTTCGCCTCCTCGTTGAACGCGGGGACGATCATGGAGACGGGCGGGAACGGGTCGGGCGGCAGCTCGCCGTCCGCCGGGTCGGGCGCGTCCAGCACGGGGCGGAACCCGTGGAAGCCGGGATCAGGCGCGGGCGCGGAGGTCGTGCTGGCGTGCCGCCCCTTGCGCGACAGCCCCTTGCGCGACAGGCCCACGCGCAACAGGCCCTTGCGCGACAGCCCCCGGACGCGGCGCATGTGGACGTGCGCGAACAGCAGCAGCATCACGAGCCGCAGCACGTACGCGATCCCGGCCACCGCGAACAGCACGCCCATCGTCCCGGTGAGCGCGGACGCCGCCTGCTGTGCGGCGACAAGCGTCCAGCCGACGGCCTTCTCGTGCGCGGGCACGGGGACCACCGCGGACGGCATGCTCAGCGCTTCCGTGAGCGTGGTGAAGCGGTATCCCTCCGGCTGGAGCCGCTCGACGATCTGCTCGACGGCCGCGACGGTGTCCGCCCGGTCGCCCCCAGAGTCGTGCAGCATCACCACCGCGCCCTCGCCCCGGTGCTCCCCCGCCAGCGCCGTCTGGACGATCTTCGCGGTGCCGGGACGCGCCCAGTCCTTCGTGTCGCGGTCGGTGAGGACGACGACGTACCCGTCCTCGCCCGCCCGCTTGGCCGCACGCCATTCCGGCCCGGTCAGGCCGTCCGGACGGGACGAGTACGGCATCCGCATCAGCCGCGTGTGCACGCCCGCAGCCCCCGCCAGTGCCCGCTGCGTGAGGTCGAGCTCCAGCCCCGCCCGCCAGGCCGGGACGGTGGCGAGGTCGACGTGCGTGTACGTGTGCGAGCCGAGGTCGTGGCCCTCGCGCAGGATCCGCCTGGTCAGCCCCGGGTTCTCGGCCACCCGCGCGCCGACCGCGAAGAACGTGGCGTGCGCGCCGTGCCGACGCAGGACGCTCAGCAGCCGCGGCGTCCAGACCGGGTCGGGGCCGTCGTCGAACGTCAGCGCGATCGTCTTCGCGGGCATGCGGCGGCTGCGCGGGACGCCGTCCGCGAGGTTGACGACCGGCCCGCCGGACGCGACCGCGCCCGGTGCCGTTCCCGATCCCGCGCTGCGATGTTCGTCCCGTGGTGCCTCGCCTACGGCGCCGCCGGCGAAGCCGTCCAGCAGCAGGAGCACGGTCAGCAGGAGACCGCCTAGAAGCAGCAGGATCCAGTGGCCCCTGGGCTCGGCGGGACGCGTGGTCAATGGCTCTTCTTCTTGCGTCCCCACGCGGGCGGGGTCGCCTGCGACCTGCCCGGACGGCTCGTGGACGGCGTGGGCACCGGCCCCGCCGACGACGCCCCGGCGGACGAGCCCGGCGGAGCCGCGGGGCCCGCGCCGCCGGCCCGTCCGGTCGGCGCGGGCCTCCCGGCGGCGCGCCGCTCACCCGGCTTCTCCGTCGGGACGGCCGGACGGCTCAGCCTCACGCTCGGCCGGTCGGACGGCTCCTTCCAGGGCGTCAGCGGCACGCTCGGCCCGGTCGCCATGCCGATGCCCAGCGCGCCCAGGAACACGATGAGCACCGCACCGGCGGCGAGGCCGAGCCGCCGCCCGAGCCGAGCGCGCCCGCCGGTCGAGTCGACGAAGACCGCCGCACCGTCCGCGCCCGGCTCGGTTTCGCCGACCGGCATCGCCTCCGTGACCTGCGCGCTCTCGGAGAGCGCCATCCGCCGCCGCACCCTGCCCTCGTCGATGGCCGGGGCCGCGGCGATCGGCACGGTCTCGTTGAGCGGCACGGTCTCGTTGAGCGGCGCGGTCTGGTTGAGCGGCGCGGCCGCGGCGAGCGGCACGGTCTCGTTGACCCGCGCGGTTTCGTGGGGCGGCGCGGTTTTGGAGAGCCGCGTGGATTCGTGGAGTGGCGCAGTCTGGTGGAGCGGCGCGGTTTCTGAGTGCGGCGCGGTCTGGTGGAGCGGCGTGGTCTCCGGCGTTGGTCTCGTGGGTGTTCGGGGCACGGGCGCGGTGACCGGCGGGATGCCCGTGACGACCAGTTTGTCCCGGCCGTGGCGGGCGCTGCCGGCCTTGGGGTCGCGGATCATTTCGGTCCACATCTCGTAACACGTCGTGAGGGGGGAGTGAACGTCCGGGCGTCCTGGCGCCCCGGACGTTCACTGGTTCAGCGCCGACTACCCGCGTACATGTCACACGACCGCCGGAATCCCTGCACAATGGCGCGGATGGAACGGGCCGACGAGGAGGAGCTCGGCCGTGCTCTGCGGGCGGCGCAGGACGGCGACGAGGAGTCCTTCCGCATGCTCTACCGCGACGTCCAGCCCCGCCTGATCCGCTTCGCCGGCGCGCTCGTCGGCCCGGACGCCGAGGACGTCACGTCGGAGGCCTGGCTGCAGATCGCCAGGGACCTCCCGTCCTTCCGCGGCGACCTCGACGGCTTCCGCGGCTGGACGGCGACGATCACCCGGCACCGGGCGCTGGACCATCTGCGCCGCAAGTCGCGGCGCCCCGGCTCCGACCTCCCCGTCGAGGAGCTCGTCACGATGGCCGCCGAGGTCGACACCGAGCTGGACGCGCTGGACGGCATCGCCACCCAGGACGCCCTCCGCCTCATCGCCGAGCTGCCCAGCGACCAGGCCGAGGCCGTGCTGCTCCGCGTCGTCGTCGGCCTGGACGCCAAGTCGGCGGGAAAGGTCCTCGGCAAGCGGCCGGGCGCCGTGCGGACCGCCGCCTACCGCGGGCTGCGCCGCCTCGCGGAACGGCTGGCGCCCGTCCACGACGACGCCGAGGACGCGGCGCCCCGCACTCCTCCCCTCGCCCAGAGTGACAAAAGCGGTGGTACTGGCGCTGAAGGGGTGACATGAGCGACCATCACCAGGCCGGATACCTCGGCAAGCGGGCCGCCGAGCGCCTCCTCGACGGCGCGTCCGACCATGCCCGGCTGCACGCCCTCCTCGCCGCGGCCGCGGCACCCGCCCGTCCAGAGGAGCTCTCGGGCGAGGACGCCGCAGTCGCCGCGTTCATGGCCGCCCCGCGCTCCACGCTCGCGACCGCACCTGCGCCCGCGAACGCCCCCGCGCCCGAGACCGCGCCCACGTCCCGGATGGCCGCGCTCCGCCGCTTTCTGACGATCAAGGTCCTGGCCGTCGTGGGCGGCTCGCTCATCCTGACCGGAGGGGCCGCCTACGCCACGATCACCGGGCAGCTGCCGGGCCAGGACTCGGCACCCTCGCCCAGCCCGTCCTTCGACGAGCGCAAGGGCACGCGCGGTGACGAGGCCCCGGCGTCCGAGTCCCGGTCGCCGGCGCCGTCGTCCTCGGGTGGGCCGTCGACGGTGTCGCCGTCGCCCAGCACGGGGAAGCAGCACGGCAAGTCGGGCGCGCCGGGCCAGCAGAAGCAGAAGACGAGGACCCCGAAGCCCACACCGCCGAGGCAGACCGCGACACCCCCGCGCGGCCCCGGCAACAACAACGGCACGCAGCCGTCCGGGGGCGGCGTCGAGGCGGGCAGCTCCACGGCCGGGGGCGGCACCATGAGCGGCAGCACCACGGGCAAGCAAGCCCCGCCGACCACCGGCACCGGCTCCGGCCAGGGCAAACAGGACTAACCCCCGAACCAGCCCAGGGCCACCCCCTCCAGCCCAGCCGCAGACACGCGACACCACACCCGAGACCCACCAACCCACCGACCTATCTACACACCGACACGCCAGGGTTGAGACCGCCGGTCAGGTCGTCGACGTCTGGCGGTCGTCGTCCTGGCGCGTCTTGTGGGCCCACCTCGCCGGGTCCGCCTCCAGCGCGGGCCGGTCCCAGCCGCCGAGGTCGGCCGCCGCCTCGTAAGTGCCCTGCAGGAATTCGAGCAGCGCCGCGTCGGGACGAGCCGCGGCGCGCACCGTCTCGTACGGCAGCAGGAACTGCCCGTTCTCGCGACTGTAGAAGGCGCCCGACGGCCCTGCCGGACGGTCGGCGAAGCCGTCCGGCTCGGGGTAGGCGTAAGCGTAGAAGGCGCCCTCATCGCCGCCGCCCGGCCAGAATCCGCAACTGCTGAGCTCCTGGGAATAGCCTTCCTCCATCACCCAGTCACCGCAGTTGGGAGCACCGCCCGGGTGCCGGGGCGCCGAGCGTCCGGAGAACCGCGTGCAGGCCAGGTCCATCGCGCCCCAGAAGAAATGCACAGGACTGACCTTGCCGGTGAAACGGGACCGGAACTCGCCCATCACCCGTGCCGCCTGAAGCAGCTGACGCCAGAAGAGCTGCGCCGCGGCCGCGTCGTACGAGGCGTGCCGATCGTCCTCCGCGAACGGGATCGACGGGTCGACCTCGTTCGGACGTCCCTGAATGGCCGTCTCGATCCCGAGTTCGCCGAGGGCGCGCATCGTCCGGTCGTAGAACTCGGCGACCGGCATGGGCTCCAGCCCGAACCCGCGCACAGCGCCGTCGCTGGCGCGCAGGTGCAGCCGATGCTCGACGAAGTCGAACTCGATGTCGAACGCCCCCGCCCCGTACGGGACCGCGGACGTGGTCAGGCCGCGCGGGCTGACGTACAGCGTCACCTGCCACCAGTGGTTCACCAGCGGCGCATGCGCCAGCCGGACCTTCCCGACGATCTGCGTCCACATGTGCAACGTGTCGCGCGTGTCGCGCCAGTCGTCGACCCGCAACCGAGGCCACGCGTCCCGCCCCTGCTCCACTGCCGTCCCCCTTCACCCGGACGTGCGCCTTCACCTGGCCATACAACCTTCACCCGAACGAGCAGCCTTCACCCGATCGTGCAAAACCTCCACCCGAACGAGCAGCCTTCACCCGATCGTGCAAACCTTCGCCCGGACGAGCAGCCTTCGCCCAGACGCGCAATCTTCGCCCGGACGGGCAGCTTTCACCCGGACGTGCAATCTTCGGCCGGACGGGCGGCCTCCACCTGCAATCTTCGCCCGGACGGGCAGCCCTTTACCGGACGTGCAACGCATGCCCGTGGGCGCCTGTCCCAACCTCGCGCTGCGGTCACAGGCAGCCCTCGAACTGCGGGACCTCGACGTCCGACATGTCCAGGCCGGACGTGCCGAACCATTTGCTCATGAACGCGGTCATCGTTCCGTCCTGGTACATCTGGGTGATGGCCTTGTTGAGCGCCTCGCATCCGTCGGGGTCGCCGCGCCGGATCGCGATGCCCGTCCGCCGCTCCCCGAACCTGGCGTTCAGCAGCCGGAACGCGTCGCCGCGCCGCGTCTTCAGCCCGGCCAGGATCGTGTCGTTCGTCGTGATCGCGTCGATCCGGCCGTCGCCGAGCATCGTCAGGCACTCGTCGTAGGACCGCGCCGCCACCGGCAGCGCTGCCACCTGCCGCTCCCGGGTCACCGCCTCCGCGGCGCCCGATCCGGTGACGGCGCAGATCCTGCGTCCCGCGAGATCGCGCACCCCGCGCACCTTGCGTTCGCCGTCCCGGACGAGGATGTCCTGGTACGACAGCAGGTAGGGCCCGGCGAACGCCAGCCGCTGCTTCCATTCCGGTTCCAGCCAGAAGGTCAGCACCATGTCGACCTTTCCGTCCCGTAGCAGCCGCTCCCGGTCCGCCGCCAGCGCCGGGGCGAACCTGACCTGCTTTCCCATCCGCTCGGCCAGGTATCGCGAGACGTCAACGTCCAGGCCCTCGAACTGTCCGTCGGCCCGCTTGAACCCGATCCCCGGCAGGTCCGGCCGCACCCCGGCGACCAGCGTCCCCTTCCCGAGGATGGACGGCTCCTCGCCGCCCGCGCACCCGCTCACCGCGAGACAGCCCACCAGCCCCAGCGCGACCAGCCGTCGCCGCATCCGCAGACTCCCAACCCTCGGCACGCCATGTCGGGCATCCGCCCGCCCCCGCCCGCGAACGGGCAGGGGCCTGCGACCAACGTCGCAAGTACTGATCATCTAAGCCACATCCTGACCGCATTCGGACCCGGCCCGCCCGATCCGATCGGATCGGATCGGATCGGCCCGCGTCAGCCGCGCCGGTGATCCGCGATCAGCCCCGATCCAGCCTCGGACGAAGGCCATGCGGGCGTTCGCCGTATCCGCCGCCGGGCACAGTATCGCCGCCAGGCCCCAGCCGTGCCTGCGCGCTCACGTCGTCTTGTCCGCCGCCGTGGGCAGCATCGCCGCCAGGTGGCAGCTGCGCCCGCGCGCCCACTTCGCCTCGTCCTCGCCGAGGACGTCGCGGTATGGCGTATCGGGCCCCGGCGGGCAGGAACGTCCGGGCGGCGGGCAGATCGCAGGCGGGTCGCCCACGGCCAGCGTTCCGGAGTCGATGACGGCGCTCAGCCGGCCGTCGACCGCCGGCAGGTTGCCCATGTTGAGGTCGCCGCGAATCCCCACCGGGCCGACCGTCCCACCTGGGACGCGTGAAGATTTCCCTTACCGTAACCCACAGGCGTAAAGAATTCACGTATCGTCACCGGGTCGACTCCGCTGCCACTGAAGGCGGCCCCCAGCGGTGCGGCAGATCTTCTCAGCAGACCACCCAGAAGTGGGGCAATGCGTCTACGTAACGGCAGGGGTCGGCGGGATGTCGTGGTTCGTCTCGTTCACGGACCGTCCCGTGCGTCCGCGACACGACCCCGCCTGGGCCCGCGCCGCGGTGACCGAGCTGATGGGAGAGCTGATGGCCGAGTTCGATGAGCTGCCGCGCGTCCGCAGAGGGCCGATCCATTCCCTGTACGCGGCGCTGCGACGGCGAGCCCCGCAGGTGTCGGTGACACGCCCCGACGCCGACGGCGGCCCCGGACTACGCGTCGCGTACCGCGGCCAGACCGCGCACGTCATCTGGGACGACGACCTCAAGCTGTACGCGTGGGACGCCGAGGCGGCCGGCCAGATCGGCGCGGACGTCGAAAAGGCGGTCGAGATGATCGCCTGGACCCTGGGCGCACCGTCCGGCGGCCCCAACCTCCCCTGAACCTGAGGCCCGGCCGTGTGCCCATGGGGACGGATGTGCGTGTGCCTAGGGAGCCATGGGTGCCGAGGCGGCCTCGGGGGCCACGTCCAGGCGGGAGTTCGCGACGAAGGCGTGCAGGGCGCGCAGTGCCGCACCGGCGTGGTTGCCCCAGTGGTTGAAGTAGGAGTACTGCCACCACCAGAGGGCCTCCAGCGGACGGTCCTGGTTGTAGTGCCGCAGCCCGTGGACGAGATCGCTGGCGACGTCGACCAGGTCGTCCGACAGGCGGTAGGACGTCGGCTCGGTGTCCTTGTACGGGTCGAAGACCTCGACGTACTCGTCCATGACGCTCAGGCGCTCGGACAGGCCCTGCCGGACGGCGTCGAGGTCCGGGTCGTCGCCGACCTCGGGCTCCCAGTTGTCCGGGAGGATCACGTCGGCGCTGGCGCCGAGCTGCGCGCCCGCCAGGATGACCTGTGACACCTCAAGAAGGAGCAGCGGGACGGTATGGACGCCGCCGTCGCCGCGCGCGACGGCCTCCAGTCCACTCAGATAGTTGTCGACGTGGCACGCCACCCGTTCGGCTAGGGCGTCCCAGTCCTGCGGGCTGTTGGTGTCAGACATCGAGCAGCCTCCGTCCTTCGAATGCGCGGCCCAGCGTCACCTCGTCGGCGTATTCGAGGTCGCCACCCACCGGCAGGCCGCTGGCCAGACGGGTGACGGTGAGGCCCATGGACTTGACGAGCCGGGCCAGGTACGTCGCCGTCGCCTCGCCTTCCAGGTTGGGGTCGGTGGCGAGGATCAGCTCGGTCACCGTCCCGTCCGCGAGGCGCTGCATCAGCTCACGGATGCGCAGATCGTCCGGGCCGACGCCCTCGATCGGGCTGATCGCGCCGCCGAGGACGTGGTAGCGGCCCCGGAACTCGCGGGTCTTCTCGATCGCGACGACGTCCTTGGACTCCTCCACGACGCAGATCACCTGCGGGTCGCGGCGCACGTCCCGGCAGATCCGGCATTCCTCCTCTTCCGCGACGTTCCCGCACGTCTTGCAGAAGCGGACCTTGTCCTTGACCTCTTTGAGCGCCTTGCCGAGGCGTTCCACGTCGGCGGGGTCGGCGGCGAGAAGGTGGAAGGCGATCCGCTGCGCGCTCTTGGGGCCGACGCCCGGCAGCCTGCCGAGCTCGTCGATGAGGTTCTGAACCACCCCTTCGTACAACGGACCCCTCCTTTCTGCTGCGTCCTATGTCGTCTGTGGTCTGTGGTCTGTCGTCCGAGCGAACCAGGCTCAGGCGCCGCCCCCACCACCAGGCCCAGGCCCACCAGGCCCGCCGGGCCCGCCGGGCCCGCCGAGGCCGGGGAAACCGCCGGGCAGTCCGCCGCCGGCTCCGCCGCCGAGGCCGGGGATGCTGCCCCCGCCGCCGAGCCCCTGGGCGAGCGGCCCCATCTTCTCCTGCTGCAGCTCCTGCACCTCGCGTCCGGCGTCGCGGATCGCGGCCAGGACCAGGTCGGCGATGGTCTCCGCCGTGTCCGCCGGATCGTCGACGTCGACGGCCTTCGGGTCGATCGACAGCCCTGTGACCTCGCCCTGCCCGTTGACGGTCGCGGAGACGAGCCCGCCGCCCGCGGTCCCCGTCACCTCGGCCTCCGCGAGCTCGCGCTGCGCGCTGAAGAGCTGCTCCTGCATGGCCTGCGCCTGCTGGAGCAGTTCCTGCATGTTCAAACCACCGGGTTCCACGGTGCACCTCCTTCTTCCGGCCCAAGTGAGGACCATCTCCCTGGCGCTCCGCCAGCCACCGGACGTCCGTCCCCCGAGACTACGGGTTCGCACCAGGATGCGGTAAGAGCGCCCACCGGTGTGCCGACTCCCCCCAATCCCCCCGCACCCCCCAACCCCGCACCCGGCACAAACACATCTGGGTCGTCCTCGATCCGACAAATTCCACCTCTGGACCACGACCCAGCCCCGGGTGCCAATACTGATCGCGTGGAGCTTTCCCTAGTGCTGCCCATGCCCGCTGACCTCAGCGAGCCCATCGAGCGTTTCCGCGCACGGTATGCGGATTGGGCGAGCCGCCCCATGCGCTCATCGCCCCACCTGTCGATCAAGGGAGGCGCGGGCCTGTCCGTAGACCCCGCCTGCCTGGACCTGTTGAGGAAGATCACGGCAGGGACGCCGCCCTTCACGGCGCAGCTGGGAGACCTCGCCGTGTTCCCCGGCGAAGGCCGGGTTCTGCACCTGCAGGTGGACTCCCCAGGCTGGACGCGGTTGCACCGCACCCTCGTCGACACGATCTCCCAGCGGACGGGCGCTCAGATGCACCCGCTGGAGATCGCGGGCTGGATCCCGCACGTGACCGTCCTACGCCTAACCCCTGAAGCTCTCGAACAACGCGAGCAGATCGACGCGGCAGCCCGCCAGACGGGCCTCCCGCTGAACACGTCGTTCACGGTCAAATCCCTGCGCATGGAACGCCTGGACACCGTCGCAGACCGGTGGACCCCCATCCACACCTTCGCCCTGACCGCCCCACCCTGACCAACCTCAAACCGCTGTTAGGGCCTGACCGGCCGGGCGGAGGTGCTCCATTGGCGGTACTGGTGGGCGCGGCGGCCGGAGCGGTCGGCGTGTCATCAATCCACTGGGATGACATACGCAAGCTCGTACCGGTCGACGGGCACGACGATGTCCGCGGTTTCGAGCGGTCGGTCACCGGAATAGGTCCGCTGGATCACCATGATGATTGACCCCATCGGCTCGCCGAGGGTGTCGGCTTCATCAGCGAGGATGGTCCGCGCCGTGACGACCTCCGACGCCAGCGTCACCGTCTGCTCGATCGCGCGCATCCTCGCGACCACCCCGGCTCCCGCGTACGGACCTTCTTCCGGGAGCATGACCGGCGTCCCACGGGTCAGTTCCAGCGGCTCCCACGAGGTCGACAGCATCACCGGCTGCTCGTCGGCGAGGAAGATGTACCGCGTCCGCATGACAGGGTCGCCCATGGTCAGGTGGAGGCGGTCCGCGATGGCCGGCGGTGCCGTGGTCGTCTCCGAGGACGATCGCCATGTCCCGGTGCGGCCCTGTGCCTCCATGTCCGCGCGAAAGGGCGAGGATGCCCGGCCACGCGCCTGCCGGTACCAGGACCGGGTGAGGCGCTTCACCTGCGGGCGCTGGCGCACGTAGGTGCCGGAGCCGGAGCGGGCTTCGACATAGCCCTCGGAGACGAGGAGCCGGACGGCCTCGACGGCCACGCGGTCGGAGACGCCGTGCTCGCGGGCGAGCTGGTGGCGGGACGGGACCCGGTCGCCGGGTGCGAGGCGGCCGTCGACGATCTGCTGGCGCAGATTGTCGGCGATGCGCAGGTATGCGGGCTGGGCCACGTGCGACTCCGGGTGCGCGTAGGTGTGATTCCTGCCCCCAGCTTGACAAGCTGGGTGCTCAGCTCGCAAGCTGAGTACTCAGCTTGCGAGTCGCTCAGCGTCAAGGCTCAGTCGCTTGGAGGTGCCCCCTGTCATGGAATGGTCCCAGACCTACCCTGGTCTACCGTCCTTGGTGCCTGCCATAAGAGCGTTCGTACGAGGCTTCCTGATCGACACACCTCGCGCGTACGAGGCGGAATCCATCGCCGCCGAGTTGGCGGCCAACAGCTTGCAGCACACACCAAGCGGCGAGCCCGGCGGCGTCATCACCGTCGCTGTCTCCATACACCCCGGCTGGGCACGCATCGCCGTCTCCGATACCGGCGCCGGTGGCTGGTCCCGCCCCGCCGCCACCGAGGCACTCGGCGACTACGGGCGCGGCCTGATCCTCGTGGACGCCCTCGCGGACAAGGTCGGCCACGACGTCACCGAGGTCGGGCAGACCCTGTGGGCGGAGTTGACCTGGAGCGTCGAGCCGTGAAGCCGCCGGAAGGAGCCGGACGTATGGACGATGTTAGGGCCGATCCGCTGGAGGAGTTGGCGGAGCAGATCAAGCGGCGGGGGTATTGCGCGGCGGTGTGTGAGGGGAGGGTGGTCGCGTCGTTGGGTGTTGGTGGTGAGCGGGTGATTGTGTGTGATGGGCGGTGGTTCCGGCTGGGTGGCGTGCGCGGGCATGTGCTGGGGAAGGTCGGTGCTGAGGCGGCGTCGGCGGAGCGGGCGATTGTGGTGTTGCGGCAGATCGGGTGGCGGTCGTGATGGCCTGCGGCGGGGTGCGCGTGAACGCTGTGGCCGCGCGGCGGCTGGAGGTGATGTTCCGGGCGGCGCGGATGGTTCCGGGGCTGGTCCGGACGCTGGTGGAGGTGCGGCTGGTCGAGTGGGGGCTGTCCGGGCTCGTCGATGATGTGTCGTTGATCGTCAGTGAGCTGGTGACGAATGCGGTGCGGTATGCGTCTGGGCGGGAGGTTCGGGTGCGGTTCGCGCGCGAGCCGCATGGTGTGGTGGTGAAGGTGTGGGATGCCTCGGACGCGTTGCCGGTGCGTGGACGGGTTCTGGACACGGCGGCCGAGGTGGCGGTTCCGGATGCTGCGGTGTTGGAGGCTGGGCATCTGGAGGGGTTGGGTGGGCGGGGGTTGTCGATCGTCGAGGCGTTGGCGTACCGGTGTGGTGTGTCGCCGACTGAGCCGTGTGGGAAGTGGGTGTGGGCACGTGTGCTGGCGTGAGTGGGCTGGGGCGGGGCGGCGCGCGCGTCGGGCGGCCGGTCGTTGGCGGGTCGTGCTGGAGTGGCGGACGTTCGCGGGCCATGAGGTGGCGGTGCGGGAGCTGGAGCTGCTCAGGGTCGCGTTGTTGCCGTTGGGGTGGCGCTGCGTGGGTCTGTACGGCAAGCAGGAGTTCCGGTTTCCGGCGCCGTTGCTGTGGGTGTATGCGAGTGGTGCTGTCGACGACGTCGGGGCGGTGGTGACGGTGCGGGCGCTGCCGGGCGGGGCGTGGGGCTATTTCGAGGCGGGGGACGGGCGTGGCGGGTTCGTGGCCGCGTGCGGGGACGTGGAGGCGGCGGCTGAGGCGCTCGACCTGCTCCTGAAGCACCGGATGTTCCCCAGCAGGAGGTGGGCCTGACCATGACCGGTCGCATGACGGAACGAGGCGCTGAGAGGGCGCTGTCCCCGGTCGGACATGGTGAAGGTGCTGCTCGTGCGCGAGACCGATGGCAGCCAGCAGCCTCGTCCAAGATGCAGCCGCCCGGTTATGAGTTGTCGATCTCTCGGATGATCTGGCCGCCGAGTTCGCGCTGGAGGAGGGCCATTCCGTTCATCTCGGCTTCGGCGCCGTCGGCGTCCGCGTCGCCTTCCGGGTCGACCTCGTCGCTCTCGTCCACCGGGGGCGGCTCGGGTGGCGGCGGGGGCTCGTCCGGCGGTGGGGGCGGCGGTTCCGGGGCCTGCTCGGACCTCGGGGCGGGCGGTTGGGCGGCGGCGGACGGCTGGACGGGCGGCCGTGGTTGGGGTGCCGGGTTCGGTGTCGCCGCCGCACCGAACCCGCCGTTAGGGCCTGATCGGCCGGGCGGCGGTGCCGCGGGCGCCCCGCCGACGACGGTCTCGATTCGCCAGTCGACGCCCATCCGCTCCTTGAAGACCTCGCGGAGGACGGTGTCGCGACCGCCGTTGACGAAGCCCAGGCGGCGTCCCTCCGCGTCGAACCCGAGTGTGAGGACCTTGCCGTCGAGCGACACCGGCTGGACCCCCGCCATGATGACCATCCAGGTGGCGCGGCTCTTCTGCTTGACGGCTTCGACGACGTCCGGCCAGAGACGCTGGACGGAAGCGAAGTCTATTCCGCCTGCCGCCGAAGGCGCGTTGTGCCCGGCTGGAGCGCCAGTGGCGGGGCGAGTGGACGGGGTGCTTGCTGGAGCGGTCGGCGTGTCTGCGGGGGGAGGGGTGGGGGCGCTTTCGGAAGAACCGCCGCGGGGCTCGGAGCGGCGGTTATCCACAGATTCGTGTTCGGCCGGTGCTGTGGTGGGGCGGGGGTTGACACTAGAAGTGGGGTCGCCCCCCTGGGCGGGCGGGGGCTGCCGTCCAGACGTCTTGGGGCTTTCCACGCCTTGGGCAGGTGTGCCCGGCGCGGGGGGCTCTTGAACGGAGGGCGGAGGGGTGGCGGGTGAGGGGGCGGCGGGTGTGAACGCCTGCGTTACGTTGCCGCCTGCGAAACCGCCCTGGCCGCCTTGGCCGCTCTGGCCAGCCTGGGCGGCCTGGCGTTCCAGTCGGTCTAGGCGGGCGAACGTCGAGGCCTCGTCCTCGTAGGCTCCGGGCAGCAGGACGCGGGCGCAGATCAGTTCCAGCAGCAACCGCGGGGACGTGGCGCCGCGCATCTCGGTCAGGCCGGTGTGCAGGAGGTCGGCCGCGCGGGTCAGTTCCCCAGGCCCGAGGGAGGACGCCTGGCGCCGCATGTCCTCCAGCTCGTCCGGAGGGACGTTAAGCAGCCCCGAACCCCCCGCCTCCGGGACGTTCGACAGGATGACCAGATCGCGGAAGCGCTCCAGGAGATCGGCGGCGAAGCGGCGCGGATCCTGGCCGCTCTCGATCACGCGGTCGATCGCGGCGAAGACGGCGGCCCCGTCACGGGCCGCGAAGGCGCCGATGACCTCGTCCAGGAGCGCCGAGTCGGTGTATCCGAGCAGCGAGACGGCCCGGGCGTAGGTGATGCCCTTCTCGTCCGACCCGGCGAGGAGCTGGTCGAGGATCGAGAGAGTGTCACGGGCCGAGCCCGCGCCCGCCCGGACGGCCAGCGGCAGCGCGGACGCCTCGTACGGGACGTCCTCAGCCCGCAGAATCTCCTCGACCAGTTCCTGCAGGACACCCGGCGGGATCAGCCGGAACGGATAGTGGTGCGTCCGCGACCTGATCGTGCCGATGACCTTCTCGGGTTCGGTCGTCGCGAACACGAACTTCAGATGCGGCGGCGGCTCCTCGACGAGCTTCAGCAGCGCGTTGAAGCCCTCCCGCGTGACCATGTGCGCCTCGTCGATGATGTACACCTTGAAGCGCGCCGAAACCGGGGCGAAGAACGCCCTTTCCCGCAGGTCGCGGGCATCGTCGACACCACCGTGGGACGCGGCGTCGATCTCGATCACGTCGATGTGGCCCGTCCCCGCCGGACCGAGCGCCACGCACGAGTCGCACTCGCCGCACGGGTCGGGTGTCGGCCCCTGCTCGCAGTTCAGCGACCGGGCGAGGATCCGGGCGCTGGACGTCTTGCCGCAGCCGCGGGGGCCGCTGAACAGGTACGCGTGGTTGATCCGGCCGTTGCGCAGCGCCTGCTGCAGCGGCTCGGCGACGTGCTCCTGCCCTTTCAGCTCGGCGAACGTCGCTGGCCGGTACTTGCGGTACAGAGCCAGACTCATCGGGGGTCCGCCCTCCCTCGAGAAGCAGAGCGTCGGAAGTGCAGTGTCGCCGTCAAACCGGTCAAGCCGGTCAAACCAAGGGACCCCCCGCACACCCGCCAGAGCCTGCTTATCCTTGCTGCCTTCCGGCCCTGGGGAGGTTCACAGGGTGACGCCGTGCGAGGGGTCTGCCTCAGTCTATGGCATCCCGCGCACAGGATCGCCACGCTTCACGCGTAGTCTGCGCCGCATGCCCGTCCCGACCCACGACACGCTCCTGCACATCGCCGAACGGACCCACTGGGAGGCCGCCCGCGACACGGGAGTGTCGTACACCATGTCGACGCTTGGCAGAACGCTCGACGACGAGGGATTCATCCACTGCTCGTCCGACCTGGGGCAGGTGGACGGCGTCCTGGGCCGGTTCTACACCGCCGTTCCCCGAGCAGACCTGGTCCTCCTGGTCATCGACGTGACGCGCCTGGACGCCCCCGTCCGCTACGAGCGCGTCGGCGACGAACTCTTCCCGCACGTCTACGGCCCGATCCCGGTACCCGCCGTAATTGATGTCAGGTCACTGCCCGGGAACCGGTAGGCTTTCCCGCGGAGGATTCGCCTAGTGGCCTAGGGCGCACGCTTGGAAAGCGTGTTGCGTGCAAGCGCTCGCGAGTTCGAATCTCGCATCCTCCGCCACACCGAGGCCGGTACCTAGCACGGGTACCGGCCTTCGCATTCGCCCGTGCGCGGCCCCGCCACCCACCTTCGGTGGACGCGGGCATGCACCCGGCTCGCAATGCGCACATGACAGGCGGGGCCTGCAGCCGTCGGCACAAGCGCGGCCTGTGTCGGCACAGGCGATGCCTGTATCGGCACAAGCGGGGCCGGTAGACGTCGACGCGGTCGTCCATCGGTCGTCCATCGGTCGTCCCTGGGGAGGACGATCAGGCCGCCGAGTCCCATTCCGGACGGACCTCCATCGGTCATGCGACACCCGTAGGTAAATGGGACGTCCGCCGGACGGAACTTACTCACGAAGGCCTTGAACTGCGAGGTAACCGTTTACCGGAAGTGGCAAGAGGAGTGACTCATGTTGTTGAGTCGCCTTCTCCGGGTCATGCCAACGCCGTAGACTCGGAGGGTGATCTTCAAGGCGGTGGGCGATGGACGGCCCTATCCGGAGCACGGTTTCTCGTCCAGGGACTGGGCCAAGATCCCGCCTCGCCAGGTCCGCCTCGACCAGCTCGTGAGCACGAAGCGCGAGATGGACCTCCAGTCGCTCCTCTCAAAGGACTCCACCTTCTACGGCGACCTGTTCCCGCACGTGGTCCAATGGCACGGCGAGCTCTACCTGGAGGACGGCCTGCACCGGGCACTTCGGGCCGCGCTGCACCAGCGGCTCGTCCTGCACGCCCGCGTCCTGGACCTGGACGCCGTCGACCTGAGCTGATCAGCGGGCACGAGCAGGCTCCGGTGCGCCTCGCTCGTCCAACGCGTCCAACTCGCCCAGCGCGTCCACCCGGGCCGGACGGGCCTGACGCACCGCGGTACTCCGCCGCCCGACCGGCCCGACCGGACGGACGAACCCCGGACGCGCGGCCAGCAACCCGAACAGCACCTCGGGCACCACGAGGACGAGCAGCAGCACGAGCGGCACGTTCCAGCCACCCGTCGCCCCGTGCAGGACACCGACCGCGAGCGGCCCGAATCCGGCCAGGAGGTATCCGCCGGTCTGCGCCATCCCGGACAGGCCCGCCGCGATCGACGGGCTCGGCGCGCGCAGGTTGAGCAGCGTGTAGGCCAGCGGGAACGCGCTGCCGGTGCCGAGGCCGAGCACCAGCACCCACGCCCACCCGGCGGACGGGGCCAGCATCAGGCCGCAAAGGCCCCCGACCATGGCGACCGCGACGGCCACGACGAGGGGCCGCTGATCGCGGAGGCGGGCGGCGAACACCGGGACGAGGAAGCCCAGCGGAATGCCGACGATCATCATGGCGGACACCATCATCCCGGCGGCCGCGGGCGCGAATCCCGCGTCCCGCATGATCTCCGGCAGCCACGACATCAGGACATAGAACATCAGCGACGCGAGGCCCATGAAGACCGCGACGTACCAGGCCACCGGCGAGCGCAGCAACGAACCGTCCGCCGCCGGAGTCAGGGTCGACCCCTGCGGGGCAGCCGAGCCGTCCGGCTGAGCGACCGAGGCCTCCGAGGAGGCCGCCGGGTCGGCATGGACGGCCTGAGCGGCCGAGGCGCCGCCGCGTCTTGCCGAGGTGCGGCGGCTTCGGGTGGCGAGCGGTCCCCACACGAGCAGCGCGATCACGGACGGGACGGCCCAGACGGCGAGGGCGAGCCGCCAGCCTCCCGCCGCGTCCAGCGGCACCGCGAGCCCGGCGGCGACCGCTCCGCTCGCCGCCATGAGCATCATCGCGAGACCGGTGAGCGAACCGACCCGGGCCGGGAACGCGCGCTTGATGACGGCCGGCATGAGGACGTTGCCCATCGCGATCCCCGCACCCGCCAGGATCGTTCCAACGAACAGCGACACCGGCGACTGGACCACGCGCAGCAGAATCCCCAGCGTGATCATGACGAGGGACCCTGCGATGGCGACCTCCGCGCCGAGCCACCGTCCGACCAGCGGCGCGACGGAGGCGAACACGCCCAGGCACAGCACCGGAAGCGTGGTGAGGACGCCGACCTCGGCACCGGACAGCCCGAACACCTCGCGCAGATCCCCGAGCACCGGCGCGATCCCGGTGATGGCGGCGCGCAGGTTGATCGTCAGCAGCACCAGGCCGACGAGCGACCAGACGGCCGTGGCGCGGGAAAGGTGGGTTCTCATCTCGTCCTTCGTCATGCGCCGGCAGGCACGCGCGTCCGGAACGGCACGCGCGATCTGCCGGATACGTACGGTTTCGTTTCGAAGCAGCCCAGAGGGCTGATCGACTCCCTCTCAGAGCCCGTCGCCGACCCGCGCCTGCCGCCAGGACGCCTACCGGCAAGGACACCTACCGGCCAGGACGCCCACCGGCCAGGACGCCCACCGGCCAGGACGCCCACCGGCCAGGACGCCCACCGGCAAGGACGGTCACGGCCGGGAGGGCGACCGGTCAGTTCCGGCTAATGCGCCCCGAGCCCGCAGGGGGCCCGGCGGTTCCCCGGGGGCCGCCCGACTCAGAGGGTTCGCTGGACGGCAGGTTCCGGAGCGCGGGCGGGTGGTCGGTTCCGCTACCCGATGGGTTCGGGACGGCCGGTCGAGGCGAGGATCTGGTCCAGACACGCATGCGTCGCCCGTGTCGCCGCGTCGGCGTCGCGGGCCTCGATCGCGGCGGCGATGGGCCCGTGCGGCACGTCCGAGTGTTCGAGGAGCGTGCCGGCCGCGCCGATGCTGGCTCTGAGCGCGGCGCTGAAGTCGCGGTACAGGTCCGTCAGCACGCGATTGTGGGTGGCGTCAACCACGGCGGTGTGGAACGTGAGGTCCGCCTCGACGAACGCGGAGTGATCGCCCGCGGCCCACGCCGCGTCCCGGCGCGCCAGCGCGACCGCGATGGCGGCGACGTCGGCGTCCGTGCGGCGCGCAGCGGCCAGCCGGGCCGCCTCCACCTCAAGGCCGCGCCTCACTTCAAGGATCTCGACGAGCTCCGCCGTCTCCAACCGCCGCCGGACGGCACCGGACAGCTCGCTCGTGGCCCGCACATAAGTGCCGTCGCCCTGACGGCTCTCAAGCAGCCCCGCGTGGGTGAGCGCACGCACGGCTTCGCGGACGGTGTTACGTCCCACGCCAAGGCTCTCCGACAGCACCGGCTCCGGCGGGATCTTCGCCCCGACGGGCCACCCGCCACCGGCGATCTCGTCCCTGAGCTGGTAGATCACCTGATCGACCAGCGAAGACCGCCGCGCCGTCCGCAGAGCCACCCTTACCTCCGATGAGCCAATCATCCTATGTCTTGATGATAAGACACTCCTGGGCCCGACTTTATTCCGGCCCACCCCAGGCCAGATCTCCAACCACCGGCCGCCTGCGCCGCGCGAGGACGCGATCGCCGCCACACCCAACCCCAGACCCACGAACATCGCAACGAACGCACACCCGACGCGCGACGCGCGACGCGCCAGAATGGACGCGCGCCAACGCGGATCAGCCGGGTTACGGCTTAGCCGGGTGAGGGGCCAGACGGGTCACAGGTCAGACGGCCAGACGGATTACCGGTCAAACGGGTGACGGGTCAGACGGGTGACGGCTTAGCGGGTTACGGGTTAGACGCGGGCTCTGGCGTTGGACGTAGCGGGCGACGCGGACAGTCCGGCAGCCTCCAGAGCCTGACGGTAAGCGACCGCGGCGGCCTCGGCGTCCTGGACGAGTTCGTACAGTTCGCCCAGTTCACGGAACAGGTGAGCGGCTGGACGACCGGCAGACAGCGTCGCCAATTGTTCGGACGCGGCACCCAGGACGACCCGAGCAGCCGTCGGGTCTCCCTGCGCGACGCGTGCACGGGCCAGGACGAGCCGGGCGAGGACAGACTTCTGCGTACGAGCGGCGACATCCGTGCCGGGCGGCGGGACCAGCGCGGTGCGGCTTGGAGCAGCCAGTGCCAGGCCGGTGTCGAGGAACTGTTCCAGGGCGGCGATGGCGTCGTCCAGGTCGCCCACCAGCACGAGCGCGCGCGCTCTGGCGATGGTGCTCTCCGTCGACTCGTCTCCGTCGAGCTCGGTTGTCCCTTCCAAGAGCTCCAGCGCCTCCTGCGCGGCCTCTGGGGAACCTTCGGGACGCGGACGTTCAAACCCGTATTCACCGGCGGCGGCCGGCACCGGGTTGGACGTCGAGGGGGACGAGAACGGCATGACGCCTCTGAGCAGCGCCTTGGCGGCCGCAAGGGATAGGCGTGCGCGAGACTGCGCCGGACCGGTATCGCCACGCGCGGCCAGGGCCTGATCGGCGAAGTACAGCGAATCGCCGATCGTTCCTTCGTCCAGCGCGCGCATGCTGGCCCGCTGGTAGTGGACGCTGGTCGGCTCGTCGGCGGCGCCCTTCGGGTTCAGGAGCCGCCGTCCCAGCTCATGCGCTCGTGCCGGATCGGAGCGATCCACATAGGCCAGGAGCAGAATCCGTCCGACTTCGGTGTACTCCTCGCCGACGCCGAGCCCGAGCTGGTTCAGCCGTTCGACGGCTCGCTCGCCGAGCGCGACGGCCTGCCCCAGGTCGCCGACCGCGTGGTAGCAGCGTGCCAGCGCGATCACCGGTGGCAGCCAGCTCGCCCGTCCCGGGTCCCGCTCGGCTTGTTCGCGCAGTTCCTCGAAGTGCGCGATCGCGTCGTCGGTGCGGCCCAGCTCCTCCAGGGCACGGGCACGGCCCCAGCGCGCGCGGGACGTGAGGTCTGGATCGTCACTGCGTGCGATCACCTCGTCGAAGCCCGCCTCGGCGGTGACTGGGTCACCGCGCAGCAGCGCCAGATGAGCGTGGCGCTCCCGTACCTCAAGGTGGGCGCGCTGCTCCGGCTCCACGCCCTCGGCGAGGTACTCGGGGGTGCAGCCGAGACGCTCGGCCAGCATGCGCAGGACGGTCGGCGTCGGAGTGCGCTTACCCGATTCGATCAATGAGATGTAGCTGTCGGAAAGGTCGTGACCGGCGAGCTGTGCTTGCGACAACCGTCTGGTCAGCCGCAGGTTGCGGACACGTTCGCCGACGTTGCCTGGACCCGGCATGTGGACTCACTTAGCGGAAGTAAACAGGCGGCTGGGGTGCCGACATGATTGCACATTGCGGGTTATCGCACATCGAGAGTAATGAAGCGGCAAGAGAAGAGACCCCCTGGTCGGGCCCGTCGGGCCTCCGTTTGGACGCTGCCGCACCGCCGTGGAGCGCCGGTTCTGGCCGGTGGATGCTCCGGCGATGACGACGCCTGTCACCCTCGGACGGTATCTGACCATCCAGAAAAGATCGCCAAAACCGCCGATATTGTCCAGTCGGCCACGCTCCCCGGCTAGCACCCACCGACGAACCCGACGCCCGGCAGCCCCTGCCGACAGGCGTCCGACAGCAAGACGCCCGGCCGATAGCCGCACAACCGGCGGACACCCGACCGGCAGACGCACAACCGGCACAACCGGCACGCGCATACCGCACAGGCGTTCACTGGGCGAACGCCCGACACGCGAACACCCGACCGGCAGGCGTTCGGTGTGCGGACGTCCGACACGCGACCACCCGACCGGAGGATGCACGACGGCCATCTGCACGACTCGCAGTCGCGCGGTAGGCGGACGCCCGGCTCGCAGACGTACAACCGGCAGAGGCACGACCAATGGACGTTCGCCAGGCAGGCGCCCGATGCGCGAGCACACAGCTAGAAGGGGTAACCCGGACAGACGCGGCGCAGTCAGACGTTCGCTGGGCAGACGCTCGATGCACAGGCGCCCAACGACCAGACGCCCGACCGCCGCGCACGCGGCCAGCAAATGCCCGGCCAGTCGCTGCACAACCAACGAGCGCACAACCAGTGGATGCACAGCCATCGGGTGCACAGGCAGCGGGTGCACAGGCAGCGGGTGCACAGGCAGCGGGCGCACAAGCAGCGGGTGCACAGGCAGCGGGTGCACAGCCATCGGGTGCACAGGCAGCGGGCGCACAAGCAGTGGGTGCCCAGCCATCGGGTGCACAGGCAGCGGGTGCACAGGCAGCGGGTGCACAGGCAGCGGGCGCACAAGCAGTGGGTGCACAGCCATCGGGTGCACAAGCAGCGGGTGCACAAGCAGCGGGCGCACAGGCAGCGGGCGCGCGAGCAGTGGGTGCACAACTAGCGAGCGCGCAGCAAGCGAGTGCGCGAGCGGGGGGTGCGCGGCCGGTGGACGTACGACCGGTAGATGCGTGGCTGGCGAGTGCGCGGATAGCGGGGCCGTGGATGGGGGGTGCGTGGATGGGGGACGGGTGGCGGTTGATCGGCCGGTCGGTGGACGTTCGAATGCGGGCGCGTGGTGGCGGCGTGGGCCGCTTGAGCTCTGGGTTCGGGCCACGCCGGCGCTATGCCTGCTCGTCCGGGCCCGAGGCGGTGGGGACGTCGTCGGGCTCGATCGGCTCCCGGGGTCTGCGCGGAGGCGGGGGCGGGGGCAGCGCTCCCTCCGGCTCCGGATTCTTGTTCGGGAAGATCATTTCGCAGACTTCGAGGTAGAGCTGCTCGGGGTAGGGCAGGTAGTCCACGTTGGTGAGGGCCTGGTCCTGTCCGGCGGACTCCAGGATGAACTCTCCGTAGCCGAGCATCCGGCCCGCGATCGTCCGCTTGAAGCTCATGTCGGTGACCTTGGCCAGCGGCATCATCGCGACCTTGCGGGTGATCAGGCCCGTGGTCAGCAGCATCCGCTGGTTGGTGATCACGAAGTAGTCGACGGACCATTCCGCGACACGCCAGACGAACCAGGCCAGCAGGATCAGCCAGCCCCACCACACCCACGTGATGGCGGCGGTGACGGTGTTGCTCAGCACGCCCGCGATGATCAGGCCGCCGAGGACGAGCGCGACCGGGACCATCAGCACGGCCGGATGCCGCCGCACCGTGATCACTTGGTTCTCGTGCGGGAGCAGGTACTTGTTGACCGATGCGGGCGCGGAGTCGCCGGGGGTGACGAGCCTCATGGCGGCGGCCTCAGGCGAGCGCGTTGACGAAGGTGGCGAGGGAACCTGCGGCGGAGGCGAGACCGTTCGCCGCGTTCTCCACCGACTGCGCCGCGCCGTCCGGCTGCTTGATCACGTAGAACGCCACGAAGGCCACGGCGACCCACGTCATGTACTTCTTGGCGGGCACCGCTGCCTCCCGGAGCTCGTCCCACAGACCCCGGTTCAGTTTCGCACAGCCCGCGCGACCGGCAAAGCAAGCGCCATGGCTATGGCGCGTTGTCGAGAGACGAGCGGCGCGTCCTGCGGCGCTTCTCGGCCGCGACGGTGGCGAGCACCTCCAGGTGCCTGCGCGCGATCCGTTCCACGAGATCGGGCGGCGCCGCACCCGTGACCTCCTCGGCGCCGTGACGTGCGGCGGAAACGCACCGGTCCACCGTGTCGGCGGGGTGCACCCCTTCGAACTCCTCGACGAGCCGCTCGCCGATCGCGGCGTAGCGCGGCAGGTCGCCGTCCCCTTGGTGAGCCATCACGTGTCCTCGAGCTCGCTCGCACCGCCCGGTCCGTAACGGTCCCCTGTGCCGGGACGGCGGAGGGGAACGCGCACTGGCGTTCCGTAGCGGATTCGTACCCTCTGCCGCCGGGAACGAACATCGCGGGCCACGACCGCGCCCAGATCGTGATCAAGCTTCCCGCCACCGCCAACAGGCCGACTGACCTGCCCGGACGACCGCCACCCCACCCCCGCTCGACGGCGTTAACAGGCGATTCCGGACACCGCCGACCAGCCGCTCAAACGGCCGCCATACATCCAGTCGGATGGACGTGGTGCAGCCGGTCGGACGGCCGCCATACATCCGGTCGAGCGCACGTGGTGCAGCGGGTCGGGCGGACGTGGTGCAGGCGGTCGGGTGGGTGCGGCGCAGCAGGTCGGGCGGACGTGGGGCGCAGCCGGGTCGGGCGGACGTGGCGCAGCCGGTCGGGCGCACGTGGTGCAGCGGGTCGGATGGACGTGGTGCAGGCGGTCGGGGGATGTGGTGTGGGTGGACGTGGTGTAAGTGGTCAGACGACGCCGTACAGGCGGTCTCCGGCGTCGCCGAGGCCGGGCACTATGAAGCCCTGCTCGTTGAGGTGGGAGTCGATCGCGGCGGTCACCACCCGGATGGGCGCCGAAAGGTCGGCGAACGCCTGTTCCAGGTACTTCAGGCCCTCGGGCGCGGCGAGCAGGCAGATCGCGGTGACGTCGTCGGCGCCCCGGTCGAACAGCAGGCGGATGGCGGCGGCGAGCGTCCCGCCGGTCGCGAGCATCGGGTCGAGGACGTAGCACTGCCGCCCGGACAGGTCGTCCGGCAGCCGCGTGGCGTACGTCTGGGCCTGCAGGGTGCCCTCGTCCCGGATCATCCCGAGGAAGCCGACCTCGGCGGTGGGCAGCAGCCGCGTCATGCCGTCCAGCATCCCGAGCCCGGCGCGCAGGATCGGCACGACGAGGGGCTTCGGGCTCGCCAGCTGGACGCCCTCCGCCGGGACGAGCGGGGTCTGCACGGTCGCCGCCGCGACCCGGACGACGCGGGTGGCCTCGTAGGCTAGGAGGGCGACCAGCTCGTCCGTCAGACGGCGAAAAGTGGGGGAATCTGTGCGGACGTCCCGCAGCGTGGTGAGCTTGTGCGCGACGAGCGGATGGTCGACGGCGAGGGTCTGCATGGCGCTCACGGTAGCCCACCTCGCCCGATCGGCCGGAGGTCGCCGACCCTGGATAGGACGCGCTGAGCTGGGCAGTATGGCGGTATGAACAACGAAAGCGATCAGCGGCCGGGAGGGCAGGGGCGGGCTCGCGAGTCCGCGCCCGACCCGCCTGCGCAGGCGGCGCCTTCATCCGAGGTCACAGCGCCTCCACCCGAGACCGCGGCGCCGCCGTCCGACTCCTCGGCACTGCCACCCGAGCCCGCGGCGCCTACTCCCGGAGCCGCGGTTCCGCCTCCCGAACCCGTGGTGCCGCCCGCCGAGCCCGCCGTGGCGGCTCCCGTTCCCTCCGCTCCTGACTCCGCCTCCGACCCCACCGCCAGTGACCCCGCCGCTACCGACACCGCCGCCAGTGAGCCTGTTGGCACCGACGCCACCGTTAGTGAGCCTGCTGTCGCTGCCGCCGGTGGGACCGCTCCTGCTCCCGTGTCCGCTGCCGTCGCTGAGAGCGTGCCGGGGGCCGCGGAGTCCTCGGTGGCGGGGACCGATGTCGCAGGGGAGCAGGACGTCCGGCCGCGTCCGGGCCCGCAGGGCGACATCTCCCCCGAGCAGGTGCGCGAGCATCTGCGCCGGCGGGCGATCTTCCTGCGGGAACTGGCCGAGGCCCGGGAGCTGCGCCGTCGGGTGACGCCGCACCGGTCGCGCCGCGCGCGGATCCATGCGGCGCTCCGCCGCCGCACCTTCCGGATCAACTGACGGCGCGCCGATCGACCGGACGCCGGGGCGCCGGATTCGTGCGGCCGGGCACCGGTCCGCGGCGGCGCTGACTCCGGGTCTCACGCGCGGGCGCGCCGCCAGTTTGGCGGTCGGGCGCACGAGCGCGCGCCGCATCTGCGACCATGCCCTGGCAGGAGACGGGCCGGTGGGGTGGAAATGACGGATGTGGACGCGACGGACTTCGTCGTCGTGGTGTACCGGGAAGACGAGGGCTGGGAGGCCGAGATCCTCCCGGTGGCGTTGACCGAGGACCTCGCGGGGCTGATCCACGCCCTGCGCCAGCAGCCGAGCCTCGGCGGCACGGTCGGGCTGGTCTCGGTCGGCGACGACTTCTTCGTCGCGATCCGCCTGCTCGGCGACGACGTCATGGTCTTCCTGTCGGACGTCACCGCGTCCGTCGACTGGCCGCTCGCCGGTCAGGTCCTCGACTACCTGGACATTCCGATCCCCGAGGACGAGGAACTCGACCAGGTCCTCCCCGTCGGCGACATGTCGATCTTCGCCGACCTCGGGCTGGACGAGATGGAACTCGGCGCCATCTCCGGCGACCTGGAGCTCTACCCGGACGAGATGCTGCTCAGCATCGCCAGCCGCATCGGCTTCGCGCCCGCCTTCGAACGCGCCGTGGACGCCATCGCCTGACACCCCCGACCGCCCGCCCCCGTCAGCGATATGCGTGATCCCGCTGAGGTAAGGGGTGTGACCGGGGCAACCCCGTGGGTCACAATGACAGCGTGTCCTATTTCGCCGCCGTGTTCGCGCAGACCCCGCAGGGCTGGGTCGGCGCGGAGGCCCTGCTCGCCGAGGCCGAACACGTGGACGACATCGCCGACCTGATGCGGGAGGCGGCCGTCGAGTCGTACGGCGACCCGGTGGTGCTGCTCATCGAGCAGGACGACGACTGGTTCGCGGTCGTCCGGCTGGACGGCGAGGGCGAGCCGCGCGCCTACGTCTCCACCGTCCGCGAGGACGGGCTCGGCTCGCTGTTCCAGCAGCTGGTCGGCGAGGTCCCGGACGGCGACCCCGCCGGCGACCCGGCCCTCCTCGAAGACCTGGGGCTCGACGCCAAGCAGCTCAGCGACCTCGGCGAGCGCGCCCTGCCGGGCGACGCCCTCCTCACGGTCGCCGAGCAGGCCGGTTTCGGCGAGGAGTTCGACCGCCTCCGTGACTGACCCGGACACCCCATCCCGTCCCGCCGCGGCAGCGGCGTCCGATGACGTCGTCGACCGGTTTCTGCCGGCGATGCGGCTGGCGCTGCGGGCGGCGCGCACGGCGTTCGACGACGGGGAGATCCCGGTCGGGGCCGTCGTCCTGGACGAGTCGGGCGAGGTCGTCGGGACGGGACACAACGACCGCGAACGCAGCGCCGACCCGACCGGGCACGCGGAGATCATCGCGATGCGGGCGGCGGCGTCGTCCCTCGGGGGGTGGCGGCTGTCCGGGTGCACGCTGGTCGTCACGCTGGAACCGTGCACGATGTGCGCTGGAGCGTCCGTCCAGGCGCGGCTGGACCGGGTCGTGTACGGCGCCGTCGACCCGAAGGCGGGCGCGGTCGGATCGCTGTGGGACGTGGTCCGCGACCGCCGTCTCAACCACCGTCCGGAGGTGGTCGCCGGGGTCATGGCGGACGAGTGCGGCGCGCTGCTCACCGAGTTCTTCGCCCACCGCAGAGTCGGGTAGGCTCTCCCGCGGTGGTGTCGCCTAGTGGACGAGGGCGCACGCCTCGAAAGCGTGTGAAGTGCAAGCTTCCGTGGGTTCGAATCCCACCACCACCGCCTTCGCAAAGGCCGCCGGCCCAGGCCCCGATCCTGGACGGCGGCCTTCCTCGTTCGGCGTCAGGCGACGACGGTCGCGGTGCGCGGCACCCGGCGCCTGGTGACCATGGTCGTCCTACTTACGGAACCGCGGAGCCGGTTCAGCGGTGGGATTGCGTGTCGTTGTCGGGCAGGTCCCTTGCCCGGCTTGCCAGGTGGGCTAGGAGGGCGTCTACCGCGTCCAGCGCGGCTTCGTGGTGCTGGTCGAGGTCGGTGTCGTCACGCCGGGAGCGAGCGGCGTCCGGGTGAGCCGCGTCCGGGCGAGCGGCGGCGGCGTGGCCGGCGAGGCGGTAGATGAGCATGCCGACCTGCTGGGTCTCGATCAGGGTCGCGATCCCGTCCAGCAGCCGGTCGTCGAGGTCGAGGCCGAACTCGGCCGCCGCGTCCTCGGTGCCCTGGCGGATCAGGCGCCGCCACGGGTCGAGGACCTCGGCCAGGGCCTGGCCCGCCGCCGGGTCGCGGATGCCGATGAGCAGCGACTCCACCAGCCGCAGCGCCCATCCCGAGGCGATGTCCTCCTCCAGGTAGGTGCGGGTCGCGATCCTCCAGATGTCGGCGGCGCCGTGTTCCCGGTAGAGCCGTCGCTGCCGCTCGATACCGGCCTCGTTGGACCGGCGCAGCGTCGCCACCAGCAGGCCCTGGAGCGAGCCGAAGTGGTATCGGATCGATCCGTGCGCGAGCCCCGCCAGGTCGGTGATCTTGCGACTGGAGATCCGGGCGTACCCGACTTCGCCCAGCAGGCGGTCCGTGGCGTCCATGAGCGCCACCGCGGACGGGTGGTCGGGAATGGAGACCGGTGCGGGCGGCCGGGCCTGCCGCTCGACGCCGCTCTCGTCGCGATCTCCTGGCTGTTTGACCACTTGCGGACGCTCCATCGGCTCTCTTGACAGCGCTTCTTCTCCAGTCGGAGAATTTATCGTATCTTCTCCAAGTGGAGAAATGGCCGATGACGATGATGGGGGACGGCCATGACGCAGCACACCACCGAGATCGACGAGACCCGCGTCGAGGAACTGATGTTCCAGACGCTCGGCTACTTCACGGGGGCCGCCGTGACCGCGGGCATCGGGCTGGGAGACCGTCTCGGTCTCTACCGTGCCCTCGCCGACGGCGGAAAGGGACTGACCAGCGACGAGTTGGCCTCGGCGACCGCGACCCATCCCCGGCTGGTCCGCGAGTGGCTGGACGGGCAGGCGGCCGCAGGCCTGGTGGGCTACGACGCGGGCGGCGACCGGTACTCGCTGTCCGCGGAGGCGGCCCTCGTCCTGGCGGAGGAGGGCTCACCGGCGTTCATCATGGGCGGCGCCGAGATCTGCCGGTCCAACTACCTCGATCTAGACCGGATCGAGGCGGCCTTCCGTGCCGACGGCGCACTGTCGTGGCGCGACCACGACGAGAGACTCTTCCGGGGGACGGGACGCTTCTTCCGAACGTCCTGGCGCAACTTCGTCACCACCGCCTGGATCCCCGCCCTGGACGGCGTGCAGGAGCGTCTCGCCGCCGGTGGCAGGGTCGCCGACGTCGGCTGCGGGACCGGGTACGCCACCGTCCTCATCGCCGAATCGTTCCCCCGAGCGGAGGTCACGGGCTTCGACTTCCACGAGGGGTCGCTCGAACTGGCCCGGGCCCATGCCGCCGAGCAGGGCGTCGCCGCCGACCGGCTCGGGTTCGTGCGGGCGGACGCCGCCGGATACGAGGGAACCTACGACCTGATCACGTTCTTCGACTGCTTCCACGACCTGGGGGACCCGGTGGCCGCCGCCCGCCATGCCCGCCGGCACCTGACCGCCGGCGGCAGCGTGATGCTGGCCGAGCACTACGCCCTCGATGACCGGGCGGCCAACCATTCCGGCAACCCGCTGGCGGCCATGGCGTACCACGAGTCCGCGTTCCTGTGCGCCCCCAACGCCCTGTCGCAGCCCGTCGGACGGGCGCTGGGCGCCCAGGCGGGTGAAGCGGCGTTCCGTGAGGTGTTCGAGGAGGCGGGCTACCGGCAGTTCCGGCGGGTGGCGGAATCCGCGTTCAACATTGTCTTCGAGGCCAAGGCATAGCCGAGCCGCCGTGCCCTGCCGGCTCCGAACCCGGCGGGGCGCGATGCCTCGCCGCCGTTTCCCGTCGTCCCCCGCCGTCCCCCGTCGTCGCTCGTCGTTCGTTGGGGGCGTCAGCCGACGGTGACCAGGGCCACGCCTGCGACGGCGACGGCCATGCCCACGCGCTGGACGACGCGGAGGCGCTCGCTGTAGGCGATCCTGGCCAGCAGGACCGTGATCGCCGGATAGAGGGACGTGAGGACGGCGGCGAGGCTGAGCATCCCCTTGTGGGCGGCGAGGAAGTAGAGCGCGTTCGCGGCCGCGTCCAGGACGCCGGACAGCAGCGCCAACCCGATCAGCGTCCGTCCGGGCACTTTGGGGCCTAGGCCGTCGCCGCGCATGGCCATGACCAGCACCGCCACCACGACGATGGTGAGGGTGCCGACGCGCGCACCGACGATCGGCCAGAGCCCGGTGCCGTCCCCCGCCGCCTTCAGCAGGACGAAGAAGATCCCGAAGCAGGCACCGGACAGCCCGGCCATGAGAGGACCCGAATCAACAAGACGCCGCCACCCGTCCGCGCGGTCGGGTGCGGCTGGGGACGAGGGGGTTTCGCCGTTGCCGGTTTCCATGCTGACCAGTCCGATCGCGACGAGGCACAGCAGGACGCCGGCGACGACGGACGCGTCCAGCCGCTCGCCCCGGACGACGCCCACGGCGACCGGCAGGATCGCGGCGGCCAGTGCGGACACCGGGGCGACCACGCTCATCGGTCCGCGGGCGAGCGCCCGGTAGAAGGCGATCAGTCCCGCGCCGCCACTGAGGCCGCCCAGGAATCCCCACACCATCGGCACCGGCCCGGCGCTGCCCCCGCTGACCAGCGCGGACACCAGGACGACCAGCAGACCGGCCGGAACGCACCAGGTCAGGGCCCGCAGCGCGGTCGACTTTCGCGCGACCGCGCCGCCGAGGAAGTCGGCCACGCCGTACGCGAGGGCGGCGCCCAGCGCGAGGACCGTGACCATCACCGTCCGCCGATCAGCCTGCTCGCCACTCGCACGTCCGGCGAGATCACGCGGAGCCTGTCGGCGAGCCGGTCGCCCGCCTCCTCCAGCCTCTCGATCGGGTAAGGCTCAAGCCGTTCGAGCAGGAAGAACCCGTTCTTCGTGGTCTCGGTCAGCCGGGTCCGGACGCACTGCCGCCAGTTCCACCGGCGGCAGGTCACGCCCGCGTCGTCCCGCCAGACGACCTCGCCGGGGTCCGGATGGTCCACGGCCGGGGCGCCGTCGGCGATCACGTCGAACGGCTCGTCGCCCGTGGCGCGCACGAGCCGCGCCGTGCCCTGGTAGGCGTCGAGGTCCTCCCCGCCGATCGGCAGCGCGTACTCGACGCTCACCGCGTTGTAGGCGTCCACGACCCTGTTGATGGACGGGAGCGCGGCCGCTCGGCGGAGCAGGGCGTCCACCGATGGCCGGGTCCGCTTCGGCTTGGCGCCGAACGCCCGGTAGGCGTCGTGCCAGGCCTCCACATGGGGGTTGGCCGCGTCCGCCTTCTCGGCCGCCTCGGCCAGCCAGCCCTCCGACACGTGATCGCTGGGCCCGTTCGCCAGGCCCTCGGCGGTCAGGACGAGCACGGCGAAGTCGGGACGCAGCTCCCGTACGGCCTCGTCCACGACAACCCGATCCAACATTTCCAGGTCCCTCCGACGGTCATTTTAATGATATGTGGATACCATCATACCGACCGCACGATCCATCCTGGTTCAGTGGCGACGGACTCGCCGCTCGTCCGCCTACCCGGACATCCACACCGGACCGCCCCGCGGAAGCCGACGCCGATTCGACGGTGGCGGCGAGCGGAGATGGTTGCGGGCGAACGGTGACGGCGACGGGCGAGCGGAGCTGGTGACGGTGTCATCGGTCTTGGTGGGGCGATGGGCGGCGTGGGGGTGGACCATCCGGCGACGATGTCGCGGCCGGGACGGTCATCCGGGTGCTGATCCGGCACGTTGGTGAAATGGGATCGTTGGGTGAGGGGTTCGGTGGTTGGAGGACGAGTGAGCGAGCAGGAGGCCATCGGAGAGGCCGTGGCGCGGACCGTCCGGGCTCTCCGGGCGGGTCACGGCTGGAGCCTGGACGAGCTGGCCGGACGGGCCGGAGTGAGCAAGGGCGTGCTGGTCGGCCTCGAACAGGGGCGCGGGAACCCGAATCTCGGCACGCTCATCCGCATCTCCGACGCGCTCGGCGTCCCGTTGACCCGGCTGGTGCAGGTGGAGGAGGAACCGCCGGTGCGGCTGTTCCCGCCGGAACGGCACGTCGTGCTGTGGCAGGGCGAGCACGGCGGGGCGGGGACGCTGCTCGCCGGTAGCGACCCGCGGCCTTCGCTGGAGCTGTGGCAGTGGGAACTGCGTCCCGGGGAGACACGCGAGAGCGACCCGCATGTGCCCGGCACCAAGGAGATCGTGTACGTCCAGCAAGGAACGCTCACGCTCGGCGTGGACGGCCGGACGGATCTCGTCGAAGAAGGAACGGCCGCGGTGTTCGTCGGCGACCGTCCCCACTCGTACGGCAACGCCGACGACCGCGAGGTCCGCTTCATCCTGGCCGTCCTCGACCTCTGAACACCGCCCAACCACCAGGAGGCGAGCCGGGCGGTCAGGTGCCTAGGCGGGCGGTCAAGGGGTGAGGTGGGTGGTTGGGGTGGACGGGGTCAGGAGGTTAGGCGGACGGGCATGGCCAGGTAGCGGTAGCCGGTGTCGGTTTCTTCTTCGTTGGTTGTGTTGGTGTTTGAGGTGTCCTCGTTGTCGGGGGCCTTCTTCTTGTCGGGGATGGCGGTGAGGAGGGCGGCCTTGGTGGGGCCTGCGCATTCGAGGCGGGCGTACTCGGTGTCGATGCCGGCGAGGCCGTCTAGGAGGTACTGGGGTGCGAAGGCGATGTCGAGGTCGTCGCCGGTGAGCCGGATCGCGAGGCTCTCGTTGGCGCGGGCGGAGTCGCCGGTGGCGGCGCGGACGCGGACCTCGTCAGCGGTGAAGGCCAGCCGGACCGGGGTGCCGCGCTCGGTGACCAGGGCGGCGCGCTTGATGGTCTCGACGAACGGCGCGACGCGGATCTCGGCGACGGACGACCAGGTGCCGGTGAGGCGGGATTTGTAGTTGATGTACTGGTCGTCCAGGAGGCGGCTGGTCATGCTGCGGCCGCCGCCGGACACGCCGATGAGGGTGTCGCCGGCGCCGCCGAGGGCGATGGCGACCTCGGCGCCGCGCTTGATGGATTTGGCCGTGTCGGCGAGGGTGCGGGCGGGCACGACGACGCCGGCGGTGAAGCCGGGGTCGGTGGGCGACCAGGTCAGCTCGCGGGCGGCGATGCGGTAGCGGTCGGTGCAGGCGAGCCACATCGTGGCGCCGTCGATGTCGATCCGGACGCCGGTGAGCATCGGCAGCGTGTCGTCGCGTCCGGCGGCGGGAGTGACCTGGGCGACGGCGGCGGCGAACAGGTCGCCGGGGACGGTGCCGGCGCGGGCGGGCGGCTCGGGGAGGGTGGGGTAGTCCTCGACGGGGAGGGTGAGCAGGCCGAACTCGGCGGGGCCGCAGCGCACGACGACCTCCGAGCCCTTCGTGAAGATCTCCACGGGGTGCGGGGGGAGGTTGCGGACGATGTCGGCCAGGAGCCGTCCGGGGACGAGGACGCGGCCGGGCTCGGCGACGTCGGCGTCCTCCCTGGCGCGGGCGGACACCTCGTAGTCGAAGCCGGCCAGCGTGAGCTCGCCCTGGTCGGTGACCTCGATGAGCATGCCCGCGAGGACGGGGAGCGCGGGGCGCGCCGGCAGCGTCCGCGCCGCCCAGGCCACGGCGTCGGCGAGCGTCTGCCGGTCGACTCGGAACTCCACCTTGATCTGCCTTTCCGCGACTGCTGGACGGACGGGGCCGGGAACCGGCCGTTCGACGGGCCGGGAACCGGCCATGTCACGCACGTTATCCCCGGCCCCTGACAATTCAGAAAAGGGCGTCCTCGGTGATCTTGGTTTTGCGTTCGAAGTCGAGGAGGTAGCGCTTGCGGTCGAGGCCGCCGCCGTAGCCGGTGAGGTCGCCGGTGGAGCCGACGACGCGGTGGCAGGGGACGATGACGCTGATCGGGTTGCGTCCGTTGGCGAGGCCGACGGCACGGGACGCGGACGGTTTCCCAAGTTCGACGGCGAGCTGGCCGTAGGTGGTGGTCTCGCCGTAGGGGATTTCTTGGAGCGCCGTCCATACGCGCTTCTGGAATTCGGTTCCTTGGAGGTTGAGCGGCAGGTCGAACTCAGTCAGGTCACCGGCGAAATAGGCGGATAGCTGCTCGGCCACGGTGGCGAAGGGTTCGCTGGCGGGATCGTCTGGGGTGCCGAACGTTTCCGCCGGTGGACGGTGCCGCTGCAAATCCATGAACAGGCCGGATAGCGCGCCGTCGATGGCCACCAACGTCAATGGGCCTACGGGACTGTCCAGGATGACGTGCGTCGGTTCCATATGGGGTTCCTCCCTGGGGGTCATGATGCGGGAAGCAGGTTGATGGGGTGGTCGCCTGTGGCCCACAGGTATTGGACGGCGTAGGCGCGCCAGGGACGCCACTGGGCGGCGCGTCGCGTGAGGGCGGCGGGCGTCGAGGGAAGGTCGAGCGTCTTGGCGGCGGCGCGGATTCCGAGGTCGCTGGGGATGAACGCGTCCGGGTCTCCGAGGGCGCGCATCGCGATCGACTCGATGGTCCAGGGACCGAAGCCCGGAAGGGTAGACAAGCGCGCGCGGGCCTCACCCCAGTCGCTCCCTACACCGAGGTCGATCTCGCCGCTCGCGAGTGCGTCGACAAGGGTCATGAGGGTGGTGCGACGGGTTTTCGGGAACGCGAGGGCCTCCGGGTCGAGTTCCGCCAGGGCGGACGGGGTCGGGAAGAGGTGCGTGAGTCCGCCGCCAGGGTCGTCTATGGGGTCGCCGTAGGCGGTGACGAGCCGTCCTGCGTGGGTTCGGGCGGCGGCCGTCGAGACCTGCTGGCCCAAGACGGCGCGTACGGCGAATTCAGGGCCGTCCACGGTTCGCGGGACACGTCGTCCTGGGGCCTTGTCGACGAGCGGGGCGAGGGCGGGGTCGGTGCGGAGGAGGTCGTCGACGGCGACGGGGTCGGCGTCGAGGTCGAGCATCCAGCGGCAGCGGCTGATCGCGATGGTGAGGTCGCGTAGGTCGCTCAAGGTGAGCGTGCAGGCGATGTGGTCCGGCTGGGGTCGCAGGGTGGCGATGCCGTGGCCGTGGGGTAGGCGCATGGCGCGGCGGTACGCGCCGTCCCGCCATTCCTCCACGCCGGGGACGGCGGTGGCGGTGAGATGGCCGAAGAGGTTGTCGGGGCAGAGCGGCGCCCGGAACGGCAGCCGCAGCGAAAGCGCGCCCGAACCGGCGGGCGGGTGGCCCTTGGCGACGCGGTCGCGCAGCGCGGTCGGCGTCAGGGCGAACACGGCGCGGACGGTGTCGTTGAAGGCCCGGATACTGGCGAACCCGGCCGCGAACGCGACATCACCCATCGGGAGGGATGTCGTTTCGATGAGGAGCCTTGCCGTCTGAGCGCGCTGGGCCCGCGCTATGGCGAGTGGGCCGGCGCCCAGTTCCGCGTTGAGTTGGCGTTCGATCTGGCGCGTGCTGTAGCCGAGCCGCCGGGCGAGGCCGGGAACGCCTTCGCGGTCGACCACGCCGTCGGCGACGAGCCGCATCGCGCGGGCGACGACGTCCGCGCGGTGGTTCCACTCCGGCGAGCCGGGGGAGGTGTCGGGGCGGCAGCGTTTGCAGGCCCGGAATCCGGCCTGCTGTGCCGCGGCGGCGCTCGGGTAGAAGCGCATGTTCTCGGGCTTGGGGGCGACGACCGGGCAGCTCGGGCGGCAGTAGATCCCGGTGGTGACGACCCCGATGAAGAACCATCCGTCGAATCGGGCGTCTTTCGCTTGGACGGCCCGTAGGCACCTTTCCGCGTCCTCGTGCATGCCCTCCAGCATCACCGATGGTCATGGCGTTTCACTAGCGAGAATCCGACATCAACGTCCGGCGTGCGGAGGCTGCTCGCGCCGATCATGACGTCCCAGGTAATCGATCTCGGGCCCCGGGGTTGGCAGCGTAGGGGACGTCGCCGGGACGTAACCGGCGGAACCGAGCCGATCAGATGGAGTCATGAAATGAGCGATGTTCAGCAGCGGGTGGCACGTTACCTGGCGATCTGGAACGAGACCGACCCGGCCGCGCGCCGCGCCGCGATCGACGACCTGTGGACCGACAGCCCCGTCTACATCGATCCGCTCGGCGTCGCCGAGGGACGCGACGCGATCGACGCCTTCGTCGGCGCGGCGCAGCAGCAGTTCCCGGGGATGGTCTTCCGCGCGGCCGGCGCGGTGGACGCCCACCACAACGTGGCCCGTTTCACCTGGGAGCTCGGGCCCGAGGACGGCGAGGCGATCGTCGTCGGGTTCGACGTGGCGGTCTTCGCCGACGACGGTCGCATCGACCGCGTCCACGGGTTCCTCGACAAGGTCCCCGCCTAGCCAGGCCCAGCCAGGCCCAGCCCGGCCTGGCAGGCCCAGGGCGGTTCAGAGTTGGCGTAGGGCGCCGCCGTCCACCGTCCATTCGGCGCCGGTGACCTGGAGGGCCAGTGGGGACAGCAGGTAGGCGATGGGTCGCGCGACGTCCTCCGGTGTGCCGAGCCGTCCGGCCGGGAGGCGTCGCTCCTCGTGGACGAACCGCTCTATGGCCTCCTCCACCGGGAGACCGAATTGGGCGGCGAGCTGGTCGGCGAACCCACCGGGCTGGTCCCACAACCGGGTCCGTGTGGGGCCGGGCGTGACGACGTTGGAGCGGATGCCACAGCGGCCGAACTCCCCCGCAAGCGTCTTCGATACGGAGAGCAACGCCGTCTTGGACGCCGCATAGTCGACCAGTGGCGTGTCGGGGAACCGTCCGGCCTCGCTGGACACGTGCACGATGCTCCCGGCGCCCTGGTCGATCAGTGCGGGCAGCGCGGCCCGCGCCATCCGGACGGCGCCGTGGAAGTTCAGCTCGAACGTGGCGTGCCACTGGTCTTCGGTCACGTCGAGGAAGCCGATGCGGGATTCGAGGGCGCCGGCGTTGTTGACCAGGCCGTCCAGCCGCCCGTGCCGTTCCAGCGCGGCGTCCACGACGCGCTGGGCGGCGGCGGGGTCGGTCAGGTCGGCGGCGACGCCGCCGCTGCCGTCCGGGGGCCTGCGGGCGACGCCGACGACGTGCGCGCCCTCGTCCGCGAGGAGCGCCGCCGTCGCCGCGCCGATCCCGGCGGACGCGCCGGTGACGATGAAGACCTTGCCGTCAAGCTGCAGATCCATGATCAGACCCTTTCAGGAGCGCGGAGGAACGACCGGACGAGGGCCGCCCCCACGAGGACGACCGCGACGTTCACCGCCGTAGCGACGTGCACGCCGCCGAGGACGGAGGCGTTCGCCGTGGCCACGGCGCTCATCACGGGGATCCCGAGCGTGATCGCGACCTGCTGCGTCATGGTGGCGAGCCCGGTCGCGAGGCCCTGTTCGCCGTCCGGCAGCCCGGACGTCGCCGTCCCCATGAACGCGACGATCGCGACAAGGTTCCCGAATCCGCCGACGGCGGTCGCGACGAGCAGCAGCGCGAGCCCGCCGCGCGACTCCCCGAGCCCGAGCAGTGCCGCCGTCGCCGCCGCCTGGAGGACGAGCCCGGCGACGAGGGTGGTCCGGCCGCCGAGCCGTCCCATGATCCGGGGCGCGGCGACGCCGCCGGCGAACGTCCCGGCGCCGAGGACGCCGAGCGCGAGCCCGGTGGCCAGCGGCGCGAAGCCCAGCACCTTCTGCAGGTAGAGCGTCATCAGGAACACCAGCGACGTCTCGGTCGCGAACGCCACGAATCCGCCCACGTTGCCCCAGGTGACGGTCCGGCGGGTGAGGACGCCCAGCGGCGCGAGCGGAGCCGGTGAACGCCGCTCCACCAGCACGAACGCGGCGAGCAGCGCGGCCGCCGCGGCCAGCGCGCCGAGCGCCCGCGCAGAGGCCCAGCCGTGCTCGCCCGCGGACGTGATCCCGTACACCAGGGCGAGGAGGCCGCCGGTCACGGTCACCGCGCCGGGAACGTCCAGCTTCGCCCCGTCCCGGGACCGGCTCTCGGCGACCACCGCCGGGGTCACGGCGAGGATCACCGCCGCGACCGGCACGTTGATCAGGAAGGCCCAGCGCCAGCTCAGCAGGTCGGTGAGCACGCCGCCGAGGATCGCGCCGACGGTGAACCCGGCGGACATCAGCGCGCCGCTGAGCCCGAGCGCCCGCGTCCGCAGCGGGCCTTCCGGGAAGGACGTGGTGAGCAGCGACAGTGCGGCCGGTGTGGCGATCGCAGTGGCGAGCCCTTGGAGAACCCGTCCGGTCAGGAGCATCGCCGGTGACGCGGCGAGCCCGCCAACGAGCGACCCCGCGGCCAAGAGGGCCATGCCTGCGAGCAGCATCCGGCGCCGTCCGAACAAATCGGCAACGCGACCGAACAGGAGCGTGAATCCGGCGGCGGGAAGTGCGAACGCGGTGGCGATCCATTGCAATTCGTCCAGGCCGAAGCCCAGTCCCCGGCCGACGACCGGCAGCGCCACATTCAGGATGGAGAAATCAATGGCGAGCATGAACTGCGCGCCGAGCAGGAGGGTCAATACCAGCTTGTGCCGCGAGGACATCCGCCCGGACGACGCGGACACCGCGGCGGTGGTTAGTGCTCTCATGCCACAGACGATCGCCGCACCGGACGCGGCCACCCAGCCACCGCTCTGTCGTACTACCGGCAGTAGCAGGCTAAGGACCGGCCCTAGGCACCTGGAGCCAGGACGAACCTCGCTCCCTGGCGTGACGGCCGTTCGGCCCACGCCTTTCTAGGCTCAACAGCGTTCAAGCCAAGGGCCAAGGGGTAACGGCCAACGGCCAACGGGAGGAATCCGTGCGTCGCCAACTTTCAGTCATCGTCCTAGCCGCGGTCGGTGCGACCGCTCTGAGCGCGTGCGGAATGGCCTTCGCGTCGACCTTCGAGGACGACGCCACACTCAACGGACGAATCAAAGCGGTGCACATCGACGACATCGATGGCAGCGTGACCTTGCGCGGCGGGGCGTCCAAGGCGTCCCTGAGCCGTACGGTCGAGTACCGCGGGGACAAGCCGTCCCGGCAGACGCACCGCGTCGAGGACGGTGTCCTGAAGCTCCGCGGCTGCGGCGACAACTGCTCGGTGGATTACACGATCGACCTCCCGGCGGGCCTTCCCGTGACCGGCGCCACCGACAGCGGCTCGATCAAACTGTCCAGGGTGGGTGCGGTGGACGTGACGACCGATTCGGGCTCCATCCGCCTGGACGACGTCGCAGGCCCGGTCAAGGCGAAGACCGACAACGGGAAGATCGAAGGGCGCGGCCTCAAGGGCGACGGCGTCGAGGCGCGCACCGACAACGGGAAAATCACCCTGACGGCGGTGAAGCCGCAGAACATCCGCGCGGTGACGTCCAACGGCGGCGTGACCGTGACCGTCCCGCCGGGGCGCTACCGGGTGTCCGCGCGCGCCGACAGCGGCGACCGGACGATCGGGATCCGGGACGACGCGTCCGCCCCGCACCGCCTCGACCTGACCACCGACAACGGCGACATCACGCTCAAGTCCGCCGCCTAGGCTCGGCTAGCCTCGGCGGCATGGCGCGGAACCCTGAGCTCGGCGAGTTCCTCAAGTCGCGGCGGGCGCGGCTCCGGCCCGAGGACGCGGGCGTCCCCTCCTACGGGACGCGGCGGCGCGTGCCCGGCCTGCGGCGGGAGGAGCTGGCGCAGCTCGCCGGCGTCAGCGTCGCGTACTACATCCGGCTCGAACAGGGCACGGCCGACGGCGTGTCCGCCGAGGTCCTGGACGCGATCGCGCGGGCGCTGCGCCTGGACGGCGACGAGCACGCCCACCTCCACCGGCTCGCCCACCCGCCGCGCCGGACGCCCGCCCCCGAGCCGCCCCGCCTGCGCGCCCCGCTCCAGCACCTGCTCGACTCGATCACCCACGCGCCCGCCTACGTCGTCGGTCACCACACCAACGTCGTCGCGTGGAACCGGCTCACGGCGGCCGTGTTCGTCGACCTCGCCGCCGTCCCGCCGGACGAGCGGACGTGGTCGCACCAGATCCACCTGAACGACGACTACAGGGCGAGGCTCGGCGACAACTGGCGGGCCGTGGCCCAGCGCAACGTCGCCTACCTGCGGTTCCGCTCCGGACAGGACCCGGACGACCCGCGGCTCCGCGCCCTCATCGACGCCCTCCACCACCGCAGCCCCGAGTTCGCGTCGCTCTGGTCAGAGCACCACGTGACCGACCTGACGCACGGTGAGGCCCGCATCGACCATCCACAGGCCGGACGGCTCGTCCTGCCATTCGAGACCCTGCACCTGCCCGGCGACCCCGACCTCAGCCGGCTCATGCTGTACGCGGCGGAGCCGGGCTCGGCCTCGGAGCGGGCGCTGCGGAGGCTCGCGGAGACGTCCACGCACCTCTCCAGCGCCGACCTCACCGCCAATGACCCGGCCGCCGCCGACCCCGCCGGCACCGACCTAGCCGCCGACGACCCCGCCGCCGCACCGATACCGTGACCTCCGTGGACGAGATCTCCTGGCGGGAGGACGGCCGGGACCAGCACGTCCGCTGGCGGTCGGAGAGCGGCGCCCCGCCGCCCCGGCGCGTGACCGTCGCCGACGACGAGACCCGTGCGGACGACGCGTACCGGCTGGCCTGTGAAGGCACCGCGCTGCTGTGGCGCGGCGACTTCCAGAACGCGCGGCAGCTCCTCAACGCGATGGCGCGCCGTATCGACCGTCCACCAACGCGGCGACGTAAACGCAAGGCGGAACCGTCCCAGGTCCAGGCGTTCCACCTCTACCGCCAGGCCCGTGCCCAGCGCGCGCGGACGCTCGCCATGCTGCTCATCCCCTTCGACCCAGGACACACGATCCCGCTACGCCGCGCCCCCGACGTGCAAGACGCCTGCACCGAGGCGTACGGCCCGGACGACCAGCCGTACGTGACGTCCTTGCGCGAGCTGCTCGGGCTGATCGGCGCCCACGAATGGCGTACGAAGGGCGTCCCCATCCCCGCGCTGGCCAACGACCGGATACACCCGCACTACGGAGTCTTCTCACCCGTCAGGGGCGAATACGTAGACCTGGTCGGCGAGGCACCACTCCCCCCAGCGGCGAGAACAGCCTTCGACATCGGAACAGGCACAGGCGTGCTCGCGGCCGTCCTCGCCCGCCGCGGCCTTGAACGAGTCGTCGCCACAGACCACGACCCGCGCGCGCTTGCCTGCGCCCAGGAGAACCTCAACCGGTTGGACGTGGCGAAACAGGTCGACGTCGTCCAGGCCGACCTGTTCCCCGAGGGACGCGCCGGGCTCATCGTCTGCAACCCGCCCTGGATCCCGGCGAAGCCCGGCTCGCCCCTCGAACACGCCGTCTACGACCCGGGCGGCCGGATGCTCCGCGGCTTCCTCGACGGCTTGGCCGAACACCTGGAACCGGAAGGCGAAGGCTGGCTGATCCTCTCCGACCTGGCCGAACTCCTCGGGCTCCGCACCCGGGACGAACTCCTCGCGATGATCGAATCGTCCGGCCTGGAGGTCGTCGGCAGGCTCGACACCAAGCCGACGCATCCCCGCGCCGCCGACCCCGACGACCCCCTCCACTCCGCCCGCGCCGCTGAGACGACCACCCTCTGGCGCCTGAAGCACGCCCGCTCCTCTGGCGTCTGAAGCACGCCGGTTCGCCTGACCTTAGGCGTGGCTGCGGTGGGCGGTCTCGGGGCCGATGACCTGGAGGAGTTCGAGGGCCTCGATCGTGGGGCTCCCGGGCGGCGGTGTGAAGACGACGAGCCGCTGGTCTTCGGCCGGGGTGAGTAGGGTCTCCGCGTCGAACTCGATCGCCCCGACCTCCGGGTGCAGGACCCGCATGCGGCTGGTGCGGCGCACGGCCACCTCGTGCCGCTTCCAGAGCGCCGCGAACTCGTCGCTGGCGCCGTGCAGGCGCCGGACGAGCGCGGACGCGGCCGCGTCGTCGCCGCGCCGGGCCACGCTGGCGCGCAGGTCGGCGACGTGCAGGCGGCTGTAGTGGTCGTGCTCGTCCGGCGGGTACGCCTCCCGGACGAACGGGTCGGTGAACCAGCGCCACACGATGTTCCGGTCGCCCCGCTCAACCGTGCACACGCACCCGAAAAGCGATTCGGACAGGCTGTTCTGCGCCAGGACGTCCCCAAGGTCCCCGACGATCTGCGCGGGCGTCTCCGCCAGCCGATCGAGCAGGTACAGCAGCCCCGGCCGGACGTGCTCGCCCGCGAACGGCCCGGCGGGCGGACGATGCCCGGCCAGGACGTACAGATGGTCGCGCTCGTCCTCCGTCAGCCGCAGCGCGCGGGCCAGCGCGCCGAGCAGCTGGATCGAAGGCTGCGGGCTCCGTGCCTGCTCAAGCCGCATGTAGTAGTCGGCGGACATGCCGGCGAGCTGCGACACCTCCTCGCGCCGCAGCCCCGGCGTGCGGCGCCTCGGCCCGGCCGCCAGGCCGACCTCCTGCGGACGCAGCCGCTCCCGGGAGCGGCGGAGGAAGTCGGCGAGCTCGCGGCGATCCATGTCCATACCGTCCATGTTCCGTGATCGCGGGGCGCTCAGCCTGGGATCGTTTGTCCTAGCCAAAGCGGTCCGCTCCTCAGCGGCGTCCTACGCGGGCAGCGTTGGGGGCATGACGAAACTCACCGTTGGAAACGCCCGCATCGCCTACCGCACGGAGGGCTCCGGGCCCGCCGTCGTCCTGGTCCACGGCGTGGGCCCCGGCTCGGCCATGTGGGACGCCTGGTCGAGCGCCCTGTCCGCCGACCACACCGTGATCCTCCCCGACCTCGCGGGCTCCGACGTCGCCGAGGACGACGGCTCCCCGCTGGCCGTCGAGGACCTCGCCGCCCAGGTCAACGCCGTGATCGAAGACTCCGGCACCGGGCCCGCCGACCTCGTCGGCTTCTCGCTGGGCGCCCCGACGGCCGCCACGGCCGCCGCGCTGCGCCCCGATCTCGTCCGCCGGTTGATCCCCGTCGCGGGGCTGACGCACGCGGGCGACGAGTACGTCCGGCAACTGATGACCACCTGGCTGGGCCTCGCCGACGACCCGGCCGCCTTCGGACGCCTCGGGACGCTGACCGCCAGCAGCCCCCAGTTCCTCAACGTGATCGGGCACGAAGGCGCCGAGCAGCTGCACGGTTTCATGCGCCCGACGGACGCCCGGCTGCGCCAGCTCGACCTCGTCCTCCGGCTCGACGTCCGGGACCTGCTCCCGCGCGTCGAGGCGCCCACGCTCGTCATCGGCTGCACGCGCGACCAGACCGTCCCCGTCGAGAACCACCGCGAGTTCCTCAAGCTCATCACGGGCAGCGAGTACGCCGAACTCGACACCGGCCACGTGGCGATGATGGAACGGCCAGACGAGTTCACGAAGCTCGTCCGCGACTTCCTGGACAGGCCGTAGCCACCGGGTGCCAGGGTGCGCGCCGGGCCGGGCAGGATGGAGAACATGCGTCCCATCGATCAGCAGACCATCCTCATCACCGGCGCGACCGACGGACTGGGTCGCGCGCTGGCCGCCGAACTCGCCGCCCAAGGCGCGACGGTCCTCGTCCACGGACGGGACGACCAGCGCGGTAAGGCGACCTTGCAGGAGATCGGCGGCCGCGCGTCCTGGTACCGCGCGGACTTGTCGTCGCTGGCCGAGACCCGTGCGCTGGCCGAGGCCGTCCGCGCCGACCATCCCCGCCTGGACGCGCTGGTCAACAACGCCGGAATCGGCTTCGACGGGCCGCGCCGCGAGAGCGCCGATGGGCACGAGCTGACGTTCCAGGTGAACTACCTGTCCGGATACCTGCTCACCCGGCTGCTGCTCCCGACCCTCGTCGCGTCGGCGCCCGCGCGGATCGTCAACGTCAGCAGCCTCGGCCAGCAGGCCATCGACTTCGACGACGTCATGATCACCCGCGGGTACGGCGGGGCGCGGGCGTACCGCCAGAGCAAGCTCGCCCAGGTCCTGTTCACCGTCGACCTGGCCGAAGAGCTGGCCGGGACGGGCGTCACCGCGAACGCCCTGCACCCGGCCACCTACATGCCGACGAAGATGGTGACCGTGTCCCCGCTCAGCACCCTCGAAGAGGGCGTGCGCGCGACGCACCGCCTCGTCACCGACCCCGCCCTGGACGACGTCTCAGGACGCTTCTTCAACGGCCTCCAGGAAGCCCGCGCGGACGCCCAGGCCTACGACCCCGACGCCCGCGCCCGCCTCCGCACCCTCTCCGAATCCCTCACCACCCCGTAACCAATGGCCACCCCCCAAGGCGTGGGTTACCTGCTAGGCGTGGGTGACTTCCCAGATCGGACGGGCCTGGACGCGGGAGATCCGCCAGCCGTCCGGTGTCCGGGCGGCGTCCAGTTCGTAGCGCTCGCCCAGCAGGCGCGGTCCGGCCTCGTGCGCGAAGACGACGAGGAGGTTCGCGCCGATCGTCGCGCTGTCGCCGCTGATCTCGACGAGCGGGTCGGTGATGAAATGCTGGGTCGGCACGGTGTGGTTCCGCCGGGCCTGCTCGAACAGCGCGTCGACGCCTTTCGCGACGCCGCCGAGCGTGTGCGCTTCGGCGTCCTCGGTGAACAGGGCGCGCCCTTGGTCGGGGCTCTTCGCGTCCAGCCACGCGCCCAGTCGGCTGACCAGGAGGGACAGTTCCTGCCGATCGTCCATGACTCCTCCAGAAAGTTGGCTCCGCCAACATTGGTATCACCAACATAAACGATCGTTGGCGCGGCCAACAACCCCTAGACTGTCCACATGATGACGGCCGACGCGCAGACGCCCACCCGACTCCGGAGCGCCCCGAGCTGGCTGATCAACCTGATCTCCGCGCACAGCCACCGGCTGATCAGCGACGCGTTCGCCGCCGCGGGCGCCCGCGGCTACCACTACCGGCTGCTCGCCGCCCTCGCCGAGTACGGGCCGTCCAGCCAGGCCGCGCTCGGCCGCCGCACGGGCATCGACCGCAGCGACGTCGTCGCCGCGCTGAACGAACTGGTCGCCAAGAAGCTGATCGAACGCACGCCCGACCCGTCCGACCGCCGCCGCAACGTCATCACGATCACTCCGGACGGCTCACGCCACCTCGAAGAGCTCGACGGCGTCCTGGCCGCCATCCAGGACGATCTGCTCGCACCGCTCACCCCGTCCGAGCGCGCCCAGCTCACCGCGCTGCTGACCCGGGTCGCCGACCACCACGCGAAGAGCCGCCACCCGTGATCGACGCTTTCACCTGGGCGGAAAGCGGTCGATCTCCCTCTCCCAATACGAGTTGAAAACGTCGTTGATGACCGTGGACATCTCTGCGAGTTCCCACCCGTCCAGCTTCACGACGAGGATTTTGAACGTCAGGGACGGGCCTTCGAGGACGAGCCAGGGTTCGATCTCGCGCCCCCAGCCCTGACCGAGGCGGCGATCCAGTTCCGCCACCGCCGGGGACATGACCCTGTCGCACAGATCTTCGACGAACTCCGGCGAGCATTTGTGCTTGCGCCCCTCGTCGGACAGGTTGATGTACACGTCCGCTTCATTGGCCGACGAGCCCGCGCCCGCACGCGCGCCATTCCGGCCCGCACGCCGCTCACTGCGGCTAAACCGTTTCCACACCACAAGAGCACTATTGCTCATCTCCCACGGCACCGGTCCCGGCCCACATCACCTACGCCCCGCGGCAGCGAAGCAGCCCGGCCCGGCTCGGCCCGGTGGGTGCGGCGTCGGTGAGGGCTTCGGGCAGTCGGCGTCGCCGTTCCCGAGCTGGACGAGGCCGAGCGGGCGCGGGCCACCTGATTCGGCGGGTTGGCCGGAGGCGGCCGAGGGGGTGGACGCGGGCGGCCCCGCGGCCTCGGAGTGTGGGGAAAGCACCGGCCCCGGCGACCTAGGATCGGGTAAGTCCGCAGGTCAGAGCCATGTTGTGCAATGCAAAATCATGTGTTGCAAATCTGGCGCGGGGTTGGCGGTGCGCCTAGCCTCCACGACAACCGGCGGGATGGTCCGGTAAGTGGGCGTCTGGGGCGAATGAGGTTCGATGCACGATCGGCTGCGCGTCCACCCAGATCGCCGGAGCCCGCCCGGGTTCCGGACAGGCACGAGGAGAACCCCCATGATCGGTAGATTCACGCGCGCCGTCGTGACCGTCGCGGCGTTCGGCACGCTGGCCGCGACCGCCGCCTGCGGCGTCGACTCCGGCGACGGCGAGTCCGGCGACGGCGGCGGCAAGGCCGGCGGCAAGGCCAAGGCGCTGAAGGTCGGCTGGTCGACCATCTACCTGACGCCGTCGTGGATGCAGCAGACCGACAAGATGATCAAGGACGATGTCGCGAAGCTGAAGGGCGAGGGCAAGATCGCCGACTACAAGGTGTTCAACGCCAACGGCGACACGTCCCAGCAGATCGCCCAGATCCGCGCGATGATCCAGCAGAGGTTCGACGTGATCCTGGTGGACGCGGGATCGTCCACGGCGCTGAACCCCGTGGTCGAGCAGGCCGTCACCGCGGGCATCACGGTCGCCAACTTCGACAGCCTGGTCACCTCCGGCAAGGTCGTGCGCGTCGGCACCGACCAGAAGGAGTGGGGCCGGATGATGGGCCAGTGGCTCGGCGACAAGCTCGGCGGCAAGGGCAAGATCATCGCGTTCAACGGCCCTGCGGGCGTGGCGGTCAGCGAGGAGCGCTGGCAGGGCGCCCAGGAGGCGCTGAAGAAGTACCCCGGCATCAAGGTCGCCGCGAACGTGCACAGCGAGTACAACCTGGCCCCGGCCGCGCAGGCGTTCGCGTCGGCGTACTCCGCGAACCCCGACATCGACGGCGTCTTCTCGCAGGGCGGCGCGCTGTCGGCCGCGGCGCTGCAGACCCTCATCAAGCAGAAGAAGAAGCTCGTCCCGATCACCGGTGAGAACTACAACGGCTTCCTGAAGCTGTGGCAGCAGAACACGAAGGCCGGGTTCTCGTCGCTGTCGACGGCGCAGCCCAACTACCTGGGCGTGATCGCGCTCCGCGCGGCGGTGGCCAAGGCGGGCGGCGCGTCGGTGCCGAACCAGATCATGGTCCCGCTGCCCAAGATCACTGACGAGACCCTGGGCCAGTACGTCAAGGCGGACCAGCCGGACGACTCCTACCCGATCCAGGAGCTGCCCCAGCCCGAGATCGACAAGCTGATCGGGAAGTAGCGGTGGCGCTGCTGGCCGTCGAGAAGGTCTCGAAGTCGTTCGCGGGCAACCGGGTGCTCGACCAGGTGAGCTTCGACGTCCGCGCAGGCGAGGTGCTCGCGCTGGTCGGCGAGAACGGCGCCGGGAAGAGCACGGTCCTGTCGCTGGTCACCGGGCTGCTGGCGCCCGACTCCGGGCGGATGGTGTACGACGGCGAGCCGCTGCGGTCCTGGTCGCCGCACCGGGCCCGCGAGGTCGGCATCGGCTCGGTGCACCAGGAGCTCAGCCTCAACCCGCACCAGACCGTCGCGGAGAACGTGTTCCTCGGCCAGTGGCCGTCGCGGCGCGGCCTGGTCATGCGCCGCGACCTCGCCCGGCGGGCGCGGCCGCTGCTCGACCGCGTCGGGCTGGACGCCGACCCGCTCACCCGGGCCGGGCGGCTGCCGCTCGGACAGCAGCAGCTCGTCGAGCTGGCCAAGGCGCTCGCGTCCGGGCCCCGGCTCCTGATCCTGGACGAGGCCACGTCCGCACTGGACGACGACCAGGTCAGAAGCGTGTTCACGGTCGTGGACGAGCTGCGCGCCGCCGGCTCATCCGTGATCATCGTCAGCCACCGGATGGGCGAGCTGCTCGCCGTCGCCGACCGGCTGACCGTGCTGAAGGACGGCGAGGTCATGGCGACCCGCGACCGCGCGGAGACCGACCACGACGACATCGTCCGGCTGATGATCGGGCGGGAGCTGTCCGACCTGTTCCCGCCCAGGGCCGGGACGTCCGTTCCCGGCGGGAAGCCGGTGCTGCGGGTTCGGGAGTTGAGCGTCCACGGTGCCTGCGCCGGGGTCGATCTCGATCTGGAGCCCGGGCGGATCATCGGGCTCGGCGGGCTCCAGGGGCAAGGGCAGCGGGCCGTGCTGCGGGCGCTGTTCGGGCTCGTCCGGCATTCCGGGCGGATCGAGCTGGACGGACGTCCCGTCCGCCTGGCCTCCCCGCGCGAGGCCATCCGCCACCGGATCGCGTACGTCCCCGAGGACCGCAAGGTCGAGGGGCTGCACGTGGCGCAGACCGTCCGCGCCAACCTGGCCCTCACCAACCTCGACGTGGTGACGCCCGGGCGGCGCCTGCTCACCGTCGACCGGGACGCGGAGGCGAGGCTCGTCGACGACCTCGTCGAGCGGATGCGGATCAGGGTGACGGGACCGGAGCAGGAGGCCCGGCGGCTGTCGGGCGGCAACCAGCAGAAGGTCGCGCTGGCCCGCTGGCTGCCGTCCAGCCCGCGGGTCCTGCTGCTGGCGGAGCCGACCCGCGGCATCGACGTCGGCACGAAACGCGAGATCTACCATCTGCTCCGCCGGCTCGCCGACAGCGGCGTGGCGGTGCTGATCACTTCTGGGGACACGATGGAACTGGTCGGCCTGTGCGACGAGGTCGCCGTGATGTACGAGGGCGCCGTCGTCGATCGGCTGACGGGCGCAGGACTCACCGAGGAACGGCTGGTCCGCACCTCCGTCACCGGGACGGTGGCCGGTGACTGAGCAGTCCGTGCCCGCGGGACGCGCGATGCCGGGCCGGGGCCCCGGGGCCGGGCGGCTCGGCGGGTTCCTGCGCCGCAACCTCGACGTGGCCGGGCTGTGCGTGCTGCTGGTGATCCTGCTGGCCGCGTACCGGCACTACGACTCGGAGCTGTTCACCCCGGCGTCGATCACGATCCTGTCGGCGCAGTTCCTGCCGCTGATCCTGGCGGCGATGGGGCAGAGCACGGTGATGCTCGCCGGCGGCATCGACCTGTCGCTGGGGTCGGTGCTGGCGCTCGCGATGGCGGTGTTCGCCGTCCGCGCGCAGGACGGCGTCGCGATCGCCGCCGTGCTGGCACTGGCGGCGGCCGCCTCGACGGGCGCGGCGAACGGCGTGCTCGTCGCGTACGCGGGGCTGCCGCCGATCATCGTGACGCTGGCGGCGTCGTTCCTGTGGGGCGGCGTCACGCTCGTGGTGCTGCCGCAGCCGGGCGGGAGCGTCCCGGCCGGGCTGGTCGACGCCTACAACAACGGATGGAACGGGATCGCGCTGCCGTTCGTCGTGGTCGGGGCCGTCCTGCTGCTGTGGAAGACGGTGCGGACGACGCGCTTCGGACTGTCCCTGTACGCCGTCGGCGGCAACGAGCACGGCGCGTACGCCAGCGGCATCGGCACCCGCAAGGTGAAGATCGGCGCCTACGGTCTGGCGGGCGTGTTCGTCGGCCTCGCCGGAATCGGACTCGCGATCCAGACGGGGTCGGGCGATGCGACGATCGGCGCCCCTTACACGTTGAACTCCATAGCCGCCTCGGTGCTCGCCGGGGTCAGCTTCTTCGGCGGCGTGGGGCAGATGCGCGCCACCGTGCTGGCCGCGCTGCTCATCGGGCTGCTGACGAACCTGCTCCTGTTCACCGGACTGTCGCCCTTCTACCAACTGATCATGCAGGGGGCGGTGCTGATCGTGGCGATCGCCGTGAAGACGTTCGCGACCCGCGAGAGGACGGACTGATGACCGCGCTACCACGCACCGCGGCCACGGTGCCGAGAACACTGCGGGAGAATCGGGCCGTTTGGGCGTTCGGGGTGCTGATCGTGACGTGGATCGCCGCGATCCTGTTCGCGAAGGGGTTCGACAGCGTCTCCAGCGTCCGCTACCTGGTGCAGACGGCCGCGTTCCTCGGCATCGTCGGGGTAGGGCAGACCCTTGTGGTCATGATGAGCGGCATCGACCTGTCGGTGTCGGGGGTCGTCGCGCTGTCGGCGGTGGTGTGCGCGCAGGTCGCGTCCGGGTCGGGCGGGACGACGGGCATCGCCGTCGCGCTGGCGGCGAGCGTCCTGGTCGGGCTGGCCAACGCGGCCGGGGTGACCTGGCTGCGGGTGCCGCCGATGGTGATGACGCTGGCCACCGGCACGATCGTCGCCGGGGCGCTGCTCGTCTACACCGACGGGTCGCCGAAGTCGGCGAAGGTGGCGCTGCTGGGGTCGCTCGCCAACGACCGCGTCGCCGGGGTGCCGCTCGCGTTCGTCCTGTGGATCGGCATCACCGCAGCCGCCGCGTGGCTGCTGCACGCGTCCCGGATCGGACGGTACGTGTTCGCGCTCGGCAACGGCGAGCGGGCGTCCCGCGCGTCCGGGGTGCCGTTGGCCCGGACCGCGTTCATCGCCTACGGGACGTGCGCGCTGCTCGCCGGTGTGTCGGGTCTTGTGCTGCTCGGGTTCACGTCCACCAGCTCGCTCACCATGGGCAACCCGTACCAGCTGCTGTCGATCGCGTCGGTCGTGCTGGGCGGGACGTCCATCCTCGGCGGGCGCGGGCACGTGCTCGGGACCGTCGCGGGGGCGCTGCTGCTGACGTTGCTGACGGCGCTGCTGGCGTCGTGGAACATGTCCGAGGGCGTCCGGCAGATCGTCCTCGGGCTGCTCATCATCGGTCTGCTGCTCGCCTACGCGCGGGAACGGCGGTCGTAATGACGCGCTCGGGGGAGCTGCTCAAGGATCTGGTCGGAATCGCCAGCGTCAATCCGCGCGGCGGGCCGGTCGTTGGGCGCGGACTGGGGGAGGCGGCGGTCGCCGCGTACGTCGGCGACTGGCTGGCGGCGCGGGGTGTGCGGGCCGAGCTGCGGGAGGTCCTGCCGGGACGGCCCAACGTCGTCGCGACCGTGCCGGGACGCGACCCGCGCATCGTCCTCCTGGAATCGCATCTCGACACCGTGGAGACCGGCGGCATGACCGTCGACCCGTTCGCCGGGACGATCAGGGACGGCCGCCTGTACGGGCGCGGCGCGTGCGACGCGAAGGGGCCGCTGGCCGCGTTCATGCTGGCCACGGCCGAGCTCGCGGAGGCCTCGGCGGCCGGGGAACCGCCGCCGTTCGGGGTCGTCCTCGCCGGGGTCATGGACGAGGAGCACGCCTACCAAGGCGTCCTCGGCCTGCTCTCCGACCTCGACGGCGAGTCCGTGGCGGGCGCCGTCGTGGGGGAGCCGACCGATCTCGTGGCCGCCGTCGCGCACAAGGGGTGCGTGCGGTACACCGTCCGGACGCTCGGGACGGCCGGGCACAGCTCGCGCCCGGACGAGGCCGTCAACGCGGTCACCCTCATGTCCCGCGTCATCGACCATCTCGACCGGGCCTCGCCGGACGTTCCCGCGCATCCGCTGCTCGGGCCCGCGACCCGGTGCGTCACGCGCGTGCGCGGCGGTGAGGGGCCGAACACCGTCCCGGGCCGCTGCGAGATCGACGTCGACCGCCGCACCCTCCCCGGCGAGGAGCCCCTCGACGTGTGGCGCAAGGACAAGGAGGAGCTGACCGCGCTGATCCCCGGGCGGGTCGAGGTGGACGAGCCCTTCACCGTCGACTACGCGCTCGACACCCCGGCGGCCAGCCCGGTTCCGGCGGCGCTGTGCGGGGCGCTCGCGGCGGCGGGACGGGACGCGTCCGTCCACGGGATGCCGTTCGGCACCGACGCCAGCAAGCTCGCCCGCGCCGGAATCCCGTCGGTCGTGTTCGGGCCCGGCTCGGTGGCGGACGCGCACGCGGCCGACGAGTCGGTGGCGCTGGCCGACGTCGACCTGGCGGCGCGGCTGATCGTCGAGACCGTCCGCTCGATGAGCATCGGCGGGGGGCGCGGGTGAGGCTGACGCAGCACATCGACCTGGTCGCCAGCGGCGCGGCCGGGTTCGACCTCACCGGCCCGCTGGACTGCCACGTCTACCTGGTGCGAGGGCCCCGGGGCACGGCGCTGGTCGACGCGGGCGCCGGGCCGTCCGCCGGGCTGATCGCGCGGCGGATGAACACGGCGGCCGGGCCGGAGGGCGAACGCCACCTGCTGCTGACGCACGGGCACGCCGACCACGCGGGCGGCGCCGCGGAACTGGCCGAGCGGGTGCCGGACCTCGCCGTCCGCGCCGGGCCCCCGGCGGACGAGTGGATCGCCTCCGGCGCGGAGGAACTGCTCAGCGTCGACCGCGGTAAGGCGTCCGGCGTGTATCCGGTTCGGTCCCGGGACCTCAATTGGCCCGGGTGGTCGCCATACGGCGACCACCCGCGACCTCCTCAACAGCGTGCTGCTTCCGGAGAGCACGACTTGACTTCTTCCCCCGCCGTGGCAGGGGAATTCAACTCTCGCGAGTTGACCTTTCTGCTTCCCAGACAGCAGCCGACCCGAATGAACGGCAAGGGACAGAGTGCTGCCCATCGGTCTTACGCCAGCTCCACAGACCTGACATTCCGCCAGCCCGGCGGTAGGTCTAGCCGGCTTGGGTCTCGCCGACCAGACGCCATCGAACATATCATTATTCTAGGCAGTCGGATGCAAAATGGCGTCACGTCGTTGCTGCCTACCGCGTCTTCCTGTCCCTTTTTTGGGAAATGTATTACTTTTTCATCCCTGCACGACAGGGTATTCACGGGGAAATATGATGGCTTCCGGAGATAACCACGCGCGGAACCAGTCGTCGTCGTTGCGGCGTGCGCTCGCCGTGCTCGACCATGTCCGCGACCACGCCGACGCCCGCGGCGTGTCCCTCACCCGGATCGCCGCCGACCTCGGCATCAGCAAGAGCACCGTGCTGCGGCTCGCCGCGCCGCTCGTCGACGGCGACCTGCTCACCCGCGACCGCGAGACCGGCTGGTTCCGGCTCGGGCACGGCGCGCTGCGGCTCGGCCAGGCGTACCTGTCGTCGCTCGACATGCGCTCCGTCGCCGCCGACCCGCTGCGCCGGTTGCAGCACGTCGTGGGCGAGACGTGCCACCTCGTCGTGTACGACGCGCCGGACGTCGTCTACATCGACAAGGTGGAGAACGAGCACAACGTCCGGATGGCGTCCCGCGTCGGGATGCGGATGCCCGCCTACCGCACCGCCGTGGGGAAGGCCATCCTCGCCTGGCTCGGGGAGGACGACGTCCAGGACGTCGTCGACGCGGGCCTGGCGCCGCGCACCGAGCGGACCATCACCGACCCGTCCCGGCTGTCCGCCGAGCTGGAACGGGTGCGTCTCTCCGGTTACGCCGTGGACGACCGGGAGAACGAGCCCGAGGTCCGCTGCGTCGCCGCGCCGATCTTCGACCACACCGACCGGGCCGTCGGAGCGCTGAGCGTGTCGGGGCTGACGTCCCGGATGACGCCGGCGCGGGTCCGGGAGGTGGGGCCGATGGTGGAGCGGGCGGGCCTGGACATCTCCCGCGTGCTCGGCTCGTCCCGTCCCCGCCGCCGGGCGAGCCGCTGGGAGAACCGTTCCGAAAGCCGTTTGGAAAGCCGTTGGGAGAACCGTTCGGAAAGCCGTTGGGAGGGCCGTTCCGAGAGCCGTTTCGAAAGTCGAGCCGATCGCGGTACCGAGAACCATGGAGGAGGGAATCTGCCGTGACCAAACTGAGCATCCCCGCCGAGTACGTCGACTGGCGGACGAAGGGATTCTGGCAGCCGGGCGCGCCGGTCGCGTTCGAGGAGTTCGCCGCCGCCCGCTACCAACTGTTCGGCGGCCCGTTCACCTGGCCCGTGATGGTCGCGCGCCGGTCGGCGCTGAGGCACAACATCGCCGCGCTGGCCTCGTTCTGCGCCGCCCACGACCTGGCGTTCGCGCCGCATGGCAAGACGTCCATGGCCCCGTCGCTCTTCCAGGAGCAGCTCGACGCGGGCGCCTGGGGGATCACCGCCGCGACCGCCAACCAGGTGCTCGCGTACCGGTCGTTCGACGTCCCCCGGATCCTGCTGGCCAACGAGCTGCTGGACCCGACCGCGCTGCGCTGGATCGGCGGCGAGGTCGACCGCGGCATGGAGTTCCTGCTGTACGCCGACTCCGCCGAGGGCGTCGCCGCGATCTCCGCCGCGGCCGGGGAGCGGCCCTTCCGGGTGCTCGTCGAACTCGGCCACCGGGCCGGCCGGGCGGGCTGCCGCACCGTCGAGGAGCTGACCGCGGTCGCCCGCGCCGTCACCGCCGCGCCCGGCACCGAGCTCGCCGGAGTCGCCGGATACGAGGGCGCGTTGCCGGACGTGCCCGCCGCCGGCGCCTACCTCAGCCTGCTCCGCGACGCCACCATCGAGCTGTCCAAGGCCGGGCTGCTGCCCCGCGACGTCATCGTCACCGCGGGCGGCAGCTCCTACTTCGACCAGGTCGCGGAGCGGCTTTCCGGGGCCTGGCTGCCGGGACACGAACTGACCGTCATCCTGCGCAGCGGCGCCTACGTGTCCCACGACGACGGGATCTACACGCAGCGGACGCCGTTCACCCGCATCCCCGGGTCGCTGGACGCGGCGCTGGAGATCTGGGCGCAGATCACGTCCGTCCCCGAGCCGGGCCTCGCGATCGTCGGTATGGGCAAGCGGGAGGCGCCGTACGATGCGGGGCTGCCTGTGCCGCTGCGGCTCCGGCGGCGGGACGGGTCCGTCCACCCGGCGGGCGGGTTGCGCGTCACGGACACCAACGACCACCACGCCTATGTGGCGATCGACGGGCCTCCGCCGCGTCCCGGCGACCTGCTGTGCTTCGGCATCTCCCACCCCTGCACAGCCTTCGAGAAATGGCAGGTCATCCCGGTCGTCGACGACGACGAGACGGTCACCGACCTGATCCGCACCTATTTCTGACCATGTGAGAGGACCACCAATGATCCCCCGCTTGGCGCCGGGCAGCGCGCTGACGGCGACCGGAGTCGTCGCGGTCGTGCGCGGCACCCGCGCCGATCGCGTCGCCGGCGTCCTGGACACCCTCGTCGCCGCCGGCGTCCGCTGCCTGGAGATCACCCTCAACACGCCGGGCGCGCTCGCCGAGCTGCGCGCGGCGCGGCGCCGGCTGCCGGGGGAGGTCGAACTCGGCGCCGGGACGGTCCGCACCGCCGCGGACGCGTCCGGCGCCGTCGACGCGGGGGCGTCCTTCCTCGTCGCGCCCGACACCAGCGCGGAGGTCGCGGCGGCAGCCGACGACCACGGCGTCGCCTATTTCCCGGGCGCGCTGACACCCGGCGAGGTCGCCCGCGCCTGGGATCTCGGCGCCACCGCCGTCAAGGTGTTCCCGGCCAGCGCGCTGGGCCCGCGCTACCTGCGCGACCTGGCCGAACCCTTCCGCGACATCCCGCTGCTGCCGACGGGCGGGATCGGCCCGGACACGGCCGCCGACTACATCGCGGCGGGCGCCGTCGCCGTCGGCGCGGGCGGCTCCCTCATGGGCGACGCCCTCGACGGCGGCTCCCTCACGGAACTGGCGGACCGCGCCGAACGGCTCCTCACCGCCGTGGAGGCCGCCCGATGACCGGAGCGGAGTGCGGCATGCCGTCCGCCGGAGGTGACGGCGCGGTGACCGCGGCGGACCGAGCGCCGACGGACGGGACGCCGCCGTCGGAAGATCCGGCGGCGCCTTCGAGCGGGCGCCCCCCGGTGCCGGAGCCGGGCCTAGACCTCGTCACGTTCGGGGAGACGATGGCGCGGCTGGAGAACCCCGTCGTCGGGCCGATGCGGCACGCCCGCACCCTCGACCTCGGCGTCGGCGGCGCCGAGTCGAACACCGCGATCGGGCTGTGCCGGCTCGGCGGGACGGCCGCGTGGTTCGGCCGCGTCGGCGACGACGAGTTCGGCCGCCTGATCACGACCGTCCTGGCTGGGGAGGGCGTCCGGCTCGGCCATACCGTGGTGGATCGGTCCGCTCCGACCGCGCTGCTGTTCAAGGAGCGCCGGTCCGGGACGCTCACCCGCGTCCAGTACTACCGGACGGGCAGCGCCGGTTCGCGGCTGCGTCCGTCCGACGTCCCGCACGACCTGATCCGGTCGGCGCGCGTCCTGCACGTCAGCGGCATCACCGCCGCGATCAGCGGCACCGCCAGGCAGGCCCTCGACGACGCCGTCGGGACCGCGCGGGACGCGGGCGTCCCCGTCTCGCTGGACCTCAACTACCGGCAGGCCCTGTGGACGCCCGCCGAGGCCGGCGCATGCCTGCGCGACCTCGCCGAACGCGCCGACCTCGTCTTCGCCACCGAGGACGAGGCCCGCCTCGTCGTACCCGCCGCCAAGTCGGACGGAGGCGGTGAGCTGGCCGGGCTCGCCGCGTCGCTGGCCGCCCTCGGCCCGCGGGAAGTCCTCATCAAGCGCGGCGCCGCGGGCGTCGTCGCGCTGTGCGAGGGCCGCCTGCACATCGTGCCCGCGCACACCGTGCCGGTCATCGACCCGGTCGGCGCAGGCGACGCGTTCGCCGCCGGGTACCTCGCCGAGTTCGTCCGCGGACGTCCGGTCGCCGAGCGCCTCGCCACGGCCACCGCCGCCGGCGCGTACGCCGTCACCGTCCGCGGCGACTGGGAGGGCCTCCCCAGCCGCGCCGACCTCGATCTGCTGAAATCAGCCGAAGACACCGTCACCCGCTAATCACCCTCCAAGGAGACAGACATTGAGCAAGCGTGAGATCCGGAGTTCCGCGGCGCCCGCGCCGCTCGGTACGTACTCGCAGGGCCTGGTGGCCGGCGACTTCGTCTACACGTCCGGGATGGGCCCGATCGACCCGAAGACCGGCGAGATCGTCGGCTCGGACGTCGCCGAGCAGACCAAGCAGGTCCTCGCGAACCTGTCCGCGATCCTCGCCGAGCACGGCCTGACCCTGGACGACGTCGTGAAGTCGACCGTCCACCTCCAGGACCTGCACCGCGACTTCGCCGCCTACGACGAGGTGTACCGGTCGCAGTTCAACGAGCCGTACCCGGTGCGGACCACCGTCGGCTCCGACCTGATGAACATCCTCGTGGAGATCGACTTCGTGGCCTACAAGAAGAGCTGATGGATTCGTCCCTCTACGTTCTGGTCGAGGATCTGCGCGGCGATGTGGACGCCGCGCGGATCCTCTCCCACGGCGTCTCGTCCATCACCATCGGCGCCGCCTACCATCGCGCCCGCGACGTGACGCCCCATGGACGCACCCGAGTGACCTTCCGGCACGACGGGATCCATTTCCCTCCCGGCGACCATTTCGACGGGCTGCGGCTCGTCCCGCCCGTCCAGCGGGACGCCGACCAGGAGCCTCTGCGCGCCCTCCGCGAACAGACCCGTGAGCTGGGCGTTCCCCTGCACGGCTGGGGTGTTTTCCTGCACAACACCACCCTCGGTCTTGCCTTTCCTGACGTGACGCAGCAGAACTGCTTCGGCGATCGTGCCGCGCCCGCCGATCTGTGCCCGTCCAATCCGGACGTTCGCGCCTATGCGGTCGCGCTTGGCCGCGCCATCGCCCGCCAGGGAATGGACTCGGTCGTCACCGAGTCTCTCCATTTCGGGACGTTCGGGCACGGCTACCACCACGAACGCTCTTTCGTCGACCTCGGCCCGGCCGCCGAATTCGCGCTCGGCCTGTGCTTCTGCCCGCATTGCGAGGCCCGCGTTCCCGCCGCCGGAGAGGCGCGGGCGGCGGCATCCGGCCTGGTGGCGTCCGTCCTGGACGGCGGCCCGCCCGCCGTCGCGCTTCCCGCAGTCCTTGAGGACTATGCCCGTGCCCGCACGCCGATCGTCACGTCGCTGGCCGCCGACGTCGCCGGAGCCGTCGCGGCCGAGGGTTCCCGCCTGACGTTCCTCGACCTGACCGGCGCCGTGAAGGGCTACGCCGACGGACGTCCCACCGGCGCCCCGGCCGCCGATTCCGCCTGGCAGATCGGCGTGGACCCGGCGGCGGTCAGCGATGTCGTCCCGTCCTACGCCGTCCTTTGCTACGCGCGCGACGAGGCCCGTGTCGCCGAGGACGTCGCCGCCTACCGGGCCGCGCTGGGTCCCGAGACCACGCTCCGGGCGCTCCTGCGTCCCGGCATTCCGGACACCGAGTCGGCCGAGCAACTCGCCGCCAAGGTCAAGGCCGCCCGCACGTCCGGGGCCGACACCGTCGACTACTACCAGTACGGCCTCGTCCCGCTACCGGCCCTCGCCCGCATCCCCCGCTGACCGCGCGCGCCGCGCGGGCGGCCGATCTTGGACAGGGCGCCCCCGCCCGCCGGACGCGAAGCTACGGTGAGCCCCGGACCAGGACACCTTCTCCTTCCAGGGCGCGCAGCGTGACCCACGACGACATCCCGGACGGCATCCCGACCTCCGCGCGGGTCTACGGCTGGTATCTCGGCGGCAAGGACAACTACGAGATCGACCGGCGGTTCGCCATGGCGACCCTGCCCGACTTCCCCGAGGGCCTGGACATCACGAGGGCGAACCGGCTGTTCCTCTACCGCGCCGTTCGCCACCTCGTCCGGGAGGCCGGGATCCGGCAGTTCGTGGACATGGGCTGCGGCATGCCGGCCGACGCCAACGTCCACGAGGTCGCGCAGCGGTTCGCGCCGGACGCCCGCGTCGTCTACGTCGACGTCGACCCGATCGTCCTCGTCCATGCCCGCGCGCTGCTGGTCATGGACAGCTCCACGACCGCCGTCATCACCGCCGACATGCGCGACCAGGACGCGATCCTGAACCACGACGAGACGCGCCGCCTCATCGACTTCGGCGAGCCGGTGGCGGTGCTGTTCCTGTCCGTCGGCCACCACCTGCACGACCGCGACGACCCCCGCCGGATCCTGCGCGCCATCATCGACCGGGCCGTCCCGGGAAGCCATCTGGCGTTCTCCCAGGTCGTCACCGATGACGCCGCCCGCGGCGCCGACCTCCAGGCCCGCATGACGGACGCCGGAATCCCCTGGCAGACCCGCACCCGCGCCGAGGTCGACGCCCTCCTGGACGGTCTCGTCCCCGTCCCCCCGGGGCTGGTCGACGTCGCCGACTGGCGCCCCGACCCCGACCAGCCGCCCCTGCCGCGCGCCCCCGCCGAGGTCGAACGCTTCCTCGGCGCGTCCGAGCGCAACCGCGACTTCCGCGAGTACGGCGGCCTCCTCCACAAGCCATGACCCCGGCGGGCTCCTCCACAAGCCGTGACCCCGCCGGGCTTAGCGCCGTCCGGACGACGGGCCTCCCGCGCCCGGCTGGACGGACGGCAGCCCGAACCTGGCGACCAGCCCCGGGCCGTCGCCGAAGACGAGGATGCGGGCGATGCCCGAGTCCGTCACGGTGAGGACGCCGAGCCCGAACGCGCGGTACGTCCCGTCGCCGTCGCGCCGGTACGCGGCCGCGGCGGGCTGCCCGTTGGCGACGGTCGGGATCATCCGCCAGTCCCCGGGTGAGCCGAGCACGTTTCCGAGGAAGCGCAGGCAGGTCGCGCGTCCGGCGAACCAGGTGCGGGTGCCGACCAGCTCGATCGCGGCGTCGGTGCGCAGCGCCCGCTCCAGCGCCGCCGTGTCGGCGTTCTCGAAACCGGCGATGTACTGGTCGAGCAGCGCGCGGGCGTGCGGCTCGGTGGGCTCGCTGATCCGTTCCCTTTCCGGCGCGACCTCGTCGAGGCGGGCTCGGGCCCGCTGCAGCGCGCTCTTGACCGCCGCGTCGCTGGTGTCGAGCATCGTCGCGACCTCGGCGGCCGGGAAGGACAGCACCTCGCGCAGGATGAACACGGCCCGCTGCCGCGCGGGCAGATATTGCAGGCTGGCGATGAGCGCGAGCCGCAGACCCTCGCGCGCCGCGACGATCGACGCCGGGTCCTGCGACTCCGAGGCGACCAGCGCGTCCGGGATCGGCTGGAGCCATGCCGCGCCGGGCTCGGCCGGTGCCGGCGGGGCGTCCGCGTCGTCGGCGGGACCGCCCAGCCCGGACGGCAATGCCCGCCGCCCGCGGTTCTTCAACGCGGTCAGGCAGGCGTTGGTGGCGATCCGGTACAGCCAGACCCGCAGCGTCGACCGTCCCTCGAAGTCGCCGTAGGACCGCCACGCCCGCAGATAGGTCTCCTGGACGAGGTCCTCCGCCTCGTCCGCCGAGCCGAGCAGCCGGTAGCAGTGCGCCAGCAACTCGCGCCGGAACGGCTCGGCAAGCTGCGCGAACTCACCGGCACTCGCCTCGTCCACCATCACCGGACCTCCCCCCATCACGCTCAACCCCCCACCCCGGCCTTGGCCCCTGTCAGGCCGAGTATTGGACGTACCCATTCGGCCATTCTGCGGATCGCGTCGTCGGCCTCCGGCGCACGCCCGGCGGCCATCTGGAAGGTGTGCTGCATGTCGGGAAAGACGTCGAGCCGGACGTCGACCCCGGCCTTGCGGGCGTGCTCGTCCAGCTGCCGCGCGTCGTCCAGCAGCACCTCGTCCCCGGCCACCTGGATGTAGATCGGGCCGAGACCGGTCAGGTCGGCGTACAGCGGATTGGCCAGCGGATCGCGCGGGTCGCCGCCCTCGCCCAGGACGATGCCCGCCAGCTCGCGCACGACGTCCCTGGAGAAGAAGGCGTCCTTGTCCCGGTTGGTCTCGTACGACTCGCCGACGGCCTCCATGTCCACCCAGGGCGAGAACGGCAGCGCGGCCGCGGGCAGCGGCAGCCCCCGCTCCCGGACCCGCAGCTGCGTGGTGATCGTCAGCCCGCCGCCGCTGGAATCGCCGGCGAACGCCACACGCCCGGCGTCGAACCCCTGGTCGAGCAGCCACCGGTAGACGTCGGACGCGTCGTCGACCTGCGCCGGATGCGTGTGCCCAGGGGCGAGGCGGTAGTCGAAGATCAACGCACGCGCGCCGGTCGCCTTGGCCAGATGGCCGAACAGCTTGCGGTGCGAGTACATCGAGCCGCCCACGAACCCGCCACCGTGCATGCACAGCAGCACATGATCCCCGCTGCTTCCCTTCGGCGCCGCCCACATGGCGCGCAGGCCACCGGCGTCGGTCTCGATGTAGTCGACGTTTCGGGGTTCGGCCGTCAGACCGCCCCAGGCGTCGTCGGCGGCCTCCCTGTCCGACTGCGGGTCGGCCTCACGGGCGGCCGCCCAATGCCGCCTGACCGCCTCGGACTGCACACTCGGCATGATCGCTCCTCTTGTCGTCGCAATGGTTCGACAATGCAGACCACCGCCGCTCCAAAAGGAATCGCTGAACGCCATCGCAGACCACCGCCGACGCCTCGCCGCGCGATCACGCACATCACCCCGCGGGGGCGGGCTAGGGGCCGACCCAGCGGTGGTAGTCGTCCAGGTTGACGTTGCTGCCGCAGATGATGGTGGCGATGCGGCGGCCCGCGAACCGGTCGGGGTCCTCCAGGACGGCGGCCACCCCGAGGGCCGCCGAGGGTTCGACGACCAGGCCCGCATGCCGCAGGAGCAGCCGCATGCCCGCGATGATCGACGCCTCCTGGACCAGGACGGCGTCGTCCGCCACGGCCAGCAGGTCGTCCAGCACGGCGGGGATGGGGTGCCGTCCGGCGACGCCGTCCGCGATGGTGTCGGTGGACTCGGTCGTGACGACCCGGCGCCGGTGCCAGGAGCGCGTCATCGCGGGCGCGCCGTGGGGCTGCACGCAGATCACCTCGACGCCGGGCGCGAGCGCCTTGAGGACGTGGCCGACGCCGGTGGCCAGCGCGCCGCCGCCCAAGGCGATCAGGACGGTGTCGATCCCGGACGCCCGCTGCACCAGTTCCAGGCCGATGGTGGCCGCGCCTTCGCAGGTCTCGACGTCCAGGCTGTCCTCGACGAGCCGGATGCCGCGCCGCCGGGCGATGTCCACCGCCCGCTGGCGGGCGCTGTCGAAATCCCCGTCGACCAGTTCCAGCTCGGCGCCCTGGGCACGGATCCGGTCGAGCTTGGCGGCCGGTGCGTGGCGTGACGCCACGACGGTCACGGCCAGGCCGCGGCGGCGCCCCGACCACGCGAGCGCCCAGCCGAGGTTTCCGGCGCTGGCGCAGACGGCGGCGTCCCGGCCCTGGTCGCGCAGCTGGCCGGTGACCAGTTCGGTCCCTCGGCCTTTGAAGCTGCGGACCGGGTTCGCGGTTTCCAGCTTGACGCTCGCCGTGCAGCCGAGCGCGTCTCCGAGGGCGTCGCAGGGGAACAGTGGAGTGTCCAGGAACACCGGGTCGATCGCGCGGCGGGCCGCGCGGATCCGGTCGAGATCCAGTCGCGTCTTGAGCACGATGCGCCAACGTACCCCATGGCCGCGCCGTCCTCGCGGGCGGTCAGAACGTGATGGCGACCTTGCCGCGTGCGTGGCCGCGTTCGATGTAGCGGAGCGCCTCGGGGATCTGGTCGAAGGGGTAGGTCCGGTCGATGACGGGTGTGAGCTGGTCCTTGTCCATGAGCTCGGCCAGGAACCGCAGGTCGGCGGAATTGGGCTTCCAGCGGACGGTCCCGACGCGCTGCCTGACGAAGGGGGACGCCAGAGCCCCGCGCAGCACCTGCGCCGCCGGACCGAGCAGCCTGCCGCGGCCCGAGGCGATGCCGCCCACGATGACGAGCGTCCCGCGGGACGTCAGGGGCCGCCGCAGCCGTGCCAGCGACCGGTCGCCGACGATGTCCATGAGCAGGTCGTATCGTCCCTTCCGCTCGGTGAAGTCTTCGCGGGTGTAGTCCATTGCGTCGTCCGCGCCCAGGGATCGGACCAGTTCGATGTTCCGGGTGCTGCACACGCCGGTGACCTCGGTCCCGAACGACTTGGCGAGCTGGACGGCGAACGTCCCGACCCCGCCGGACGCCCCGTTGACGAGGACCCGCTGCCCGGCGGAGACCTGCCCCACGTCCCGTAGCCCTTGGAGCGCGGTGTGCGCGGCCATCGACACCGACGCCGCCTGCTCGAAGGTGGCGCGAACGGGCTTGATGGCGAGCCTGTCCTGCGGGACGGCGACCGTCTCGGCGAACGAGCCCAACCGGACCTCCCCGAAGACCTCGTCGCCGACGCGCAGCCCGGTCACGTCGCCGCCCACCCGCTCGACCACCCCGGCGAGGTCGGCGCCGGGGATCAGCCCGGGTCTGGGTCGCCGCAGGCCGATGCTGAGCCGGACCAGCTTGGGGTCGGCCCCCACGTGGCGCCAGTCGTAGGGGTTGACGGACGCCGCCCGCACCCGGACGAGCACTTCGTCCGGGGCGATGCCGGGTTCGTCGACGTCTTTGAGGGTCAGCACGTCGGGCGGGCCGTAGCGGTCCCAGCTCCAGGCCTTCATGTCCGCGTCCTTTCGGCGAGCCCTCCGGCCGTCGTACGGCGTAAGGCTGTCATACGCCGTAAGGTAATCGTACGGCGTAAGGGAGTCAAGGCCTGCTGGGGAAGCAACCGGGCTACAGGACCGCGTCCGGCAAGGGGGTCACGCGTCGGCGGCGCGGCGCCGCTCCAGCCCTTCGAGGATCAGGTCGAGTGCGAACTCGAACTCGAACTGGTCGTCGCAGAAGCCCAGGATCCCGTCCGGATTGTCGTGGACGGCCGCCGCCAGCATCCCGACGAGATGGGGATACCGATCGGCCATCTGATCCATGATCGCCGCAGCCGCGATCTCGTCGGCCTTGTCGTCCTCGGCCCCGGCGGGCTGGAACAGTTCCTGGGTGAAGCCCAGGGCGCGGCTGCCCAGGACGTGCAGCGCCCGATGAGCGAGATCGTAAGAGAAGCCGCCCGCCCGGAGCACCGCGATGACGTGGTCGTAGTAGGCGATGACCAGCGGGCTCGTGGTGGTGCGGCTTTCGAGGACCTGCGGGGCCCAGCGGTGCCGCAGCAGTACCTCCCGGGCGGCGAGGATCTGCGCGCGCAGCGCGGCCTGCCAGTCCCGTTCAGGAGGTGGCGCCTCGACCTCCTCCACCGCCGCCACGATCTCCCCGAGGACCACCTCGACGATGCCGTCGAACACGGCCCCCTTGTTGGCGACGTGGTGGTAGAGCGACATCGCCTCGACCCCGACCTCCTGCGCGAGCCGGCGCATGGTGAGCGAGTCGAGGCCGTCCCGGTCGGCGAGCTCCACGGCCGCACGCAGCACCCGCCCGCGGCTCAGCGGGACGCGGGGCCGCTCGGTCACCTCGTCGGCGTCGGTCCGTGGGGTCATGGATCTTCCTTCCGGCGCACTCTACCCATACACGGTAAGCCGACAGCCCCCACCCGGACGGTCGCCGCCGTCCGGCCACCGCGTCATGGCTTGCGCAGGACGCCGCCGTATTCGCACATGTCCCGTGCCATCCGGGAGGCGCCGACGAACTGGGCCAGCTCCTCCGGAGCGGGAGGCAGCGGCGGCTGATCGGGGTCGGGTCGCCAGTGCAGCAGGTTGACGAGGCCCGGCTCGACCGGGTCCAGGCCGTCCAGCAGGAGGGCGTCGACCTCCTCGCGGGCGCGGTTCTGCCACGGGATTCCGGCGGCGTTCATGCGGGCGTCCAGGTCGGCGGCCCGCTCGGGTTCGGAGCAGACGATCTGGGAGAACGCGAGGTGGCTGCCGGACGCCGCCCGTCCCATGAGGGTCCGGACGATGCCGCGCGGATCGTCGGCGTCGGTCAGATGGTGGCCGACCGACAGGAAGAGCACGGCCAGCGGCTCGTCGAAGTCGATCAGCCGCCGGAGGTCGGGATGGCCCAGGACGGCGTCCACGTCGCGGAAGTCGGCGTTGATGACGACGGTGGAGCCGTCCCCGGCCAGCAGCGCGCGCCCGTAGGCCAGGACGATCGGGTCGATGTCGACGTAGACGACGCGGGCGTCGGGCGTGAACTTCTGGGCGACCTGGTGGACGTTGTTGTCGGTGGGCAGCCCGCAGCCCATGTCCAGGAACTGGCGGACCCTGCCCTCGGTCGCCAGGTACCGCACCGCGCGGTAGAGGAACAGCCGGTTCTGCCGCGAGATGTCGATCGACTCGGGGAACACGGGCGCGGTCTTCAACGCGAAGTCGCGGTCGACCTGGTAGTTGTCCTTTCCGCCCAGCGCCCACCCGTACACCCGCGCCGATGCCGGTACGTCGTGACGGATCTCGATCGGCGGTTCACGATGCTCAGCGTCCACCATGCGCTCCCGCTCCCGTCGTGCAGTCGTCCGAGCAGCCAACGGTAGCCGTCCGTCCTCGCCGTGCGGCGTTCAGTCCCGCAGTTGGGCGTTGAGGCGTGCGGCCTGTCGTGTGAGGTGGTCGCGTTCGGGGAGGTTGGACGCCGATCGGGCGGCTTCGGCGTAGAGCCGCGCCGCGGTGGCCGGGTCGCCGTCGCGCTCGTGGAGGTAGGCCGCGGCGGCGGTGTGGCGGGGCAGGGCGGGGTCGACCTCCGCCAGCGCGGCCAGTCCGGCCCGCGGGCCGTCGGCCTCGCCGACGGCGACGGCGCGGTTGAGGCGGGCCACCGGATTGTCGGTGAAGCGCAGCAGTTCGTCGTACCACTCGACGATCTGCACCCAGTCGGTCTCCTCGGCCGCCGGGGCGTCGGCGTGGAGCGCGGCGATGGCGGCCTGGGCCTGGAACTCGCCGAGCCGGTCGCGGGCGAGGGCCGCCTGGAGAATCTCGACGCCCTCGGCGATCAGGCGGGTGTCCCACAGGCCGCGGTCCTGGTCGGCGAGGGGTATGAGCCTGCCGCCTGGGCCGGTCCGGGCCGGGCGCCGCGCGTGGTGCAGCAGCATGAGCGCCAGCAGGCCCGCGACCTCCTCATGGTCGATCTTGGCGGCCAGCTGGCGGGTGAGCCGGATCGCCTCGGCGGCGAGGTCGACGTCGCCGGAGTAGCCCTCGTTGAACACGAGGTAGAGCACGCGCAGGACCGTCGCGACGTCACCTGGCCGATCGAACCGGACGCCCGAGATCGTCCGCTTGGCCCGGCTGATGCGCTGCGCCATGGTCGCCTCGGGGACGAGGTACGCCCGCGCGATCTGGCGCGTGGTCAGACCGCCGACCGCCCGCAGGGTCAGCGCGACGGCCGATGCCGGCGTCAGGGACGGGTGCGCGCACAGGAAGTACAGCTGGAGCGTGTCGTCCGCCGCCCGGCTCGGGCCCGGCACGGGCTCGGTCTCGACGCGTTCCTCGCGGTGCCGCCGGGACGTGTCGGCGCGTGCGGCGTCGAGGAACTTGCGCCAGGCCACGGTGAGGAGCCAGCCCTTGGGGTCCCGCGGCGGATCGTCCGGCCACACGCGCAGCGCTTCGACCAGGGCGTCCTGGACGGCGTCCTCGGCCGCCGCGAAGTCTGCTCCGCGACGGCCGAGGATGGCGATCACCGTGGGGGTGAGGGACCGCAGCACGGCCTCGTCCACGTGTGTCACTCCGTGATGGTCGGGGGCACGCTCAGGAACGGGCGCACCTCAAGCCATTCGTGGATCGGCTTGCCGCCCGCGCCCGGGGCCGCGGACAGTTCCCCGGCCAGCTCGACCGCCCGCTCCTGGCTCTCGACGTCGATCACGTACCAGCCAGCGATCAGGTCCTTGGTCTCCGCGAACGGGCCGTCGGTGACCGGCGGCCGCCCCTCGCCGTCGTACCGGACGAACATGCCCTCCGGGGCGAGCGCCTGGCCGTCGACGAACTCGCCGGTGGCCTCCAACCGGGCGGCGAAGTCCTCCATGTACTGCACGTGGGCCGAGATCTCCTCCGGCGTCCACTGGTCGATCGGCACGTCGTTGACCGCTGCGGGCGCGCCCCGGTAGTGCTTGAGAAGCAGGTACTTGGCCATCGTGTTCTCCTTGGTGCGGTACGGCCCGTTCCGGCCGTGTTCACTGCGGGGACGGAGCCGTCCTCAGGATCTCGACATCCCCTCCCCGACATTTCCGGGGGAATGTCAGCGGTCCGGCCGACGCGGGCGACCGTGCCGCCGCTCAGGCGCGCTGGCGCTCGTCCCGCTCCCGGATCAGTTCCTCGACCGCGCTCGGCAGGGTCGTCTCGAAGTCGATCAGCTTCGCCCACGTCGGGGTCACGACGATCCGGACCATGCCGTCGTAGAGCGAACGCACCCCGGCCTCCCACTCCACCCGTTGCTCGGGCGTCATCTCGTAGGTGCCGCTCGACTCCAGATACTCGTCCGGGATGCCGTCGACGACGTCCAGCTCGGCCCGGCCGCGGATGAGCAGGATCTTGGGCGGGTGCACCTCGGTGTCGATCGTGAGAGCGACCGCCGGGTTCGCCCGCAGCGACGGAAGCTTCGGGGCGTTCTTCGACGTGCACATGACGATCTCCGACCCGTTCCAGGTGAACCCGATCGGCACATTGCGGGGCGTGCCGTCCTTGGCGACGTAGGCCAGGCGGGTCAGGTCCCGGGCCAGCAGTTCCTGGCTGAGCGGCCGGTTCAGAACCTCAGTGACCTCGTTCGGTTGCATGGTCGTCTCCCACTGTCGTCTTCCCGGCCCGTCATGGCCGCTGGTGATCCTAGGACGGAGCCGTCACCGCATTCTCGACACCGGCGCGGCTAAAAGGATTTCAAGAGGCTCATGACGTCGCGTGCCGCCCAGTCGAGCCGTTCGGCGTCGTAGGAGTCGTGCAGGCTGCCGACGATCCGTTCGAGGAGATCCCGGTCCTAGTCGCCGCCGTGGTCGACGATGGCCACGACGCTCATCCACAGGTCCCAGTAGGACCATTCTGCGTCGGCGAAGGTGTCCCACTTCTCCGGGCCGTAGACGATGCCGAGGGGGAGCGCACGGTTGAGTTCGTCGTCCGCTATGCGGCCTGGCCGGGCCTTTCGGGCGACGTCCACCGGTACCGGCCTGGGGGCGGTGATCGCTCGTCCGGCCCACGCCAGGAAGTCGGTGCGTGCGGTGTCCGGACCGGCCGGAGGGAGGAGCCCGTCGGCCAGGAAGCGGACGGGCCAGGTGATCAGGGTGCCGGGATCCAGGTACACCCCGACCTTGCCGACGCGGTAGAGGTCGTCGACGTCGAGCCATGCGTGTGCGACGAGGTGCTGCAGGCGCCTGGCCACCCGGGTCCGGTCGCCGACGCACACCGCGATCAGGGCGCCGTCGAGGACGAGGTCGCCTTCCGCCCATCCGCGGACGAAGACCGGCTCGGCGACGCCTAACGCCCTGCCCGTCCGTGTCGATCCACCCGGGTGCGGTGGGGCGCAGGTCGGCGGCCTTGTCCTGGAAGGGCGGCGTGAGTTTTGCGTGTGTGGAGTACTGCCCCGCCATGCGGTCCGCCCATCCGCCGGAGACCAAGGGTCGGAGAGCGCGCGGCGCGCGATAGGGCGGCGCCTTCTGCGCGAGAATGCCCATCCGCAGGGCGAGGGCACGTTCGGCGTGCGGCCCGTGTGCCGCGGCGGACGTGGACGGCAGTTGCCCGGCCACCACCGACGCGTCGGCAAAGGTACGCGCACACCATTCGGTGACCAGGCCGAAATCCGATCCCTCGTTCCGTGATTCCGCCATCGGGCCCCTCGTGCCGGGATTCCGTGTATCGCGGGCGTATCGAAAAGCGCATACGCCACCGCAACATTCTCCCGTCTTCGGTGGGGGTGATTCACTGCGGTTTGCGCTGAGGGCATGGCGTGCCCGCTTTGGAAAGTGATGATGAGAGGAGCACGCTTCGTGTCCCACAAGAACGTTCGTCGGCCGTTGAAGACTGCCGGCCTGGCCGCCGGTGTCGTCATGGTGATGCTGGCCCAGGCCGGGCCCGCCATCGCCGCCCCGGCCCGGGTCGACAACGTGCAGAAAGCGATGGAGGAGCTGGCCAAGGCCCCTGGGGTGGTGGGGGCCGTCGGCGGCGCCTACGTCGACGGGAGGGCCATCGGGCAGGGCGGCGCCGGTTCCCGGTTGCTCGACGGAAAGGGCGGGAGCATCCCCGCGACCGCCCGCTTCCGGATCGGGTCGCAGACCAAGCAGATGGTGGCCACCGTGGTGCTGCAACTGGTCGACGAGGGCAGGCTGGGGGTGGACGACAAGCTCGGCGACCTGCTGCCGGAAGTGGTGGAGAAGGACCTGGTGACGCGGGCCGACGAGATCACGGTGCGGCAGATGATCCGGCACACGTCCGGCATCCCCGACTGGTACGCCAAGCCGAACCCGGACGGGAGCGAGGGAGAGGACCCCTCGTTCGACGTGTTCGACTTCACGACCCACTATCGGCCGCTCGATCTGGTGAAGTGGAGCCGCGGCCGGCCCCGGACCGGGGAACCGGGCGAGAAGTGGTCCTACTCCAACACCAACTACACCCTCCTCGGCGTGGTCATCGAGAGTCTGACCGGCCACGACCTGTCCGCCGAGCTGCACAGACGCCTGTTCGGCCCGCTCGGGATGACCAAGACCTACCTTCCCGTCAAGCCGCCTGAGGGCATCAAGGGGCCGCACGGGCACGGCTACTATCCCGACGCCCACGGCAGGCTGCGCGACGTGGACCGGTTCAACGCCAGCATCGCCGGAGCGGCCGGAGGGGTGGTCTCCACCGCGCACGACGTCAGCGCCTTCCAGCGGGCGTTCACCCAGGGAAGACTGCTGCCGCCGGACCTCCAGCGAATCCTGACCGACCCGCTGCCCAATGTCCCGCACCCCCGAGGCGAAGGCCGCGGCAGTTGCGGCGACGATCTCAAAATCGCGGGCGGGACCGCTCCCGGCTTCCTCGCCATGACCTTCTACTCGGAGGACGGCCGCCGCCAGCTCGCGGTGTCGGCCACTGTGAGCGTCAAGGACATCAGCGAGCCGGCCCAAGCCATGGGCAAGGCCGTGGAGACCGTATTCTGCCCGTCCTCGTAGCGCCGGCCGCGGGGCGCTACGCCCGCGTCCACGTCGTCCGGGACGGCGCCCGCCCGTCCGCGTCCCGTCGTCCGGGACGGCGCCCGCCCGCGCGCGTCCCGTCGACCGGACGGCGCGATCCGCCTCCGCGCGATCCGCCTCCGCGCGGCCTGCTGGTGCGGGGCTCAGCGGCGTGTCGGGCGAGCCGCGAAGGGTCGCCACAGGAGGGTGCGCCCCAGGTGGACGATCATGGCGGCGAAGACCAGCGTCCATGCGGTGAGGGCGATCCAGATCTCGTCCTCCCCGACCATCCGGACGACGGGCAGGCGGTCGGCCGCGCCGAGGTAGTGCCCCGCGACGCCGTACATCCCCAGCGGGAACACCAGGCTCCACAGCGTCGCCTCGTAGCGCAGCGGAACCCGGTGCGTGACGTGCCGCCACCATCCCGCCGCGACCAGCGGGGGGATGAGCCAGCTGCCGAACGCCCAGAACACCACCGAGGCCCCGGCGACCAGGTCGCGCGTCGCGGTGACCGCGGGCGCGTCCGCCATCTGGACGATGCGCGCCCCGGCCAGCACGGTGATCGCGGTGGCGCCCATGGCGACCCAGTACGGCGGGGTGAGGTCGTCGGGGCGCAGCGGGTAGAGCAGCAGGCGGGCGGCGACGAAGACACCGACGGCGGCGTACAGGAACACCCCCACCGACCAGGCGGCGACCGCGAGAAGGGCGAGCTCGCGGCGGCCGACCGCGGCCGACGGCTCCAGGACGGCGGCGAGCACGGCGACGGACTGGCTGGCGACCACCCAGATGAACCAGGTGCCGTTGGCGCCCGCCACGACCGGTCGTTCCGTACGTCCGATCACCGCCGTCCACGGCACCACGTAGCCGAGGATCAGCCAGCCGAGGCACCCCAGCCCCAGCAGCGCGAGCGCGATCCGATGATGGCCGGCCATGACCAGGCGGGTACCGAGCACATCGCCCGCGGCGACGAAGGTGAAGAACCCGAAGCCGCGCCGGGGGTCGGCGAAGTCGTCGCGCAGCTCGGCGGGAAAGGCGGCGGCCCGCCAGGCGGTCAGGACGACCAGAACGGCAAAGCCCCCCGCGGCCACCCACAACAGAACCATGGACAACACGACCAGACCATGGGCACTCACACCGATCGACACGATGCCGGTGCCCATGACAAAGGCGAAATAGCCAGGGTTGAGCGTGGCCACGGCCCGCGTAGCCGCGGCGGCGGAACGAGCACCCGCGCCCAGGGTGCCCGCGCCCTGGACGCTCATCTCAGCCGTTCATTTCGCTGACCGCACGCGTCCACCGGCGCCCGCTGCGAGACGGATATCCGCATCCGCATTCCGCTGACGGTACCGGACCATGAACGCTCACCGACTCCCGCCGCAGCTCCGGTCGATGCGAACCATTCGCACCAGATGCGAGCGGTAGTGAAAAAGAAATCCTGGCCAGTCCCATGGGGCCGTTTCGCTGAACTGAAACTGGCGCATACGCGCGATTCCGCAGCCCCCGCCAGTGGACAAACATCGCCCCAGGAATACCTCGAAGCGGGCGGAGCCATTCGCCGACGCGGCGCCCCGAGCATAATGGGACGTTGTGGATCTCGAAACCGCCCAGTTGGATCGCGCTTGCGGCGTTCTGCTCGCCGCCGCCGCCGGGGACGCGCTCAGCGTCGAAAACGAGCCCGGTGCGCCCCCGCCCCCGGACGCCCCGACCACCATGAAAAGTGACTCGGCACCGGGAGAATGGACCGACGACACTTTCAGGACGCTGGTGGTCGCGGAGGTGGCCGCCTCCGGCGCTGACCTGCGCACCGCGTCCGCCCAAGCCGCGATCCGCGCCCGCTGGGGGAAGGACGCCGGGAGCGGCCCGCTCACGTGGGCCGCCCCGGTCGCGCTGGCGTTCCTCGACGATCCCGACGGCCTCACCGAGGCGGCGACCGCGATCGGCGCTCTCACCGACGACACTCCGGAGGCGGGCGAAGCCCGCATGCTGTGGTGCCACGCCATCCGGCACGCCGTGCTCACCGGCACCCTCGATGTCCGCGTAGGCCTGGAACGGCTGCCCGAACCGGGCCGCACCCGGTGGGTCGAGCGGCTGAGGAAGGCGGAGCGCGCCCGGCCGCGGGACTTCACCCGCACCGGCCAAGCGGCAGAGGCATTGCAGGCGGCATGGTGTGCCATCACCACGACCGCGGTCCCGCAGGACGAGCCCGTCGACGGCTCCTTCCGCGTAGACCACCTGCGCCTGGCGCTAGAAGACGCGACGCTCGGCCGCCGAGACGCCGGTGCGGTCGCCGGAGGTCTGCTCGGCGCGGCCTACGGAGCGTCGGCCGTCCCCGCACGCTGGCGGCTGGACCTGCGTGGCCGATCCGAACGTGGGCCGCAGGACCTGATCGCCCTGGCGGCCGCGCTCGCCACCGGCGGAACGTACGCACCCCCGGTCTACGGCGGCGGGGACCGTCCCGCGATCACCGTGCCGCATCCCGACGACCCCGGCGTCCTGCTCGCCGATCTGGCCGCGGTGCGCGACCTGCCCGCGACCGTGACCGCGGTGGTGTCGCTGTGCCCGGTCGGCGAACAGGAACGGCGAACGATCCTGGCGCGGACGCCGCACTGGATCGAAGTCCGGCTCGCCGACTGCGACGAGCCCGCGGACAACCCGAACCTGGACTTCGTCCTGCATGACACCGTCACCGCCATCGAACAGCTGCGCACCGGTGGACACGTGGTGCTGGTGCACTGCGTAGCGGCCTACAGCAGGACCCCCACGATCGGCGCCCTGTACGCCATGCGCCGCACCGGCGCCGACCGGGACCAGGCCATCGCCGCGATGGAACGCGCCCTACCCGAGGCCGACCCAACCGACGCCTTCCGCGCCGCCCTAAGACGAGCACGCCCAGACAACGGCTGGCTGGCCAGACTCCACCCAGCCTAAGAACCACCTGACAACCAGCGCATCCACTGCCCCACGCCCAGCCGCGCGCGCCGAAGTCTGGCAGTAGGCCACCCGCGTCACCAGCATGCCCACCACCCACCCCCACCTGCACCCCGCGCGCCGCCGTGCCCGGACGAGCGACGAGCGTCGTAGCCGCCTCTGGCTCCCGGATGGTCCGGTCAAGACGGCAGGTAGGCCACGTAGCCGGTGCGGCGCGAGGTCAGCGCACGCCGCATCCGGTGGGCGGTCGTGGCCGGCATGCGTGAGGCGACGCTGTCGGGCGCCAGGAAGGCGTACTCGGCGATCTCGTCTTCCTGCACGGTGATGGTGGGGTCGGTGATGGTTCCGCCGTCGAAGACCAGGTAGATCATCGAACGGAGCCGGTCGCCGCTGGCGGCGACGAAGTCGACGGCCAGCAGCGGTCCGGCGGGACGGTCGAGGCCGAGTTCTTCGGCGATCTCCCGGCGGCATGCCAGGTGCGGCGGTTCGCCTTCCTCCGCGACGCCGCCGGGCAGCCCCCAGTCGTCGCGGTAACAGGTCTTGACCAGCAGCACCCGCCCATGGGTGTCGGTGAGCAGCATGCCCGTCGCCAGATAACAGGCGGGCAGCGCCGCGTACCAGGCCGTCGGGTCGATCCACGCCACCAGGCGATGCTAACCGCGCCCGCCCGGACCATCGGAAGTGATGACGACCGCGCGGGCCGCCCTGCTCGCCGGTGCGCAGCACGAAACCGCCGCGTAGCCACGCCAGGTGGCCATGGGGCCCGGGATCGTGCCGGTAGGTGTGTTCAGGGGGTGTCTGGTTTGCGGGCGGTGAGCAGGCGGGTCGGGACCCACGGACTGCCCCACCACGCGCGCCAGCCGAGGCCGCGCACGCGGATGTCCTGGGCGTTCAGCCGGGCCAGCACCGCAGCGTACTCGCGGGGGGTCCGCGCCAGGTCGGCGATCAGCAGGCGGCCGCCCGGCCGCAGTACCCGGTACGCCTCGGCGATCGCTTGGGCGCGGGCGTCCGCGCCGAAGATGGTGTGCACCGTCAGGCTGGACACCACCAGGTCGAAACTTGCCTCCGCGTACGGGAGTCTGCGCAGGTCACCCCCTTGCACGTGAACGCGGTCGGCGACGCCTTCGGCGCGGGCATTGCGCAGGGTCGCCGCTGGGGTGTTGCCGGACTGGTCCCGTCCGCGCCACAGGTCCACGCCGACCGCCCGGCCCTGCGGGAGGCGCCGGGCGGCGGCCAACAGGACGGCGCCGCGTCCGCAGCCGAGGTCGAGCAGCCGTTCGTCGCCGCGCAGGTCCAGCTCGTCCAGCACGTCCCGCCAGACCAGGAACTTGCCGCGCAGCGTGGCGTGCAGGCTCAAAGCCAGGCATCCCGCCAGCAGGGTGCCGGAGACCAGCGCGGGCAGCGCGGCGGCCAGATCGGCGGTGACCGCCAGCACCAGCCCGGTCACCCAGAACCCCAGCACGACCAGGCCCACGAAGCCGAACCCGTAGGGCGCATCCATCCCGTACCGCGCGCCAGGCATCCCGCCACCCTGCCACGAACCGGCCGCTCGGGGGCCGGCTATAACGCACTGGTCCAACGCCGACCAGCTCACCGCCGAATACCCGACACCGTGGTGACACCGACCCGGTCTTCATCCGCGACGGCGACGCGTGGACGGGCCCCGGGCTGAACGCGTGCCCAGACCTGACGCTCACGCCGGTCACCCACAACCACGGGCAGAACGTCGCACTGCGCGTGGCACGGCAGCTGGTGATTCACCGGAAACGGCCCGGCGGGCAGAGCCAGTTCAACGTTTCGCTCGACCCAGTCTCCACAGTCATGGGACAAGCTGTAGTCCGCACCCGCGCCAGCGACGGCGTCCTCATCAAGAACTTCACCGAACCCGATGGGCTCCACGTGCTGACCGGCCTCGCCGGGGCCGGCGCCGGCATCGTCATGCAGCTGCGCCAGGCGCTGACGCCCGGCGGGTGGCGCAGGACGAGGCGTCGCTCACGGCCGATGCCATCGCGGGTCGAGGGCGCCCCACGCCCTCGCAGCGCCCAGTCTGGTGTGGTCGCTGCCGACCATCTTCTTGTACGCAGACTCGTTCGGCTGGTGGAACGCAGTCGCGCTGGCCTCGTGGTGGCGGCCGGTCATCGCGCTCTGGCTGATCCAGATCCGGAGCGCCGGTGACGCGACGGCGGCGCGGCGAGCCATGGCCACCCGATGATCGTCATCGACGCCGCCTCGCCGACGCCGCCGTTCGAGCAAACTCCTGGCCCAGCCGGCGCGGCAGATCCAGAACCGCCCGCTCGCCGTCGGCACCAGGCCGCCGCCGATCCGCCGCCTCGCAGCCGACCTCGGCCTCGCCGGGAACACCGTCGACCGGGCCTACCGAGAACTGGAGGAGGCCGGACTGATCGAGACCCACGGACGGGCCGGCTCGTTCGTCTCGGCCGCCGGAGAGCCGGCCCGCGAGCAGGCCCGCCACGCCACCCGCGAAATACGGGCCGTCATCGCCAGCATCGGCATCGACCACCGAGCCGATCCAGATCGCCAAGGCGGCACTAGGCCATGCTCAAGCCCACAAGACCATCGGCTAACCGCCACCACCGCGTCCCCTGACAGGTGTCGGATCGGGTCAGTCGTGTTCGTGGAAGGGGTGAAGGCCGCTCACCTGAGGCGGCGCGAGGGCAAGGAAAGGGAGAGCACCATGAGCACCACCTTCACCGTCGACTTCTTCTGCAGCCTGGATGGCTACGGCATGGCCACAGGTTGGCCCGGATATTGGGGGAAGGAGGGCCCCGAGGTCCGCGAGGACCGGGTGCGTACGTTCGCGCAGGACCAGGTGCTCGTCTTCGGCGCGACGACGTTCCGGGCGTTCCGGGAATTCGTGGTCGAGTATGACGAGCCCTACTACGACAGCCTGAACGAGCTGCCGAAGATCGTGTTCTCCAGCACGCTCGAAGAGCCGCTCGGATGGCGGAACTCGACGGTTCTCAACGAGGATGCGGTGACGGCGATCGAGCGTCTGAAGCGCACCACTGACGTCCCGATGCGGTCGCACGGCAGCATCTCGCTGAACCGCGCTCTGCTCGCCGCGGGCCTCGTCGACCGTCTCGAGATCCTCATGTTCCCCGCCGTCACGGGTCGCGCCGGCGGGGCGGCGCTCCTCCACGACGGGGCCGAGTTCGACCTGGAGCTCGTCGAGTCGACCGTGCTCGACGGCCGGACGCAGAAGCTCGTCTACATCCCGCACCTTCACGGCGAGATCCCCGAGGGCGTCGGGCCGCAGCGCCGAAACGCGGACTAGACGGTACGACGTGACCGACGGCGTTGCGGCGCGACGTGGCGCGGCCACCGCGCGATCTTGCCTGGCTTGTCGAGTCAGAGCATGCCCGCGGTGGCCGCGCACCGGAGGGTAGACCCTGCCCGTTGGCAGGAGCATTTCCACGCTCTGGCGGCCCGGATCAGTGGCCGGTTCACGCGGGTCGAGCGGCGGGCGCGCCGGCTGGCGATCTGCCGCGCGGACCGGTCTCGGATCTGGCGGTCAAGAACTGCTGGACGACCGCTGAACATTTGGGCGGCGGCCTAAAGAAGGGCGTCCACACCATCGGGGCGCAACCGCACTGCACCGGCACCGCGGGACGCATCGAGAACGGTCAGGTGGCGTAGGCCTACCTGACCTACGCCACCAGCCGCAGGCAGGATTCGTCGCCTTGCCGGGGAATGCTCAACATCCTGTAACCCACCTTGTAGCCGCGACCGCCGAAACGCCGATGACGCGTTTCGCCCGGCGATGAAGGTGCCGCAGTCGGCGTCCGCCTTCGTGCAGCAGTTGGCGTCCGCCCTTCGTGTCGCAGTTGGCGTCCACCCTTCGTGTCGCAGTTGGCGTCCGCGTTTATGCCGCTGAAGTCGTCGACTTCTCGCCCTTGCCCGGGTGAACCGGCGCCGGCCGGGTGGTCGATGGGGCTGTCCCTAGGCTCGCCGTGCGGGCAGCCCGAGGACAGGTCAGGGTGATCGCCTCAGTGTGCTCTGGGCGGCCGCAGCCTAGCGTCCATGGCCATGACTGGAGCAAGGCGGCGGCGCGCCGTCCTGGGGACGGTTGCCTTGATCGCGGCGGGAACCGGTACCGCGGTCCCCGCGCGGGCGGCGTCCGGGTGCGGCGATCATGCCGATACCCGCGACGCGTTGACGCGGATGACGGGCGTCCACCGGCTGACCGGGGCGGCCGTGCGCGTCGACGACCCGCGGTGCGAAACGTGGACGGCGGCGAGCGGCGTGGCCGACCGTCGCACCGGACGTCCGATGAACGCCGCGATACGGCTGCGAATAGGCAGCATCACCAAGACATTCACCGCGACCGCAGTGCTCGCCCTGGCCGCCGAAGGACGGCTCGCGCTGGACGCCCCGGTCGCCCGCTACCTGCCCGGCCTCATCGACACGAACGGATACGACGGCCGGAAGATCGCGGTAAGGAGCCTGCTCCGCCACACCAGCGGCCTTCCCGACCACATGGACACTTTCGCGACCACCGAGGAATTCCGTTTCCGGCATTTCGTGCCAGAGGAATTGGTCGAGCGGGCCCTGTCCATGCCGCCTCCGAAAACCGCCTGGCACTACTCCACCACCAACTTCGTCATCGCCGGGCTCATCGTCGAGAAGGTGACCGGGCGCCGCGCGGAGGACGAGATCCGGCACCGGATCATCCGGCCGCTCCGGCTGCGCGAAACATACTGGCCGGGCGACGAGACCCGGATCAGGGGTCCGCACGCGCGCGGCTACGTCCGGCAGGAGGACGGCCGCCGGGCCGACTACACGGAGCTGAACACCACCGTGGCCTGGACGGGAGGCGCCATGATCTCCAGCCTCCGCGACGTGAACGCGTTCTTCACCGCGCTGCTCGGCGGACGGCTGCTGCCACCGGAACCGCTCGCGGAAATGAAGCAGACCGTCCCGGTGGATCCGGACCGCGTCTGGGACGGCGGCGCCTACGGCCTCGGCCTGATCGGCACACCCCTGCGCTGCGGCGGGACGTGGTGGGGCCATGCCGGTGACATCGACGGCTCCACAGCGGTCTCGGGGGTGGCGCCGTCCGGGCGACGGGTGTCGATCGCCTTCAACGAGAACCCCTCGACCAAGGAGGCGTTCGACGACGAGCTGAACCTCGTCCAGACCGCCCTGTGTGATCCGCGATGATCGGGATCCGGACGGCGGCGGTCCTGGTGGCCGCCGCGCTGGCCGCGACAATGGCGCCGCCGCCGTCGGAAGCCGCCACCAACGGCCTTGACCGCTTCTACCAGCAGCGTCTCGACTGGAAGGCGTGCACGCTGAACCGCGGCGACGAGGTCGGCAAGGCCCTGGACGAGGCGGGCGCCCGATGCGCGGACGTGACCGTCCCCCTCGACTACGCCGATCCCGGCGGCCGCACCATCACGGTCGCGATCTCCCGGCTGAAGGCGTCCGGGAAAGCGCCCCGGATCGGCACGATGATCCTCAACGGGGGCGGGCCGGGCCCGGCCATCGACCTGCCGCCGTACATGCGCGACCTCATGGGTGCCGCGGGCCCGCGCTACGACCTGATCGGCCTGGACCCGCGGTCGCTCGGACGCAGCGCCGGGGTCGACTGCGGCTGGCCCGCCGCCACCTGGATCAAGGGCCCGGGGACGACCCGCCGGTCGTTCGACCGGTCGGTGTCCTTCGCGCGGGACCTGGCGGACAGGTGCGCACGCACGAACGCGACCCTGCTCCCGCACATCAGCACCCGCAACATCGCCCGCGACATGGACATCGTCCGGGGCGCGCTCGGCGAGCGGAGAGTGTCCTACAACGGCGCGTCCTACGGCACGTACCTGGGATCGGTCTACGCGACGATGTTCCCTGGACGGTTCGACCGGGTCGTCCTCGACAGCTCGCAGGACCCGTACAGCTGGGGGCCGCGCCTGCTGGCAGGCACCGAGAAGGCCAACGAACGCGCGCTCGACGCGTGGGCCGCGTGGGCAGCACGGCGCGATGGGACGTACGGCCTCGGCGACACCCGGGACGAGGTCCTCGGACTGGTGCAGCGGATCTTCGCGGCGTCCGCCCACCGGCCCCTCGCGATCGGTCCGTATCGTCTCGACGCCTCGATGCTGCCGGTGGTGCTGGTCGACAACCTGGGGACGGACGAGGACGGGGCACGCGTGGTGCTCGCCGAGTCCGTCCAGGTGCTCCGGGAGGCGGCCGCCGGACGCCCCGCCCGGCCCACCCCGGAATTGGCCGACGAACTCGCCTACCTGCTGACCGGCGCCGACTCGCGCGACGGCAGCGGGCAGGCCGCCCTCATCTGCGGGGACAGGACCGCGCCCGGCGACCCCGAGTTCTACTGGCGGGACGTCCAGCGACACCGCCGCGGAATGTTCGGCGCGCTGAGCCACGGCATCGGCCCCTGCGCGTTCTGGCCGACACGCCCCGCCGAGCCGCCGACCACGGTCGCGGCGGACCTGCCCGCCCTGATGGTGGCCGCGACCGGCGACACCCGAACCACCTATCCGCGCAACCTGATCGTGCACCGCCTGCTGCGCGGCTCCCGAATGATCACACTGGACGCCCGCGTACACGCCCCTTACCAGCGCGGATACCCGAGCACCTGCGTCCGCGACCGCGTCAACGACTACCTACTGACCGGCCACCTCCCGCCCCACGACCTCACCTGCGACCCGAACGCATAACCTCACCGCTGACCCAGACGAGAAGGCACTGCACCAGCGGACCCCGCTCGGTCGTGAGCAGGGTCAAGCCGAGCGAACCGCCCCCCACAAACACGCCGCCGCGCGGTGTGGTGGCTAGCGGCGATGTTGCAGCCCTCGGTGGTTTTGAGGGTCATGGTGGCGAGTCCCGCCGTGTGGGCGAGGTCGAAGACGAGTTCGTGGGGTGGTTTGAGGCAGGGAGAGACGCGGGGGCCTGGGGTCCAGACGAAGTCGGCGCGGAGGAGGCGACCGAGGCGGAGGACGAGGTCGCTGGCGTCGGTTGCGTGGCCGTTTGCGGGATGGCCGTAGTGGCCGACGTATGCCTTATTCAAGGAAGCCGCTGAGGCGGGCGCGGCCGTGGTCTCCCGTCGCATCGGCCCCCCATCGGCCGGCCAAAAAGAAACCAGCGGTTCACTCGATCCGACGGGATCAAGATAACCGCTGGTGAGAGGCGGAGGATCGGGGATTTGAACCCCGGATGGGCTTGCACCCAAACCGCATTAGCAGTGCGGCGCCATAGACCGGACTAGGCGAATCCTCCAGTAGCCGTCAGGCCCAGACAGGTTACCGGTTCGGCGCGCCAACCGGCAAAGTCTGGCCCGTGGGTCCCAGCAGCATAGTCCGTGGCGCCGCCACTGCGCGAAGACGACGGGCCGGCGTCCGCTCCCGGGGCCGCGGGAGCGGACCGCCGAAGGTCAGCTGCCCAGCCGGAAGGCGTTGAAGCCGCAGGCCTCGGCCAGGTCGTTGCCGTGCCGCTGCATGGCTGCGGTGTCGGGCCGTCCGAAGGACGAGGTGTCGCCGGAGCTCAGCTTCCGGAGCATCTCGGCCGTCTGGTCGAGGTCGCCGGCGAACGCGGTCGCGGCGGTCTCGACGTCGCCGCCGGCGTTCTGGCCCTCCGAGCGGACCTTGGCTGCCGTGTCGGAGAACTTCTGGGCCGTCGTCGAGGCGCCGCTGGGCGAGGTCGCCGACACGCTGCCGGTGGAGAAGCTCCGCAGCTCGCTCTCGATGTTCTTGCACGCGGTCGACTTCTTGCCGCCGGCGAGGGCGTCGACCGCGCCGCAGCCCGTCGAGCCGAGCATCAGGCCACCGACGGCGAGAGCGCCGACCAGCTTGGTGGCAGACATGCGCATGGGGATTCTCCTTCAGGGGGGATTGGGCTTCGGACGGGTGAGACCACACAGGTCACTCCCGTCTCGATCAGCACTTTGGCGTCTCTTGGCCACAAAGGGTTCCGTGACTCAGGTCACACTCGCGCGGCCTGGCGTCGGCCAACCGATTCGCGGTCAGGTCAGCGGAGCCGGTACAGTTATCCCGGCAAGCACCCGTAGCTCAACGGATAGAGCATCTGACTACGGATCAGAAGGTTAGGGGTTCGAATCCCTTCGGGTGCGCCCAGGTCAAAGCCCCCTTGCGATCTTCCGCAAGGGGGCTTTGCTGGTGGGTACAGCAGCGAAGTACAGCTACACGGACGCCTCACCGCTGTCGTCAGCTTGCCGCAGATGATCCCCAAGCCGCTTGAGGGCCGCCCGGGTGTCCTCGGAGGGAACCTCCGTGTAGATCTCCATCGTGATGCCGATCCGGCTGTGCCGAAGGATCTGCATCGCGACGCGAGGATGGACGTCCAGCGCGGCCAGCAGCTTGCCGCACGTGTGCCGCGTGTCGTGCACCCGGATGACCCGGACACCGGCAGCAGCACACCGCGACTCGAACGCGCGGTTGACGTTGCGAGGTTCGATCGGACGGCCGGTCCGCGTGGTGAAGACGAGTCCGCTTGTCTGCCAGTCGTCGCCAGCGGCGTCCCGGGCCGCGGAGAGCTGGGCCTCTCGCACGCGCAGCGCCGAGAGGCACACCGACGGGAGCGGAAGCACGTCGGTAGAGCTGTCCGTCTTGGTCCGCTCCTTATGGATGAGCCGGGAGCCGACGCGCTGTAGCTGCCATCCGATGGTCAGTTCGTCGGCTGCGAAGTCGATGTCTGCCCAGCGGAGGCCGAACACTTCGCCCTTGCGCACCCCCATGACGAGGATGAGCACCCACGCGGCATACAGCGGGTCGTCCGATTCCCGGGCGTATTCGAGGAACCGTCGCGCTTCTTCCACGGTCCAGGTGGACGCCTTGCGGGTGCGCTTCCGCGCGGTCGGGACCTTGACGAGGGTGGCGACGTTGCGAGAAATGATCTCTTCCGTCCTGGCTTGGTTCAGCGCCGCGCGGAGCGTGTTACGGGCTGCGGTGATGGTCCGCCGACTCGGGTAGTCCTGGCAGCACTTCCCGAGGGCGCAGCACCGTTGCCGCTTGCGCGGGTCCTTGTGCTCTTTGGGGCGTCGCGCGTCCTTGCCCTGCGCGCAGCACTGGCACTTGCCCGGAACGCTGTTCAGCCACTTCTGAACGTCCCGCACGGTGAGCCGGTCGAGGCGCTTCTTGCCCAGGCCGGGGACGATGTGAAGCCGGGACATCAGCTCATAGTGTGAATACGTGTTCGGCTCCCGATTCGGCTCGATCACGTCCGTGAGCCAGTACGTGAGGTACTGCTCTACGGTCGGCATGCTGGTAGCGATCGGGCGTTGCTTGGCCTCGTTGAGAAGCTTGATGTACTTGTCGTGGACGATGTCGCGGGTCTTGCCGTAGACGTACTTCCGTGTGCGTTCCCCGGCGGGGGTGGTGACCCAGGCGTAGGCGGCATAGCCGTTGCGGTAGGGGTAGATGGAGCCCTCCCCGTTCGCTCGACTGCGCCGGGTATTCTTGCGCTTCTTCCCGTCCTCCGGCTCTTCGGGGACGGCGGGGGCGACTCTGGGCATTAGGCGGCGTCCTCCGTGAGTTCGTTGAGGAGTTCGGCGATTGCATCGACGGGGACGAGTCGGCGTCGGCCGATCTTCACCGTTCGGAGTTGGTTGGAGCGGATGAGGTTGTAGAGCGTCCAACGGCTTACGCGGAGCCGTTCGGCCGCTTCATCGACCGTGAGGACGATTTCTGACATGTCAGCGTCTCCAGATACGGGACCGGACCGGAACGAGTGACCCGCCCGGGTATCACGGCGACGCATGTAGCGGCGGCATCCGCTTGCCGGTCAGCGCAGCGGTTAGCAGCGCTTCACCAGGTGTGAGGCCCTGACCGACGTAACGCCAATCGGCGATGACGAGGACTTCGTCATCCTCGAAAGGCAGCCGACCGGTAGTGATCTGGTGTTCTTTCTCGTTATGCGTGATCCTTTCTGTGCGCAGCTCGCCGAGGGTGACTGAATAGCGGCGGGATTTGGTGGAGAAGTGGCCGCGGAAGCCGAGCATGTGTGCCCACTCGGCGAGCCGGAGTCCGGCGAATTCCTCGAAGGTGCTCAGCCGGAGGCATTCCACGATCAGCCGCCGTGCGTGCTCGCTCACGGGCAGGTCGGCCGGGTTGTCGGTGGGGCGTATGCGGCGATCGAGGGTGCCGACGCATTCGGCCGCTTTGGTGGCGTACTTAGCGACGTAACCCGCCACCGCCTGATCGGTGAGTTCCCCTGTGCTCGAAATCGCGCGTACATCGATCTGTGCGCCCCACACGTGAGTTCTGGTCGGGACGTCACCCGCCGCCGGGGTCGACACAGAGACGGCGGCTGCCGCGTGATCTACGGCCGCCTTGAGTAGGTCGAGAGTGGCCCAGGACGGCGGGGCGGCGTTCGGGCCGCCTGGTCCGTCGAGGCGGATGACCGCGTGGAAGTGGACCAGGCCGCGCCGCTGATACTCGGCCACCTTTGCGAACGAGACGGTGAGGACGTCGCGCAGGTCCGAGACTCGCAATCCTGCCGACCGTGCCACGTAGCGGCGGAACGCCATGGTGAACCGGCGCCACAGTTCAGGGGCTTGCGAGTTCCACAGCACCGCCCCGGCGTAGTCGAAGCAGTCGGGGCAAATGGGTTGGCCGAGGCGGGGGTCATCTGCGGAGTGCCGGACGCTGCACGAGACCGGGCGACCATGCCCACACGTTCCACCGTTCCGGCGAGGATGGCACGCGGTCACGACACCACCAGCGCCGGTACGCCGGGAGTGCACAACACCGAACGAGGGTGCCGTCAGCGTGACGAAAGCGGCCGGGTGCGAGGTGACCGACGCCGGGACACCCTTGCCGCCGACCAGGCCCGCCCGCACGAGCTGGTAGGTGTCGGCGCGGTAGATCTCGGCGCACGCTGGGCACCGGGACGCCCGCCGCGTTTTGCACGCCATGCGCAACGAACCGTTGGGTTCCTGCGCCGTCGAGTAACGGTGTAGAAGGGCTCCGGTCAGCGAGTCTCGATACTCGACGCTTCCGCGCAAGTAGATCGGTTGGGCACAGCCGCCGGTGGCACGGGCACGCGCCGCCCACCGAGCGAAGTCGCGGCGGTTGAATCGCGCGGCCATGTCACGCGCTGCGACGTCGGTGACGAGCGGAGCAGGGTGAGGCACGATGGACGGGTCTCCCTATCCGGGTTGTGTGGCAAGTGGGGATGGCCCCGGCGCGGCGTTCATTGCTTGGCGGCGTGTCGCCGCGCCGGGGGCGAACTCAGAGCGCGGAGACGAACCGCGACAACGCGTCGGCGAGGAGGGCCAGGCCGCCGACGAGGGCACGGGTGGCGTGCGCGGCGTTTTCGGGCTGACGGATCACGAACAGGCCCAGCACGAGCCAGAAGGCGATGAAGGCGCAGCGGCGCAGGAACATGACCGGGTTCCCTTCTCTGTCAGGTGTGGCCGTGGCCGTTGCAGTCGGGGCAGGTCGAGCCGTCGGAGGCGACGCCGCCCCCGCCGCAGGTGCCGCACACCCAGCCCACGAGGAGTCCGACGAGCCGGACGGGTATGCGCGGCGGGTGCGGGTGCTGGTCGGTGGTCATCAGGCCGCCCGTCCTGTGGTCTCGTCGCCGTCCTGGTCGGCGTCAAGGACGGCCATCACGTTGTTCTCGTAGCTGCGTACGGCGTAGTGCCGCGCCATGCGGTGGGCCGGGACGTGAACCGCTTCGTAGGTGACCGGGCCGAAGTGCTTACGTGTGATGTAGTGGCCGCCGTCGGTGGTCTCGTCGGAGACGGGCACGCCGAGCGCATCGGCGATTCGGTCGATTTCCGCGCGCTGGCGAAGGTCAGTTGTGCTGTCGGTGCTCACGCCGGACGGGACGCTCAGGGTCCAGCTGTACGGGCGCACGGGCACCGCCGGGTTGGACTCCAGGAACGCCACCAGGTCACGAAGGCCCTGGATGGTCCGGTCACGGTGTGACTGATCGTCGGCGTTCGGGGTGAGGTTGTGTTCAGGTTCAGACACGGTGATCTCCTGATCTGGCCTGATTCAGGCCGCTGATTGACTGCGGGTTTGGTCGGTGCGGATTTGGCGGAGCAGGTCGGAGGCGAGTTGGTTGGACACCCCCAGCCGGGCGCGGAGCGCGTCACGGGTGATCGGCCGTCCGTGCTGGGTCTGGTGTTCGGTGGCGACCCGGCGCGCGAAGTCGACCAGTGGCCCCGGCGCTGCCGACGAGGACGACCCCGAGGAAGGGGAGGGCGCGGCCGGTGTCTGCTCGACGGGGACGGAGGTCTGTCCGTCCCGCTCGTCGTTGCCCTGGTCCTGGTTGGTGCCGTCCTGTGTGGCCTGGACGGCAGCGGCGACAGTGGGACGGTCGTCCTCCCACACCACCCACGGCGACGAGGACGGGTCCGACGGGTCCGCAGACGAGGACGGGCGCAGGTCCGGGACTGGCGAGGGCCGCGCCGCCGTCGGGGTGCCGGCTTTTCGACGTTCGAGCATGGAGACGGCGACCAGGAACGCGCCCGCGGGTGTCCCGGCGGTGATCCAGCCCCACACCGATGGGTCGGCTTGTGCGAGGTTGGCGGCCAGCGAGAGCAGGATGCCGCCGACCAGGACGAGGGTCGGCCAGGACATTCGCCCCGTCTGGCGTCCGGTGCGCTTGTCACGCTGGCGCTCCCCCGCCGCCATCACGCAGGTCAGGTCGATGCACACCGCGATGGCCCAGGCCATCCAGCCGTGTTGACCGTGTTCGGTGGCGGTGTCGCGGATGTGGGTGAACGACCCCGCCGCCGCGATCGCGGCCAGCACCACGACCGGCCCGGAGTCGGCCACCGCTCCGAAGACGCGGCGACTCATGCCGCCCGCCGGTCGGTGACGAGCGCCAGCAGCGCGGCCAGTTCGACGTCACACCGGTGCACCTCGGCCCAGTCGTCCACCTCGGCCGCGCGGGACGAGGCGAACGAGTCGGCGCAGCGCTGGCACCGGGCGACGTGCAGTGAACCGAACTCGTCCCACTCGACACCGACCGGCCACACGTCCCAGGACGAGACCGGGGACGGCCGGGACGAGACCGCGGACGACGGCGAGGACGAGCCGGACGAGACGGCGACGAACCGAGGACGAGGACGGGGACGAAGGGCGAGGACGCGGACGGTCATCGGGAGCCTCCAGAGTCGGTTTCGGGCATGGTCGGGTAGGGACGTGGCGTGATCAGGGCTCGCGCCGAGCCGAAGGAGAGGAAGGAGAAGACCCCGGTTATGCGGCCGGGCGCGCGGTCGGGACCGAGCCGATCAGGGCGTCCCAGTCGGGGGTCAGGTGGGCGTGATCCCGGGCGGCTTGCTCGGCGGCGGATTCGGGGACGTAGACCGACCGGGCCCGGTGCCAGGAGCCGTCTTGACCGGCGACCACGCACACCCCCGGAGTCTCGGCCGGGATCGCGCGGGCCGCGTCTTCGGCGGCCGGGTCCAGGTCCCCGAGCGTCATGTTCGCCGTCTCGGGGTCGTTGACCCGGTGGCACACCCGCCCCGACAACTGCGCCCGCAGCGCAGTCACCCCGGGCCCCAGGTCCGAGCCGATGCGTTGTCCGCAGACCACCAGGTAGACCGCGAACGCCCGGCCGAGCTGCGCGAGCCGCAGCAGCGCGGTAGCGGTCCGCGCGACTTGGTCTTTCTCGGATTTGTCGGCCATCAGGAACAGTTCGGCGACTTCGTCCACCAGCACCACGACCGGCACCGGCCGCAGCGACTCGGGCAGCGTCCAGACGTTGCGGGCACCGTGTGTGCGGCACAGCGCCATGCGGTTCTCGACCTCTCCGACCAGATCGGCCAGCAGGTCCACCGACTCCTTGCGGGTGGTGGCCAGCGCCGACAGGCGAGGCGCGTAGGGGGTGAACTCCACGCCGCCCTTGAGGTCGAACCCGACGAGCGCGACCGGTTGCGGAGCCAGCCCCTTGATCAGGGCATTGGCGAGGTTGGACTTGCCGGACTGGGTCGCCCCGGCGTTGATCCAGTGCGGCACGGTGCGGAAGTCGATCACCCAGTCGTGCCCGTTCTCCAGCTTGCCGGGACGGACAGTCAGCAGTTCACCGGTCTCCGGTTCGGTGATCACCTCCACGAGCGGGTCACGCATGGTGGCCCACAGCGTGACGAACCCGGGTCGGACGTCGACCACGCGCACCGAGTGCACCCGCCAGGCGTGCGCGATCCCCTCGGCCGCTTTCTCGTAGTCGGCCGGGACTTGGCCGTCATGCAGCCGTAGCCGCATCCGCCAGCCCAGCCGGGTCGGCCGCAGCAGACCCAGTCGAGGAGCGCGCTCGACGTCGATCCGCCGCATCCGCCGTTTCTGCTCGACCACGGTCGCGGCGTTGCGGCTTGCCGGGCCCACCACGGGGACGGCGTCGAGGGTGAGCCGGAACCGCCGCCGGTTGCGGGTCAGGCGGCACCCGGAGGCGACGTGATGCCAGGTCAGGTACACCAGCATCGCACGGGCCGGGAAGCCGACGCCGTACCAGAACGAGACCGGGTGCCACCGGCGCCAGGCCCAGAGCCCGACCGCCGTGACGGCGGCCAGGGCTCCGAGCACCAGGACCATGTCAGTCATGATCGGGTCGCCGTTCAGGCCACGTCCGCCGCAGCGGACCCCGACGCCGACGAGGGCGAGGACGAGGGTGAGGTGGGACCGGTCGAGGAGACCGGGGCGACCCGCTCAGCGCGGAAGGCCACGCCGAACCGCTTCTCACCACCCAGAACGGCCTCCCACGAGAACGCCACCAGCCCCACCGGCGTGACGATCTCGCCGATGGTCACCGACTGGTCACCGGGCACCGACACGTTGAGCAGTTCCACTCGCCCCGTTGCGTCGGCGGCGGACAGACCCACCGTGAACACGGTTTCGCCGTTGCGGTCCACCTTCACCTCGCCCGTGTCCTGGTTGACCACCTTCGGACGCGGCGCGGAGACACACACGAACGTCAACCCTGACGTATCTACCGGAATGTTGCGCATCGGATCCTCTCCACTGACTGGTTGATGCACTTAGTACGTTAACCCACTAAGTACCCATGGTCTACTATGAGTATGAAGGAAGGAGCTGTGATGGCGATCACACAACCGGCGTACGCCCGAGTTGCGGATGTCCTCCGAGACCGGATCAAGCGCAACGAGTACGAGCCCGGCGACCTGTTGCCGAGCCAGCGCGAGCTCCGCGAGGAGTTCGACATCTCCACGACGACGGCCAAGGCGGCAATAGCGCAGCTTGAGAAAGAGGGTCTGGTCTACTCCCAGCAGGGCAAAGGCGTCTTCGTCCAGACCACGCGGGAACTACTGCGGTCGACCGGCGGACGGTACGGGCAGGGACGCCCCGCCAACCTGATCGAGGAAGAGGAAGGCAACTACGCGTTTGACGTCCAGGCCGAGCGCCGACAGGTGCAGGTAGACCCCGGCATTGCCGAGCGCCTCTCGATCGAACCGGGTGACCGGGTGAGCGAAGCCGTCTACACGTGGAACTACGACGGGGAGACGGTCATGATCAGTACCCAATGGGAACCGTTGGCGATCACGGGCGGGACCGAGATCGAGACGCCCGCAAGCGGGGAGCGCGGGCAACCCGATGTGATCACTCGGTTCTCGTCCATCGGGTACGACGTCACCGAGGTCCAAGAGGACATCCGTACTCGGATGCCCACCCCGGAGGAGACGCACAGGCTCAAGATCAACGCTGGGGTACCTGTCTTCCACATCCAGCGAACGCACGTCGCCGGGACACTCCCCGTTGAGACGGCCGAGATCATCATGCGCGGTGATCGTTTCGTGCTCCGGAATCACCAAACCCTATCCCTTACCAGGTAAGAGTCATCTCCGAGGGCGGGCAGACGCGACACGGTTTGGAGCGTTGCTAGCCCGCCCCGGAGAGGACTTCACCTCGCTCTTGGAGGGTGGAGGCCCATGAGTTCGACTCCGACAGATACCGCTGCGCAACTGGCCAAGCTGCGCGTCGACTTTCCCGAATGGGCGTGCCGGTACGAAGAACTCTTCGACCTGGCGTGGGAGGCGCATCGGCGGCCCTACCGGCATCCGACCAGCGGGTGTTTCACCTGGATCCGTGCTGAGTCCGCGGAACGGCTGCGCGAGATGCTCGCTGGGGCGGGAGAGGTCGAGGCCAAGGCCGCCAAGGTGAGCACCGACGCTCGCGACGGAAGGTGCACCCGGTGAGCGCCCCGAGGTACGCGCGAAGCAGGCGCAGCGTTCACGAGGCCAGCGACGACATGCAAGCCCGAACTCGCGCCGCAAAAGAAGTCATGAGCCGGTTCGAAGCGCTCGCCTGGTATGGCACCTACACCGAACTTTACTGGGCGATGATCGACAACCGGTTCCTCGTCCAGGCCGAGACCCCTCAAGCGCTTGGCGAGAGGATCATGTCCGTGCGACGAGCACGGTAAGGACTCCCGCGGCCCCTCGGTGGAAACGCGGCGGTTGGGGTCGCGGGCGGGGCGGTACCGGGTTAACCCCGAGGCCCGGTGCCGCCCCTTCCACACGTCGCACCCCCCTTTTGCCGCGCGCTATGTCCAGGAGTGCGACCCGAAGGAATGGAAGACAGTCATGGCTTGCCGTCCTGATGACTTGAGGAAGCAGGGGACAGCAGTGATCGACACGTCGACCTTCGCACTGAGGCTATGGAGCCGCCGCGCCCGAAGGTTCGTCCGATGGGTCTTCATCCGCGACCGCCACGACCGCCTAGCAATGTGGCACCTTGACCGCCTAGCGGTTGCTCTTGCCGCCCGCGGCTGGCACACACGGCGCCGCTTCAACGTGTCCCCGGCGAAGCTGCTGATTGGCCCGACCATGTACGCGCCGCCGACTGTGGAACTGACGGCTACTCACTTCGGAAGGTGGGTCTACCTCGTCCGAGGGGAATCGGCTCCCATCCGTTGCGCTGAACTGGCCGAAGCCGTGCGCGAAGTCGAGGACCTCACTTGGCGACGGCTGAACAAGGCCAACCTGACGACGGTGCCCGAACGTGAGCGCCAGCGGTGACAGACAGCAGGCCGCCCGGGGATTCACGGTTGAGTTTCCGGGGGTAAGCGCCTGGTACGGCGAACAAACCCGAGAGTTCTGGGCCATGGTCCCCCTGACCAGCGGCGCGTACCTCGTGTCAGCGCCTGACCTCCGGCGGCTACGTGAAGAGATCGTCAACTTGAGAACAAGGCCGAAGCCCCAATGATGAACGAGACCGAACACCACCCCCACCACCCAGGCGTGACCGTGGACTGTCCAACAAGTTGTCTCGGCGTGCGCACCGTGGGTGATCTCGTCGGCTTGCTCACCAGGGCCGCCCAGACCACACTGCCCGACGCGCCGTCACCCTTACGGCCGCATGAAGAGCACTTGCTGACGTGCCCGATCTCCTGTCTGAGGCTGCCAGCACGAATCATCAGTGCTCTAAGAGCCTATGATCCCGACGTGCGGAACATAGGTCAGCTCATCTCCATGTTTGAGCGTGATGAGCTCTCGGAGGTCCGCAACATCGGACACAGCAGCGTATGGGACGTCCGGAAAGCTTTGGACGCCGAAGGCTTCATCCGCTCCCACCGGTCCTAAGGCCGGCACAGAGGGTCGCCTCTCGCGTTCCCTCCCACTGGATGCCGGACGGAAGCACGGGGGTCGCCGCATACCCAGAAGGCCACGACCCGAGTCGCCCGATCGCTCGGATGAGAACTTTCTCTACGGTTTCAAGGGCGCCCGCTTCGCGGCCGCCGCCCGCCGGGCGTGCGGCCTCTTCGGGCCGACCCGGCGCGCCAGCCTGCCCCAGCGCAGATCCACCACGAGTTCAGACCTGAGCAGGCGTTTAACGTCTCCTACTCCACGAGGTTCCTGCTGTGCGTGAAGCGACTAGACAACGGATGTGTGATGTGGGCGATCCGGCGGCCTGGGGATCGGAAGACGTCCCTCATCCAGCAAGGCTGTCACCTTTGCCTCGACACTGGTATATCCAGACCGCAACTGATCGACAAAGGGTTTGAGCTCCTCACGAACAACCGGGTCCTTAACGTAAGGAAGCACCACTTCAGCCGCATCGAGGGAGCTGATCTCAGCCAGCCCATCAGAACCACGAGCAAAGGACCGCATCTGGGTTCCAAAAGCTTCGGAACAGAGCCCCGCCACTATGTCGAGCAACAAATCGTTGTGATCAGGTTTGAGGCGGAGTCGCAAGAAGCCGTTAGTTACAACCATGTCGTCGCAGTCTCTGGCTGCGAGAAACCACTTTCGGACGCAACTCCAGATGGAACCGATATAAATGTCGTCTGGTTCCGCATGGTGTTTGCCCCTTGAAGGCACTTCCCAACCGCGAAGACTCTGCCAACGATAAGTGCCGATACTCACATCGTTGATCTCTACATATCGATAGAGCTTGTCAGCAACTAGCGTCCGACGCTCCCCATCGACGGAAGATCCTTCCACCATAAAATCAACGACATCACCGAGCCGGAAGTATGGGTTCGAAACAATAGCATTCTGCACTTCTCGAAGCTTACGCGAATGACGCTTCGGGTCCAAGGTACAGAACTCGTCATGCGCAACTTCGGTGCTTTGAACTGTCCAGCCCGGCTTCTTTCCAACAGCCTCTGGCGGGAGTTCCCGAGTTAGCCAGGGGAAGTACTCTGCAGCATCACTGGCGCGAATGCGCGACAATGTATCCGCGAAATCGCTATCTAGGATTAGTTCGTCGGCCTCATCGTATAGATAGGTGCCGTCGCTAGGGTCTCTGCGATAGAGCGTTTCCCCTCGTTTGTCGCCGAGCTTCCAGCCGACGCGGTCCACAATTTCCACACAGAGTTCGTAGTCATCCGCCTCGCTCGCATTCGCAAGAGGCTCTTCTCGCTTCTCGCAGAAGATGATGCTGGCAGCGACACTTGCGCCGGAAGACTTGAAGGCGAAGCGAGGAAGACCGACCACGACCGCGGGCCGGCAGTGGCGCAGCAACCACTCGCGTAGAACGAGATATCGCTGAGAACGATTGCCCAAGTACCCGTTCGGCACGATGAGGGCAAATCTGCCCCCGGGGTGCACCAAGCGAGTACAGGTCTCGGCGAAGAGAATGCCCACTTCCTGCTTACCAAGAAGCTTGTCTGTGACTTGCCACTGTCCTTGTTCGTCCAGGAGCCATTCGTGGCCTAGGTCAAAGTTGTTGAGTACCTCAGTACGGCGTTCAGTGATACTTGTACCGAACGGGGGGTTGCAGATGACGATATCGCATGATTCTTGATTGGCGACGATCTTCTGAAGAGAATCCTCCTTGTGAATATTGGTCTTTCCGTCACCGTTCAAGATCATATTCAGTACGGCAACTTGGACGGCCTCGCCACTTACGTCACTCCCCCAAACACTGCTTGCATAGTCTGGCCAAGCCTGGCCTCGCCTAAACGCTGCCGTCAAGAAGTCTGCGCTGCCACAAGCAGGGTCACGAATATGCTCGCCGAAGCGTGGGTTCAAGACCTCTACAATGAAGTCGGTAACCGTGGTTGGTGTAAAATACTGCGCAAGGTCCCATTTGTAGATATGTCGAGCAAAGTACATATAGAAATCTTGAATGACACTCTGCTTCATCGAAACGATCTTAATTGGCGCTAGGATTTGCATCACTTCGAGGAGCAGATCGCCCGGTATCGGGAACTTGTCCGCCACGGGCTCCGGGAGGAAAGCCTTATAATACTGCACTGCCTGCTTTAGCAATTTGTTGCTAGACTGCGCTGCGGTAGTAGCGCTAGTGCCGAGAGATTGAAAGTCCTGCAGAATCAAAGGCGTGTCGGGAGACGTCGAATGTAGATGTTCATCATGAAGTTTGGCGAGCAAGAGTTGTAGCAAAATATTGAAACGCTTGCTTTGGCCAATTGACGCCGAATGAAGTATGTTTTCAATGCGACGAAATATCGTCAGTAGAGGCTTGTCTGCGCTGATCGTGGCAAAGGTTAGGGGGACCGCTCCAGGAGCATGTCCCGGCGCTGGAAGATCGCTAAGAGGGCCTTCGTGGGAAACTTTGCGGCCACGCTCATGTGTTTGCCAATAGACTCGCCGCTCAACGTCGTCCCAATATACTGCAACACAGTCATCGCGCCCAGCAAAGTCAAGCATCGGCTTAACTTGATAGGCTTTAGCTGAGGCTGCCTTAGAATTGTCGCGTTTTACTTCGCCTAGGATGACGGCATGCCTGAGCAGTTCATCCACGTCGTCGCGCGGTAGAGTCGAGACTGGAACATCCAATACTGCAACATCGACTCGAAAACTATTGCGCCCAGAATTGCCAAACCGCTTGATTACCGCTTCGACACGAATGTTAGCTTTGTCATACCCGCGTTCAATTAGATGGCGAATCAATTCCACCCGCAGGCGTTCTTCGGAGGGGGTAAGACCATCCGCGCTGCGAGCCTTCGCCTTCAGGCGACCTCGAACTGGACATACAAGAGTCAACCCGGCAGCCATTGGTCCACCCTCCCAGCGCAGAGATTGTTTGTCTCGCAACGACACGCGCGCATGGCCGTACCGACGATGGCGGACCCTGATCCTAGCCGCCAAGCCAAGTCCTCCGCCGACCGACCCGGGTATCTCGTCGATCGATCACGCGGGCAGTCGCACGCGTGACAGCATGGGCCTCGCCTGTGATGTAGCGGGGGACCGAGCTAAGCAAGGACGAACCGACGACAGTCCTGACGAGGTCAACGGTCCTGTACAGATGGCCGCCCGGGACCAGTCAGCGAGCACGAAGCGGGGGCCTCGCGGCCCCCAGCCCCCCGCGGGCCGGAGAGTACGCCCGCGCGAATCTGTCTGTCACACCGTCTCACCGTTCGCGCGGGCGCACCCTCCGGGACGGGCGTCGGTGCTAGTGGTGGTGCTAACAACGAGGTCAGATGACCTTGGACGAGCGTGGACGTCCGGGAGGGTGTCGAAGGCAGGGATCTGTGAGGACCGCGTTCGGATATCGCTGATGCTACGGATCAGAGGTCCTCCCGGATGGGGCGTTCGGCGGTTCGCTGAGGTTGTCGTGTCCTCAGAGGGCCCAAGCGGAAGCGGACTCTTCCCAGTCGTAGATCATCCGTACAGGGACCTTTGCTATCTGAAGTTCGTCGGCAACCACCCAGCGGTGGACCCCGTTGATCAAGTGGGGTGTAGCGTTCGCCAACGCCCATGCCTCCAGGGCGTACGTGCACGTGATTTCCCCAGCCGCTTCAATACGAGACCGTAACTCCTCGCGCGGCATCTCACAGCGTCCCTTGGCCCAGATGGCTGGCCTGGCCGCCCACTCCCGTACAGTCGGTGACCCGGGAACGCCGTGGATCCAATCGCCGATCTCGGCGACAGTGCGCAGCTCATGGCCGCCGCAGCGGCAAACTTCGGGAGGACGCTGCATGTACTGATCATCCCGCGGTTAGGCTACTTTTGCGCATCTCCGCGGCATACGTGCAGGTGCGCATGACGGCAACCTTGACGGCAACGACGGCAATCAACCGGCACCAGGGCGCACGTCGGGCACCGTCTGACCTCGGTCGACGGGGTGGCGGCAGGGTGGTTGTTACTTCTGAAAAGCGGACGGTCGGCGCGTTGCAGGGTTGGACGTGCCCGAAGCGGGGGCTTCGCAGCCCCCAGCCCCCCGCGGGCCGGAGGGCACGCCCGCGCGAAACTCTCTGTCACACCGTCTCGCCGTTCGCGCGGGCGCACCCTCCGGGACGGGTGTGGACGGGCGGGAGGTTGCCGCGCTGGTCAGGAGGCGTGTGGGGACATGCCTGGACATGTCTTATCTTGCTCGTAATGAGAAGGTCTCGCGGGACTCGTTAGTTCGCCGACGAGGCTCTGATCAGGTGAGAGTGCAGTCGGCAGCGGGACGTAGCAGGTTGCCGGTGCGTACGGCGTTTAGGCGTTGTCGGATGAAGCGGTCTTGATACTCGCCCCAAGTGTCGAGCTTCGTCGGGTGGGTGCTTTGATCAGGGTGCTTTCGGTAGAGCCAGGTCACGGACGGTTCTTGGTAACCGTCGAATACCTCGCTGAGCGCGATGAAGAGAGCCACGTCCTGGGCACGAGGTAGAGCGCCCCAGCCGCCGAACGCGCGAACCAGTTCGGTGGGAGCGACGAGGCCGGCGCAGGCTGCTTGGCATAGGCCCGTCTCTTCGTACAGACGACCGATCGTTCCCGCTGGCACCAATCCGCACGGGTAGGCCAGGGGGTAAGCAACGCGATGCCCGTTGATCAGGTCGTCTGCCTGACCGATCGTCCAGCCGATGCCGGGATGTTCGTCGAAGGCGGGGATGAGCGTCGCGAGGCCATCGGGAAGAAGGACGTCGTCATAGTCGAGCACCGCTACCAGTTCGCCGCGTGCCCGGGTCAGTGCGAAGTTCCGAGTCGTTCCGGTACCGAGCTGGGCGCCGTTCGCCTCGTAGAGCGCGCCGGGACATAGGGCGCGGGCCGTTGGTGTCTCCCCGTCCTCTTGGACGAGCCATTCAAGCTCCCAGCCGGGCGGGAGGCGTTGAGCGGCAACGCTGGCTGCGGCTTGCCGCAGGTAGTCACCTATTGGCGTGCGTACGGCGGTGATGATGGAGATCAGCGGCATGTCACTCCCTCTCATGAGGATCAGCTCACGACGTTCGGCACTGATCGTCACACAGCCCGAGGCGGAGGGACGAGGCGGTTTCTCCTACAGTGCTTGGATGGACGTCAGCGCGATGCTTGAGGAGTACGCCTATCCGGAGACGACGCCGTGGCTACGGGCGAACATGATCGAGACGCTTGATGGCGGTATCCAGTACAGGGGCGACACGAGCGCGCTCGGCTACGAGGGTGATTGGGCTCTCATGCAGCACCTCCGGACCTTGGCCGACGTTGTGATCATGGGAGCCACAACCGTCCGGGAGTACGGGACGTACCCGCCCGCCGCGCCGAAGTTGGCGATTGTGTCCCGGAGTCTTCGACTCGACTTCGATGGACCGCTTTTCGCCGACGCGCCCACGCCGCCTATCGTCATCACCTGTGACACGGCCCCAGCCGAGCGCCTCCGTGAGGTGGAGCGGCGCGCCGAGGTCATGATCTGCGGGACTGGGGCCGCAGACATGGGCGTGGCCTTGCAGCAACTGGCGGACCGCGGTTACGTGCGCCAGCTCTGCGAGGGTGGCCCGACAGTCCTTGCTGAGGTCGCCGCGGCAGGTTGGTTGCATGAGCTGTGTCTGACGTTGAGCCCGATCATCACCGCTGGCGACGCCGCCCGCATCTTGGACGGGCCGGTAATCGACATGCAGAACATGGAGCTTCGCCATACGGTCCAGGACGGCAACTATCTATATCTGCGCTATCGCAAGGCGAAAGCTTAGATGACGTTGTGGCGCATATAGGCGGGAGGCCTCCAGCCGAGAATACTCTCGACCATGTTCACCGCTTGCCTTGCTTCATCGATCTCGTGGACCCGCACAATGCGCGCACCGCTCAGGATGGACACAACGAGGGTGGCGATCGTGCCCTCGATACGTTCCTCTTGTTCTCGCTTCAGGGTCTCGCCGATGAAATCCTTATTGGATACCGCTACTAGCAGCGGATAGCCAATCTGGGCGATCTCCGGGAGACGGCGAGTCAGTTCGAGTGAGTGACGGGTGTTCTTGTTCAGGTCATGCCCGGGATCGATGATGATCCGGTCCGCTGGCACCCCGCGTTTCTCTGCCAGGTCGACCCGTTGACGAAGGAACTCGGCCACTTCAACGACCACGTCGTCATAATGCGGACGAGGATAGGGGGTCCGAGGGTCGGCGAGGCTATGCGTGATGATGAGGCCGGCGCCCGTCTCTGCGACCACATCGGCGAGGGCAGGGTCATGGAGTCCGCTTGTATTGTTCAGCACGTCAGCGCCTGCGGCAAAGGCGGCGCGAGCTACCTCAGGGCGGTAGGTTTCGACGGAGATCACCGCGTCAGTGCGGGACCGGGCTCCCTCGATAACGGGTACCACGCGGTCGATCTCTTCTTCCACGCTTACGGGAGGGCCAGGCGCGAAGGGAACACCGCCGATATCTAGCCAATCGGCCTCGTTGACGAGTGCGTTTTCGACGGCGATTAGTGCCTGGTCCAGCGCAAAAGTGCGACCGCGATCATGGAAAGAATCGGGCGTACGGTTGATTATCGCCATTACGGCCACTTGGCGTGAGAAGTCGAACGTACGCCGCCCGATCACCCGCTGCGGGCTGAGGATCTCGGGATAGTAGATCGCGTTACTTTCGGTCACCGGAACCACCTAGGTCGAATCAGACGCCAAGCATAGCAAGCTGACGGGCCTGCTAGCCGTTCGCCCGCGCGCGCCGACCCACACTTGTCACCAGGCGGAGGAGGACGAAGAAGATCACGGATCCGCCGAGTACCAGGCTCATGGCGAGCGCCCGCTCTCCGAAGTCGTGCGCCTTGACCACCACGGAACCGGATCCCACGACAAACCCAACAAGGGCTACGAATAGACCGAGTATTTCTACCATCTTGAGCAGGCCGGAGGAGACCATCTCTTGTGCCACATCAACGCGCTGAGCAAGCCTTAATGAAGCCTCATTCAGTCGGTTCTCTAGTTCTGTCGAGGCTGCCGCTACTCTTTCGTCCACTCGGCGGGTGATGGCGTCCGCGACGCTTTCGGCGCTCTGTTCAATTTGTCTTTGCAGGTCTTGCGCAAGGACGATGGCGCGCCGCTCCTGAGTGAACTGCTCGTGGCGTAGAACGTCGCCGACGCCCAAACCGTCTATAGCGCGATCAATCTCGAAAAGCGCCTCGTCGAACTGGCGTAGTTTCCGATAGGCCGTCGCTCGGCGGTAGTATACGACCTCATCTTCTTGGCCGCGTGCCATCATCTCGTCCGCAAGGCGCAGCATCATTTGCGGCTGCTCTGGCAAATGATCCGCGAACCAGATGGCCGTTAGGCAGACTTGATTGCTCTTGCCGTCCGCGTCCGGTGCGTCGACCGCACGCCGGAACATGTTGAGCCCATTCGAAGAACGCGAACCGAGGGCAGCGAACGCCGCAAGGCTTCGCACCAGGGCGTCATCCTCGAACTCGGTCAGCCAGTCGAGGCACCTACGGCGCAGCTCCTCGAACCTGTAGTCAAAACGCAACCTCTGACCTTGGATGTAGACGAGACAGAGCCGCGCGGTACGGGTGTTGGAGGCACGAAGGACCCGCGTCCAGTCATCATCCCCTAGGTAAGGTTGAGCATTTATCCGCGCTATCCAGGCGAGGTCTGTGGTCGCACGCCGTATCTCTGGTATGGACAGTCCGAAATCCTCGATAAGAGAGACCAGTTCACCCACCCAGGCCGAGGAAGGCTGTGAGGTTCCGGGTGCCAAGTGGTCGACAAGTATGGTCACCTTTTCCATACCTGACGCCGCTGCCATGCGTTCCGCCAGCTCGTCACGTTCTGGGCTTTGCCGTTGAGGCGGAACGCCATCACTCATGAGATCTCCTGTTCTTCAAGTGGATTTCAACCCAGCCACGCAGTCTAGAGCCAAGCGGCGCAGTGATCCGGCCAAGGTCGGATAACCCCTCCCCCCGGCAATGACGGTGTGACCCGGCTGGCATAGATTCGCAGGAGAGAGAGGATGGAGCTACATGGACGCCAGCGGCCCGAAGTACAGCCCTGACAGTGTTGTGTGGGTCGTGATGACACACCTTGCCGACGAGGGCATCAAGGATGAGTTCACCGTCCCCGACGCCGACCCCGTCAAGGCGCGCCAGGCCGCCGCGGACTTGCTCCGGGCTCTGGGGGTGACCCCGTCGGATCCTCAAGACCCTTGGTGATCCCCCCCCGTGCACTTTGCTGGCCCCGAGCAGGCTGGGTGGCAAACCGACGAGCCGCCGTCATCCAGGCCGAGCAGCGCGCCACCAGGGGAGACGCGAGGGTGAAGAGTCCCGGTCGGTAGCACAGCAGTACAGCAAGGAAGTACCGCAACAGACGCTCACAACCGCACCCCCACGCAACCAGTGACACACTCTCTGACCTGCTCCGTTGCCGCCTACGTCGAGTCTGCCATTGGCTACGGATCAGAAGGTTAGGGGTTCGAATCCCTTCGGGTGCGCAGCAGGTCAAAGGCCTCTTCCGATCTTGGAAGGGGCCTTTTGGTTTGCGTGCGGGCGGCCGCGAGGTCGATCGGACGCCGAAGAGTGCGCAGCTCATGGGCCTTGGGCGCCGTGTTGTCGTCGACGGACTGATGTTCGTGTCGGGCTTGCTGATCACCAGGCTGTCCGGAGGCGACGTGCGGGCGGGGACGGTGATCGAAGCACTGGCCGTCTGGTCCGTGGTCAGATGCCGTGGGTGCTTGCCGGGCCTGGGGCGGGGTGTCTTGTTCAGTGGGGGAGGGTGACTCGGACGGTCGTTCCCCTGGACGGGGCCGAGAGCAGTTCGGCTCGTCCGCCGTGGGCGGCGGCTATGGCGGCGACGATGGGGAGGCCCAGGCCGGCGCCGGTGGAGTCCCGGTCGGTGCGGTGGAAGCGTTCGAAGGCCCGGGCGGCGTCCTCGGGGGACATGCCTGGTCCTTCGTCGGTCACTTCGATGAGGCCTGGGGCGAGATGGACTGTCGCGGGCGTTCCGGGGGGTGTGTGGGACCGGACGTTGGCCAGCAGGTTCGCCAGGATCTGGCGGATGCGCGATTCGTCGACGGTGGCGATGAGGGAGCCGGGGGCGTCCAGGGTGAGGGGACGGTCGGGGTCGGCGGCGGTCGCGTCCGCGATGGCGTCGCGGGCGAGGGGGACCAGGTCGGTGGGGGTCGGACGCAGGGACGCCTCGCGGTCCAGGCGGGCTAGTTCCAGCAGGTCGGTGACCAGTTTGTTCATGCGGCTCGCCTCGTCCTCGATGCGGCGCATGGCGTCGGGGAGTTCGTCGGGCCCGAGGGCGCCGTGGCGGTACAGCTCCGCGTAGCCCTGGATGGTCGTGAGCGGTGTGCGCAGTTCGTGCGAGGCGTCGGCGGCGAACTCGCGGACGCGGGCCTCGGAGCGGCTTCGCGCCCAGAACGCCTGCTCGATCCGTTCCAGCATCACGTTGATCGCGGCGGCGAGGCGGGCGGTCTCGGTGCGCGGGCCGGGGGCGGGCATGCGGGCGCGCAGGTCGCCGCCGGCCGTGATGGCGTGCGCGGTGGCGGCCATCCGGTCGAGCGGCAGCAGGCCGCGGCCGATCAGGCGGCGTCCGAGGACGATCAGGACGGCGAGCAGGAGCGCGGCCGTGGCGATCTCCGACAGGACGAGGTTGCGCACCGCCGAATGGATCTCGCTGAGCGGGGACGCGACGACGACGATGCCGTTCCGCCAAGGACGGGCGACGGCGCGCAGGCCGGGGAGGGAGAACGGTTCGAGGGTGCGGGCCCGGTTCGCCAAGGCGGCGTGGCCGAGTTTCCCCACTTCGGCGACGGCCCGGGGGGTGGACGGCTGGTCGCCGCTGAGGACGCGGACACGTCCCGTGGGGCCGACGGCCAGCACGACGAACTGTGCCGGGGCGACGCCCTGTTCGGGCAGCCCGGGGCGCAGGAGGCGGGACACGGCGCGGTCGCGGGTGCCCTGGAGCTGCTCGTCCACCCGGTGCATCAGGTAGCCGCGCAGGACGAGCGCGCTGACCAGGCCCATGATCGCCAGCCCGGTGAAGGTGACGGCGAGCAGGCCGGCGAGGAGCCGGGCGTTGAGCGTCATGGCCGCAGCGCGTAGCCCACGCCGCGCTGGGTGTGGATGAGCGGCGTGCCGAGCGGGTCGAGCTTGCGCCGCAGGTAGCTGATGTACGTCTCGACGACCTGCGGGTTTCCGTGATCCCAGCCCCAGACGCCGGCGAGGAGCTGGGTCCGCGACAGCACCATGCCCGCGTTCCGCATCAGGTAGGCGAGGAGGCGGAACTCGGTGGGCGACAGGTCCACGTCGACGCCGCCGCGCCGGACACGCCAGTGCGCCTCGTCCAGTTCGAGGTCGGCGACGCGGAGCACGCCGGTGTCGGACGGCGGCGCGGACGGCGGCGGCGCGGCCCGGCGCAGGACGGCCCGCACCCGGGCGATCAGCGCCTCGATGGAGAACGGCTTGGTGACATAGTCATCGCCGCCGAGCGTCAGCCCGGTGACCGTGTCGGACGGGGTGTCCCGCGCCGTCAGGAAGATCACCGGGACCTGGTCGCCGTCCGCGCGGAGCCGGCGGCACACCTCGAAGCCGTCGAGGTCGGGGAGCATGACGTCCAGGAGCACCAGGTCGGGGCGCTCCTCGGCCGCCGCGCGCAGCGCCTCGCCGCCGGTGCCCGCGGTGACGGTCGCGAAGCCGTGGAAGCGCAGCGCGACGTCGATCAGGTCGCGGATGTTGGGCTCGTCGTCCACGACGAGCACCCGCCGGTTCTCGCTCATCGGCTCCCGCAGATCGTGCCGTACGCCCTGGTCGTGGCACCGACGGTACCCGTCCTAGCGGGGCTTGGGGACGCGGACGAGCCGTGCGGTGCGGGTCGCGCCCGAGCGTTCGCCGGCCACCAGGACCTGGTCGCCGGACGCGAGCGCCTTGAGCGCGGACTTCTCGCCGTGCTTGCGGACGCGGGTGTCCGCGTTGGCGGTCCATGTCCAGGATGTGCCGTCGGCGCTGCGGACGGTGAGGGTCGTGGCCGAGACCGCGCTGATCGTGCCGCGCTGCCAGGCCGCGACGTGGAAACCGTCCTTGCGCCGGACGGTCGCCTCGCCGTGGACGCCGCGGAAGGGACGCGCGTGCCAGCGGGGGTGCCGCTTGCCCGGATGGCCCTTGCCGTCGTGGCGGTGGGGGCCGTCGCCCGGACGCGTCGTGGCCGACCCGGAGCCGGAGGCGGACGGCGATGGCGATGGCGACGGGTCGGCGGCGGCCGCGGGCACGGCGAGGTAGAGGCCGAGTCCGAGGAGGCCTGCGGCGCCGACCCCGGCCGCGATCGTCTTGCGGTTGGTTCGCATGCGGGCCATGTAACCGGCGGCGACTGGTAGAAGTCCGTGCGGAATCCTGGGAGAACCCTGGGAATCGGCTTCGCGTCCGTCGCCGTTGGCGGCGGGACGTTCGGGCCCGCGGGGTGGGCTACTTCAGGGCGGCGAGCATCGTGGTGATGAGGTGGAGTGCCTGGTCACGGGCCTGGGGCGGGTCGTCGGCGTCGGCGACGGAGAGGGCGAGCTCGGTCAGCGCGCCGTAGAACGCGGCCGTGGTGAGCGCGAGGGGATGCGGGCCGGAGTTGCCGAGCAGCGCGGTCAGACGATCGGTGAGGATCGCGCCGAGGTGGCGCTGGTCGAGCTCGCGCCAGCGCCGCCAGCCGAGCGCGATCGGGCCCTGGAGCAGGACGATCTCGCGGTAGTCGAGGTCGGAGCAGATCTCCAGGAACGCGCGGACGCCCTCGGCGGCCTGGTCCCGGGGGGTGCCGGCGCCGGCCATCGCGGTGGTGATCCGGGCGGCGGCCTGGGCTTCGAGGTCCTCGAAGACGGCCTCGAACAGGCCCTGCTTCCCGGCGAAGTGGTGGTAGAGGGCGCCGCGGGTGAGCCCGGCGGCGCGGACGAGCTCCTCGGCCGAGACCGCGGCGTAGCCGCGTTCCGCGAAGAACCGGCGGCCGGTGTCGAGGAGGGCGGCGCGGGTGCTTTCCACGTAGTGCGCGCGCCGGGCCTTGACCTGCTCCATGCGGCATGTATAACACATACAAGACGTATGTCAGATGCGTCCTGCATGCTGGGAGGGGACATGGTCGACGTCGCGATCGTGGGGGCGGGCGTGGCCGGACTGGTCGCCGCGCGCGACCTCGTCCGGGGCGGGCACGACGTGGTCGTCCTGGAGGCGCGCGACCGGGTCGGCGGACGGCTGCTGAACGGCGAACTGCCCGGCGGGGAGCCGATCGAGGTCGGCGGCCAGTGGGTCGGGCCCGGCCAGGACGAGGTGCTCGGCCTGATCGGCGAGCTCGGGCTGTCCACGTACCCGACGTACGACGAGGGGCGGCGCATCGCCGAGATCGGCCGGACGCGCGGCGAGTACACGGGCCGCGTCCCGCGCCTGTCCCCCGTCACGCTCGCCGACATCGCGCAGGGACAGTGGCGCATCGACCGCCTGATGCGCGGCATTTCCGTGGACGCGCCGTGGACCGCCCGGCACGCCGCCCGGCTGGACGGCCAGACGTTCGAGACCTGGATACAGCGGAACCTGCGCACCTCCGCGGGACGCGCGTTCATGCGGCTGATCACGCAGGCGGTGTTCTCCGCCGAGGCCGGGGACCTGTCGGCGCTGTGGGCCGCGTTCTACGTCGCGTCCGCGGGCGGGCTGGACCCACTGATCGAGACGACCGGCGGCGCCCAGCAGGACCGGATCTCCGGCGGCTCGCAGCGCATCGCGCTGGCGATGGCGGACGAACTCGGCGACCGCGTCGTGCTGAACGCGCCGGTCACGGAGATCGAGTGGACGGACGGCTCCGTCCGGCTCCGCATGTCCGGCGGCCGGGCGGAGGTGCGGGCCCGCCGGGCGATCATCGCCGTCCCGCCGCCGCTGGCCGGACGGATCCGCTACACGCCCGGGCTGCCCGGCGACCGCGACCAGCTCGTCCAGCGCATGCCGATGGGACGCGTCATCAAGGTCAACGTCGTCTACGACGAGCCGTTCTGGCGCCGGGACGGATACAGCGGTCAGGTGACCAGCGACCGCCGTCCGTTCGGCATCACCTTCGACAACACACCAGAGAGCAGCACAACCCCCGGAACCGGCGCGACGCCCGCGACCGGCGCGGCGTCCGCGACCGGCGCGGTGTCCGCGAGTGGCGCGGCGTCCGCGAGCGGCGCGGTGTCCGCGAGTGGCGCGGCGTCCGCGAGCGGCGCGGAGCCGGAGCGGGGCGCGGTGTCCGCGAGTGGCGCTGCTCCGGAGAGTGGCGCGGTGTCTGTAGGCGGCGCGGCGCTGGAGAGCGGCGCGGAGCCCGGGAGTGGTGCGGTGTCTGGGAGTGGCGCGGAGCCCGGGAGCGGCGCGATGTCTGGGAGCGGCGCGGAGCCGGAGCGCGGCGCGGTGTCTGGGAGTGGCGCTGAGCTGGGGAGCGGTGCGCCCGGTGTGCTGGTCGGGTTCCTGGAGGGACGGCACGCGGACGTCGCCGCGCGCCTGACCGCCGCCGAACGCCGCGCCCAGGTCGTCGCCGACCTCGCCGGATACTTCGGGCCGCGGGCCAAGGAGCCCGTCGCGTACATCGAACGGGACTGGGCCGCGGAGGAGTACTCGCGCGGCTGCTACGGCGCGTTCGCCACGCCAGGGACGCTGACCCGCTTCGGCCCGTCGCTGCGCCGGCCCGTCGGCCCCTTGCACTGGGCCGGTACGGAGACGGCGACCAGGTGGGCGGGCTACATCGACGGCGCCGTCGAGTCGGGCCACCGCGCCGCCCGCGAGACCGCCCCGAACCAAGCCCCCGCCTAGCCGCGCGCTTCGGGAGCCACCGCGAGGGTCCGGCCCGCCGGGGCCGTGGGCCGGGAGCCACAGCGAATGTGCGGCCCGCCGGGGCGGTGGGCCCAGGCGGTGGGCCCGGCAGGTGCCGGACACCAGGATCTCCGGGTCGCCCAGCAGCGCGGCGGCGAGCCCGAGCCGCTGCCGCATCCCCAGCGAGAACACGCCGGCCCGGCGGCGCGCCGCCCGCGTCAACTCGGTGACCTCCAGGACGTCCTCGACGCGGTGGCGCGGCAGCCCCGCCGCCAAGACGGCCAGGCGACCTGGGCGACGACGACGTACGCCTGCCGGGGCGGTGCGTCCGGACTCGCGCGGGTCGGTGGCGATCTTGCTGGGTCTCGTGGGATCACCGCCGTGCGCTGGTCGCGGTGGGCCGGGAGCCGCCGCGAATGTGCGGCTTGCGGGGGCGGTGGGCGCGGCAGGTGCCGGACGGTTAGGCGATCTGGGTGGCGACGACGCATGCCTGCCGGGGCGGTGTGCTCGGCCTCGCGCGGGTCAGTGGCGATCTTGCTGGGGCCCGTGGATCACAGCCGTGCGCCGGTCGCGGTGATGTGCATGGTGGCTTGGTGGCGGATGGAGAGCTTGCGGGAGCCGGTGGCCATCGTCCGATGATGCTCGGGGTCTGTGGTCTGGGAAGTTCTTGGCCTGTGGTCCTGTGGGCGGGGTTGTGGGGTGGCGGGTTTCGTCGCGGTTCGCGTGTGGGGTGGGGTGTTGGTTCGCGTGGGGTGGGTGCTAGTCCGTGGTGGCGAGGGTTTCCAGGACCTGGTCTCCGTATTTGGCCAGTTTGTTCTCGCCGACGCCGTTGATCTGGCCCAGTGCGGCGAGGGACGTCGGGAGGGCGGTCGCGATCTCGCGGAGGGTCGCGTCGTGGAAGATCACGTAGGCGGGGACGCCCTGTTCCTTTGCGGTGGCGGCGCGCCAGCCGCGGAGACGCTCGAAGATCGGCATCGCCTCGGCGGGGAGCTCCACCGGGGCCTTGCGCTCCTTGGCGGTCTTGGCCGTCTTGGCGGCGGGGCGTTCCGGCTCGCGGCGCATCATGACCTTGCGCTCGCCGCGCAGGACGTCGGCGCTCGCGTCGGTCTGGAGCAGGGTGCCGTGGTTGCTCTCGACGGCGATCAGGCCCTGCGCGAGGAGCTGGCGGACGACGCCGCGCCATTCGGTCTCGCGCAGCTCGGTGCCGACGCCGAACGGTTTGAGGGAGTCATGGTCGAACTGGATGACCTTCGCGCTCTTCTTGCCGAGCAGGATGTCGATGATGTGCCCGGCGCCGAACTTCTGCCGCCGTTCCCGGTCGAGCCGGACGATGACGGAGAGGACCTTCTGCGCGGGGACGGTCGCGTCCCACGACTCGGGCGGCGTCAGGCACGTGTCGCAGTTGCCGCACGGCTCGCCGGACTGGCTGAAGTAGTTCAGCAGCTGGACGCGGCGGCACTCGACCGTCTCGCAGAGGGCGAGCATCGAGTCGAGGTGGGTGGACTGGCGGCGGCGGAACGCGGCGTCGCCCTCGCCGCCGTCGATCATCTTGCGGAGGTTGACGACGTCCTGCAGGCCGTAGGCGAGCCAGGCGGTGGACGGGAGGCCGTCGCGTCCGGCGCGCCCGGTCTCCTGGTAGTAGCCCTCGACCGACTTGGGCAGGTCGAGGTGCGCGACGAAGCGGACGTCGGGTTTGTCGATGCCCATGCCGAACGCGATGGTCGCGACGATGACGAGCCCGTCCTCGCGGAGGAAGCGCGACTGGTTGGCGGCGCGGGTCCGCGCGTCGAGGCCCGCGTGATACGGGAGGGCTTCGATGCCGTTCTCGGTGAGGAACGCGGCGTGCTTCTCCACGGAGTTGCGCGAGAGGCAGTAGACGATGCCCGCGTCGCCCTGGTGCTCGGTCTGGAGAAGGCGGAGGAGCTGGCGTTTAGCGTCGGTCTTCGGCTCGATCCGGTACTGGATGTTCGGGCGGTCGAAGCTGGCGACGAAATGCCGGGCGCGCTCCAGCTGGAGGCGGGACGCGATCTCGGCGCGGGTGGCCTCGGTGGCGGTCGCGGTGAGGGCGATGCGCGGGACGTCCGGCCAGCGTTCGTGCAGGCCGGACAGCATCAGGTAGTCAGGACGGAAGTCGTGCCCCCACTGCGACACGCAGTGCGCCTCGTCGATCGCGAAGAGGGACACGTCCGCGCGGCTGAGCAGGTCGACGGTCGCGGGGAGGCGGAGCCGCTCGGGCGCCAGGTAGAGCAGGTCGAGCTCGCCCGCGACGAACTGCGCCTCGACGACCCGGCGCTCGTCGAAGTCCTGCGTGGAGTTGAGGAAGCCCGCCTGGACGCCGAGCGTGCGCAGGGCGTCCACCTGGTCTTGCATGAGGGCGATGAGCGGGGAGACGACGACCCCGGTGCCCTTCCGGACGAGCGCCGGGATCTGGTAGCACAGCGACTTCCCGCCGCCGGTCGGCATGAGGACGAGCGCGTCCCCGCCGCCGACCACATGCTCGATGATCTCCCGCTGGCCGTCGCGGAACGCGTCGTAGCCGAACACGCGCCGCAGGACGTCCAGGGTCTCCGGGCTTTGCGGGCTCGCGGGGGAAGTCATCGGCCCATACTATGAGCCGCCGCCGACACCGTCCCCGGAACTCTCAGCTGTGGATAACCTCCACCAGCTCGGGGGTGATTTCGTCGAGGTCGTCCGCTATGTGGGCCGCGAGGTCCAGCGCGTCGGACGCGGGCGGGTGCGCCGGGCGGGGGACGGCGATCACCGTCATCTCGGCGGCGCGGGCCGAGCGGATGCCGTTCGCCGAGTCCTCGATGGCGACGCAGGCGCGCGCGGGCACCTCCAGTCGCGCGGCCGTGGTGAGGTATCCGTCCGGCGCGGGCTTGCCCCGGTCGACCTCCTCGGTGGACACGGTCGCGCGGAACAGACCGTCCACCCCGATCTGGGCGAGCACCAGGTCGATGAGGGCACGCGGGGACGAGCTGGACAGCCCGAGCGGGCGGTACTCCGCCATCCGGCGGACGGCCGACTCCGCGCCCGGCAGCAGCGGCAGCCCGTCCCTGTACCGCTGGGACATCCGGTCGACCACCTGGTAGGCGACGTCCTCGGCCGTCACGCCGTCGACGAGGTCGTCCGCGATGTACGCGGCCCATTCCAGGGTGCTCATGCCCATGAGGCGGTCCTGCGTGTCTGGCAGCCAGCGGCCGCCGTGCTCAGCGACGTACGCGCGTCGCACGTCCTCCCACACGGGCTCTGAGTCGATCAGGACGCCGTCCAGGTCGAAGACGATGGCCTCCACGGGCATGAGTTCCTCCACGGTCTGTCTAGCGCGCCCGGGCGCGGGCCCCGCCGCGGTTCTGCGGCGGTGCGGCGCGGGCCTCCCCGGCAACGGTCACTACCCGATGCGACCGGGACGGAACCGTGCGCATTGGAACGGGTGAATCTCATCTGACCAGGATTTATCCGGCGAAAGCGGCATGATCCAGTTTCGGTCTGGCATGGTGGAGACTCTCCGCCCCCCTCCGGAGTCGAACGCAGAGGAGAGCTGCCCATGGTGTTCCTCGGTTTCCTGCTGGTCGCGGCCGCCATCGCCGCCGTCGCCGGCGTCGTCCTCGACAACACCGATCCCGCGAGCCTGATCGTCTTCGGTCGGACCGTGCCCGGTGTGCACGAACAATGGCAGGTCTTCCTCGCCGGCGCGGGCGTGGCCGTTGTCTTCGTCACCGGCATGATGCTCGCCTTCGCCGGCACGGCCCGCCGCGTCCGCACCCGCCGCGACCTGCGCGACCTGCGCGAGGAGCACGAGGAGTCGCTGACGACCCTGGAGATGGAGAAGCGGCGCCTGCAGCGCGAGCTCGCCCGCGTCCGCCAGAACCCCGGCGCCGTGCCCGGCGCCGGTCCCGGCCCTGGTCCTCGCTCCGGCCCCGGCCAGTCCGCGCCGGCCGGCCACCTGGGCGGGCATCGGCGCTCTTCGCGGCGGGAACCGGCGAACGCCGCCGCACAGGGCACCCACGTCGCGCCCCGCTCGCAGATGCCGGCCGCGTCCCCGTTCTTCGACCGCACCGACTGACCCATCGCCGGTGCTGCCGCTCGTCCTGGATGATGAGCGGACCGTTCGCGCTAATCGCCGTGCAGGGGGATGACGGGTCCGGTTCGCGCGCACCAGGATCGTGGTGTGCGGACTCTTCTCAAAGTGGGCATCACCGCGGTCGCCCTGTGGGTCGCCACGGTGCTGATCGACGGCATCTCGCTCGACGGTGACTCGGCCGGACGCCGCGCCCTCACGCTGGTCGCCGTGGCCGTCATCTTCGGCCTGGTCAACACCTTCATCAAACCGATCATCAAGACGCTTGGCTGCGCCTTCTACATCCTCACGCTCGGCCTGATCGGCCTCGTGGTGAACGCGCTGCTGCTCTGGCTCACCAGCGAGCTCGCCGGTGAGCTCGACCTGCCGTTCCACGTCACCGGCTTCTGGCCGGCGTTCTGGGGCGCCATCGTCGTCGGCGTGGTCGGCTGGCTGCTGCACGTCGTCGTCCCCGAGAAGGACGACAACAAGGACAGGGACAGGGATAGGAACAGGGACTGACCGTCAGCGCACGTCCACCAGATGTGGAGACGCGGTCGCGGCGCGCCCGAACGGACCGTCCTCCAGCCCCCGTTCACCACCATTCGACGGACGAGCTCCGCTCGGCGACCCGTCCTCCAGCGCGTCGGCGTACTCGCGGTATTTCGGTGGGTGGACGCCGGGCGCGCTCACGAGGATCCAGCGCCGGGCCCGGACGGCGCCGATCAGGAACTCCGCATCCGTGACCGCCCCTGCGTCCGCGACGATCAGTGCGTCGAACTCTTCGTCGCGGGCGGTGAGACCGACCCCGGTCGGCGTCCCGACGACGAGGTCCGCGGTGCGCAGGAGGACGTCGCCCTCGGCGCTCCGCTGGCCGTCCATGTAGGCGGTGAGCTGCTCGATGCGGGCCATCGCGCGGCGCTGATGGGCGGGGACGGCGGCCGGGTTCTCCGCCGGATCCGAGCCGCAGATCTCCAGGACGTTCTCCCGCGACCGCGCCTCCGTCCCCGCCACCGTGTCCAGCTCGGCCTGCCGGGCGGACAGCTCCGCCGCGGCCTCGGCGGTGTGACGGTCGAGCGCCGCGGCCGTGTCCGCGGCCCGGGTCGCGGCGGCCTCCGCGTCCGACCGGGCCTGCCGCGCCGCCGCCAGGGCCTCGTCGCGGGCCGCGCGGGCCGCGTTCACCCGATCCTGGACGGCCTGCGCGGCCTGCTGCGCTGCGTGCGCGCGCCTGCCCTCCTGGTTCGCCTTCTCCACCGCCGCCGACGCCAGCCGGGCCTGTTCCTGATGCTCGCCGCCCGCGGAGTCGCGCTCTGTCGCCAGCCAGGTCAGCTCCGTGCCGAGACGTTCCTGCGCTTCCTGCGCCTGCTGTAGCCGCGCCCCGCCTTCCGACACGAACGACGCCAGCCCCCGACGCACCCGCTCCGCATGCTCCGCCACATCCTTGGCTTCCCGCGCGCGCTTCGCCGCCTCGTCGGCCTCGCGTGTCCGGGCCTTGACGTCGTCGCGCAGGCTCCGCAGCTCCGACGGCGGTGACGCGACATGGAGCCGTTGTCCGAGCGTCATCTTCCTGCGCATCGCCGACAGCGCGGACTCCGCCGAGACCAGCCGGTAGTACGCAGCGTGCCCTTCGGCCGCCGCGTCGGCGTCGGCCGCTGTGAGCCGGTGCGCCTCCTCCGCCGCCCCTGGCAGCGCCTCCCGTGCCCTTGCCAGCTCGTCGGTCAGGGACGCCTCCGCCTGACGCGCCCCCTGCAACTCGGCCTGCGCCGTCTTGGCTCGTTCGTCGAGCTGGACGCAGCGTGCGTAGGAGGCGTCCGCCGTCCGGGTCAGCGCGTTCGCTTCGGCCGCGGCTTCGTCCGCGATCGTCCGCAACCGCTCCGCCTCCGCGCGCGGACCGGCCAGCTCCGCCTCCGCCTCAGCCTGGACGGCGGTTAGCCGCTCGGCCTCCGCCTCCGCCTGCCCCGCGGCTTGCTCGGCGACCGCAGCCGCGTTCCGCGACTCCTCGATCGTGGCGGTCAACGCCGCCCGCTCAGCGTCCCGCGCCTCGCGGCGTCGCAGGTTCTCGGCCTGGACGGCCTGCAGTGCCGCCGCGTCCCTCGGCCACTGCTCAAGCCACATCAACCCACGCCGCAGCAGCCGCGCCTCCGTCTCCCACGACAGCCGCCAGGCCTCCCCCACCGGCCGCAACGCCGCCGACCGGACCCGCGTCTCCGGCGCCGACGGCCCCTCCGCCGGAACGACGGGCTCCCCCTCGGGCACAGCGGGAAGCGGTTCGACCCGTGTCGCGGCCGACGACGCTTCGTCGGCCCCACGGTCTGGCCCAGTCTCGGGTTCGGGCGGCCCGGTCTCGGGTTCAGCGGCCACGGTCTCGGGTTCGGGGGGCCCGGTCAGGGGCTTGAACTCGACCGTCCCGCTGGACCCGTGCTTCCGCACCGGAGGCGGTTCGGGGGCTCCTCCCTCGTCCACCGGGGGCAGGGCCTGCGTCTCCACCGAACGGGCCTCCGCCGTCGCCGGCTGCGTCTCGATCATCAGGGAGAAGACTTCGGGATCGTCCTCCAGGCTCCGCAGCAGCTCCGCCGCCCGCTCCGGCGTGGGCGCCACCAGCAGCGCCCGCCCGTCCGCCGCGGTCAGCTCCTTGACGGTGTCGTGGACGACGTCGTCCCCGTCCTCCGTCTGGACGAGACGCAGCGCTTCAGTCTCCTCCAACGATCCGGGCGCGACGAGGAACCGGGCCAGAACCTCCCAATCTCCCGCGACCCGCTGCTCCCGCAGGGCCCGCAACGCCGCGACATGCGGCACCCAGCCGACCGGCGGAACGTCCTCGGGTACCTCTCTCAGCCGCGCGTCTATGTGCTCATAGAACTCGGTCAGCGACCCGTACACGCTTTCTACCAGCTCACGTCCGCCCCAGCCGTCCTCGGCGGCCTCCGTCCCCAGCGGCGGGGTGTCTCCGATCTCCGGCAGCGGCATGGTGCCGAACCCCGACCGCGGATCCAACACCACGTCTTCTTCGTCTGGGACGTCGTCCGCACCGTCCGCACCGCGTGCGTCCTGGTCGGCGTCAGCACCCTGGCCGCCCAACGCATCGTCGTCCCCCGGCAGACCGACCGCGGACTCTGTGCCGACGCCCGTCTCGCCTGGCAACCGAACCACGCCGCCCGCAGCCTCCGCATCGTCGAACGTCGCGTCAACGGCGTCGTGAGGCGCTTCTTCGGCGGCGGCCGGCGCGTCGGCTTCCGGTTCTGCGTCGGCGTCCGCCTCGTCCTGCGACGGGACGATGTCAGCCACTGCTTCAGTCTCGGCACCGGTCTCGCTCAGTGGCGCGGCCAGGTCGCCTGCCGGTTCGGTATCGGTGGCGTGAGACGAGCCTTCAGCGGGTGTGGCTGGGGTGGACGCGGGCTGGCCGGTGGCGTCGCCCGGGAGCCCGTCATCGCCCGCGAGAATGTCGGACGTGGGCTCTACGCTCTGTGTCGGCTGGTCGGGAGGCGCGTTCTCACCTGCCGAATCGTCCTCGAACGTGGACATGGAAAAGGGGGTGGACGGGGCCTTTCCCGAGCCGGGCGGCTGAACGGCCTCGTCCTCGTCCTCGTCCGCGGACGCGTCAGACGGGTCGGACACGTCGGACGGGTCGTCGGGCAAGGGGAAGGTGACGGTCGGGATCTCGGATTCGGGGACGTAGACGGGCGTGTGCTGCCCGTGTTCCGCGGTCTCGGGGCCCTCGTCCTCGTGCCCGTTGCCTTCTGATGGTTGCTTCACCGACGCCATCCCGTCCCAGATCGACCGTCCGGGGCCGTATTTCCCCTTCCGCTCCGGACTAACGTCTCACAGGTGGGCGGTCATCGGTGTCCGGCCAGCACGGCGTGATGATCTTCACCGTCGCGGGGTTCCGGGTCGGGGTGGACCACGGCGCCGGACAGACGGGGCAACGCGTGCAGAAGGCTGTGCTCGGCGTCCACGGCGACCCGATGGGCATGGACGACGGTTGAGGCGCGGTCGACGACGACGTCGCATTCGGCGCGCAGGCGGTGGCCGATCCAGCGGAGCCGGACGTCGCCGACCGCGAGGACGCCAGGTGTCGAGGCGAGCGCGGTCTCGGCCCGGTCGACCAGGGCGGGGTCGACGGCGTCCATGAGACGGCGCCAGACCTCGCGGGCCGTCTGCCGTAGGACGGTCAGAATCGCGAGTGTGATGAGCAGTCCGACGACGGGATCGGCCCAGGGCGCGCCCAAGGCGACGCCGGCGGCGCCCAGAAGGACGGCGAGGGACGCGAAGCCGTCGGTGCGGGCGTGGAGGCCGTCCGCGACGAGGGCGGCGGAGCCGATGCGGCGGCCCACGCGGATGCGGTAGCGGGCGACCAGTTCGTTCCCCACGAACCCGACGAGCGCGGCGCCCGCCACGGCGGCCACGTGATCCACAGGCTGTGGATGGGCAAGGCGATGGACGGCCGCGTACCCGGCCGCCGTGGCGGAAGCGGCGATGGCGAGGACGATGACCACACCGGCGAGGTCCTCGGCGCGTCCGTACCCGTAGGTGTAGCGGCGGTTCGGCGGACGCCTGCCCAGGACGAACGCGATGCCCAGCGGGACGGCGGTGAGCGCGTCGGCGGCGTTGTGGAGCGTGTCGCCGAGCAACGCCACCGAGCCCGTGAACACGACCACCACGGCCTGGAGGACGGTAGTCGCGCCCAGGCCCGCCAGCGAGATCCACAGGGCGCGCATGCCTTGCGCGCTCGCCTCCATCGCCGAGTCCACCTTGTCGGCCGCCTCATGCGAATGCGGCCGCAGGACATGAAGCACCCGACCTTTCAGCCCCCACCCCAGCCAACGCACCCACCCACGTCCACCCCCATGCCCGTGCCCATGCCCGTGCCCATGGCTGGGGCCCTGCCCGTGGCCCTGGCCCTGGCCATGTTCATGCCCGTGGCCTTGCCCGTGCCCGTGGCCTTGCCCGTGCCCGTGCCCGTGACCCTGCCCGTGCCCGTGCCCGTGCCCCTGGCCGTGGCCCTGGCCATGTTCGTGGCCGTGGCCCTGGCCATGTTCGTGGCCGTGGGCCTGGGCGTGTTCGTGGCTGTGGGGCTGTGCGTGTTCGTGGCCGTGTGTGCCCATGGGTACCACGATGACGCGGAAAGTCCGTTGCAGCATCTGGACAAGTGCGCTGTTGTCGCAGGTACGCGGCTTGCGTCAGTGCGGGTTTGTGGCCAGTAGCTCCGCGAGGAGGTCGTCCAGGGTGACGATGCCGGCGAACTCGTCCGCGTCGTTGACGACGGCGAGTTGGGCGCGGGCGCGGCGCATGCGGCTGACCGCGTCCAGGACCGTCGTCTCCGCCGTGAGGACGGGCGCCGGGTGCGCCAGTTCCCCGGCGCGACGGTCGCCGCCGGGCTCGGTGATGGCGGCGCGGACGTGGACGATGCCCGTCATCGCGCCGTCCCGGTCGCGGACGAGGAGCCGGTTGTGGCCGCTGGCGGTGGCGGTCCGCCGGATCTGCGCGGCGGTCGCGTCCGCGCCGATCGTGGTGACGGACGTGGCGGGCACGACGAGGTGTCCGACGGTGGCCTCCCGGGCGGAGATCGCGCGGCGCAGCAGCTCGTGGTCGCTGCGTCCGATGAGGCCGAGCCGGCGGGACTCGCCGACCAGGTGGCTGAGCCGGGCCGGGTCGGTGTGCGGGTCGAGTTCGTCCTTCGGCGTGACGCGGATGGCGCGCAGCAGCGCGTTGGTCGCCGCGTTCAGCGCCGACAGGATCGGCCTGGACACCTTCGCGAACGCGCGGAACGGCAGGGCGAGGATCAGCGCCGAGCGCTCCGGGTGCGCGATCGCCCACGACTTCGGGGCCATCTCCCCGATGACCATGTGCAGGAACGTGACGACCGCGAGGGCGCAGCCGAGCGCGATGGCCTTCGCCCCGGCCTCCGGGACGCCGATCGCGTGCAGCGGCGGTTCGAGGAAGTGCTCGAACGCGGGCTCGGTGACGATCGCGAGGCCGAGCGAGCACATCGTGATCCCGAACTGCGCGCCCGCGAGCATCAGCGACAGCTCGCGGACGCCCGCGACGGCCGCGACCGCGGGACGGCTGCCCTTCGCGGCGGCGCGCTCCAGTTGCGGACGGTTCGCGGCGACGAGCGCGAACTCGGCGGCGACGAAGAACCCGTTCCCGACCAGGAGGAGGGCGGTGATCAGCAGCGTGGTCAGCGGGTCCATGACGCCTCCACCGTGCCGTCCCCGGCCGCGGCCTGCGTGGACTCGACGGTGACCTCCGCGGCTTCGACGCCCTCGGCCTCGACGACCTCCGCAGTTTCGACAACGTCGGTGGCTTCGGCGACCTGGGCTTCGGCGACCTCGGCGGCTTCGACAACGTCCGCGGCTTCGGCGACCTTAGCGGCTTCGGCGACGTCGGTGGCTTCGGTGACCCGGGTGGTTTCGGCCGGGCGGGTCGGGTCGGCGGGCCGAATGGTCTCGGTGGTCTCGGTGGGCTGGGTGGGGACCTTGCAGGGTGGGTCGGAGACGTGCGGACGTTCCGCCGGTGCGGACGTTGTCGCCGTCCGGATCTGGATCTTCTCCGCGACGCGGCGGGCGACGCTCATGACCTCCAGCTCGACCGGTCCGCCGTCCAGGTCGACGGTGAGGCGGTCGCCGGGGCACGGCAGCCGCCGCAGCTCCGCCATGACCAGTCCGCCGAGGGTGTCGTAGGCGTCGCCTTCGGGCAGGTCGAGCCCGGTGAGGCGGCCGACCTCGTCGATGCGCATGCCCGCGTCGACGAGCCACGACCCGTCGGGACCGGACGTCGGGGCGTCCTCGCTCCGGTCGGTCTCGTCGGCGATCTCCCCGACGAGCTCCTCGGCGATGTCCTCGAAGGTGAGGATGCCGGCGAGGCCGCCGTACTCGTCCACGACGCAGGCGAACTCCTCGCCGGCGTCGCGCATCCGCTCGATGACGCCGTACAGCGGCTGGCTGCCGGGCACGAGCAGCGCCTGCCGGGTGACCTGGCCGACCGGGGTGGACGGGTCCAGGCCGTCGTCGGCGACCTCGCGGACGCCCGCCACGCCGACGACGTCGTCCACCTCCTGGCCGTAGACGGGGTACGCGCTATGCCCGGTCTCGCGGATCAGCGCGACGAGGTCGGCGAGGGGCGCGGTGGCCGGCAGCGTCCGGACGTGGGGGCGCGGCACCATGACCTCGTCCGCCGTGAGGTCGCCGAAGGACACGGCCCGTTCCAGCAGCCCGGACAGGTCGGCGGGCAGGTGCCCGGAGCTGTACGACATGCCGATGATGACGCCCAGCTCTTCGAGCGTCGCGCCGCTGTGCAGTTCCTCGACGGGCTCGACGCCGACGGCGCGCAGCAGGCGTTCCGCCGCACGGTCGAAGAGCCGGATCAGCGGCCCGGCCACCGTCAGGTACACGAGCGTGGACGCGGCCAGCGCGCGCGCCAGCGACTCGGCGCGCGCGAGCGCGAGGTTCTTGGGGAACAGCTCGCCGAGCAGCATCTGGATGAGCGTCGCCAGGACGAACCCGGTGGCGAGCGCGATCGCACCGGTCGCGCCCTCGGGCACGCCCGCGACTTCCAGCAGCGGACGGATCAGCTCCGCGAGCGCGGGTTTGGCGATGAAACCGACGACCAGGGTCGTCATCGTGATGCCGAGCTGCGCGCCCGACAGCATGAACGACAGCCTGCCGATGACCTTGAGCGCGCGCCGGGCGGAGGTGTCACCGCGCTCGGCGGCCTGTTCGAGCGCCGCACGGTCGGCGGCGACGTAGGCGAACTCCTGCGCGACGAAGTATCCGGTGGCGGCGGTCAGCAGGACCACCGCGAGCACTCCCAGCGCCGCGCTCACCATGGAGCACCGGGTCTATGACTGGGGTCCGACACTGCGGACTCACCACTCCTCTCGTACACGGGCTACCTGTCGTAACGTCACCTCGGACAACGAGGTTCCCGAAGCACAGGGTACGGGCCGACAGGTCACCGGCCACGTGGACGTCGCGACAGTCGTCGCATGTCCGCCGCCCGCCGCGGCTGGAGTTCAGGCGGCCGCCGCGGCGGACCTCGCGGACGGCTGGAGATCGGCGGGCGCGGCCGGACATCGCGCGCGGCGATCATCTGGGGCACAATGACGCTTGTCTCGTTCAGTGTCACGGATCACACTTGTATGAGAGCGTAAGTCCGATACTGGGCAGGTCCGTGCTCCCAGACCGCCTTGCCGGGCATGCTCAGGGGGATGGTTGGAGAGCGATCGCGGGGCTGACGTTGGAGCAGAGCGGAGCTGGGGCTGCCGCGCCCATGAGCCGTGAAGGCGTCGACCATGCCCTCCGGAAGCTTCGCGAGGAACGCGACCGCATCTCCGCGTCGCTCCTCGACCTCGACGGACACCAGGGCAGCCGCCTCCTCGAAGGCGCCAGGCTCACCGGGGAGACGTGGCGGCGCTGGGAGAACGCGAAGACCAGGATGACGAAGCTGTGGGCGCTGTTCGACGCCTACCAGCGCGTCCTGGACGCCGCGTCGGAGCTGCGTGAACGGGCGTCCCGTCCGGACGCGGCGACGCTCGTGGAACTGACCGGGATGCTCACCGGCCAGTCGGTCGAGCTCCCCGACGGCGAGATCCCGCTGCAGGAGCGCACGCTCCTCGGACCGCAGGAACAGCGGGTGACGCTGGACGAGGCGGTCGCGATGATGTCCGACGCGTACGAGTTCGTCGCGGGCGAGGTCGCCGCCGCCGACGCCGCCTGGACGGCGCTGCTCCTCCCCCTCGAAGAGGTCGAGGAGTGCTGGCGGGAGACGGCTCGGCTGGCGCACACCCTCGACGGCACCCGCCATCCCGAATTGGACCGCGTCGGCCGCGAGCTGACCGCGCTCGGCCGCGTCATCCGCACCGATCCGCTGTCGCTCGTGCGGGACGGCCGTCCCGACACCGGCCGGCTCGACCGCGTCCGGTCCGTCCTGACCTCGCTGGGCGACGAGCTCGCGGGCGTCGCCCGAATGCGCGACGACTACGCGGAACTCGTCGCGCGGGTCACGGCGTCCATCGAGGAGGTCGAGAGCACGGAGCGGCGCGCCTGCGAGGCGCACGCCACCGCGCTCGTCAAGATCCTCTCGCCGAACCTGCCGGCGCCGTCCCAGGGACTCGGCGTCGCGCTCCGCGACCGCCTCGCCGCCCTGGAGCGGCTCCGTGAGGCGGGCCGCTGGGTCGAGCTGGCCGGACGGTTCGCCGAGCTCGAACGCGCCGCCGCCGACGCGCTGGAACGGGCCCGCGGCGACCTGCGTCTCAGTGCCGGTCTGCTCGACCGGCGGGGTGAGCTGCGGGGACGCCTTGAGGCGTACCGGGCCAAGGCCGCCCGGCTCGGCGTCGTCGAGGACGAGCAGCTCACCGAGCTCTACGGGGAGGCCCGCGACATGCTGTGGACGGCGCCCTGTGACCTGCGGCGGGCCACCACGGTGCTCGCGGAGTACCAGCGAGCGCTCAGGGCCTGCGAAAGCGAGACGGGGACCCGGCGATGAACCGATGCACCCAGCCCGGCTGCACCGGCGAAGTGGAGGCCGACGGCTTCTGCGATATCTGCGGCATGGCCCCGCCCGCGCAACCCATCCCGGGCCCACGGCCTGCTCAACCCGCGCCATCCGCCGAGGCCGCACAACCGTCCCAACCCGCTCAGCCCGCGCGTCCCGCCGGGGGCGGGGAGACCGCGCAGACCGCGCAAACAACGCAGTCCGCCCAGGGCGCACCCCCTGCTCAAGGGGCGCAGGATGTGCGGGCCGCTTCGCCTTTCGCCCATGGTGGGCACGGGATGCTGGGTGGGGCGCCGGTGACGCGGCAGAGCGCCGTGGCGCCCCCTACGACGAGGCAGCCGGGTGGGTCCGTTCCGTCCGGGCCCAGTGGACGGACGGGGCCGAGCTCGGCGTCGGGAAGTTCGGCGAGCAGCGGATCGAGGAGCGTCGGGTCCGGACGGACGGCGTCGCGCGGCGGGTCTCGCGCGACGGGTTCCAGCGGCTCGGCCAGGCGCGGGATGCTCGGCGCCGGGCTGGTGGAGGTGCCGCCGGTCCCGGCCCGCGACCCGGCTTCGGCGATCATGGAGCGGCCCGAGGTGCCGGAGAACCGGCGGTACTGCAGCCGGTGCGACGAGAAGGTCGGACGGAGCCGGGGCGGGCGTCCCGGACGCACCGAGGGGTTCTGCAGGCACTGCGGGCACCCGTTCTCGTTCACGCCGAAGCTCCGCGCGGGCGAGCTGATCGGCGGGCAGTACGAGGTGCTCGGGTGCCTGGCGCACGGCGGGCTCGGCTGGGTGTATCTGGCCCGCGACCACAATGTCAGCGACCGGTGGGTCGTCCTGAAGGGGCTGCTCGACACGGGCGACGCGGACTCGCTGGCGGCCGCGACGGCGGAGCGGGCGTTCCTGGCCGAGGTCGAGCACCCCAACATCGTCAAGATCTACAACTTCGTCCGGCACGGCGACTCCGGCTACATCGTGATGGAGTACGTCGGCGGCCGGTCGCTGAAGGACATCCTGCTCAGCGTCCGCGCCGAGCGCGGCGACGAGTCGGCGCTGCCGCTGGGCCAGGTGATCGCGTACGGGCTCGAAGTGCTGAGCGCGCTCGGGTACCTGCACGGCGTCGGGCTGCTGTACTGCGACTTCAAGCCGGACAACGCGATCCAGTCGGAGGAGCAGCTCAAGCTGATCGACCTCGGCGGGGTGCGGCGGGCGTTCGACGTCGACAGCCCGATCTTCGGGACGCCGGGCTACCAGGCCCCGGAGATCGGCTCGCGGGGCCCGTCGATCACGTCCGACCTGTACACGGTGGGCCGGACGCTGGCGGTGCTGAGCTTCCCGTTCCGCGGCTACACGGGACGGCATCTGCGCAGCCTGCCGCCCCGCGAGGAGGTGCCGCTGTTCCAGCGGCACGAGTCGTACCACCGGCTGCTGCGCCGCGCCACGCACCCGGACCCGGCGCGCCGTTTCCAGAGTGCCGCGGAGATGGCCGAGCAGCTCACCGGCGTCCTGCGGGAGGTGCTGTCGGCCGAGGACGGACGCCCGCGCCCCGCCGCGTCGCCGCTGTTCGGCCCCGAGCAGCACACGGCCGGCACGGAGATCGTCGGGACGGACGGCGCCGACGCCGCCGCGCCGCCCATCCTCGCGCCGCTGGAGCCGGGGCCCGCTGCGGCGGCGCTGCCCGTCCCGCTGGTGTACGGCTCCGACCCGGCGGCCGCTTTCCTCGCCGGGCTCACCGCCCGCGACCCGGGCGACCTGGCGGCGGCGCTGAGCGCGGCGCCGGTCGCGTCGCGGGAGGTCAGGCTGGCGCTGGTCAGGGTCCGGATCGAGGTGGGCGATCTGGACGGCGCCCACCGCCTCCTCGAAGAGATCGCCGCCGAAGATCCCGACGACTGGCGCGTCGACTGGTACCGCGGCGTCCGCGCCCTCGCGGACGGGCGCGCCGGGGACGCCGCCGCCGTCTTCAACGACCTGTACGATCTCGCGCCCGGCGAGCAGGCGCCCAAGCTGGGGCTGGCCTTCTGCAACGAGCTGATGGGCGTGATCCCGCAGGCCGACCGCTTCTACGAGACGGTCTGGCGCACCGATCCCACGCATGTGAGCGCCGCGTTCGGCCTGGCCCGCACCCGGCTGGCGACCGGCGACCGGGGCGCCGCCGAGCGCGTCCTCGACTCGGTGCCCCGGATCTCCAGCCACTATCTCGCCGCGCAGCTCGCGGCCGTCGCCGTCGCGGTCCGGGGCCGCGGTCCCGGCGAGCTGAGCGCTCCCACCCTGATCGAGGCGGGGCGGCGGCTCGCGTCCCTCCGCCTCGACACCGAACGCGCCGCGACGTTCGCGGCGGAGGTACTGGAGGCGGCGCTCGCCTGGGTCCGGACGGGCCGCACCCTGCCGGCCGGGGTGCGCCGGCCGATCCTCGGCACCGGGCTGGACGAGCCGTCCCTGCGCGTGAAACTTGAGGAGACGTACCGCGTCCTCGCCAAGCTCGCCGACGGCGCGGAGCACCGGCACGTGATGGTGCGGCGCGCCAACGCCGTCCGCCCGAGGACGCTGTTCTGACGATGGACGCGGGCGGGCACGACAACGTCGCGGCGGCGATGATCGCCAGGCCGCCGGGAGCGAGCAGGGAGCCGGGCCGATGAGCGACGTCCCCGAGTTCACGATCCGCGTGGACCAGAACCCGTACCTGCCGGCCGGCGGACGGGAGATGCACGCGATCGTGACGGTCGAGGCGCACTCGTCCGCCGGCGAAGAAGCCACTGGCGAAGACGACGACGAGACCGAGCGGAGACGCGCGCCGGCCGCGGAGGTCATCCTCATCGACACCTCGGGGTCGATGTCGTACCGGGGCAAGATGGCGGCGGCGAAGCGGGCGGCGCGGGCGGCGGTGAACGTCCTGCGCGACGGCGTGCGCTTCGCGGTGGTCGCCGGCGCGAACCGGCCCCGGATGATCTACCCGCAGGGGGAGCGGCTCGTCGTGGCGGACGAGACGTCCCGGCGGAACGCCGTGCTCGCGGTCGCCCGCCTCGAAGCGGCCGGCGGGACGGCGATCGGGTCCTGGCTGCGCCTCGCCGAGCGGCTGTTCACCGGCTACGACGGCGCCGTCCGGCACGCCATCCTGCTGACCGACGGCAAGAACCAGCACGAGTCCGCCGAGGAGCTGGACGCCGCGCTGCGGGTATGCACCGGCCGTTTCCTCTGCGACGCGCGCGGCGTCGGCACCGACTGGGACGTCGCCGAACTCCGCAAGATCACCTCGGCGCTGCTGGGCGGGTTCCTGGACGTCCCCGACCCGGCCGACCTGGAGGCCGACTTCCTGGCGATGACGCGCGCCGCGATGGGCAAGGAGGTCGCGGACGTGTCGCTGCGCGTGTGGACACCGCGGCACGCGCGGCTCCGGTTCGTCAAGCAGATGGTCCCGGCCGTGGAGGACCTCACCGGCAGGCGGGTTGAGTCCGGGATGCAGACGGGCGACTATCCGCTGGGCGCGTGGGGCGACGAGAGCCGTGAGTACCACCTGTGCGTCGAGGTCGACGAGCCCGGCGACGTGGGACGGCAGATGCGGGCGGCATGGGTGAAGCTCTTCGCGGGCGACGCGGCGCTGGCGTCCGGGAACGTCCTCGCCGAGTGGACGGACGACGAGACCAGGTCGACGCGGATCAGCGGCCGCGTCGCGCACCACACCGGCCAGTCGGAACTCGCCGACGCCATCCAGTCGGGCCTGGAGGCACGCCGCGAGGGCGACGAGGACACGGCCACGGCCAGGCTCGGACGCGCCGTGGTGCTGGCCCGCGAGGTCGGCAACGAGCAGATCTCCGACCTGCTGGACCGGGTGGTGGACGTCATCGACCCGGCGCGGGGCACGGTGCGGCTGAAGCGGGACGTGTCCAAGGCGGACGAGATGTCGCTCGACACCCGTTCCGTCCGGACGGTACGGACCCGCCACGGCGACGCCGCTGACGGGCCGGGTGAAAAACGTTCGTCCTCGCAGGAAGGCCCGCCATGACGATGACTCCGCCCCACAGATCATCGGTCCGGCCGGGCTCGTCCGCGTCCCGTCCCCCGGCGGCGCGTCCTCCCGCGCCCGCACCGGCGTCGTCGCCCGCGCCGCCGCTGCCCGCCGACTCCGTGCCGCCGCAGCGCAGGGGCCGCCTGGCGACGTTCGTCCGCGGCCGGTGGCTCAGGACGATCCCCGGCCGCATCGGCACGCACGTCGCCCTGTGCCTGGCCGCCATCCTCGCGCTGCTGGTCGTCCTGAACATCGCGATCGGGAACGCGCGCGACTCCGTCCAGACGATCGGGCACGACGCGGGCCCGCAGGTCGTCGCGACCAGCACGCTGTACTTCGCGCTCAGCGACATGGACGCGCAGATCTCCAACATCCTGCTGATCGGCCGCGAGCACGGCCTCGGCATCGGCTACGACGAGTCGCTCCGCGTGTACGAGCGGCGCCGCGCGGAGGCGGACGCGGCCGCGGTGATGGCCGCGCAGCTCGCCGGACGCGACCCGGCCCTGCGCCGGACCGTCCAGGAGGTCCTGGACGGCCTCGGCAAGTACGAGCGCCTCGTCGGGCAGGCCATGAAGCTGGACGAGCAGGCCGCCCACGCGCCGGGCGAGCTGCCGCCGGACGTCATCGACGCCTACCGGCAGGCGACCGACCTGATGAAGCTGCAACTGCTGCCCAAGGCGTACAACATCACGCTCGACACGGGCGCGAACGTCCGGCAGTCGTACGAGACGAAGCGGTCGGCGGTGCTCGCGGGCCGCACCTGGGTCGCGGTGACGGGCGTGATCGTCCTGCTGTTCCTGCTGGCGACGCAGCTGTACCTGGCGCGGACGTTCCGCCGCGTCCTGAACCCGGCCCTCGTCCTCGCGACGCTCGCCGCGCTCGCGCTGACCGGCGTCGGCGCGGCCCTCCTCACCGCCCAGGCCGGGCACATCAGGAAGGCCAAGGAGGACGGCTTCGACTCGATCCTCCAGCTGTCCAGGGCCCGCGCGATCAGCCACAGCGCGTTCGCCGACGAGAGCCGCTACCTCCTCGACCCCGGACGCGCCGACACCTACGAGCAGACCTACCTCGACAAGTCGCTGTCGGTCATCCACCCGGACATCGGCGACAAGCCCGTGAACCTGGAGAACTACTACGCGGGCCTTGAGCAGCGGCTCGGCACCTACAAGCCCGGCCAGAAGGACGTCCCGTTCCTCGGCTTCTTCGGGGACGAGGCGCGCCGCATGGAGAAGGGCCGCGAGGCCGACGCGCTGCGGAAGACGCTCGACGCGTACCGCACCGTCCTGCGCAACGACGCCAGGATGCGGCAGCTCGCCTCGACCGGCAACCGGGCTGGCGCCATCGACGTGCGGATGGGGCGCACGTCCGGCGCGATCAGCGACTTCGGCGCCTACGACCAGGCGCTGGGCGCGCTGACGGCCGTCCACCAGGACGCCTTCGACAAGGAGATCAAGGACGCGGACGGCGGGCTGCGCGGCTGGACGGCCGTCCCGGCCGCCGGCGCCGCCGTCATCGCCCTGCTGATCCTCGCGGGGGTCCGTCCCCGGCTGGCCGAGTTCCGCTGAAGGAGACGAACATGCGCGCCACCCCCCGCACCCGCCGCACCACGGCTGCCGTCGCGGCCCTGGCCGCCATGGCCGGGCTCTCGGGATGCGGCCTGGGCGGCTCGGAGAAGGAGAGCATGTCCAAGAAGGACTCCCTGGTCATCGGCGTCAAGGAGGACCAGCCGGCCCTGGGCGTCAAGAGGCCGGACGGCACCTACGAGGGCTTCGACGTCGACGTCGCCACCTACATCGCGGGCGAACTCGGCGTCCCGAAGAGCCGCCTGACGTTCCGGACGACGAACTCGTCCGTCCGCGAGGAGGCCCTCGCCGAGGGTGCCGTCGACATGATCGTCGCGACGTACTCGATCACCGCCAAGCGCAAGACGGCGGTCACGTTCGCGGGCCCGTACTACGTCGCGCACCAGGACACGTTCGTCCGCGCCGACGCCGCCGCGATCAAGGACGTCCGCGACCTGAAGGGCAAGCGGATCTGCGAGGTGACCGGCTCCAACTCGTGGCGCCGCGTCATCGAGGAGCGCAAGGTCGCCGCGCGGCCGGTCACCGTGAACACCTACGGCGCCTGCATGGACGCGCTCGCCGCCGGCCGCCTCGACGCCGTCTCCACCGACGACCTGATCCTCGCCGGGTTCGCCGCCGGCCGCCCCGGACGGATGATCAACGCGCCGTTCACGGACGAGAAGTACGGCGTCGGCCTCAGGAAGGGCGACCTGAAGGGCTGCGAGCAGGTCAACCGCGCCATCACCCGCATGTACCAGGACGGCACGGCCCAGCGCCTGCTGACCAAGTGGTTCGGCAAGTCAGGCCTCAAACTGAACGTCAGCGTCCCCCAATTCGAAGGCTGCACCTAATTTGCCTGCGGTCGGGGTCGTTGCCGGGTTGCGCTGGGGGCTGGGGGGCGGTGATCAGCGGGTTGAGGACGGGAGGGCGCCGAGGGCCTCGCGGAGGGTGTCGTAGATGGGGATGAACTTGTCGATCCCGGTGATGTGGAAGACCCGCTGGACGCGCGGCGGCAGCGCGACCAGCGCGACTACGGTGCCGTGCTCGGTGGCGCGGCGGTTTGCGGCGACGATCGCGTTCAGGCCCGTCGAGTCGCAGAACGTGACCTCGCGCATGTCGACGACCATGGGCTCGCCGGAGTCGACGACCTCGAACAGCGCCTCCTCGAAGCGCGTGCGGGACACGACGTCGATGTCCCCCTGCACACGTACGAGGGTGCAGCGGTCGTCGCGCATCAGATTGATGTCGAAGTCCATGTCACCTCACGCCCCACTCCGGCGGACCCGGCCATCTCAGGTGACTCCTCAGGATTGCGTACCCGTGCCCGCAATCCAAGCTCTTCCCGGGAAAAGGACCAGGTCGCCAGGTCGCGCCCCGGACCGTTACACGCCTGGACGGCCCGTCCGGTACCCGCTCTAGACACTACCCGACGGGACCTTCCGGAGCGTCCCGCCGCGTCCCGGGACATCCGGGAAACGTCACAATAACTTACTCAAGCGAAACTTACTACATAGTAAGGAATGGCGGATAAGTCCCTGCACGGCATGCTTGACCAGCGGTTGGGCAATTCCTGGCCGGTCCCGCACGAAGAAAGGCGGGCGCTGACCCGGGGGCGGATCGGTGCAGACGTTACAGTGGCGGTGGGCGAATTCGGGAGGGCTGGGTGTTCTACACGTTCATGACGCGCGTCGTGCGTCCGATCCTCTGGCTGATTTTCCGCCCGCGCGTCGTGGGCGGCGAGAACGTGCCGAGCTACGGGCCGCTCATCGTGGCGAGCAACCACCTGTCGTTCATCGACAGCTTCATCATCCCGCTCGCCGTCCCGCGCCCCGTCACCTACATCGCCAAGGCCGCCTACTTCGAGGGCGGCGGGCTCAAGCGGGGCTTCGTCCGCTGGTTCCTCACCAACCTCGGGCACGTGCCCGTCCGGCGCGGCGCAAGGCGCGCCGCGATGGGGTCGCTGGAGCAGGCCGCCGAAGTGCTGGAGAACGCCGGCGCGTTCGCGATCTACCCGGAGGGCACCCGCTCCCCGGACGGACGGCTCTACCGCGGCCGCACCGGCGTGGGCTGGCTCGTCCTGGAGTCCGGCGCCCGCGTCCTGCCCGTCGCGCTGGAGGGCACGGAGAAGATCCAGCCGATCGGCGCGTCCATGCCCCGCGTGTTCGGGCCCCGGCCCACCGTCCGGATCGGGCCCCCGATGGACTTCTCGCACTACCGCGACCTGCCGCCCGCCAAGGCCCGCCGCGCCATCACCGACGAGATCGTCGAGACGATCCAGAAGATGTCCGGGCAGGAGTACGCGGCCGAGTACAACGATCGCGCCGAACAGGGCTGACCGCGCCCGCGCCGACCGCGCTTGCGCCCGCGCCGACCGCGCCCGTGAGGGAGGCGATTCGTCCCGAAGGCGTGTCGTCCGCTCCGACTCGCCCCTTCTGCGCTTAGGGTCGCCGCCATGGCCCGCAGGCTCCTCCCGATCGTGCTGCTGTCGGCGTCCGCCGCGGTCACCGCGTGCGGCGGCGGCGAACGCGCCCGTCCCGTCCACGGCACCGCCCGCGCCGAGGTCGCGGGCGTCCGCTACACCGCCGACCAGCTCGCCCAGGCGCTCCTCGTCCATGCCCCCGGCTACCGCCGCGCCGCCGACCCGGACGCCGGGGAGTACGGCACGCTGAAGGCCGTCCAGAACGCCGCCAGGCTCCAGCGCGAGACCGAGCTCGACAAGCCCCGCTGCGGGACGGCCCGTCCCGGCGCCGCCGTCGCCGCCGACGTCCCCGCCGCGCTCGTCACCTTCGCCAAGAAGGGCCTGACCGTCACCGAGACGCTGATGGGCATGCCCGCCGCGGACGCCGAGAAGCAGGTCAACGCGCGCGTCCCCGCCGGCTGCCTGCGGTTCCGCACCAAGATCGGCTCCCATCTGGCCGACCACCGCGTCGTCGAGACGCCGAAGGGGGAGATCGGCGAGGGCTCCCGCACCGTCGGCGTCGCCACCGTCAGCGGCGCCGCCCGCACCCGCACCTGGTACGTCGTCTTCCGCGGCCGCCACTACCTGGCCACGATCACCGTCTTCGGCCCCACCGCCACCCGCACCGAAGCCGAACGCCTGGCCCAGGCCGCCCGCACCCAAGCCACCGAGATCCTGCCCTAGCTCATTGGGGGGCGACCCCCCATACCCCCCGGCTGCGCGGCACGGGTCTCCTCGCTCCGGTCGCTGGCGCTCCCTGCGCTGCGGGGACGCGGCGCGCCGGGCATGCCCGCTGCGCTCGCAGAGCTCGCTCCGCGTGCCTGCCCGTAACCGTCGGCTGCGGTTCAATCTGCCGGGGTTCGGGTTCATGCTCCGCGTGTTTGCCCGTGACCGGCGGCGGAGGTTCAAACCTGCCGGGGGGCGTGCGGTGCGGGGGGTGGGGGGTTGCGGATAGCGTTCGGGTTACGTTGCGCGGAGAGCGGCTCCGGGCGGGTCGGACCAGGGAGTCTCGTTGATCGGTAAGGAGGGCCGGGTGACCGGCAGGGTCGCTCCCGGGACGGTCGGCGAGGTCATGATCCCTGTGCGGGGCGGGGTCGAGGCGTTCTACGCGCATCCCGTCGATCCGCGTGACGAGATCGTCGTGGGGACGATCGTCGTCGTGGTCGAGTACCACCCGCCGCGCACGGTGTACGTGGCGGCCGCGTTCGGGCAGTAGGCGAGAGGGGTCCCTCGGACGTTCTCCCAGAATGGGGCGTATTCAGGGGCGAACCAAACGATCGCTCGTTGCGTCTATTGGGAAACGCGGACGTGCCTGATCGGGGGGCCCGGCCGCCCACAACCGAAGAGGAGGCCGTATGCCCGTGCTCGCCGTGGTGATCGCCGTCGTCGTCGCACTCGTCGTGTTGATCATCTTGTTCAAGCTGGTCTGGCGGGTCGCCGAGCCGAACGAGGCTCTGATCATTTCCGGGCTGGGCGCCAGGTCCAAGCCGATCGACGGCGTGGACAGCCTCGGATTCAAGATCGTGACGGGCAAGGGCACCGCCGTGATGCCCGGCTTCCAGACGTCCAGGCGGCTGCGCCTGGACAGCCGCGCCTCCAACCTCGAAGTGAACTGCGTGACGCAGCAGGGCATCCCGGTCAAGGTCCGCGGCGTGGTCATCTACAAGGTCGGGGACGACTTCGTCTCGATCGCCAACGCCGCCCGCCGGTTCCTTGAGCAGCAGAAGTCGATGGACGGCGCCATCCACGAGCTGTTCACCGGCCACCTCCGTTCGATCATCGGCAACCTCACCGTCGAGGACCTCATCCTCAACCGCGAGCGGCTCACGTCCGAGACCCGGGGCTCGGCGGCCGACGAGATGAGCAAGCTCGGCCTGGTCGTGGACTCCTTGCAGATACAGGAGATCGACGACGAGACCGGCTACATCCGCAACCTGGGCCGTCCGCACGCGGCGCGGGTCGCGTCCGCGGCCCGGATCGCGGAGGCCGAGCGCAACCAGGAGGCCACCGTCCGGGAGCAGGAGACCGAGCGGGAGAACGCGGCGGTCATCCGCGACACCGAGATGAAGAAGGCCGAGTACGACGGCCAGGTGCAGCAGGCCGCGCAGCAGGCCCGCCAGGAGGTCATCACCAGGGAGACCCGCAACGCCGAGCTGGAGGCGGAGCGGACGGAGAAGCGGCTGGAGAGCGAGATCCGCAAGCCCGCAGACGCCCGCGCGTACGAGCAGGTCAAGCTGGCCGAGGCGGAGCGCGAGGAGCGCATCGCACAGGCCCAGGCCGCGGCGACGGAGATCCAGCTGCGGGCGCAGCGGCAGGCGGAGGCGACCCGGCTGCTCGGTGAGGCCGAGGCCCACGCGACCCGCCAGCGGGGCCTCGCCGAGGCCGAGGCGATCAAGGCCCGCGCGGAGGCGCTGGCCAAGAACACCGACGCCGTCATCGCGCAGCAGCTCGCCGAGCAGTGGCCGCAGATCGTCGAGGCCGGCGCCGGGGTGTTCTCCAACGTCGACAACATGATCGTGCTGAACGGCGCGCAGGGCGTCGAGGACATGCTCGCCAAGGCGCTCACGCTCGGCGGCACCGGCCTCGGGGTCGCCCGCCAGCTCCTCAGCAACCTGAACGTCCAGGACGGCAACGTCCAGAACGGTCACGGGCCGTCCGCCCCCGCGACGGTTCCGGCGGAGGCGCCCAAGGAGATCAAGGACCTCAAGGAGCCCAAGGAAAAGGAAGACGACTGACGCGCGTCCCCCTGACCAGCATGCGAGGCCCGGCCACCGTGCCGGGCCTTCTCGTGTCCGCCTGGGCGGGCGCCGTGCCCCCAATAGACTTCCCGCATGTCCGTCCCGCGGCTTGCAGTCTCCGTCGATCTCGTCGTGCTCACCGTGCGGGAGCAGCGGCTGTGCGCGCTGCGGTGGCGCCGCGACCGGGACCCGTATCTCGGGGCCTGGTCGCTGCCCGGCGGGTTCATCCAGCTGGACGAGGACCTGCCGGCAGCGGCGTCGCGGCTGATGGCGGAGCGGGCGGGGCTCGCGGACGTCCGGATCCACCTGGAGCAGCTCGCCACCTACGGGTATCCGGACCGCGACCCCCGGCAGCGGGTGGTGAGCGTCGCGTACCTGGGGCTGGCGCCCGATCTGCCGGCGTCCAGCCGCGCGCAGGTGCTGTGGACGGCCGTGGACGAGCTCGTCCACCAGGACAGGGCCGCGTTCGACCACCGCCGGATCCTGTGCGACGGGATGGAGCGGGCGCGGGCGAAGCTGGAGTACACGTCGCTGGCCGCCGCGTTCTGCCCACCGGAATTCACCGTCGCCGAACTGCGCCGCGTCTACGAGATCGTCTGGGGGAAGAGCCTGGACCCGCGGAACTTCCACCGGAAGGTCACCGGCGCGGACCGGTTCCTCATCCCGACCGAGCAGACCACGACCCGGGACGGCGGCCGCCCGGCCCGGCTGTACCGGCGCGGGGACGCCGAGCAGCTCCGCCCGCCGATGCTCCGCCCCCGCGGCCGCAGCCTCGCTTCCTGACCCCGTCTGGTGACAGAGCGTGACCTGTGGTGATGTCGCGGGCATCGCGGGACGGTTGCTATTTTCGCTGGCTATGAACGGTGAGTCGTCCGAAATGCTCAGCCTGCTCGTCCGGGACATCGGGGACGCCGGCGTCGCGGAGATGGCCGGATCGCCGGGACTGGCGGCGGCCGTCGACCAGCATGTCGCGGGCCTCCGGGAGGAACTCGGCGCGCCGGGCGAGACGCCAGGCGAGGACGAGCTGATGGGATACCTGCACAATTTCGCCGAGAGGGCGTTCAACCGCGGCTGGTGGCCGGATGACACCCGGGACTGGGAGTTCGTCCGGATCGTGGCCGTTTGCTGGATGATGCGGGACGCTGCGTAGGCTGGGGATCATCACCCCTGTGCACTGCTCGCTATCTGGAGGACAACGGTGTCCGAGGCAACCACTCCGCGCTTCCGCTCCGTCCTCGACCGGTTCGTGGCCTACAAGCCGGGCAAGGTCGTGGTGTCGCCCGAGGGCCGCTCGTTCAAGCTGTCGTCCAACGAGTCGCCGCACGGGCCGCTCCCGTCGGTCGTGGACGCGATCGGGGAGGCGGCGCGGAACATCAACCGGTACCCCGACAACAACGCGACCGCGCTGACGGAGGCGATCGCGGCGTTCTGCGGCGTCCCGGCCGATCACGTCGCGGTGGGCTGCGGCTCCGTCGGGATGACGCAGATGCTGCTGGAGGCGGTCGCGGAGCCGGGCGCGGAGGTGGTGTACGCGTGGCGGTCGTTCGAGGCGTACCCGCTGCTGGTGTCGCTGTCGGGCGCGACGGCCGTGCAGGTGCCGCTGCGGGACGAGGCGCACGACCTGACCGCGATGGCGGGCGCGCTCAGCGACCGGACGCGGCTGGTCTTCCTCTGCAACCCGAACAACCCGACGGGCACGATCGTCCGGCGGGCGGAGATCGAGAGGTTCCTTGACCGGGTCCCGTCCGACTGCCTGGTGGTGCTGGACGAGGCGTACCGCGAGTACGTCCGCGACGACGAGGTCCCGGACGGCCTCACCCTGTACGGCGACCGCCCGAACCTGGCGATCCTGCGGACGTTCTCCAAGGCGTACGGGCTCGCCGGCCTCCGGATCGGGTTCCTCATCGCGCATCCGCTGGTGGCGGGGGCGATCCGCAAGACGTTCCTGCCGTTCAGCGTGAACTCGGTCGCGCAGGCCGCGGGCATCGCGTCCCTGGCGGCGACGGACGAACTGCTGGAGCGCGTCGAGGGGACGGTCAAGGAGCGCGACCGCGTCCGGGACGCGCTGCTCGCCGACGGCTGGACGGTCCCGCCGACGGAGGCCAACTTCGTCTGGCTGCGCCTCGGCGTCCGGACGATGGAGTTCTCCGAGGCCTGCGACGCGCAGGGGGTGAGCGTGAGGCCGTTCCCCGGGGAGGGCGCCCGCGTCTCGATCGGCTCCCCGGAGGAGAACGACGCGTTCCTCGCCGTCGCCAAGTCCTTCCCGCACCGCAACTGAACCGGCGGCCGAGCTGAACCGGCGGCCGAGCTGAACCGGCGGTCGAGCTGAGCCGGCGGTCGAGCTGAGCCGGCGGTCGAGCTGAACAAGGCGGCATGCCCCCGGACGCGTGTGCGTCCGGGGGCACGGCGCGTCGCCCTCGTCAGCTGGTCTTGGCCGTGGGGCCCAGTTTCTCGACGATGAGGCGGTAGAGCTGGCGGGGACGGCCGGGCTGCGGCGTCCGGTTCGGCGGGAGCGGCCAGGCGAGGCCCTCCTCGACGAGGGTGCGGAGCAGGCGGCGGGCGGTGCGCGGGGTGACGCCGAGCATCTTGCCGGCGTTCTCCGCGTCGACGATCAGCGGCTGCTCCTGGTCGCCGAGCTTGTCGGCGAGGCGCGCCAGGATTTCGAGGCCCTTCGGCTTGGCCTGCGGCTGCGTGCGCGGCGGGGTGCGCGGGGCGGGGACGAGGGCGCGCCCGTCGCGGTCGAGGGCGAAGCCCTGCGCGCGCTGGGAGCTCTGGGAACGGGCGAGGGCGGCGCGGGCGTGGTTCTCCGCCTCGTGCGCGGTGCGGCCCATGCCGATGCCGACCTCGATGGCGAGGCCGAGTTCCTCGCGGACGCGTTCGACGAACGGCGGCGTCCTGAACCCCTCGGTGGACGAGGTGACGGACCCGCGCGTCGCGATGACGAGGTAGCTGTGGTCGTCCAGCGGCCAGACGGACGCGTTCATCCGGTGCGCCTCCTGGAGGAGGACGCGGTGCAGGGCGAGTTTCAGCTCGTCGCGCCAGTAGCGCGGGGTGACGCGGCGGGGCGTCTCGCGCAGGGTCGGGACGTCGACGAGCACGACGACGAGCTGCGACTCCTCCAGCCGGTGATGGGCGCCGAGCAGCGCGGCGGTCTGCAGGGAGCTGCGGATCGCGGCGCCGGTCGGGCGGACCCTGATGGTCGGGACGCCCGCCATCTCCATCCGCTCGGCGGTGGCGTGCACGCAGGTCATCGCGACGGTCGTCGCGCCGCGCCGCCACAGCCGCTCGTGGAACGCGGCGAGCGTGCCGGGCCCGGCGGACTCCTCGCGCAGGTGGACCTGCTCGGTGCCGAGGCTGATCTCGGAGTACGCCTCCTCGACCTCGGCGCGGCCGAGCACGTCGATGCTCACCCTGGACGGGTCGAAGCGCTCGTCGAGCGAGGCCCGCAGTAACGCGCCCTGCAACGCGGCGCCGTTCAGCGGGACGTAGGTGGCGGGCATGGTGAGGACGCCCGCTTTTCGCGCGAAGTCGTAGGGGACGGGGCTGGCGAAGAGGCACACGTCCACGCCCGACCCGAGCCGCACGACCTTGTCGGCGGCCTCCTGCTCGTCTCGGTAGGCGGCGGCCACCAGCCGGCTCGGTACCGGCGTGGGGCCGTGGCCCATCAGCATGACCCTTTCGACCAGGTCATGGGGGCCCACGACGCCGATCGTGAGGTCGGGGGTGACCGACCCCGTTCGTGCGGCCGTCATCGATGATCGCTCGCTTCCGGTCCATCCTCTCGGCGGGGGTCCGGCCCCGACCACGCGTTCGCGCACGCTCCGCCCAACCGTTGACTCATGGCATGTCGCCCCTGCCTTCTGACCCGTGCACCGCGGTTCCCGTGCGATTCGGCTTCCCTTGACCCCGCCCGCCGCCTTTGAAGCGGAGGAGCCTTCTCGTGGGCAGATCGGACCGGGGCGACGTTGTGTGACGCTCAGACCCGAAATCGAATCAAGAGTGCGGCGAAAAAGTAACCTACGGGACCCCCTAGTCAGTAATTTGTCACCATTCGGCCAGCCTTGATCCTGCATCTTCGGTCGTCCGAAGTTGAAAAACAAGACCCGAAATCATCCGGGGACGCCTGCTCTGACGCTGTTGTGCACAGGAGAGACCCGCAAGGTGCGGGTTTGGTTTACGCAAGGCCGAAACCCGTCCGTCCCGATGCCGGTCGGGCCGGAAAGACGAGTGATCCGTTACGGATGGTCCGCACGCGCGGGCCGGTGATTTTCTACCGGGTTACGGTCCGTCCGAACGGGACCGTTCCATAGGTTTCTTCCCAGCTCAGTGAGTCGTGGGTCACACCGCCGAGTCGTGGCCGCCGAGCCGTGTGTGAGCGTCCGGTTACGCACCGCTCACCATTTCTCGGCCCGGCGTTACACGATCCGTCAGGTGCTACTCCCGAGTTGGTCAGGACGGGGCCACATTCGGCCGTCCCGCCTTGGGCGGCGGTTCCGCACCGCCCTCATCCCGCCTTCGGCGAGGGTTAGTCGGCCTCGCGGACGATCTCGGCGCCGAGCTGCGAGAGGCGCTCGGCGGTGTGCGCGTGGCCGCGGTCCAGGTAGTAGGCGGAGGTGATCGTGGTCTCGCCCTCGGCGGCGAGCCCGGCGAGGACGAGGGCGCTGCCGCAGCGCAGGTCGTGGGCCTCGACCTCGGCGCCGCGCAGGCCGCGCGGGCCGTTCACCTTGGCGCGGTTGCCGTCCACCTCGATGTGCGCGCCCATCTTGCCGAGCTCGTCGGCCAGCTTGAACCGGCCGTCGAAGATCCGCTCGTAGATGTAGGACGGGCCCTCGGCCAGGCACGACAGCGCCATGAGGGGCGACTGGAGGTCGGTGGCGAAGCCCGGGTACTCGTCGGTGATGACGTTGATCGGACGGAGCGTCCGGTCGCGGCGGACCTGGAGCACCGCGCCCTGCTGGTGGAACTCGACGCCCATCTGCTCCAGCTTGTCGGCCGCGACGCCGAGGTGCTCCAGCGTGGCGCCGACGAGGTTCAGGTCGCCGCCGGTGATCGCGGCGGCCATCACGAACACGCCCGCGTCGATCCGGTCGGGCATCACGGTGTGCTCGACGGCGGTCAGCTCGTCCACGCCCTCGACGGTGACGAACCCGGTGCCGCCGCCGCTGATCCTCGCGCCCATGGCCTGGAGGATCGCGATGTTGTCGAGCACCTCGGGCTCCAGCGCCGCGTTCTTGATCAGCGTGGTGCCGCGGGCGAGCGCCGCCGCCATGATCAGGTTCTCGGTGCCGGTGTGCGAGGGCGTGTCGCAGTAGAGCGTCCCGCCGCGCAGGTCGCCGGCCTTGATGTGGATGATGCCGTCGCCGTTGTCGGCCACGTGCTCGGTGACCGTCGCGCCCATCCGCTTGAAGCCGTTGTAGTGGAAGTCGAGGTTGCGGCTGCCGAGGTTGCAGCCGCCTACGCCCTCGATGACCGCCTCGCCGAGCCGGTGCAGCAGCGCCGGGACGAACAGGAACGAGCCGCGGAACCGGGACGCGATGTCGGCGGGCAGCACCGGGCTGCTCAGCGACGACGCGTCGATCACCAGCGTGCGCTCGGTCTCGTGCAGCTCGGCCTTCGCTCCCACGGCCCTGGCGAGTTCCACCGCGCGGCGGACGTCCTCGATGATCGGGACGTTGCGCAGGACGGTCCGGCCCTTGCAGGCCATCAGCGAGGCGCCGATCATCGGCAGGACGGCGTTCTTGGCGCCCTGGACGAAGACGGTGCCGTGCAGCCGCCGGCCGCCGCGCACGCGATAACGAACCTCGTGGCCCATGCTCATGCCGCCTTACTCCTTCTCGGTGCGGATAGTTCCTGCAAGTGGGAGCACGAGGGCCGAGCGCGCCGAACGGTCCCCCTTCTGCGCCAACGCGACCCCAGTAAACCATCGGGACGGGTGTGTCGTGCCCGGCCCGCGCCACGTGGGCATCAGTCTGTCCGTTGGGATGCCGGCGGGCCGGGAAAAGTTCAGTGTTCCCTGCTCGCGGCGAGGTAAAAGACCGAGATCAGGCGGGTCGGCCCGGTCGGCCCGCACCGGATTCGATGACCTCGACCGGGTCGCCGAGCGTGAGCGCGCCGAGACGGCGGGGCACGCAGTTCTGGCCGAACTGGATGCCGCGGTCGCGGGTGCGGTAGGTGGCGAGCGTCCGCAGCGGTTCGCGGCCGCGCTCGCCGGTCTCCTGGTCGGTGGTCGTGACGACGCAGCGGCTGCACGGCCGGACGACCTCGATGACCGTCTCACCGATGCGCAGCAGGCGCGCGTCGTCCTCGCCGAACGCGCCGAGCCCCTCGACGACGAGGCTGGGCCGGAACCGGTTCATGGGGAGCGGCTCGTCCAGGCGCGCGTTGAGGTCGGCGAGCGACTCGGCGGAGATGAGCAGCAGCGGGTAGCCGTCGGCGAACATCACCTCGCCGCCGCCGTGGCGCGTGGGCCGGTGCCCGGTGAAGCGCACCAGCCGGCAGTCATGGCCGAGGACGGACGCGAACCACCCTGCCGCCTCATCGCCCTGGTCGACGCCCTGCGCCTCCTTCCGCTGGACGGTCACGTCCAGGACCTCGCCGTCGTCCAGCGCCTTGTGGACGAGCGGTGCGGCGGCGCCCGGAGCGTTCACCGTGAGGATCTCGCCGTCGTAGGACGGACGCAGCAACGCCATTTCCGCGAGATCCCGCTGCGACATGAATCGTCCCTCGGGCGTGATGAGCATGAACTCGCGATCGAACGGCAGACCCCGGGCGGTCAATTCCGCACTGCGCAGGCTGGTTCCGCCGCCGCCCTTGAGTGGGTAGGCGTTGAGTTCGACGAGCGTCGCCGTCAAGGTCCCTCCCGGTGGGCTGGATCGGTTACTGGAGAGCGGCGGTTACTGGAGAGCAGCGGTCTATTGGAGAGCGGCCAGGCGGTCGAAGACGGGGCTGAGCCGCTCGACGAAGCGTTCGGGGCGGCACACTTCGTCCAAGCGCGCTTCGTCCAGTTTCAGGCCCGCTTCGGCGGCGCGCTTGCGCAGCGTCTCGCGGAACGGGACGCCGCTCTCCCACGTTTCCATCGCGGCCTTCTGGACGAGCGGGTACGCCTCGTCGTCGCGCGACATCCCGGCCTCGACCAGTTCGAGCAGCACGGTCGAGGTGTAGATGAGGCCGCCGGTCGATTCGAGATTCGCCTTCATTTGCGCCTCGTCCACGACGAGCCCGGACATGAGGCGGTTCGTCAGGTTCAGCATGTAGTCGAGGGCGACGGACGCGTCCGGCAGCGCGATCCGCTCCGTGGACGAATGCGAGATGTCCCGCTCGTGCCACAGCGGAATGCCCTCCAGGACCGGGACGACCTGCGCCCGCACGATCCGCGCCATCCCCGCGAGCCGCTCCGAGATGATCGGGTTCTTCTTGTGCGGCATCGCCGACGAGCCCTTCTGGCCCTTCCCGAACGGCTCCCACAGCTCGCGGACCTCCGTCCGCTGCCCGTGCCTGACCTCCAGCGCGACCGCCTCGCACACCGTCGCCGTGATCGCCAGCGCCGACACCCATTCGCTGATGCCGTCCCGCATGACGACCTGCGTCGACACGTCCGCGGTCCGGAGGCCGAGCTTGCGCGCGACGTGCAGCTCGACGGCCGGGTCGATGTTGGAGTACGTCCCGACCGCGCCCGAGATCGCCATCACCCCGACGGCCTCGCGCGCGCGCCGCAGCCGGTCGCGCGAGCGGGCCATGGCGAACGCGAAGTCGGCGACGCGGTGGCCCCACACGTCGGGCTCGCCGTGGATGCCGTGCGTCCGTCCGACCCGGAGCGTCGCCCGGTGCGCCAGCGCGTGGTCGCGCAGCGTCGCGACGAGCGCGTCGGCCTTGGCGAGGAGGATGTCGGTGGCCTCGACGAGCTGCAGCGCCAGCGCCGTGTCCAGCAGGTCGGACGACGTCATCCCGAAGTGGACGAACCGCGCCGCCTCGCGCGGCTCGGTGTTGTCCGCCCACGCCGACAGGAACGCGATCACGTCGTGCTGCGTGACCGCCTCGATCGCGTGCACCGCCTCCGGCGTCGGCGGCGGCGCGTTCCGGACCGGCTCGACCACCTCCGGCGGGATCGTCCCGGCCTCGGCGTGGGCCTCGACCACCAGGGTCTCGACCTGGCACCACAGCTCGTACTTGTGCGCGTCGCTCCAGACGCGTCCCATTTCCGGAAGCGTGTACCGTTCGATCACCCGACGATTGTCCCAGGTCGCGCCGTCCGCCGCCCGGCCGGGGCGTCGGGTGTCAGGCCTGGGCCCTGACGGCCTTGAGCGCGATGTCGGCCCGGTGGTGGGAGCCGCGCAGGCCGATCTTCGAGACCGCCGCATAGGCGGCGTCGCGGGCGCCGCCCAGGTCGGCGCCGGTGCCGACGACGTTGAGGACGCGCCCGCCCGACGCGACGAGCCGTCCGTCCGCGTCCACCCTGGTGCCCGCGTGCAGGACGTACGCGCCCGCGACCGCGGACGCCTCGTCAAGGCCGGTGATCTCGTCGCCCTTCACCGGTGCCGCCGGATACCCCTCCGCCGCCACGACGACCGTGACCGCCGCCCCCGGCCGCCACTCGGGCCGGAACGCCGGGTCGAGCCCGCCGAGCGCGCACGCCTGGAGCAGCTTCCCGATCGAGGTGGCCAGCCTGTCCAGGACGACCTGCGTCTCCGGGTCGCCGAAGCGCGCGTTGAACTCCACCACCCGCACGCCCTTGGACGTCAGCGAAAGCCCCGCGTACAGGACGCCGACGTACGGCGTCTCGCGGCGGCGCAGCTCGTCCACCGCGGGCTGGACGACCGTGGACATGACCTCGTCCACGAACCCCGGCGGCGTCCACGGAAGCGGCGTGTACGCGCCCATCCCGCCCGTGTTGGGGCCCGCGTCGCCGTCGTAGGCGCGCTTGAAGTCCTGCGCGGCCAGCAGCGGGACGGCGTTCTCGCCGTCGCACAGCGCGAACACGGAGACCTCGGGGCCGTCCAGGAACTCCTCGATCACCACCCGCTCGCATCCGGCGGCGTGCCGGGCCGCGGCCGCCCTGTCCTCGGTGACGACGACGCCCTTCCCGGCCGCGAGCCCGTCGTCCTTCACCACGTAGGGCGGGCCGAACGCGTCGAGCGCCTCCTCCACCTGCATGGTCGTGTCGCAGACGCGCGCGTCGGCGGTCGGCACCCCGGCCTCCGCCATGATTTCCTTCGCGAACGCCTTGGACGCCTCGATCCGCGCGGCCGCGCGATCCGGCCCGAAGCACGGGATACCCGTCTTCCGGAGCGCGTCGCCGACGCCCGCGACCAGCACGGCCTCCGGCCCGACCACCACGAGCTCGACGCGGAGCCGTCCCGCCAGCTCGGTCACGGCCGTCGGATCGGTCGGGTCGAGCTGGTGGTTGTCCGCGATCCCGGCCGTGCCCGGGTTGCCCGGGGCGCAGTGGAGGGCGGTGACGGCAGGGTCGCGGTGCAGGGCGCGGGCGAGCGCATGCTCGCGGCCACCCGATCCAAGGACGAGTACTCGCACGCCACGCGAGCTTACTGGCACCAGCCGAGACGGCCGTCACCCTACGGACGAGGGCTGAGGCGGCCGTCGCCTCACGGGCGCGGGCTGTCGCCTCACGGGGACGGGCTGAGGCGGCCGTCACATCGGTCGCGTGTGAACCTCGCCGATGCGGGCGGCGTCCTAAATGTCGGCTGGTAAGCTTCCACCGGCTTGACCGCTTGCGGTGAGACGTGTGAAAGGAGGTGGTCGGGATGAGTCCTGGTGATCCTTGCAGTTCGCCGGAAAACCCTCACAGTCCGGGCAGGACTGTCCGACCGTCCGCCTCCCTCTGGCGTCCGGCCACCGCTCCCGCGCGCTCCCTTCGCTGACCGGCCTGGGTTGAGCGCGCCACAGCGCGCGTGGCCGGCGGGTTAGGAGCCCCTCATGGCCATGACACGAGTCCGCCCCGGCCGCGCACTGTTCAAGACGCGTGGCCGTCCCGGCGGCGTCCAGGCCCCGCACCGAGACTCCGCCGTCATCGACTGGGCCGCCTACATCGACGGGCACCGCGCCTCGACCGGCACCGTCGCCGACGCCGTCCGCCTCATCCGGGATGGACGCCTCACCGCCGACGGCGACAGCGCGGGCTTCGTCTGGGTCGGCCTGCACGAGCCGTCCGCCGCCGAGCTCACCGAGCTGGCCGAGGTCTTCGGCCTGCACCCGCTCGCCGTCGAGGACGCCATCAACGCCCATCAGCGCCCCAAGCTGGAGCGCTACGACGACGTGCACTTCGTCGTCATGAAGACCGTCGGGTACGTGTCCAGCGGCCCGGGCGGCGCCGAGATCGTCGAGACCGGCGAGATCATGATCTTCTGCGGGCCCGACTTCGTCGTCACCGTCCGGCACGGCGCGCACGGCGCGCTCGGCCCCGTCCGCGGCGACCTGGAGAAGGACCCGGCGCGCCTCGCGCTCGGCCCGGCCGCCGTCCTGCACGCCGTCGCCGACCGCGTCGTGGACGGCTACGTCTCCGTCGCCGAGGCCGTCATGGAGGACATCGACGAGGTCGAGGAGGCCGTCTTCTCCCCGGAGCGCACCGACGAGTCCCGCAGCATCTACCGCCTCAAGCGCGAGGTCATCCAGCTCAAGCGCGCCGTCGGCCCGCTCGCCGGCCCGCTGCGCCACCTGACGGGGCGCCGCTTCGTGCCCGCCGAGATCAAGGAGTACCTGCGCGACGTCGAGGACCACCTCACCCGCGTCCGCGAGCAGGTCGAGGCGTACGACGAGCTCCTGAACCCGATCCTGCAGGCCCACATGACGCAGGTCACCGTCGCCGACAACAAGGACATGCGGAAGATCTCCGCCTGGGGCGCCATCTTCATGGTCCCCACCGCCATCGCGGGCATCTACGGGATGAACTTCGACGTCATGCCCGAACTCCGCTGGCGCTACGGCTACCCCATGATCCTCTGCGTCATCGCGATGGCCTGTTTCTCGCTCCACCGAGGCTTCCGCCGCAACGGCTGGTTGTGATCTTTTGGGGGGAGCGACCCCCCAATCCCCCCGGCTGCGCGGCACGGGTCTCTTTGTCCATCGGGGGGCGACCCCCCGAGCCCCCCGGCTGCGCGGCACGGGTCTCCTCGCTCCGGTCGCTGGCGCTCCCTGCGCTGCGGGGACGCGGCGCGCCGGGCATGCCCGCTGCGCTCGCAGAGCTCGCTCCGCGTGCCTGCCCGTAACCGGCGGCTGGGGTTCAGGCCTTTGGCGCTTGGGCTGCGAGGAGTTGGTGGAGGCGGTCGGGGTAGTCGGTGACTATCGCGTCTACGCCGTATTTGATGAAGCGGGTCATGTCTTCTGGGGTGTTGACCGTCCAGACGATGACGGGGAGGCCTGCGGCGTGGGCCTCGTCCACCAGGGAGGACGTGGTCAGGACGTGTTCGGGTGAGACGGCCGTGGCGCCGATCGTCGCGGCGGCGGAGACCGGGGCGTCCGGTGGGAGGCCCGCCAGCCAGGCCGTCTCCGGGACGAGGGTCTTGCGCTCGAACAGGGCCACGCGGCCGAACTCCGGGTGGTGGTCGCGGGCCAGGGTCAGGACGCGCCAGTCGAAGGCGAGGAGGTTCGTCCGTCCGGTGAGGGCGGCGGACGTCAGGACGTCCACCGTGGCGGCGAGGAGGCGTTCGAGTTCGGCGACCGGCCAGGCCGGGTCGGTTTTGAGTTCGACGGAGAGCCGCACGTCCGCCGGGGCCAGCAGTTCGCACGCCTCGGTGAGGGTGGGGATGCGGGCCCCGGGGACGGGGGTCTGCGTGAATCGGTCGTGGCGGCGGGCGCCCGCGTCGACGGTGCGGAGCTGGGCGAGGGTCAGGTCGCGGATCCGTTTGCCGACGTAGGGGTAGGCGGGGTCGCCGGGACGGACGGGTTCCGTGTCGGTGAGGTTCGCCGGGGAGAGGGCCTGGTCGTGGTTGAGGACGACCACGCCGTCGGCGGAGAGGCCCACGTCGAGTTCGATGGCGTCCACGCCCAGGTCTAGGGCGTGGGCGAAGCCGGGGAGGGTGTTCTCGGGGCGGAGGCCGCGGGCGCCGCGGTGGCCGTGGATCTCGACGGGCACGCTCAGACCAGGGAGCGGAGGGAGAGCGTCTGGTCGCGGCCGGGTCCGACGCCGATCGCGGAGATGCGGCAGCCGGACATCTCCTCCAGCGCGCGGACGTACGCCTGCGCGTTCTTGGGGAGATCCTCGAACTTCTTGGCGCCGCTGATGTCCTCGTGCCAGCCGTCCAGGTACTCCAGGACGGGCTTGGCGTGGTGGAACTCCGTCTGCGTCGTGGGCAGCTCGTCCGCGCGGACGCCGTCGACCTCGTACGCCACGCACACCGGGACGCGGTCCAGCCCGGACAGGACGTCCAGCTTCGTGAGGAAGTAGTCGGTGACGCCGTTGACGCGGGTGGCGTAGCGGGCGATGACGGCGTCGAACCAGCCGCAGCGGCGGTCGCGTCCGGTGGTGACTCCGTATTCGCCGCCCGTCGTGCGCAGGTATTCGCCCTGCTCGTCGAGCAGCTCGGTGGGGAAGGGGCCCGAGCCGACACGGGTCGTGTACGCCTTGATGATGCCGATCACGCGGCTGATCTTCGTGGGGCCGATGCCGGAGCCCGCGCACGCGCCGCCCGCCGTCGGGCTGGACGACGTCACGAACGGGTACGTGCCGTGGTCGAGGTCGAGCAGCGTGCCCTGCGCGCCCTCCAGCAGGACGACCTTGCCGTCGTCGAGCGCCTCGTTCAGGACTAGCGTCGTGTCGGCGACGAACGGCTTGAGCCGCTCCCCGTACTCGACGTACTCCTGGACGATCGGCCCGGTCTCGATGCGGCGCCGGTTGTAGACCTTCGTCAGGACCTGGTTCTTCTCGCGCAGCGCCAGGTCGAGCTTCTGGGTGAGGATGTTCGGGTCGAACAGGTCCTGCACCCGGACGCCCATCCGGTTGATCTTGTCGGCGTAGGTGGGGCCGATGCCGCGTCCGGTGGTGCCGATCCTGGCCTTGCCGAGGTACCGCTCGGTGACCTTGTCGAGGGCCCGGTGGTGCGGCATGATCAGGTGCGCGTTCGCCGAGATCAGCAGCCGTTCGCAGCTCACCCCGCGGTCCCGCAGGCCGTCGATCTCGTGGAGCAGCACGGCCGGGTCGATGACGACGCCGTTGCCGATGACCGGGACCACGTCCGGCGACAGCACCCCGGACGGCAGCAGGTGCAGCGCGTAGCTCTGGTCGCCGATGACCACCGTGTGCCCGGCGTTGTTGCCGCCCTGGTAGCGGACGACGTAGTCGACGTCCCCGCCGAGCAAATCTGTGGCCTTGCCCTTGCCCTCATCTCCCCATTGGGCTCCGACAAGAACGATGGCAGGCATGCCACATTTCCTTCCCACGACGAAGGCCCCGGTCGCCGCAAGCGCGCGAAGGGGCCTCTTGCGATCAAAGCGTACCCGCACCTGGACGGCAAGGAAACCGGCGGCGAACGTCCGCGCCGGTCACGGCCCCGGGTGCGGCGCGGCGGTAAGCCCGCGCGGCGAACACGATCACTTATGGTTACTCAATGGCTACGTTTCGTGACTATGTGCGAGGACAGGGTTCATGTCGGCACATCGCCGTGCCGCCCCATCGAGAGGAGAGACCATGTCCTCGTCCACACTCACCCGCACCGTCGCCACCGGCCTGGCGGCCGCGCTCAGCGCCGCCGCGCTCAGCGCCGCCATGCTCGGGCTCGCCGGGTCCGCGCACGCCCAGGCCGGGCCCGTGTCCTGCGACGCGTCCGGCGCCAGCCGGTTCACCCCCGGTGTCCAGGCGGCTCCCCAGCCGGTCGCGGTCACCTATGTGGGCGACGACCGCGCCTGCCAGGACCCCGGCGGCGCCTTCACCTCGGCCCGGATCACCGCGAATTTCCGCAACGTCACCCTGAGCTGCCTCGCCAGCTACCCCGGCCCGGTCTCGGGCAGCGGCAGCGGCACGGTCCACTGGAGCAACGGCGAGCAGAGCGAGGTCGACCTGACCCTGGAGAATTCCACGCTCAACTCGGCCTCGGTGACCGGGACGGTCCGGGAGGGGCCGTTCGCGGGCCAGCGGTTTACGGGCAAGTTCGCCACCGACCTGGCCGCGGGCGCCTTCAAGTGCTCCTTTGGGGCTCCGGTTGGCGGTGTGAGCTCGGCGGACTTCACCGGTAGCTACACCGTCGGCTGACCCACCCCGCCGCGCGCGCCGCGCCGCACGCGCCCCGGCCCGGATGTCCGGAAGGACGGAACCAGCTCGATCCGGGCCGGGGTTCGCGCGTCAGGGGGCGGTGCGGCGCGGCCAGTAGTTCTCGGCGAACAGGCGGGCGACCAGCTCGCCGCGGGAGGAGACGCGCGTCTTGGCGAACACCGCCTTGACGTGGTCGCGGACGGTGTGCGGGGAGATGACCAGCGTGGCGGCGATCTCGGCGGTGGGCAGGCCCCGCGCGACGAGCTGGGTGATCTCCAGCTCGCGGGCGGACAGGCCGTACGCGTCCGCGATGATCGGCGCCATGTCGGACCCGGCGGCGGGCTGGACGACCACCGCGGTGGGGCCGGGTGCGCCGTCCGGGCCGTCCGTGCAGGACGCGTGGCAGACCAGCCACTGGCCGTCGCGGGTGCGGATCCGGATGCGGGCGGCCCCGCGGTCGTGTTCGGCGGCCACGGCGCGGGCCTGCGCGGCCGTCCCGACGAGCCAGACCGGCAGGGGCGGCCCGACCGGTGAGGGGGCGGTCGGGCCGTCCGGGAGCCGGTCGAGGTGGTGGCGCGCCTCGTCGTTGATCGAGATGGGCGTCCCGAACGGGTCGAACAGGATCAGCCCCGGGTCCTGCGGCTCCGCTGCCGCCCCCGCCGCGCGGACGGGCCTGGCGAGCTCCCGCAGCCGGTCGGCCAGCGGCCCGGACAGGCCCGCCACCAGGGAGATCTCGGCGGGACCGAACGGTTCGCGGCCTTTCTCGCGGAACAGGCTGACGACGCCCCACGGCCGGTCGCCGATCCGCAGGACGGCGCGCAACTCGTCCCCCACGCCCTGGCGGCCGAGGAGCTTGCGGTACTGGGCGCTGCGCGCGGGCAGGCCGCCGGTGCTCGCCGCGAGCCCGGCGGCGGGGACGGCGGCGCGGGCCAGTTCCCGGAACGGGATCACGGTCTCCTCCAGCAGCGCGCACTCCCAGTAGGCGAAGCATTCCTCGCCGCGTCCGAGGTTCTCCACCCGCATCGGCGCGGTGATCAGCCCGGTCTCCGGATCGGTCGCCGACCATGCCGCGGCCTGGAAGTCCATGAGCCGCCGCAGCCGGGCGGACGCGCCGCCGAACAGGTCGGACGCGTCGCGCGCATGCGCGGCCCGGTCGAGGAGCGCGCGCCTTTCCCGCTGGTCGATCACGCATTCAGTCTGCCCGGCGGGCCGGGACGTCCGTACCCCTCAGGTGGGGGATTCCGGGCCGGAACGTCCCCGCGCCCGGGGGATGGGACGGGCGCGGCGCGGCGGCGAGGCTCGGCGGCATGGAACTAGCGATCATCGGGGCGGGCGCCGCGGCCGTCGGACTGCTGGACGCCCTGGACCCCGCGGCGGCGACGTCCGTGACCGTGTTCGACCCCGCGCCGGAGCCCTGGCGCGGCCGTCCCTACCAGGCCGACCTGGACTCCGTCCTGGTCAACGCCCCACCGGCGATCATGTCGATCCGCTTCGACGACAGGGACCACTACGCGCGCTGGCTCGACGGCGGCACGGTGGACTACACGGACGAACGGCTCGGCCACCCGATCCCGCCCCGCGCCGTGTACGGCGGATACCTCGCGGACACCGCCGAGGCCGCACTCGCCCGCTTCGACCGCGCGGAGGTGATCCGGACGGCCGTGACCGCGATATCCCTGGACGAGCGCCCTACGGTGCACACCGCGGACGCACGGCTGCACACCGCCGACCGGGTCGTCCTGTGCGTCGGCGGAGGCACGCCCCTCGACCACTACGGCCTGGCGGGCGCGTCCGGTTTCGTCGCCGACCCGTACCCGCTGGAACGGACCCTCGCCGACGTCCCGCCCGGACGGGACGTCGCCGTCATCGGCGGTGGCCTGACCGCCGTCGACATCGCGGTGTCGCTGGCCGCGCGCGGGCACACCGGCCGGATCACCCTGGCGTCGCGCAGCGGGACGCTCCCCTACGTCTGGCAGCGTCCGGTCGAGACCGGCGTCCGGCACCTGACCCCCGACCGCCTGCGCTCGGACGGCCCCACGACGCTGGAGCGGCTCACCGCCCTGATCCGCACGGAACTCGCGGAACACGGCGAGAGCCTGGACGACCTGGCCGCCTGGATCGCCGCGACGGCGCGCCGGCGCCCGGCCGAGAGCCTGCGGGAGCAACTCGGCCTGGTCGACGATTCCCATCTCGGACGGCGCATCCTGCAAGAGGCCGCGCACATCGCCGGACCCCTCGCGTGGCGCCTGCTCCCCGCCCCCGACCAGGAGCGGCTCCGCGCCCGCCACTTCCGGACGATCACCAGCCTCGCCTCCCCGATGGTGCCCCGCAACGCCGCCGTCCTCCTGGACCTGTTCGACGCGGGGACGCTGGAGTCGCCGGCCGGAATCGAGAAGATCGAGGCCGGGGACGGCGGGTTCCGGATCATTCACGGCGGGGGCGTCCGCACCGCCGACGTCGTGATCAACGCGGTGAACCCGCCGCCGCACGCGATCCCCCGCGCGGCGGAACGGCTCGTGTCGTCGCTGCTCGGCCAGGGCGCGGCGCAGCACCCGGACGGCGGCCTCGTCACCGACCCCGGCAGCGGCCGGATCGTCGTCGGCGGACGTCCCGACCCCCGGCTGCACGTGGTCGGTGACCTGGCGGGCGGTGGGCCGTTCCTCGTGTCCGGCATCCCCGGCGTCGCCGCCCAGGCACACCGTGCGGCCCGGTCGGTCAGGCGGTGAAGTAGTGGCCTTCCTCCAGGTCGGGGATGAGTCCGGGCTCGGCGGGGTCCCAGCCGAGCAGCTTCCGCGTCACCTCGCTCGACGGGTGTCCGACCGCGAAGAGACCAGCCGCCGCCCTAACGGGACCGGCACGCCCGGCAATGACGAATGAGGGCCCGACACAACAGAGGCCGCCCCAACCAGAGGACCTCCGCGTCCAGGACAGCGTCAACGATCAGGTCGGCGTCCACGACCGACGCGGCGTGAAAGCCGCCGACCTGACGGGTCGCCTCCACCCAGCACTCGAAACACCGCCGGGACGCGGCACCGGCTGCGCCCCTCACGACACCAGTTCGCCGACCGCAGCCCCTGTCGGCCGCAGCCTGGCGGGTGCAGGTCTTGCAGGCCAAAGCCTGTCGGCCGAAGGCCCTGACGGGTGCAGGACTGCCGACCGCAGGCCTGTCAGGTGCAGGCCCTGCCAGGCACAGCCCTGGCGACCGCAGCCGGACGGGTGCAGGCCTGGTCGGGTGCAGACCTGCCGGGGCAAAGCCCTGCTGGTCTGGTGGGTGGCGGGGCGGGGTGGTGTCAGGTGGTGGTGAGGGTGTCGGCGGCGGTTTCGCTGCTGTCGCGGAGGAACGTCTTGCAGCGTTCGGCCTCGTCGTCCTCGCCGATGGCGGCGGCGGCGCGGCCGAGGGCGTGCAGTGCGCGGAGGAAGCCGCGGTTGGCCGCGTGCTCCCACGGGATGGGGCCGTGCCCCTTCCAACCGGCGCGGCGGAGCTGATCCAGGCCGCGGTGGTAGCCGGTGCGGGCGAACGCGTACGAGTCGATGACGCTGCCGTTCGCGAAGGCGCGGTCGGCGAGCTCCGCCCAGGCGGCCGGGTAGTCGGGGTGACGCGCGGCGACTTCGAACGGGTCGACGCCGTTCTCCAGGGCCGTGCGGGCCTCGATGTTGTCCGGCAGTTCGGTCGGGGACGGGCCGCCGAGCAGGTTCTGGGTCATGCGGGTCATCGTAAGCAGGCCTGTCACGTCCGCATCAACCCGGGTCACGACCCGGCGTGACCAGTTCGCGCCGCGCACCCGCCCAGGTGAGGCCCGCTCCGCCCCGGTCTGACCCAACTCCGACCGATCCGGTGCGGCCGATGCAGGCGCGGCCGATGCGGCTCCGGTCGATCCGGGTGCGGTCGATCCGGGTGCGGCCGGTGCAGGTGCGGGTCCGGTCGATGCGGGTCCGGTCGGTGTGGGTCCGGTCGGTGTGGGTGCGGTCGGGCCGAGTTGTCGGGGCAATGGCGGAGTGGGTGTCGGTGTCGGGGTGTTAGGCGGGCATGGGGAGGGGCAGGTGGAAGCGCGCGGCGCCGCCGTCTCTGGTTGAGCGGGCCGCGGGCCAGCCGTGCTGGACGAAGAGGACGGCGCCCCGATTGGTGAGGATGACGTCCGCGCCGAACTCGGTGATGCCGCGCCGTCCGGCCAGTTCGGCGAGTCGGGCGACCAGCACGGTGCCGACGCCGTGCCGCTGCCACGGGTCGGCGACGAGCACGGCGACGTCGGCGCTCCAGCGCCGCTTCGTGTGGCGGATGTACTCGGCGATGCCGATGATCTCGTCGCCGTCCAGCGCGACCAGGGCCTCGCGGTCCCAGTGGTCCAGGGTGTTCAGCAGGCCGAGGTAGTGGTCCGGGATGCGCGGGGTTCCGGAGAAGAAGCGGGTGTAGAGGCTGGTGGCGGACAGCCGGTCCGACATCCGGCGGACGCGCTCACGGTCGGCGACGCCGTACGGACGCACCCGGATCCCGCCGCATCCCACACCCCGCACATCGAGTTGCTTCATAAAACTCATTGGACAGCAAAAGGTTGCGTGAAGCAACTCATTAGGAGTCAGGCGTGCTGCCCCGGACGGGGCACGACATCGGCGGGTCCCAGGATCGCGCCGCAGGAATCGCAGGTGAAACGCGGGGTCAGTGCGCCGTCGCAACCGCGATGGCCGATGACCACGGGCGGCCCGTCGGGCGCGTAATGCCGGTCGCCCCACATCATCAGCGTCATGATGGCGGGCCACAGCTCGACGCCCTTGCGCGTGAGCCGGTACTCGAACCGCTCCGGTCGCTCCTGGTACGGCACGCGGCGCATGATGCCCTCGTCGCACAGCCGCCCGAGCCGGTCGGTGAGGACGTTGCGCGCCACGCCGAGCACGTCCTGGAAGTCGTCGAAGCGCCGCACGCCCTGGAAGGCGGTGCGGATCAGCAGCATCGTCCAGCGGTCGCCCACGACCTCCAGCGACCGCGCGACCGAGCAGTTCTGCGACTCATAGGTGCGGGGTAGTGCCACGCCTCCGACCCTACCCAAGTTTCGTCAAACAACGCGCCTGCTCCAGGCGGCGTCGGCGGGGCAGGCGCGCCGCCCGTGCGGGAAGCACGCCGCACGCGCCTGCCCAAAAACCGCAGACCGGCTACTTGAGCTTCTTTCCTGCCGACTGGAGGTTCTCGGACGCCTCGACGACGCGGGCGGCCATCGCGGCCTCGGCCGCCTTGCCCCACGAGCGCGGGTCGTACTGCTTCTTGTTGCCGACCTCGCCGTCGACCTTCAGCACGCCGTCGTAGTTGCGGAACATGTGGTCGGCGACCGGACGCGTGAACGCGTACTGGGTGTCGGTGTCGACGTTCATCTTGACGACGCCGTACGACACCGCCTCGCGGATCTCCTCGGGCGTGGAGCCGGAGCCGCCGTGGAACACCAGGTCGAACGGCCTTTCCCTGCCGTACTTGGCGCCGACCGCGTCCTGGATCTCCTTGAGCACCTCGGGACGCAGCTTCACCGACCCCGGCTTGTACACGCCGTGCACGTTCCCGAACGTCGCCGCGAGGATGTAGCGGCCCTTCTCGCCGACGCCGACGGCCTCGGCGGTCGCGAGCGCGTCGCCCGGCGTCGTGTAGAGCTTCTCGTTGATCTCGTTGGCGACGCCGTCCTCCTCGCCGCCGACGACGCCGATCTCCATCTCCATGATGATCCGCGCCTTGGCGCACTCGTCCAGCAGCTCGGCGGCGATCCGCAGGTTCTCGTGCAGCTCGACCGCCGAACCGTCCCACATGTGCGACTGGAACAGCGGCTCCTCGCCGCGCGCCACCCGCTCCTGCGAGATCTTGATCAGCGGGCGCATGAAGCCGTCCAGCTTGTCCTTCGGGCAGTGGTCGGTGTGCAGGGCGATGTTCACCGGGTACTTGGCGGCGACGACCCGGGCGTACTCGGCGAGCGCGCTGGCGCCGACGACCATGTCCTTCACCGTGGAGCCGGACAGGTACTCGGCCCCCCCGGTGGACACCTGCACGATCCCGTCGCTCTCGGCCTCCGCGAAGCCGCGCAGCGCGGCGTTCAGCGTCTGGCTGGACGTCACGTTGATCGCGGGGAACGCGAAGCCGTCCTGCTTCGCTCGGTCGAGCATCTCCGCGTAGGTCTCGGGCGTTGCGATGGGCATTGGTCAGCGTCCTTTCATACGCAGTGAACGTCGTCGTCCGGCCCGCGGCCGAGTCCTCGCCGGCACCGGCGCCGGCGGACGAGGACGTCCGAATGTGCCGCCGGGCATCCAGCGGGCGGTAGCACCCGGTCGTCCGCATACCCAAGCGAGGGCCAAGGTCACGCGGTTTCCGGGTCGGGCATGCCGTCCGCGCTCAGTATCCCGCCTAATCGGAGCGTGTGGAAAGGTACGCTCGCGGTGTGGATCTCTCGACCCTTCCCCTCGACATCACCGAGTGGCTGCACCCGCAGGCATGGCTGCAGCTGTTCGGCACGTTCGCGACGATCGGCGTGCTCGCCATCATCTTCGCGGAGACCGGACTGCTGTTCGGCTGCATCCTGCCGGGCGACTCGCTGCTCTTCACGGCGGGGATCCTCACGGCGGTCTCGACCATCAACGGGGAGGAGTTCCAGCCGCTGTCGCTGCCGTGGCTGCTCGTCGGCGGTCCGATCGCGGCGATAGCCGGCGCCCAGCTGGGCCACTTCCTCGGCGCCCGCTACGGGCGCAAACTCTTCGACCGTCCCGACTCCAGGATCTTCAAACAGGAGTGGGTGGCGAAGGCCGAGCACTACTTCAACCGATTCGGACCGGCCAAGGCCGTGGTTCTGGCCCGCTTCATCCCGATCGTCCGGACGTTTCTCAACCCGCTGGCCGGGATGCTCGGCATGGACACCCGCCGGTTCTTCGTCTGGAACTGCGTCGGCGCCGTCCTCTGGACGGACACGCTGTTCCTGCTCGGGCATTTCCTCGGTTCCGAGGTGCCCGACATCGAGCGGTACATCCTGCCGGGGGTCGCGGTGATCCTTGTGCTGTCGGTGATCCCGATCGTCCGAGAGGTCCTGAAAGGCCGTAAATCGGACCGTGGTCCAGATAAGAATGGCCCCGAAGAGTCACGTCCGTCGCTCAGCGGTGACAGTTATCGCTAACCTCCCCATGTGGGACGTCATCGGTCGGACCCTAGGGGTCTTGCGCGCATACTGATCGCGGTTGTCGCCGTGATGGCCGCCTTGGCCCTTCTCGTCGGTGGAGGCATGGCTCTGGTCAATGCCGTCACCAGCGAGCCCGAACCGAAGGGACCGTCGACGAACGCGACCTCGCCGCCCGCCGACGACTCCGGCGGCGGTGAGCCGTCCCCGGAGGCCGCGACGTCGCCTGCGACCGTCCTGCCCCTGGTGATCCGCGTGACCGGCCCGGCGACCAACGTCGTGGTCCGGGTCGCGGAGACCGGTGGCGAGGTCCTCGCCCAGGGCACCCTCAACCAGGGGGAGACGCGCAACTTCAGGAAGACGCCGCTGCAGGTCGTCGCGGCCAACGGCGGCGCGCTGCAGGTCGTCATCTACGGCAAGGTGCAGCCGCCGAAGCCGGACGGCAAACGCGGCCAGTGGTTCGTGGAGGCCCGCAGCAGTTAGCCCAGGCCGAGATCCGCCGCCGCAGCTAGTCCAGGGCGAGGTCGGTGACGTCGTAGGGGTGCCGGTAGGCGAGGCCCTCCGCGGCGATCCGCGTGGCCGCGCCGCGCTCCAGGATCGTCGCTACCGCCACGACCTCCGCCCCCGCCTCCCGCAGCGCCTCCACCGCGGTGAGGACGGACCCGCCCGTTGTCGACGTGTCCTCCACGGCGAGGACCCTCCGGCCCGTCACGTCCGGACCCTCGATGCGGCGCTGCAGCCCGTGCGCCTTGCCCGCCTTCCGGACGACGAACGCGTCCAGCGCCCGGCCGCGCGCCGCCGCCGCGTGCAGCATCGCCGTGGCCACCGGGTCGGCGCCGAGCGTGAGCCCGCCGACGGCGTCGTAGTCCAGGTCGGCGGTCTCGTCCAGCATGACCCGCCCCACCAGGGGGGCCACGGCTCCGTCCAGCGTCACCCGGCGCAGGTCCACGTACCAGGACGCCCGCTTCCCCGAGGACAGCACGAAGTCGCCGTGCACGACGGCCTTGTCCTTGATCTGCCGCAGCAGTTCATCACGATCGCTCACGTGAAGAACCCTATTGCCGCCGTGTACGGTGCCCGGCATGACGCCGGGAACGCTGGTCCTGCTGCACGAGCCGAACGCCGCCGCGGCAGCCTGGGGCGACCTGCCCGAGATGCTCCGCTCGTACGGACTCGACGTGATCGCCCCGGACGTCCCGGACGACACCGGCCCCCGCTACATCGCCCGCGTCTCCCTCACCATCGCCGCGACCGACCCCGTCCCGCCGCTCGCCCTCGCCGCGCACGGCGCCGCCGGTCCGCTCCTTCCCGGCATCGCCCTGGCGCAGCGCGCCGCGCACCGTCCCGTCGCCGGGTACGTGTTCATCGACGCCGACCTCCCCCGTCCCCTGCGCCACGACCACGAGACGCCGCAGAACGACGTCCCCATGCCCCCAGATTGGCCGGAGGCGCCCTGCGGCTACCTCAGCACCCACGCGGACCGAATCGCGTCCTCCGGCCACGACCAGGCAATCAGGGAGGCCCGCCTCCGCGGCTGGCCCGTGACCGAACACCGACCCCCAACCGCCGTAGCCCAATCCCTCAGCGAACTCCTCCTGGAGCTATGAACCCACGCCCTTGGACGCCCCACACACGTCGTTCTTGGACGACCCACACACGTTGTTCTTGGACGAGTCACACACGTCGTTCTTGGACCGGACCTAAACCGGGGCCACGGGTCGTGCGGCCGTAGGCGCCCCGCGCCGGAGGTCGCACGGCCCGCCGGTCGGGGGGCCGTTTCACGAGACGCGCCAGCGGCTCGGGAAACGGTTCACCGGCCGGTAACGGGGGTTCCAGGGGGTCGCCCCCCTGGGCAACTACGCGTTTTTCAGGAGGTCGTCCAGGAGGGCGTCGTAGTCGTCTTCGCTGCGGCCCAGGTCGATGCGGGCGCGGTAGCGGAGGCGGAGGAGGGCTTCGAGGCTGTCCTCGGCGATGGCGACGTCGTCGGGGCCCGGGGTGAGGGATTCGGCCTCGGGGGCGGGCGGCTCGTCGGGGCCGCCGCCGATGCCGGTGCCGACGGCGCGGTCGCGCAGGGCGAGGATGACGTCCGCGCCGCTGGTGGCCCATTCGTGGGCGCCGGTCGCGTCGCCCTGGGCGTAGAGGACCTCGGCCACCGTGCGGTAGACCTCGGGGTCGCGCGGCCGGTCGGCGCGGATCTGCTCGACGAGGGTGCGGGCCTCGTCGGCGCGGCCGAGTTCGAAGAGGGCGTCGGCGAGGTAGGCGCGGGGGTCGCCGTAGGTCTCGCCGCCGTCGTCCATGGCCCTGCGGTACAGCTCGGCGGCCTTGCCGTGGTCGCCCGCGTGCTGCCACTGCTCACCGGCGCGCAGTAGCACGTTGGCGCGTGACACCCCGCCGGACACCGACTCGGCCAGCTCGGACAGCCGGCGGGCCGCCGAGATGTGATCGCCGGTGCGCAGGGTGTCGAACTCCAGGTCGTCGAGGTCGTCTTCCGTCACGTGCGTCACGCTTCAACGCTACCCGCCGCCGCCCGGCCGAAGCGGGCGAATCGATGATGATCGTGGAAATACCGGGGCGTACGTGTCAGCTCACCTGCGGGAACGTTCTAGCGCGTCCCAGAATCCGCGGCGCAGGGCGTGCCGCACCTCGTCGTGCAGGAGGAAGTCGATCGGGAGGGACGAACCCTGGAGCAGGCGTGCCTCAAGGTCGGACGGCATGCGCGGCTTGCGGGCGAGGACGGCCTCCAGCCACAGGGCGGGCGCGTCCCTGGCGACGGACTCGCCGAAGTCCTGGCCTTCCTGGTGCGCGGCCTTGACGGCGTCCGCCAGCGTCGGGGTGCTCTGCTGCACCGGGACGGGCGAGATCCGCTGCGGGCCGGTGTAGGGGCCGTGCGGGCGTCCTTCCGGCTGCATCGTCTGCGGCGGCGGGGGCGGGGACGGTGCGGGGATGGGCGACGGGGTGTACTGCGGGCCGGGCGGCTGCGCGGGTGGAGCGGGGGCCGGGGGCGACTGCGTCGAGGACGGCCCGTGCGCAGGTCCGTGCGCGGGCCCGGGCGCCGGGGTGGGAGCGGGAGTGGGCTGCAGCGGGAGCTGGTGGCCGCCGGTGCCATAGGACGGCGCGCCCCCGCCGCCGCCGGGGAGCGGCATGGGGCCGGTGGGGCCGCCGGCCGTCGCCGGGTTGTTCAATCCGCCGCCGCCCATGGCGGGGCCGAGGTCGCGGACGGGCGGGGCGCTCGTCGCCGGCGGCTGCCCGCTGATCGGGGACGGCTGTCCGCTGATCGGGGACGAGGGCGGCGGTCCGTTGTGCGCGGCCGCCGGCTGGAGGGGGCCGAGGCTGCCGCCGTGCCCGTTGGGGCCGTGCCCGTTGGACAGGGGGCTCGCGCCGAGCGAGGAGCCGGCCGTTCCGTCCACGCCGGCGAGGAGGTTGACGTAGGGCCGCAGGTGTCCGGAGCCGATCTCGATGAGGTCGTCGCATTCCTGCCGCAGCACGCGGGAGATCGTCCAGTTGCCGTCGACAGCGACGTGCACGACCGTGACGCGGATGCCGAGGTCCTGCGCGTCGACGACGACCTGGGCGAGGTCCTCGTCGCCGGTGACCAGGACGGCGTCGGAGAGCGCGCCGTTGCGGGCGAGGGTCATCAGGTCGCGGTGGATCTCGGTGTCGACGCCTTCGCGGCGGCCGGGCCGGATGCGGCCGAGCCGCAGTTTCAGGCCGGGGAGGTCGGCGAGCGCGTCGTGTTCGGGTGAGCGGCGGCCCTCGACGGTGGCCTCGTACCAGTAGCAGCGCAGCAGCGGCATGCCGGTGCGTTCCCTGGCGAGGTTGCCGAGGAGCTGGAGGACGCCGCCGAAGTCCCACGAGACGGTCTCGCGGTGGCGCGTGCCGTGCACCGCCATCGCGCCGTCGGACAGCAGGTAGCCGGCGTCTACGAACAGCGCGCAGCGATCCATGCGACACCGCCCTTCCTCAACACGGGAGCTCACGGCATGCCCATCCGGCGTAGTGTCCCGGGTCGCCTATAGCGTAGTGAAGCGCGTCAACCCGGTAGGCCAATACGGCGATTCGCCACTCTTTCATGGCAAGCCGCTGGTTGGCGACTCCCCGGTAACAAGATTCGGGAGCCGCGGCGGACGCTACCAGCCGTACGGGTCGGGCCCCGGGCTACGCGGGGGTCTTTACGGGAACGGGCAGGTCGCGGGCTCAGCCTCTAGGTCCCCGCGACCCGGGCTTCAACCGCCCATGGCGACCGGCCCTGTGCGTCACGCTGTACGTCCCATGGCGCGGGACCTTCTGGTGGACGTACCCAGACGTGCCACGCGGGCCATGCAGGCCGTGCGACCCATGCGGGCCGTGCGGTCCCCGGAACGGCACGCCGCGCGGCGTGCCCGGCTTCACCTGTACGTGGATCGTGGTGTGGTGCCGTGAGATCCGCACCTTGAGGTGGATCAGGAAACCTCCAGGTCGTTCGGCGGGATACTCGCGCGGCGGCTGCGCACGCGGGCGTCTCGGCGGCTTCTTCGCGGGCGCCTTCCGCGGCGGCGGTTCGGGCTCGCGTGCGGCGGCGGGACGGGACGGCCGGGGCGGCGCGGGCGGCCGGGCGGGGGGCGCCGCGGCGGGCGGGGCGGCGGGCTCCGCGGCGACCGGCGGTTCGGGCGCGGTCCGGATCGGCTCCTCGCCGGAGACCAGCATCATCGCCAGGGCGACCGTCGCCGCGACGATCACGCTTCCGCCGAGCGCCCGCTGCTGCCGCTTCGGCAGGCGCCGGAACCACAGGTGCGCGCCGCCCTTGGACGCGAGGTACCCGGTCGTCGTCACGCCCAGGACGAGCGGGCCGAGGATCTCGCGCAGCGCCTTGTTGACATGCACCAGCTCCGCGTGGATGCCCTTGCAACGCTTGCAACCCTTCAGATGCCGCCGCACCTTGCGGGAGTCGCGGTCGGCCAGCCCGCCGCGCACGTACGGGCCGAGCTTCTCCAGGGCCGGACGGCACGCGTCCTCGGCGGCGAGGTCGTCCAGGTGCATCTGCAGGTAGGCCTGGCGGAGCCCCTCGCGGGCGCGGTAGGCGAGCGCGGCGGCGGCGTTCGCGGTGAGGCCGAGCAGCGAGGCGACCTCGGCGGGTTTCGCGCCTTCGACCTCGGTGTGCCAGAGCGCCGTCTGCCAGCGTTCCGGCAGCGACCGGAACGCGCGGGCGATCATCGAGCGTTCGAGCCCCTCGACCGCGGGGTCGTCGAACGGGACGCCGGAGTCGAAGTTCTCGATCGTGTCGGTGTGGTGGACGCGCCGCTCGGCACGCCGCCGGTCGTACACGGTCCGGCGGACGGCGGTGAGCAGGTACGGGCGGAACCCGGTGTCGGGACCGCCGCCGCTCTTCAGGGCCTTGAGGACCTTGGTGAACGCGTCCTGGACGGCGTCGTCGGCGGCGTCCGGTCCGGCCAGGTGGCGGGCGAGGCGGCGGGCGGCGGCGAGGTGCCGTTCGTACAGGATCCCGTAGGCGGACACGTCACCGGCGCGGACCCGCGAGATGAGCTCCGCATCCGCCACCTCGGCCGCACCGGGCTCGGCGGCCGCGGGTTCGGCCGGGTCGGCGGGCTCGCGCCCTGCGGCCGTGGGTTCGGCCGGGTCGGTGGGTTCGCGCCCTGCGGCCGTGGGTTCGGCGGGGTCGGCGGGCTCGCGTGCGGCGGCCGTGGCGGGGTCTTCCGCGGGGTCGTCTCGGCGGGCACGTCGCTCCATGCTTGCTCATTGTGACGACTTGGCCACGAGTTGTCGCGCAATTTGGCCACAGTCGTAGTTCTTTACGCGAGTCGCGTCATGGCCGGGCCGCCGCGTCGTCGGAGTGGAGTGGGCGGTACCGGGGCGGGCCGCCTAACGCGGGGTGCGTTCGTTCCGGCGAGGGGGTGGAACGAACGCACCCCGCGCGGTGCGCGTCAGCCGGTGATGCGGGCGCGGCCCATCTCGTTGAGCGTGCCGCCGTCCCGCGGTGTCTCCCAGCGCACGTCGCAGTCGCGTCCCGACAGGCGGACGGTGGCGATGGCGTTGTCGAACCAGGGTCCTTCCGTCATCCGCCAGCGGATCGGCGGGACGGGCACCTTCGACAGCTTGGCCAGCGCGCGGAACGGCCCGCCCGCGGCCCGCGAGCACGCGAGGCGGTTGGCCCAGCGGAACTTGCCGATCAGCGGGTTCCGCAGCGGCGAGCAGACGATCTGCGAGATCTTCGACTGCGTTCGGGGGTCGGTGACCCGCGCCAGGTACGAGTAGTGGATGTCGCCGGACAGGAACGAGATGCTCGCCGGCGCGGGGCCGCGTTCGCCGCGTCCGACGGCGACGACGTCGGCGGCCACGTCGCGGAACGAGCGCTCGAACGCCGCCCAATGCTCAAGGTCGGCGGCCTGCCGGATCTTCTCGCCGAGCCCGGCGCCGGCCTTGCCCCAGGCGCCGCCTGCCATGGCCTCGTTCCACGACTCGGCGTGGTGGATCGCCCTGGGCAGCAGGTAGGGCAGGGAGCTCGCGATGAGCAGATGGTCCATGCCGCCTTGGCACTGCTCGTCCAGCCAGCGGAATTCGTCGTCGTCGAGCATGCCGCGCCGGTCGGCGGTGAGGAGGCGGGAGCAGCGGCTGTCGACGACGATGAGGCGGGTGGCGCCCCAGTCGTGCGCGTAGCTCCAGCGTGTGCTGGCCGGTTCCTTGTCTGCCTTCTCGGCGAACTCGTCCAGGACGGCGCCCGCGTCGCCGGTGCTGTCGGATGCCGTCCGCACCGCCTTGTAGACGGGATCGGCGGCGCGGTCCTCCGGCGACATGTTCCCGAGATGCTGGTAGATCCAGTACGAGCCGATCCCGCCGGTGATGCGGTCCTTCCACCAGGGCTGCGACCACATCTCCTGGCGCCACGCGTACGAGGTGTTCCAGTCGTCGCGGATGTCGTGGTCGTCGAAGATGGTGAACGTCGGGACGGTGGAAAGCAGCCACCGCACCTCCGGGTCGTCGTGCCAGGCCAGCTTGTAGAGGTGGGTGTAGTCCTCGAAGTCGGCGGCCTCCTCGGAGGGCGGGTCGCCGGGCGCGCGGCGGCCCTTGATGAACTCGCGCATCGCGTCGCTGAGCTCGTCGGCGTAGACCTGGTCGCCGACCATGAGCAGGATGTCCGGCCAGGTCACCGAGTCGTCCGTGCCGCTCAAGCGGCGGGCGAGCGCGGCCAGCGCGTCGTGGCCGAACTGCTCGACCGTGCCGGGCGAGCGGCGGCATGACCCGAACGAGATGCGCAGCTCGCCGTCCGGGTCGAGCGTCCTGATCTGGGACGGGGGGAACTCCGTGCCCTCTTCGGGCCAGACGGTGTCGCCGTCGGCGACGACCTCGTACGGGACGCGCGCGCCCTGCGCCAGCCCCTCGATCTCGACGAGCGCGTAGTGGTGGCCGTGCGCGGTGAACGTGCGGGCGCCCGCGTCCAGGCCGTGCTCCCGGTTGACGACCCGGACCTCGCATGGACGGTCGGTCTCCACCCAGATCGTCGCGGTGTGGTGACTCACGTGCCGAAGATGGGGGCCGATTACCAAAGCGGTCATATCCGCCTCTCTAGCGGACCGGGGCCCGCCGCGTCCACCGAAGCGCCAACCCCGTGCCGATCATTCAGCGGCGCAGCAGCTTCGCTTCGGTTTCGGCGTCCAGGCCGACGACCGGGCGGTCGGGACGTTGCGGCGTCCGGCCGCCGATGGATTGGAGCCACTGCCAAGTGTCGGTCACCGTTTCCTGGACGGTCCTGCAACGCAGACCTGTGGACAGAGCTTTGGTCACGTTGCCGCGATGGAGGGTGTCGTAGTCCTCGCCGGGTGGGAGCCAGATCGGGAGGTCCATCCACGGTTCGATGCCCGCTTCGAGGATGGTTTCCGGGGGCGTCCAGACGAGATCGGCGTTGGAGCCCGTGGTTTGGATGCACGCTTCGAGGAGCTCGCGCATTGTGGTGTGGTCTGGTGGGCTTACCAGGTCGAACGGTCCGCCGAGTTCTTGCTCGACGGCGTCCAGGGTCCAGGCGGCTAGGTCCCGGACGTCGATGTACTGCAAACCGGCGTCGCTTGGGCCGGGCGCCAGGACCTTGCCGCCTTTCGCGATTCTGTTCAGCCACCAGGGCAGCCGTCCGATGTTCTCGTAGGGGCCGAGGATGAGACCTGCCCGCACCAGCAGTGCCCGATCGCCGAACACGTCGACCGCTGCCAGTTCCGCACCGCGCTTGGCGGTGGCGTAGTCGACGTCGTCGCCGTCATCTGGGGAGCCGTCGACGACGGGGGCCGCCTCACCGAGCGCGTCGGGTTCGGGGAACACGTAGACGGAGCGGCTGGAGATGTAGACGTACCGTCCGACGCGTCCGTCTAGGAGGCGCGCGGTGTCGCGGACGACGGACGGGGCGGCAGACCAGGTGTCGACGACCGCGTCCCATTGTTCGTCGGTGGCGAGTGCTCGGAGACCGTCCTCGGTGGTGCGGTCGCCGTGCAAGGACGCGACTCCCTGGGGCGGTTCATGGCGTCCCCTGTGGAAGACGGTCACGTCCCAGCCGCGCGCAAGAGCGTCTTCGGTGATGGCGCGTCCTGCGAACTCGGTCCCGCCGAGCATCAGAATCCTCATGGGACGACTCTGCCTTCCGTACGTTCTGTACGGAACACTTCACTGCTCACAGCAGAACCCGCGCTTCCGGAACTTCTTCTCCGTCGCTGTCGAAAACGAGCGCGCCCGAGTGTCGACAGGGGGAGACGTGAAATTCGGGAGGAGGGGCAATGGACGACGATGGCTTGGATCCGCGCAGGTGGGCGGCACTGGCGCTGCTGTGCGCGGCCAACTTCATGGTGATCCTCGATTCGCAGATCGTGCTGCTCGCGCTGCCGTCGATCGAGCGGGATCTGGGATTCGCGGACGGCGGCAGCGCGCAATGGGTGCTGAGCGCCTACCTGCTCGGCTTCGGGGGCCTGATGCTGCTCGGCGGCCGGACGGCCGACCTGGTGGGCAGGCGCAGGACGTTCCTCGTCGGGACGGCGCTGTTCCTGGTGTCGTCCCTGCTGTGCGGGTTCGCCTGGACGGGCGGCGTCCTGGTCGCCGCGCGGGTCGCGCAGGGGGTCTCGGCGGCGCTGATGGCGCCGAGTGCGCTGGCCGTGGTCACCGCGATGTTCGCGGAAGGGCCCGAACGCAACAAGGCGCTGGCGATCTGGTCGAGCGTCGGCGGGTTCGGAGCGACGGCCGCGCTGCTGGTCGGCGGGACATTGACCGACGCGCTCGGCTGGCCCTGGGTGTTCTTCCTCAACGTGCCGGTCGCGGTGGTGCTGCTCGCCCTCGGGCCCGTGCTGCTGAGCGAGAGCCGGGGCCGGGCGCGGGCGTACGATCCGGCGGGCGCGTTGACGGTCACGCTGGCGGTGTCGGCGGCGGTGTACGGGGTCGTCCGGGCGCCGGAGGCCGGATGGGTCAGCGCGTCCACGCTGGGCGCGCTGGGCGTCGCCGTCGTGGCGGGCGCGGTGTTCGTGCGGATCGAGACGCGGTCGGCGGCGCCGCTCGTCCCGCTGCGGATCTTCCGGTCGCGGCGGCTGACCGGCGGGAACCTGGTGATGATGCTGACCGCGGTGGGCGCGTTCGGGACGTCGTTCGCCGTGTCGCAGTACGCGCAGAGCGTCCTCGGGTACTCGCCGCTGAAATTCGGGCTCGCGACGGCCGTGCTGCCCGTGATGGCGGTGGCCGGGTCGTACGCGGCGCAGGCGGCGATCGGGCGGGTGGACGTCCGGCCGGTGGCGATGTCCGGCCTGGCGTTCATGGCGGCGGGATCCCTCGCGCTGGGCCAGGTCACGGCCGACAGCGGATACCTGACGGGCCTGCTGCCTGGGCTGTTCCTGTTCGGGTTCGGGCTCGGGGCGTCCGCGGTGGCGGCGGCCGTCGCGGCGCTGTCCGGGGCGACGGAGCGGGACTCGGGGCTCGCGTCCGGGCTGAACACGGCGGCGTTCCAGCTCGGCGGCGCGCTGGGCGTGGCCGTCGCGGCCACCGTCGCCGTCTCGCGGACGGACGCCGTGCCGGGGTTCCGCGCGGCGTTCGACACGTCCGCCGGGATCACGCTGGCCGGCGTCGTGATCGCCGGTCTGCTGCTCGCGAGGCCGCTCCGGCGACGAGTTCCGGAGCCGGTGGGAGTCACCATGTCGAAGGAGGAGAACACGTGCGGTACATGATGCTGATCTGCGGGCCCGAGCACGACGAGGTCCCCGCGGACGTGATGGCCCGATTGCAGGCCGACACCGGGGAATGGGTCAAGGAGATGGACGGACGCGGCGTGCGCCTGCTCGGCGACCGGCTCCACCCCGTCGCCACCGCGACGACCGTCCGGGTGCGGGACGGGGAGACGCTGCTGTCCGACGGCCCGTTCGCCGAGACCAAGGAGCAGATCCTCGGCTTCGACCTGATCGAGTGCGCCGACCTGGAGGAGGCGCTGGAGGTCGCGTCCAGGCACCCCGTCGCCGGCGTCTGGACGATCGAGGTGAGGCCGGTCTGGGAGGAGTGACGGGGCCCGTCGAGGGCGCGGTCGCGACGGCCTTCCACGAGGAGTGGGGACGGGTCGTCGCGACCCTCATCCGCATGACCGGCGACTGGGACCTCGCCGAGGAGTCCGCGCAGGAGGCGTTCGCGCGGGCCCTGGAGCGGTGGCCGGACGACGGCGTCCCGCACCGTCCGGGCGCCTGGCTGACGACGACCGCCCGCAACCACGCGCTGACCCGGATCCGGCGCGGCCGGACCGAGAACGCCAAGCTCAAGGAGTTGGGCACGATGACCGGCCCGCGGGAGTGGACCCCCGACCCGAGCGGCGTCGCCGACGACCGCCTCCGGCTGATCTTCACGTGCTGCCATCCGGCGCTGCCGATCGAGGCGCGGGTGGCGCTGACGCTGCGGACGCTGCTCGGCCTGACGACCGGCGAGATCGCGCGGGCGTTCCTCGTCGCCGAGCCCGCGATGGCGCAGCGGCTCGTCCGGGCGAAGCGCAAGATCCGGGACGCGCGCATCCCGTACCGCGTGCCGCCCGCCCACCTGCTCCCCGGACGCACGACGTCCGTCCTCGGCGTCGTGTACCTGCTGTTCAACGAGGGGTACGCGGCGACGGAGGGCCCCGATCCGATGCGGGTGGACCTGTGCGCGGAGGCGATCCGGCTGGCCCGCGTCCTGCACGCGCTGATGCCGGACGAGCCGGAGGCCACCGGCCTCCTCGCCCTCCTCCTGCTCCAGCATTCCCGCCGGACGGCCCGCCAGGACGCGGCAGGCGACCTGATCCCCCTCGAAGGCCAGGACCGCGACCTCTGGGACCACACCGCGATAGCCGAAGGCACCACCCTCCTGGACGACGCCCTCCGCCGCGGCGAACCAGGCCCCTACCAGGTGCAGGCGGCCATAGCCGCATGCCACGCGACCGCCCGCACGGCCACCGACACCGACTGGCCGCAGATAGCCGCCCTGTACGGACGGCTGATCGAACTGAACCCGAGCCCGGTCGTCCGGCTGAACCGGGCCGTCGCCGTCGCCATGGCGGACGGCCCGGAAGCGGGCCTGCCCCTCGTCGAAGCCCTGGCCGACGACCTGGCCGGCTACCACCTGCTCCCGGCAACCCGCGCCGACCTGCTCCGCCGCCTAGGCCGCACCGCCGAAGCCGCAGCCGCCTACGAGGAAGCCCTGGCCCTGGCCCGAACCACCCCCGACCGCCGCTACCTCACCACCCGCCTCAACCAACTCCACCCCTGACCCGCGGCGCTACTTGGTGAGGGTGAGGCCGCGGGTGGGGTGGACGGTGAGGCGGTCGGCGGCCTCGTCGAGGTCGACGACGACCTCGTCGCCGTCGCGGACCTCGCCGGAGAGGAGTTCTCGGGCCAGTTGGTCGCCGATTGATGTTTGGACTAGGCGGCGTAGGGGGCGTGCCCCGTAGAGGGGGTCGTAGCCGGTGAGCGCGAGCCATTCGCGGGCCGCCGGGGTGACGTCCAGGGTGAGCTGCCGGTCGGCGAGGCGCTCGGCCAGCTTGTCGACCTGGAGGTCGACGATGCGGGTCAGCTCGTTCGTGGAGAGCGCGTCGAACAGGATCACGTCGTCGAGGCGGTTGAGGAATTCCGGTTTGAAGGAGTTGCGGACGGCGTTCCAGACCGCTTCCTTTTTCGCGCCGTTCTCCAGCGTCGGGTCGACGAGGAACTGCGAGCCGATGTTGGACGTCAGGATCAGGATCGTGTTGCGGAAGTCGACCGTGCGGCCCTGCCCGTCAGTGAGGCGGCCGTCGTCCAGGACCTGGAGGAGGACGTCGAACACCTCGGGGTGCGCCTTCTCGACCTCGTCCAGCAGGACGGCCGAGTACGGACGGCGCCGGACGGCCTCGGTGAGCTGCCCGCCCTCCTCGTAGCCGATGTAGCCGGGCGGCGCGCCGACGAGGCGGGCGACGCTGTGCTTCTCCGCGTATTCGCTCATGTCGATGCGGGTCATCGCGCGTTCGTCGTCGAAGAGGAATTCGGCGAGCGCTTTCGCGAGTTCTGTCTTGCCGACGCCGGTCGGGCCGAGGAAAAGGAACGAGCCGGTCGGACGGTCCGGGTCGGAAATGCCGGCGCGGGCCCGGCGGACGGCGTCCGACACGGTGCGGACGGCGGTCTCCTGCCCGATGAGGCGGGTGCCGAGCTCGTCCTCCATGCGCAGGAGCTTGGCGGTCTCGCCTTCGAGGAGGCGTCCGGCGGGGATGCCCGTCCAGGACGCGACGACGTCGGCGACGTCGTCCGGCCCGACCTCCTCCTTGATCATGGCGTCGCGGTTCTCGGCGGCCTCCGAGGCCTCTTCGAGCTGCTTCTCCAGCGCCGGGATCTCGCCGTAGGTGAGGCGGGCCGAGGTCTCCAGGTCGGCGTCGCGCTGGGCGCGCTCGGCCTCGCCGCGCAGCTGGTCGATCCGCTCCTTGATCTCGCCGACGCGGTTCAGGCTGGCCTTCTCCTTGTCCCAGCGGGCGACGAGGCCGGTGAGGTGCTCCTGCTTGTCGGCCAGGTCGGCACGGAGCCGGTCGAGGCGCTGCCTGGACGCCTCGTCCGTCTCCTTGGACAGGTTCATCTCCTCCATTTTGAGGCGGTCTACGGTGCGTTGCAGTTCGTCGATCTCTACTGGGCGTGAGTCGATTTCCATGCGGAGGCGTGATGCCGCCTCGTCCACCAGGTCGATCGCCTTGTCGGGGAGGTAGCGCGACGTGATGTAGCGGTCGGAGAGCGCGGCCGCCGAGACGAGGGCCGAGTCGTTGATCTGCACCTTGTGGTGGGCCTCGTAGCGTCCTTTGAGGCCGCGCAGGATCGCGATCGTGTCCTCGACGGACGGCTCCCCGACGAAGACCTGCTGGAAGCGGCGCTCCAGGGCCGCGTCCTTCTCGATGCGCTCGCGGTATTCGTCGAGCGTGGTCGCGCCGATCATGCGGAGTTCGCCGCGGGCCAGCATCGGCTTGAGCATGTTGCCCGCGTCCATCGCGCCCTCGGCCGCGCCCGCGCCGACGACGGTGTGCAGCTCGTCGATGAACGTGACGACCTGCCCCTCGCTCTGCCTGATCTCGTTCAGGACGGCCTTCAGCCGCTCCTCGAACTCGCCCCGGTACTTCGCGCCCGCGACCATCGCGCTGAGATCGAGGGAGATGAGCTTCTTGCCGCGCAGCGACTCGGGGACGTCGCCCGCGATGATCCGCTGCGCGAGACCCTCGACGACGGCGGTCTTGCCCACGCCGGGCTCGCCGATCAGCACGGGGTTGTTCTTCGTCCGCCTGGACAGCACCTGGACGACCCGGCGGATCTCGGAGTCGCGTCCGATGACGGGGTCGAGGCGTCCGTCGCGGGCGGCGGCGGTCAGGTCGACGCCGTACTTCTCCAGCGACTGGTACGTGCCCTCCGGGTTCTCGCTGGTCACGCGGGCGTGGCCGCGGACCTTCTCGAACGCGTCCAGCAACGCCCGGGGTGTGGCGCCGAATTCTTTGAGCAGGCCCGCGGCCGGGCCGCCGTCCGCCGCGAGGCCGACGAGGAGGTGCTCGGTCGAGACGTAGTCGTCCTCAAGCTGCTTCGCCCGGTTCGCCGCCGTGTTGATCGACCGCTGGAGCTGCCCGGACAGGCGCGGCGTCGACACCGTCGAGCCCTGCGCCTTCGGCATCGCCGCGAGCTGCTCCTCCGCCCGGCTCCTGATCGCCTTCCAGTCGGCGCCGACGGCCTCCAGCAGCGGCACCGCCGTGCCGTCGGTCAGCGCGATCAGCGCGGACAGCAGGTGCTGCGGCTCCACCTCGGGATGCCCCTCGGCCGCGGCCCGCCGGACCGCGATCGACACCGCCTCCTGGCTCTTCTGCGTGAGCTTGTAGTCCACCGGCCCCCCTATTCCCGGTTGCGCTCGTGCCAGACGACGACGCTCGTGTGCCTGATCGGCACCAGGTCGGAGCCGGGAGTGCCGCCCGGCTCCCCGTGCCTCCGCTGCTGCGCCAGCCGCGCCGCGACGGCACGGGTCGATTCGAGTTCGTTGGCGAGCTCGTCCAGCGCGGCGTGCGCCTTGCCGAGCTCCTCGCGGAGCCGCACGTTGTCGCGCTGCAGCTCCAGGATGTGCTTGATGCCGGACAGGTTGATGCCCTCCTCCTGCGAGAGCCGCTGGATCTCGCGGAGCATCACGATGTCGCGCATCGAGTAGCGGCGGCCCCGTCCCGCCGTCCGGCCCGGGCACACCAGGCCCATCCGGTCGTAGGTCCGCAGCGTCTGCGGATGCAGCCCGGACAGCTGGGCCGCCACCGAGATCACGTAGACCGGTGTCTCGTCGCCGAAGGGGTCCATGGCTTCACTCCTGCCTGGCCTGCTGGACGAGGTCGGACCGCAGGTCGTCGCCCGAGCCCGACTCGCGCAGCCGGACGAGCGCCTCCCGCGCCTGGTCGTCGAGCTTCTGCGGCACCTGGACGTCGACGGTGACGAGCAGGTCGCCCTTCGTGCCGTCCCGCCGGGTCGCGCCGCGGCCCTTCACGCGGAACCTGCGGCCGTTCGGGGTGCCCTCCGGCAGCTTCAGCGTGACCGGCTGCCCCTGGAACGTCGGCACCCGGATCTCCGCGCCGAGCGCCGCCTCCGGGAACGTCACCGGGACGGTCAGCGTCAGGTTGTCGGCGGTGCGGCCGAACACCTTGTGCGGCGTCACCTTGATGTGGACGTACAGGTCGCCGTGCGGGCCGCCGTTCTCGCCCGGCGCGCCCTTGCCCTTGAGCCTGATCTTCTGGCCGTCGGCGACGCCCGCCGGGATGCGGGCCTGGATCGTGCGGGTGCCGGTCGCGCGTCCGCTGCCGTGGCAGGTGGGGCACGGGTCGTCGACGACGAGGCCCCGGCCGTGGCACTCCTTGCACGGCTCCTGGAACCCGAAGCTGCCGAGGTTGCGGGTCTCGTGCCCGGTGCCCTCGCAGTTCGGGCACACCCGCGGGACGGTCCCCGCCTTCGCGCCGGTGCCGCGGCAGCTGTTGCACGCCGCCTCGCTGGTCAGCTTGATCGGGACGGTGACGCCGTTCATCGCGCGTCCGAACGGCAGCGTCACCTCGGTCTCGACGTCCGCGCCCCGGCGTGCGCGCCGGGTGCCCGTCCCCGTCGTGCGGGTGCCGCCGCCGCGTCCGAACAGGCCGCCGAACAGGTCGCCGATGCGCTCGCCCGCGCCGGTGCCGGTCTGCGTCCCCGCGCCGCCGCCCTGCCCGAACAGGTCGCCGAGGTCGAACGGGAACCCGCCGCCCTGCTGGCCGCGGAAACCGCCCGGCATCGACCGGACCGCGTCGTACTCCTTGCGGCGCTTGTCGTCGGACAGGACGTCGTACGCCTCGGAGACCTCCTTGAAGCGGTCCTCCGCCTCGGTGTCGCCCTTGTTCGCGTCCGGGTGGTACTTGCGGGCCAGCTTCCGGTACGACTTCTTGATCTCCTCCTGCGAGGCCGTCTTCGCGACACCGAGGACCTTGTAGTAGTCCTTCTCCAGGTAGTCCTTGGTGCTCACGGCGCCCCGCTCTCTGCTATCGCCACTTGCCACATGTCTTCACGCGACCCCGCGGGGCCCGCCCCGGACGGGACGGGCCCGCGGATTTTCCTCTGGGGAGACGATCCCCGGAACCCCCGGCGAGGGCCAGGGGATCATTCGCCGTCGTCACCGGGCTCGTCACCCGTCTCGTCCGGGTCGGCCTTGTCCGCCTTCCCGGCCTTCTTGGCGTCCTTGGCCGGTTTCTCGTCGTCCGCGGACGCTTCGGCGGACGGGTCGGGCTCGGCGACCGCGACGCGCGCGGGCCGCAGGATCCGCTCGCCGATGCGGTAGCCGGGCTGGAGGACGTCCATGACGCTCGTCTCGGTCACCTCCGTCGAGTACGAGTGCATGAGCGCCTCGTGCACGACCGGGTCGAAGGGCTCGCCCTTCTCGCCGTAACGTTCCAGACCGAGCTTTCCCGTGACCGCCTCCAGGCTCTCCGCGACGGACTTGAACCCGCCGTTGAGCTCGTCGTGGTCGCGGGCGCGGCCGATGTCGTCCAGCACCGGGAGCAGCTCGGACAGCACCTGCCCGAGCGCCAGCTCCTTGACCGCGACCCGGTCGCGCTCGACCCGCTTGCGGTAGTTGTCGTATTCGGCCTTCAGCCGCTGGAGGTCGGCGAGACGCTCCGCGAGCTGGGTCCTGAGCGAGTCGACCTCCTCGTCCGAGACCGTGGCGCCCCCGTTCCCGTCCGCCGGGGCCTCCGGGGCCGGCGACGTGTCCGCCGCCCGCTCCCGGACTTTCCCCGTTTCGGGATCGATGCGCCGCTTGTCGCGGATCACCGGGCCCTCCTTCTCCTCGCCCTCGTCGGGAGAGGTCGTCACGAAACACCACCTTTCTGGGGGGCAACCCCCAGACCCCCGAGGGGGAGGGCCGATGATCCTCGCTCCGCTCCGGTCATCGGCCCTGCCTTCTGGGGGGCGACCCCCAGACCCCCGGGGTGTCGGGCCGATGATCCTCGCTCCGCTCCGGTCATCGGCCCTCCTCCTTCGGCTTGTCCTCGTCCACGATCTCCGCGTCGACGACCTCGTCGTCCTGCGGCTCGCCGCCCTGGGCGTCGGCCGTGGGCCCCTGGTCCTCGGCGCCGGGCTGCGCGCCCTCGGGGTTCTGCGCGTACATGGCCGCGCCCATCTTCTGGCTGATCTGCGCCAGCTTCTCGGCGCTGCTCTTGATCGCCTCGACGTCGGTGCCTTCGAGGGCCTTCTTCACCATGTCGACGGCCTCGGTGACCTCGCCCTTGAGCTCCTCGGGGACCTTCTCGTCGTTCTCCCGCAGGAACTTCTCGGTCGAGTACGCCAGGGTGTCGGCCTGGTTGCGGACCTCGGCCTCCTCCTTGCGCTGGCGGTCCTCCTCGGCGTACTGCTCGGCCTCGCGGACCATCTTCTCGATGTCGTCCTTGGGCAGCGCGCTGCCGCCGGTGATGACCATCGACTGCTCGCGTCCGGTGCCCTGGTCCTTCGCGCTGACGTTCACGATGCCGTTGGCGTCGATGTCGAAGGTGACCTCGATCTGCGGGACGCCGCGCGGCGCCGGCGGCAGGCCGGTGAGCTGGAAGGTGCCGAGCTTCTTGTTGCGCGCGGCGATCTCGCGCTCGCCCTGGTAGACCTGGATCTCCACGGACGGCTGGTTGTCGTCGGCGGTGGTGAACGTTTCGGACCGCTTGGTCGGGATCGTCGTGTTCCGCTCGATGATCTTGGTGAAGATGCCGCCCTTGGTCTCGATGCCGAGGCTCAGCGGGGTCACGTCCAGCAGCAGGACGTCCTTGACCTCGCCCTTCAGCACGCCCGCCTGGAGGCTCGCGCCGATCGCGACGACCTCGTCCGGGTTGACGCCCTTGTTCGGCTCCTTGCCGCCGGTCAGCTCCTTGACCAGCTCCGACACCGCGGGCATGCGGGTCGAGCCGCCGACCATGACGACCTGGTTGATGCCGTCCACGGTGATGTTCGCGTCCTTCAGCACCTGCTGGAACGGCGCCCTGGTGCGTTCGAGCAGGTCGGACGTCATGCGCTGGAACTCGGCGCGGGTGAGCTTCTCGTCCAGGTGCAGCGGGCCCTCGCTGGACGCGGTGATGTAGGGCAGGTTGATCTGCGACTCCGTCGAGCTGGACAGCTCGATCTTCGCCTTCTCCGCGGCCTCGCGGAGCCGCTGGAGCGCCATCTTGTCCTTGCCGAGGTCGACGCCGTTGGCGTTCTTGAACCGCTCGACCAGCCAGTCGACGACCTTCTGGTCCCAGTCGTCGCCGCCCAGGTGGTTGTCGCCGCTGGTGGCCTTCACCTCGACGACCCCGTCGCCGACCTCCAGCAGGGACACGTCGAACGTGCCGCCGCCGAGGTCGAAGACCAGGATGGTCGCCTCGTTCTCCTTCTCCAGGTGGTACGCCAGCGCGGCCGAGGTCGGCTCGTTGATGATCCGCAGGACGTTCAGCCCCGCGATCTGCCCGGCCTCCTTCGTGGCCTGCCGCTGGTGGTCGGAGAAGTAGGCGGGCACGGTGATCACCGCGTCGGTGACCGTCTCGCCGAGGTAGGACTCCGCGTCCCGCTTCAGCTTCTGCAGCACGAACGCGCTGATCTGCTGCGGGGTGAAGTCCTTGTCGTCGATCTTGGTCTTCCAGTCGGTGCCCATCTCGCGCTTGACCGAGCGGATCGTCCGGTCCACGTTGGTCACGGCCTGGCGCTTGGCGACCTCGCCTACCAGCACTTCGCCGTTCTTCGCGAAGGCGACGACGGACGGCGTGGTCCGCGACCCCTCCGCGTTCGCGATGACGGTGGGCTCCCCGCCCTCCAGAATCGCGACGACCGAGTTGGTCGTCCCGAGGTCGATGCCGACCGCACGTGCCATGTTTCTCGTCCTCCGTCGTATCCGGTGTTGTCGCGCCCCGGTCGCCCAGTGCGCGGCCGGTCCGGTTTTCTGTCGGCAAGGGTGCCTGGACGGTTCCACCTTGTCAAATCACTTGAGCCGCCCAGACTCAACTTTGCTGACGACCTCTCCAACACTACGTCTGAGCGCCCTATTCCAGTTCCCGAACCGCCCCCATTGGCCCAGAGATCGGCCCCGGGGACGAGACCGTCCGCCGCTCCATCCCTCGCCGGGAGGACGTCCATTCCGCCGCGTTGGCCATCGGACGCCCGCAACCACCGCGTGACCTGCGAACTCGGGCTGGAATCGATCTTTGGACCGTGCTACTCTCGCCGGCTAGTTCAGATTTGAACAACCTCAGGAGGGCGCATGAACCCCGCGACCCGAGTCCCCTACCTCTCCGACGTCGGCCTGCTCATCGGACGCGTCGCCCTGGGCGTCGTGTTCGTCGCGCACGGCTGGCAGAAGCTCGACGACCTGGGCCACGGTGCCGTGACCAAGATGTTCGAGGGCATGGACGTGCCCATGGCGTCGCTGTCCGCGTACTACTCGACCTGGGTCGAGCTCGCCGGCGGCCTCGCCCTCATCGCCGGCGCGGCCGTCCCCGTCGCGGGCCTGCTGCTCGCGATCGACATGGCCGGGGCGTTCTGGTTCGTCCACAAGGGCAACGGCGTCTTCGTCGCAGAGAACGGCTACGAACTCGTCCTCGCCCTGGGCGGCGCCGCCGTCCTGCTCGCCTTCGCCGGCGCGGGCCGCTTCTCCGTCGACGGCCTCATCTTCGCCCGCACCGAATCCCGAGAACCCCAACACGCGACCTGATTCCTCACGCGAAGTGCGCGGGCGGACGTCGAACCGCCCGATCTTCGCCTGGAGGGCCCCCGACGTGCGCGTCGGGGGCCCTCTCGCATGGTCGCCTCGAACAGGCCGCGCCCGCGGTTCCGAACTGCTGGGCGTTAGACGCTTGCCTGGCCGTCAAGGTTCGCGGGTGGCCTGAAAAGGCCGAAACCCTCCCTGATCAGGTGCCTTGCACGACAAACACCGATATGATCACGCCTCGTTGTCAACACCCTCACGTCTGCCCGCGACTGCGTGAGTGTCGCGGATGAGGTGCGTGCGCCGCGCCGATCGGGCGGCCATCGCACCATCGCGCCTTTCGGCCGCTGAACGAACATCAACCCTCCAAGAGGAGTAGTCACATGACCCTGACCCGACTTGCGGCCGCCGGCGCCGCTGCGACGTGCCTGGTGCTGGGCACGGCGGGCGTCGCCCAGGCGCAGCAGCAGCCCAAGATCGATGTCAGTCCCCGGGTCTTCACCCCCGGCCAGGCGATCACCATCACGATCACCGAGTGCACGAAGAAGCCGACCATCAACGCGGCGCAGGCCAGCCGCGTCTTCACCGCCGTCCCGGCGTTCACCGGGACGCCGGGCGAGACGTGGACGGCCCGTCAGGCCACCAGGTCCAACCTCGTCCCCGGGAAGACCTACACCGTCTCCCTGACCTGCACGGTCGGCGAGCAGACGGTCAACGGCTCCATCACCGTCAACCCCGGCAAGAAGCCCTCGCCCAAGCCCACGCCGACCACCCCGGCGCCGGCGCCGAGCACCCCCACCATCCCCAGCGGCCCGATCAACACCGGTGACGGCAGCACCCAGGGCGGCGGCTCCGGCGTGACGCTGCTGGCCGGCGGCGCGGCCGTCGCGCTGGCCGGCGCGGGTGTGGGCGCGCTGGCGCTGCGCCGCCGGGCCGGGCGGGAGAGTTCCTGAGTTGACGGACCGCACCACCGTCCCCGCCGGTCGCCGCGCCATGGGCGCGGCGGCCGGCGCGCTGCTCATCGGCCTCCTGCTGGGCTCCTGCGGCGGCGGTGACGACGACCCGTCGGCCGTGGCGAGCAGCGGTGGGAGCAAGCCGGCCGCGCCCGCCACCGCCCCCGCGGGGGACGCCAAGCCGCTGCCCAAGTCGCCGCCGAAGACGATCAGCATCGCCAAACTCGGCGTCTCCGCCCCGGTGTCCCAGCTGGGCCTGCGTCCAGACGGACGGATCGAGGAGCCACCGCTCAGCCGTCCCAACCTGACCGGGTGGTACAAGCTTGGCCCCACCCCGGGAGAAACCGGGCCGTCGGTGATCCTCGGCCACGTGGACGCCAACAAGAAGCAGGCCGTCTTCTACCGGCTCAAGGAACTAAACGAGGGCGACCAGATCGAGGTCACCCGTCAGGACGGGACCACCGCGACGTTCTCGGTGATCTCCAAGCAGGACGTGGACAAGAACGCCTTCCCGCACAAGAAGGTGTTCGGCGAGACTCTCGACCACTCGTCCCTGCGCCTGGTCACCTGTGGCGGCGCGTTCGACACCTCGACCGGGCACTACAAGAGCAACCTCATCGTCTACGCCAAGTTGGTGCAGAGCGCCTGACCTGAGCGTGCGACCACGACGGCCGTCCTTCCTTCTGGAGGGGCGGCCGTTCTGGTGCCGGCCGATCCCTGCGGTGATCCCGGACCGCCAACGCCCACTCCCCATCTTGTCATTGACAAGATGGCTCGCCATGGCGCAATCTAGACAGTGTCAGGATTGAGTGTTCGGGGGCCCGGCGTCCCCGGTCCCGGAGGTCAGATCCCATGGAGAACTTCATCGAGACGCTTGGCGCGGAGTTCGTCGTCCTCGTCGTCGCCGCACCGGCACTGCGCCTGCTCGGCGTCCTGGGCGTCCGCCGCTTCACCGACTGGACGGTCTGCGCCGCTCACGCGATGGCGGTCATGCTCGTCCTCACCGGGATCGTGCGCTTCGTGCCCGACAGCGTGGCCGCCATGCCCAGCGCCGAAGAACTCGCCCGCATGGTGCCGCCGTTCGTACCCTTCCCCCTGGCCATGGTCTATCTGACCGGCGTGCTGGAACTGCTCGTCGCGGTCGGTCTCGTCCTGGCCCGCACCCGCTGGAGCGCCGCCGTCGGCCTGGCCGTCCTGCTGCCGCTCCTGCTCCCGGCCAACATCTACGCCGCCCTCAACGACATCCCCCTCAACGGCGCCGAAGCCACTCCCCTGTGGGTCCGGGTCCCGCAGCAGGCCGCCTACATCGCCATCGCACTGTGGATCGCCAAATCCGCCGATTCCACCGGAGCGCGGCGCCTGCTCAAACTGGCCCGCGCTGCCATGACTTCCAGAATGCGGATCAGTCCCCGGACTTGGCGCGCCATTCGTCGCACGTCCGGGACCGGTCCCGGCTCCTAGGAGCCACGATCGGAGCATGCGCGGCATCAAAGGCAGATCGGTGGTACTCGCCACCGTGGTGGCTGTGGCGGCATTCGCAGGCTGTACGACGCAGTCTCCCAAGGACAGGTGGATCTCAAGCACCAACAAGCGGTGCGAGGACATGACCGAGCAGTTCACCGGGGATCTCGCCTGGGGCGACGGCATCGGCCAGGACGACCTGTCCAAGATGGACGAGCGGGCGGCGCAGATCAGGGATCTGCAAGCGCACGCGCGCAAGAATCCGCCGCCCGAGGTGAACCAGCGTGATCTGGAAGAATGGCTGAACCAGCTCGGAGACTACGCGAAAGCCACGCAGGAGATGCGCGGCGATTTCTCCAACGCGCTACCCGGCGGAGACATGGTGAGGGCGCTGTCCGCGGCCGGCGTCAAGGCGGCGGCCGAGGAGACGAAGCCGCTCGCCCAGCGCCTCGGGCTCGACAAGTGCGCCCAAGTGGAGCGGTGGGAGAAGCTAGGCTCCTAGCCTTCGGGGTGAGCCGCTCCCGGAATTGACGAATCACCAAGCGCGACGTGGCAATTCAGTCCCGCTCGGCGGGTGCGTCGTCGTCGGGCCAGAATTGGGTTGAGCGGGCGGCGGCGGTTGAGAGCAGTGTGCCGTCTAGTTCGGTTGTTGTCAGGTTGATGCCTGCCAGGGGCCATTCGACGGCGAACTCGAAGGGCTCGGGCGGGGGGAGCGGCCACAGCCAGAGTGTGGACCGATCGAAGTTGAACACGCCGCCCCCGCGCGGTCCGCCGCCCTCAGGCCACCATGTCAGCAGCGGTCCGGATGGTTGTTGGTCTGCGAGGCGTGTCTCGCGGTGCTGTTCGATGGTGGTGACCTTCGTGCCGTCGCGGTAACGCACGCCCATACGCAGGAGCTTGTCCGGCAGTTGACGGCCGACCGGGGGTCCGAAGCCGTGCGCCCACATCGAGAGGTCCCACCAGTCCTCTTCCGACAGGTCTCCCTGCCGGGACACGACCTCGATTTCCAGCATGCAGCCGGAGCGAAAGACGCGGACCGACGGTAACAGTACGACGACATTTGCGGATCGAGCGATTATTCGTTCGAGCGCGATCACCCCGCCCGTCTCCGAGGACGGCGGAGCCGACCACACGGGAAACGTCGGCCTTTCCTCGGTCGTCGGCCCATTCTCGGTGCCTAAAGGTTCAAAGAACATCAGTCCACACTACGTCGATCAGGTGACCGGCCAACGTGGTGCCGGATTCCGGCGAGTGGACGGCGGCGCCGAAGCCACTCGCGGAGCTGCCCTTCTGAGGCTACGTCCCCCCCGCAGGCCCTCCGCTCACTGACGGAAGGGGGGCATGCGGGCTTCGAGGCCGTCGAGGAGGCAGGCGAGGCCGAAGTCGAAGCGGCCCTCCAGGACGTCGCCGGTCTCGTTCGTCCAGACGCCGCGGATGTGGGCGGCGAGGGTCGGGCGGTCGTCGCCGATGCGCGCCAGGTAGGGGCCGAGGATCTCGATCCAGTCGGTCGCGGTGACGCCGGACTGGTTGCGCTGCCAGCTCGCCTCGCTCCCGGCCGCGCCGATGACGTAGTCGACGACCAGCGACCAGGCGTATTCGAGGTCGAAGCCGGTGAAGCCAGCGGCGCCGAACGCGACGAGCGCCTCGTCCAGGACGCGGGTGGCGTTCGGGCCGATCATGGGACGGCTGCCGAAGAGCGTGACCGTCCACGGATGCCGGTGGATCATCGCGCGGAAGCCGCGCGCGTAGGCGGTGGCGGACGCGCGCCAGCCGCCCTCGCCGTCCGGCGGCGGGACGGTGACCTCCGCCATCACCCGGTCGAGGACGAGTTCCAGCAGCTCGTCCTTGTTCGCGACATGCCAGTAGACGGACGTGGCGCCGGAGTTCAGCCGGGTGCCGAGCCGCCGCATGCTGAGCCCGGCGAGACCCTCGGCGTCGAGGAGTTCCAGGGCGGCGTCGACGATCTGGTCGCGGCTGAGGGTCGGCTGCTCGCGCCGGGGTCGTTCCGGACGCGTCCAGACGGACACCGGCGCCTTCTCCGCCATCGCCTGCCTCCCCGCTCGTCGTCGCGCCCGCTCGTCGTCGGGCTCGTCGTCGCGTTCGTCTCGTACATGGTACCGGGGGTTGAACGGCGTGCGAGTGTCGTCGTACAGTGTGCGAGATCTATCGAACAGTGTACGAGAAAGGAGTGTGGGATGACGCAACCCAGTCGACATCCGGAGGCGCATCCGCGCCGGTGGCAGATCCTCGGCGTGCTGTGCCTCAGCCTCTTCGTGGTCGTCGTCGACAACACGATCCTGAACGTGGCGATCCCGTCCCTGCTCAGGGACCTCGACGCCGGCACGTCCGACGTCCAGTGGGTGATCGACGCCTACTCGCTGGTCTTCGCCGGGCTGCTGATCACCGCGGGCAGCCTCGGCGACCGGCACGGGCGGCGCCGCGCCATGCTGATCGGGTTCGCGGTGTTCGGCGCCGGGTCGCTGCTGGCCGCGTTCGCGCGGAACCCGGAGCAGCTCGTCGCGATGCGGGGCCTGATGGGCGCCGGCGCAGCGTTCCTCATGCCCGGGACGCTGTCGATCATGGCCCAGGTGTTCGGCCCGGATGAGCGCGCCAAGGCGTTCGCGATCTGGGGCGCGACGTCCATGATCGGGATCGCCGCCGGGCCGACGCTCGGAGGGTTCCTGCTGGAGCACTTCTGGTGGGGCTCGGTGTTCCTGGTGAACGTGCCGGTCACGGTCGCGGCCGTCGTGGGGCTGCTGGCCCTGGTGCCCGAGTCGCGGGGGCCGCGGCGGCGTCCTGACGTGCTGGGCGCCGTCCTGTCCACGGCCGGGATGGCGACGCTGGTGTGGGCGGTCATCTCCGGGCCCCAGCACGGCTGGACGGGCGTCCGGACCATCGGGGGCTGCGCCGCCGCCATCGCCGCGCTCGGCCTGTTCGTCCTGTGGCAGCACCGCAACCCGGAGCCGATGCTCGACCTGCGGCTGCTGCGCCGCCGCGACTTCTCCGGGGCCGCCGCGATGATCGCGATGTTCGCGTTCGCGCTGGCCGGGGTGCTGTTCGCGCTGACGCAGCTCCTCCAGCTCGGCTACGGCTACGGCCCGCTCAAGGCCGGGCTGGCGCTGCTGCCGGTCGCCGTGTCCGCCGCGCTGGGGAACGGGCTCGGCGCGTCGATGGAGGCGCGGTTCGGGGCGCGTCCGGCGCTCGTCGCCGGGTTCACCGCCGTCGCGGCCGGGTTCGCGGCGCTCGGGCTGGCGGGGCCTGGCGACGGGTACGCCGCGCTGTCGGTCGGGCTGGTCGTCCTCGGTTTCGGCGCCGGGCTCGGCACGCCGCCCGCCTACAGCACGCTGATGGCGGCCGTCCCGCGCGAGGAGGCCGGGGTCGGCTCCGCCGTGAACGACGCAGGTCAGGAGCTCGGCAGCGCGCTCGGCGTCGCCGTCCTCGGCAGCGTCATCTCCGCCGCCTACGCCGACGCCCTCCCGGACGCCGCTCCGCCCGCCGCGCGGCATTCGCTCGGCGAGGCCGTCGCGTCCGGCGATCCCGGCCTCGCCGACGCCGCCCGCGACGCGTTCGCGCACGCCGTGTCGGTCGCATCGCTCACCGCCGCCGGAGCGACCCTGGCCGCCGCGCTCTTCGCCGCACTCGTCCTGCGCCGCCTCCCGCAACAGTCGGCCGATGCCGAGCGCGCGCGGGAGACCGTCAGGACGTGAGGTCGGACGGGACGGTGCCGCCCTTCGTCAGCGGGAGATCGAGCGCCGCCCGTTCGGCCAGCCAGGCGCTCGGACGGTAACGCGGGTCCCCGGTGCTTCCGTGCAGGCCGCGCAGGATCTCCAGGACGCGGGCCGCCCCGGCGTGCTCGCCCCACTCCAGCGGCCCGCGCGGATAGCCGAGCCCGAGCCGGACGGCGGTGTCGATGTCCTCGGGACGGGCCAGCCGCTGTTCCGCGATACCGCAGCCCACGTTCACGATCGCGGCGAGGAGACGCTGGGCGACGGGCGCGGGCGCGTCCCTGACGACGGTGACGGGTCGTCCGGTGGCGAGGAGGGCTGCGAGACCGGCGCGACCAGCCTCCTTGTCGACGCCCGGATGGACGGACAAGGAGAGCCGAGTGAAGAACCCACCGAACGGGTCAACGCCCAAGGTGCGCTCAAGGGGAAGACCATCAGCCGCTTGGACGGTGCTCTGCCCGAACGGCGCGACGAACACCACAGCCTGGCCGGACGGTTCGTCCCCCGACTCGACCTCCACTCCCGCCGTCGAAAGCAGTGCGCCCAACTCCTCGCGAACGTCGCCCTGTACCCAGACTGGACGCGCTTCGACCTCCGGAGCCACTGTCTCGGGCGGCTCTTGCTTGGTGCCGTCCACGTACTGGTAGAAACCCTCGCCTGTCTTGCGTCCGTACAGGCCCGCCTCCATCTGCGCCCGCCCGATCCTGGACGGACGCAACCGCGGCTCCGTATAGAACCCCGTCCAGATGGACTCCATCACCGGGTGCGACACGTCCATGCCAGTGAGGTCGAGCAGTTCGCAGGGACCCATCTTCAGGCCGAGGACGTCCCGCGCTATGCGGTCGATGTCCACGGGCTCGGCGGCACCCTCCGACAGGATCTGCATGGCCTCCGTCACCAGGCCGCGCCCAGCGTGATTGACGAGGAAACCAGGCGCGTCTGGCGCGAGCACCGGTTCATGACCGAGACGCCGGACGAGGTCAGCCAGCGCGTCCGGAATCCACTCCGCCGTCCGAGCGCCCGGAATCACCTCGACCAACCGCATCAACGGCACCGGATTGAAGAAATGCAGCCCCGCCAGCCGGGACGGGTCGTGCAGCGCCGCACCGATCGCCGTCACCGGCAGCGAACTGGTGTTGGTCACGAAGACCGTGTGCGCGGGACAGACCTTCTCCAGGGCGGTGAACAGCTCCCGCTTCGTCTCCATGTCCTCCCGGACGGCCTCGACCACGAGATCGCAGTCCTGGAACGGCGTGAGCGGCTCACCGACCGGACGCAGCCGTCCCTTCGCCCGCTCCGCCTCGTCCGCCGCCATGCGCCCCTTGCCGACCAGCTTGTCGAACATGCCGCCGATGTGCTCGACGGCGGCGAACACCGCGTCCGACCGGACGTCGGCCAGCTCCACCGTGAGCCCGCCGGACGCGGCGAGCTGCGCGATCCCGCGCCCCATCGCCCCCACCCCGATCACCCGGACCGTCGTCGCCCGCCGCGCCCACTCGTCCACCGTCGCCTCCTCGCTCGTCCGCTCCCCGCCTCCCACGCATTCAACCTCCTGCCAGACGGAAGCCCGGCCGCGACCCTCCCCATCCAGGGACGTAACCTGCCAAGTGCCCGCAATCAAGCCTGATGAGGAGCCCACCATGCGCGACGCGGTGATCTGCGAGCCGCTGCGTACCCCGATCGGCCGGTTCGGCGGGGTGCTGAAGACCGTCCCGCCCGCCGAACTCGCCGCGACCGTCATCCGGACGCTCGTCGAGCGCACCGCCGTGCCAGGCGACGCGATCGACGAGGTGATCCTCGGGCACTGCTACCCGACGTCCGACGCCCCCGCCATCGGACGCGTCGCCGCGCTCGACGCCGGGCTCCCCGTCGAGGTCGGCGGCGTGCAGCTCGACCGGCGCTGCGGGTCCGGGCTCCAGGCCGTCGTCAACGCGGCGATGCAGGTCCAGACCGGCGTCAGCGATGTGATCATCGCGGGCGGCGTGGAGAGCATGAGCAACGCGCCGTTCTACACCACCCAGGCGCGCTGGGGCATCCGCGGGCCGTCCCTCGAACTGCACGACGCGCTCGCGCAGGGACGCGTCACCGCCGGCGGCGCCAACCACCCGGTGCCGGGCGGGATGCTGGAGACGGCCGAGAACCTGCGCCGCGAGTACGGCATCGGACGCGAGGAGCAGGACGAGCTCGCCGTCCGCTCCCACCAGCGCGCCGTCGCCGCGCAGAAGTCGGGGGTCTTCGCGGAGGAGATCGTCCCGGTGACCGTCCGGTCGCGGAAGGGCGACACGGTCGTGGACACCGACGAGCACCCGCGTCCCGACACGACGGTCGAGTCGCTGGCGAAGCTGCGTCCCGTCCTCGGGAAGGCGGACGACCAGGCGACCGTCACCGCGGGCAACGCCAGCGGCCAGAACGACGCGGCCGCCGCGTGCGTCGTCACCACCGCGGAACGCGCCGCCGAGCTGGGCCTGCGACCGCTCGTCCGGCTGGTCTCGTGGGCGCGGGCCGGCGTGCCGCCGCGGACGATGGGCATCGGCCCCGTCCCCGCCACCGCCAAGGCCCTGGAGCGGGCCGGGCTCGCCCTCGCCGACGTCGACCTGATCGAGCTGAACGAGGCGTTCGCCGCGCAGGTCCTCGCCGTCACCCGCGAATGGGACCTCAAGGACGCCGACTGGGACCGCGTCAACGTCAACGGCTCCGGCATCTCCCTCGGCCACCCCGTCGGCGCGACCGGCGCCCGCATCCTCGCCACCCTCGCCCGCGAGATGCACCGCCGCGAGGCCCGCTACGGCCTGGAGACGATGTGCATCGGCGGCGGCCAGGGCCTCGCCGCCATCTTCGAGCGCGTCTAATACGCCTAGGACGCCGGGGGCGCCGTCCAGTCGGGGCGGCGGCCGGTGAGGGCCAGGAGGCGGTCGAGCGGGGACGTGTCCGCGGGGACGTCGACGGCGGGGCCGAAGAGGCCCTCGACGCCCTGGCCGCCGCTCTGCTCGACGGCCGGCGCGACGAAGACGAGGCATGCCTCGACTTCCGCGTCGCTCGGGTCGTAGGGCTGGCCGCTGGCGCGGGCGACGTCCCAGCCGTGCACGACCAGCTCGTTCATCGCGACATGCCCGGCGTCCTTGCCGGGCAGTTCGATGCCGCCCGCCTGCGTCATGCCCTGCCAGGCGTCCGGGGAGCGCCAGGCGGCGGCGAGCGCGTCGAGCCGCTCGGGGATGCGGTCCCGCCAGTCCGGGGGCAGGCGGGACGCGTCGATGGTCGGCGGCGACGACGGGCCCTCCGGGAACTCCTTCGCGGCGGCCCACGTGAACGCCTTGCTCAGCATGCTCACGTGGTCGAGCAGCGCGGCGAGGGAGAGGCCCTCGCAGGGCGTCGGCGCGGGGAGCTGGTGGTCGCGGACGCCCGCGACCAGGTCGGTCATCCGGCGCGTGGCGGCCGTGAGGTCGGGCATCGATGTCATCTGCGCTTCCTTCGCTGGACGTTCGGCTACCGCTGGACGGTCATACCAACGGACGGTCGGATACCGCTGGACGGGACACCGCTGGACGATTCTGGTCCCGTGATATGGACTCGGGAACCGCCCGGCACGCATCGCCGTGAGTTTCCATATTGTGTGGGGATGAACGGACCGCAGGACCGCCGCGCACGACCAGACGGTCGTCCGTGGCCGCGGAGCGCGCTGACCGGCGGTACGGCACGTAAGCTACCACCGAGTAGTATTCGGGCCCCGGATGATGAGCGGTCGGCCGCGAGCCTTACGCTGACTGCCATCGCCGTACCCAGGAGGACGGAACAGTGTTCTGGATCACGTTGGTCATCGGGCTCGCCGGAACGGCGGTCGCGGCGGCGCTCGCCGGGCGGCGGGTGCTGTTCCTCTACGCCATCGCCAAGAGCGGCCAGCCCGACCCCGAACGCGTCCTGCGGGTCAAGCGCGAGCCGAAAGCCGATGTCCAGGACCAGGTCACCGAGGTCTTCGGGCAGCGCAAACTGCTGAAGTGGTCGCTCGCCGGCGCCGCGCACGCCGCGGTGATGTGGGCGTTCTTCCTGCTGATCACCGTCTACGGTGAGGCGGCCGTGGCGCTGCTCGCCGGGCTCGACAAGCACATCCCGGGGCTCCAGACGTGGCCGCCGATCGGGTTCGTCCAGGACACCATCGCCCTCGCCGCCCTCGCCGGCCTGATCGTCTTCACCGCGATCCGGGTCAGGAACTCGCCGAAGCGCATCGGCCGCGCGTCCCGGTTCAAGGGCTCGCACCTCAGCGGCGCCTGGATCACGCTCTTCATGATCTTCAACGTGATCTGGACGATGTTCCTCTTCCGCGGCGCCGAGCACGCCAGCGGCAACCTCGACTACGGCAGGGGCGCGTACTTCTCCTACCTCGTCGGGCAGGCGTTCGAAGGGATGAGCCACGACGCCCTCGAAAGGCTGGAGTCCGTCGGGCTGCTGCTGCACATCGGCGTCGCGCTGGTGTTCCTGGTCTTCGTCGTCCACTCCAAGCACCTGCACATCTTCCTGGCGCCGCTGAACGTCATGTTCAAGCGCCGCCCGGACGGCCTCGGCGCCGCCCAGCCGATGATGTCGGACGGCAAGCCGCTCGACTTCGAGGAGGCCGACCCCGACGAGGACGTCTTCGGCCGCGGCAAGATCGAGGACTTCACCTGGAAGGGCTTCCTCGACATGGCGACCTGCACCGAGTGCGGCCGCTGCCAGTCGCAGTGCCCCGCCTGGAACACCGGCAAGCCGCTGTCGCCGAAGATGCTCGTCCTCGAACTGCGCGACCACGCGCTCGCCAAAGCGCCCTACATGACCGCCTCGGAGGAGCAGCGCGAGAAGTTCACCGACGAGCAGAAGCTCGCCATGCAGGTGGACAAGGAGCTCGTCGGCGCCGACGGCGTCATCCACCCGGACGTCCTGTGGTCCTGCACGAACTGCGGCGCCTGCGTCGAGCAGTGCCCGGTCGACATCGAGCACATCGACCACATCCTGGACATGCGCCGCTTCCAGGTCATGATCGAGTCGTCGTTCCCGTCCGAGGCCGGCGTCATGCTGAAGAACCTGGAGAACAAGGGCAACCCGTGGGGCATGTCCGAGACGAAGCGCCTCGACTGGATCGAGGAGCTCGACTTCGAGGTCGACGTCGTCGACGACAAGGTCGCGGACGACACCGAGTACCTGTTCTGGGTCGGCTGCGCCGGAGCGCTCGAAGACCGCGCGAAGAAGACCACCAAGGCCGTCGCGGAACTGCTGCACATCGCGGGCGTCAAGTTCGCCGTCCTCGGCCCGATGGAGGCGTGCACCGGCGACCCGGCGCGCCGGCTCGGCATGGAGTTCGTCTTCCAGATGCTCGCCCAGCAGAACGTCGAGACGTTGAACGACGCGGGCGCCAAGAAGATCGTCGCGACGTGCCCGCACTGCTTCAACACCCTCGCCAACGAGTACCCGCAGCTCGGCGGGAACTACGAGGTCGTCCACCACACCCAGCTGCTCGCGCACCTCGTCGAGTCCGGGAGGCTCACCCCGGTCACCCCGATCGAGGAGAACATCACCTACCACGACCCGTGCTTCCTCGGCCGGCACAACAAGGTGTACAAGCAGCCGCGCGACATCATGGCGACCGTCCCCGGCGTCAGGACGCGGGAGATGCACCGGCACAAGGACCGCGGCTTCTGCTGCGGAGCCGGCGGCGCGCGGATGTGGATGGAGGAGCGCATCGGCAAGCGCATCAACACCGAGCGCGTGGACGAGGCGCTGGAGACCGACCCCGACACCGTGTCTACCGCGTGCCCGTTCTGCCTGGTCATGCTGGGCGACGCCATCAACGAGAAGAAGAACTCCGGCGAGGCGAAGGAGACCTTGGAGGTCGTCGACGTCTCCCAGCTCCTGATCCGCTCCATCAAGGGCGAGGGCACCGCCCCCGAAGAGAAAGAGCCCGTCGCCGCCGAATGACCGCGTCGCGGGTCAGGCGCGGGCGGTGGGCGTGGCCGGTGGGTACACGGTGCCTAGCGGCGCGTCGAACTCCCCGTCGGCGGTCGCGGACGCGGTCGTGCCCGGAGTGTCCGGAGGGACGGCGATCAGCGTTTCGCGCAGCGCGTGCACCATCTGGAACGGCAGGATCTCCCGGGTGACGAGATCGTCGACGGACGCGAGCGACCCCTGCGCCGTCCGCGAAAGCACGATCAGCTTCGCATAGGACGGCCCCAGGCCCGGCAGCGCGGCGAGCACGTGCTCGGGCGCCGTGTTGACGTCGATCAGGCCGCCGTCGTCGAAGGTGCGGGCGAGGTCGGGACGGCCGATCCGGAGAAGGCGCGCGACCGCCGGGTGATGCGCCACCAGGGAACGTGCCTGCTCCCTGCGGACCCGCTGCTCGATCAGCGGGACGGCCAGCGCCGTGGCGGCGTGCCCGTCGTCCGGTCCGGGCGGCCACGGCTCCGCCGTGAGGAGGGCGAGATGCACGGCACCGCCGACCGTCGTGATCAGCAATGAGATCATCATCGGGGCGTCCCACCAGGTCATCCGGTCGGCGTCGGTGGCCACCGCGGTGGCGATGAAGATCATCGTCACCCCCAGCTGGGCGGCCGCAATCAGCGCGAGCCGCACGCTCCTGCGCCGGGCCGCGAAGTAGGCGAGCAGGGCCCACGTCACGACCCCGAAGCTGAACAGCGGAACCAACGCCAGCAAGGTCCGGACCGGCCACGAAAGCCGCCGCTTGACGGGCGGCGCCGCCCACGGCGCCCAACCCGTCGGCGCCATGGGATATCCCGGCGAAGTGTGGATGCCCGGATCAGTGAACGCGGGCCAGGACGGCGCCGCCGCCAAGGCCGGGGCGGCGACGTTCACCGGCGGGTACGCGAAGGACATCCCTTCCGGCACATCGTCAACGGGGGCCTGAGCGGGGGTGGGACGCGGGTCGGGTGGAGCGAACCCGGACGGCACGGGCGACGACGCTCTCGCGGCCCCCGGTACGGACCGTACGGAAGGACTCTCAGCCGCCTTCATTACGTCCACGACATCGTTCGCCCCGGCTGCGCCCCGTCCCGCCGACGTCTCGTACACAGGACGCCCCGCGTCGCCTGGATCGGCCACAGAACGTTCCGCCCCACCCGGAACGACCACCGACCGTCCGTCTGATGCGGACCGTCCGTCTGATGCGGACCGTCCGTCTGTCGCGGGCCGTTCGTCGGACGCAGACCGTTCGTCTGTCGCGGGGCGTTCGTCCGAGGCAGACCGTCTGTCGGACGCGGGTCGTCTGTCCGATGCAGATCGCTTGTCTGACGCGGGCTGTCCGGCTGACGTTGGCCGGTCGGTTGTCTTGGGCCGTGCGTCCAGCGCAGGATCGGAGCGGAGGATTCCGACGTGCAGGCCCTGGAGCCGTTCGCCCGGTTCTGAGCCGAACTCCTCGGCGAAGAAGTCGCGCGCGTCCCGGTAGGCGGCCAGGGCCTCCGCCTGCCTGCCGCACCGGTAGAGGGCGAGCATCAGCAGGTAGCGGAAGCCCTCCCGGAGCGGGAACTCGGCGACCAGCCGGATCAGCTCGGGCACCAGCCGCGCGTGTTCGGCCAGTTCCAGCCCGATCTCGGCGGACGCCTCCAGCGCGGCCGCCCGCTCCTCCTCCAGCCGGTGGCGGGCCGAGTCGAAGAATGTGCCGTTCAGGCCCGCGAGGGCGGGGCCGCGCCACATGTCCAGCGCGTCCCGGAGCAGGGCCCCGGCCCGGGCCGTGTGGCCCGTGGCTCGCACTGCCAGGGCCTCTTTCACGCTGTCCTGGAAGACGTCGGCGTCCAGCCCTTCGCGCGGGACATGCAGGGCGTATCCCGCGCCCGTCAGCGTCAGCAACCGGCCAGGGGAGCGCGGTGAGCGGCCGGGCTCCAGCACGCGGCGCAATCCGGCCACGTACTTCTGGACGACGTTCGCGCCGTTGTCGGGAGGCTCGTCGCCCCACACCGCGTCCACGATCGAGGCCGTCGGGACAGGCCGGTTGGGCGTCAGCAGCAGCACCGCGAGCACCGCCCGCTGCTTGCCGGGGCCCAGGTCGAGTTCCAGGCCGTCCCGCCACGCGGCCGGTCGGCCCAGGATCTCGAAACGCGGCGACGCGTCCTCGGTCGGCAGCATGACCATCCCCAAACGCACCCCGTTCCGGCGCCTCCGCCGTCATTCCGCAGCGCGGACGCAGTGACGGCAGCATACCGACAGTCATTCCGCATCGGTATCTAGCAGCCTTTTCTGGACATCAGGTGATACCACCGATAAAGAAGTGAAAGGGGACTTGGGTGCTTCATAACCGACGGCCTGGGGGGCCCGCGCTGGCAACGGGGGCCGGCCTCGTTCTGGTGCTCGCGTTCACCACGGCGTGCGAGTCGGACACCAAGGACGGGACCGGCACGGCGCAGGCGAAGGCGTCCTCCTCCTCCGCACCCGCGAAGCCCTCCCCGACCGTGACGCCGAACGGGGTCGGGAAACTGGCGCCGGCCGCGGTCCTGTCCCGCGCCCGCAAGGCGACGGCGTCCGCGCGGTCCCTCCGGATGCGCGCGGACTTCGAGGACGGCGGCCAGAGGTTCAAACTCGACTTCCGGTACGCGGGGAAGACGAAGGCGACCGGGTGGTTCGCCCAGGGCGCCCAGCGCGTCCAGATAACCAGAATCGGGAAGACCGTCTACTTCTCGGGAAATGACGCGTTCTGGACGTCGATCGGCGGCAAGGGCATAGCGCAGGTGTTCTCCGGCAAGCATGTCAAGTCGAGCCTCAAGAACCCCGACTTCAAGGAGCTGGCGATCTTCACCGACCGGTCGAGCCTGCTCACCGAAGCCGTGAACTCCCTCAGCGGATGGAAGAAGGGCAAGGCGGGCAGGATCGGCTCCATCCCCACCGCCGTCCTCACCTCGTCGACCGGGGACAAGCTTCATGTGGCGGCGCAAGGCCTGCCGTACGTGCTGCTTCTGGAGGGCGGCCCGGAGAACCGCATCGAATACAGCGGGTACGGGGAGCCGGTGAACGTCCAGGCGCCGCCCGCCGGCAGCATCGTGGACGCCGACCTGATGAAGTGACCTGCGGCCGGGGCCCGCGAGGCCGCGGGGCCCGGTGCCCGGGACCTGGGGCCTGGGGCGGGGTTGCGGTGCGGCAGGCCTGGTAAGACCCAGGGATGGCCGTGCTCGTGTCCGTCCTCGCGTTCCTGATGACGCTCGCCGGGGGCCTCGCGGCGATGCGGGTGCGCGACCACCGGCATCTCGTCCTCGGGCTCGCGGGCGGGCTGATGCTCGGCGTCGTCGCCTTCGATCTCGTCCCCGAGTCGCTGGAGATGGCGCGGCACAGCCCGCTCGGCGTCCCCACGCCCATGATCGGGTTCGCGGCCGGGTTCCTGCTGCTGCACGTCGTGGAGCAGTCGGTGGCGATCCACCGGGCCCACGAGGACGAATACGCGCCGCACACCCACGCCCACGCCCACGGCGTCGCGGCAGTCACCGCAAAGGCCCCAGCGAGCGCCCCGGCCGACGCTGCGAAGAACCATTCGGCGGACGGTGCGAAGGGCGGTTCGGCGGACGGTGCGAAGGGCGGTTCGGCGGACGGTGCGAGGGGCGGTTCGGCGGACGGTGCGAAAGGCGGTTCGGCGGGGCTGCTCGCGGCGTCCGCGCTCGTCGGGCACAGCCTGGTGGACGGTCTCAGCATCGGCCTCGGCTTCCAGTCCGGGACGGACGTGGGGATCTTCGTCGCGCTGGCCGTGATCACGCACGACTTCGCGGACGGGTTCAACACGTTCACCGCCGCGTCGCTGAACCGCGGCGACCGCCGTCCCGCCGTCCTGCTGCTGGTCGCGGACGCCCTCGCCCCGATCGCGGGCGCGGCGGTGGGGACGCTCGTGTCCGTGTCGGACGCCGTCCTCGCGCCGTACCTGGGGTTCTTCGCCGGGGTCCTGCTCTACCTGTCCGCCGCCGAGATCCTGCCGGAGGCGCACAGCGTCCATCCGCGCGTGCTGACGCTGTGCGCCACGGGGCTCGGCCTGGCGGCGGTCCTGTTCACCGTCGGCCTCGCACACTGACACCCACCGCTGGGAAGGCCAGAGGGCCGTCCGGAACTCCGGACGGGCCTCTGCCTTTGCAACGTTCCCAGTGGACGCTGCGCCGCGTCAGCCCGTCATGGACTTCGCGAACGCCGGGTTGCTCTGCAGCCACTCGTTCACGGCCTGGTCGGGCTTGCCCTTGTACTTGTTCTCCATCAGGTCTTCGAGGGAGCCGAGCTGCTTGTCGTCCATCCGGAACTTCTTCAGCCAGGCAGTGACGTCGGGCTGGTCCTTGCTGAAGTCCTTGTGGGCGACCGTGTAGATGCCGTCGGGTTTGCCCATGGCGCCCTTCGGGTCCTTCAGGTCCCGGATCGGGAACTTCGTGTACGCCCAGTGCGGGCGCCACAGCGTGACGACGATGTCCTTCTTCCCGTCGACGGCCTTCTTCAGCTCGGTGAGCATCGCCGCCGTCGAGGACGTCGTGACCTTGTACTCGTCCTTCAGCCCGTACGCGGGGAGCATGTTCTCCTGCGACACGCGGTACAGGCCCGAGCTCTTCTCGATGCCGACGATCTTGCCGCCGTACTGGCCGCCCTTGCCCTTGAGGTCGTCCAGCGACTGGAGCGGCGAGTAGTTCGGCACCGCGATCGTCAGGGGCGCCGCGTCGTACCAGGCGCTGATCTTCTCCAGCTTGTCGCCGTACTGCTTCCAGTAGTCCTCGTGGGTGCCCGGCAGCCAGCTGTCGACGAACAGGTCGACGTCCCCCTTGGACATGCCCGCGTACAGCGGCCCCGTGTCGAGCGTCTTGACCTCGACCTTGTAGCCCTTGTCGGTCAGGAGTCTCTTCCAGAGCGCGGTGGCGGCCTCTCCTTCGGCCCAGCCCGAGACCATGCCGATGGTGATGTTCTTGTCGCTCTCTCCGCCGGAGCCGGAGTCGTCGCCGCACGCCGCGGCGCTCAACCCCAGTGTCAGCGTCATCGCCGCGACCGTCAGACCCTTGAATGTGAAGCGCATTCCCGTCCTTTCGTTGCTTGCCGAGTGTGGGATGGGGGAGCGGGAGCTCCTCGGCGGGCGCCCGTCCAACCTGCACGGACGCCCCGGACCGGCTAGCCGGCGGACACCGGCCAAACGCCCCGTCCGACCGACACCCCGACCGGCGTCCCGTCCGACCGGACGTCCCGTTCGGTCGACGATCCGTCCGACCGACGATCCATTCGGTCGACGATCCGTCTGGTCGACGATCCGTTCGGCCGAAGTCCTGGGCTCGCGACCGTGAGGCTGGTCGGCTCGACGAGGTCGGCCGGTGGATCGGCCGGATCGGCCCGGGGGCTCAGCCGACCAGGTCGGCGGTCTTGCCCGCCGGCTCCGCCGGTTCGGCCGGTTCCGCCGTGCCGCGGTGGGCCGGACCGCGGCCGGCGGCCCTGCCGCGCGCGAACAGCGCGCGGAGCATGCCGGGGCCCTCGCTCAGGGCGCCGGTGAGACGGTCCAGGTAGATGGCCAGCACGACCACCGCCATACCGCCCTCGAAGCCCTTCGCGACGTCCACCCGGTTGATGCCCTCCAGCACCACGCCGCCGAGCCCGCCCGCGCCGACCATGCCCGCGATGACGACCATCGACAGCGACAGCATGATCAGCTGGTTGATGCCGGCCATGATGGACGGCATCGCGAGCGGGATCTGGATCCGGGTCAGGATCCGGTTCGGCGGCGTGCCGAACGCCTCGCCCGCCTCGACCATCTCCGGGTCGACGCCGCGGATGCCGAGCTCCGTCAGCCGCACCCCGGGCGGCATCGCGAAGATCACCGTCGCGACCACGCCGGGCACGGCGCCGATGCTGAAGAAGAAGATCGCCGGGATCAGGTACACGAACGCCGGCATCGTCTGCATGAAGTCGAGGATCGGCCGGACGATCCGGCTCACCACGTCGCTGCGCGCCGCCGCGATCCCGATCGGGACCGACAGCACCGTCGACACCACGGCCGACACGATCACCAGGGCCAGCGAGTCCATCGCCGGGTCCCACAGCTCCATGCTGTCGATCAGCAGAAAGCCGAGGACCGTGAACACGCCGAGCTTCCAGCCGCTGATCGCCAGCGCCAGCACGGCCAGGACCAGCGTCAGCCCCAGCGGCGGCAGCACGTTCAGCACGTCCGTCAACCCGTTGACGGACGACTCGATCGCCGACCCGATCCCGTCGAACAGCCACGAGAGGTTGTCGGTGCACCAGGTCACCAGGCTGTCGAACCACTCGCCGACCGGCACCCGGGGCAGCTCCACCGCGTTAGTCGCCGTCAACGCCACTGCCCTCCTTCGTCAGCGCCAGCTGCGGCTGGTCGTCCACGTCCTGCACGTCCTCCACGTGCGAGTTGATCGCGCCGAGGGCCGCGAGCAGCGTCACCCGGGGGATCACGCCGAGGAGCGTCCCCTCCTCGTCCGCGACCGGGACCGGCAGGTCGCTCTCCGCGCACCGGACGAACAGCTCGGCGACCGGCGTGTCCGGCGCGACGGGCGCCGGGTCCTCCGGGTCGATGAGGCCGTCGAGGCTCTGCACGTTCTCCTGGACCGCGTCCGCGATCACCGTGGCGCGCACCCGCCCGACCAGCCTCCGATCGCGCCCGATCACGAACGCCGCCGACGTCTGCTGCTCCCGCATCGTGCGCAGCGCCGTCCGCGGCCCCGTCGTCGCCAGCACCGTGACCAGCGGCTTCTCCATCACCGAGGCCGCCGTCAGCACTCTGGTACGGTCCACATCCGCGACGAACTGCGCGACGTAGTCGTTCGCCGGGTCGGTCAGGATCTCCTCGGCCGTCCCGATCTGCACGATCCGGCCCTCCCGCATCACCGCGATGCGGTCGCCGATGCGCATGGCCTCGTTGAGGTCGTGGGTGATGAAGACGATCGTCTTTCCGAAGCGTCCCTGCAGGTCGAGCAGCAGATCCTGGACTTCCCTCCGGATCAGCGGGTCCAGGGCGCTGAACGCCTCGTCCATCAGGATGATGTCGGTGCCCGACGCGAGCGCCCGCGCGAGCCCCACCCGCTGCTTCATGCCGCCCGACAACTGCCCGGGCATCATGTCTTCCCAGCCGTCCAGGCCCACCAGCCCGAGGAACTCGCGCGCCGTCCTCTCCCGCTCCTCCTTCGGCACGCCGCGCACCTCAAGCCCGTACGCCGCGTTCGTGAGAACCGTCCGATGCGGGAACAGCGCGAAATGCTGGAAGACCATGCTGACCTTGTTCTGCCGCAGCGCCCGCAGCGCTTTCGGCGACAGCTTCGCGATGTCCTGACCGTCGATCTCGACGTGTCCGGACGTGACGTCCAGCAGCCCGTTCAACATCCGGATCAGGGTCGACTTCCCGGACCCCGACAGGCCCATGACCACGAAGATCTCGCCCTGCCTGACCTCGAACGTGGCGTCCACGACCGCCGGTGTGACCCCGAGTTCCCGGACCGTCCTCAGATCGGCGCCCGCCTTGAGCTTCCGCTGTGCCTCGGCCGCCTTACGGCCGAAGAGCTTGGTGACGCTTTCCGCGCGGAGTACTGACACGATCTCCTTCCGGGTTCCCACGTCGATGCGCGGAAACGGGTCGCCTCGTCTGGCCAGGCGCCCGGAGGCCGACGAGCCTCACGCAAAGTGACCGTCAACCAGACGCCAATGCCATGCGTCGCCCGAAACTACCCGTCCAGAGAACATGTTTCATCTTTTGGTGCTTTCGATCACATCCGGGTCACGATCGAACTACACCTTCGTCCGATGGAAGTTCAGGTACGACCGCGACGGCGTCGGCCCCCGCTGGTCCTGGTACCGCGACTCGTACCGCGCCGACCCGTACGGATACTCCGCCGGCGAACTCGTCCTGAACAGGCACATCTGCCCGATCTTCATCCCCGGCCACAGCTTGATCGGCAGCGTCGCCACGTTCGACAGCTCCAGCGTCACATGCCCCGCGAACCCCGGATCGATCCACCCCGCCGTCGAGTGCGTCAGCAGCCCCAGCCTGCCGAGACTCGACTTCCCCTCCAGCCTGGCCGCCAGATCCTCCGGCAGCCCGAACACCTCGTACGTCGAGGCCAGCACGAACTCCCCGGGATGCAGTATGAACGCCTGATCGGCGTCCACCTCCACCATCCGCGTCAGATCCGGCTGCTCCACCGCCGGATCGATGTGCGGATACTTGTGGTTCTCGAACACCCGGAAGTACCGGTCCAGCCGGACGTCCACACTGGACGGCTGAACCATCCCCGGCTCGTACGGGTCGATCTTCACCCGCCCGGACCCGAGCTCGGCCCTGATATCACGATCGCTGAGCAGCACCCGGAAACGCTATCCCAAGACCACGCCCCCACCGACTTCCGGTACAGTACCTACAACATGGCGTCCCACCGGCGCCCACGCGGGTGTAGTTCAATGGTAGAACTTCAGCTTCCCAAGCTGACAGCGCGGGTTCGATTCCCGTCACCCGCTCCCACGCCAAAGGCCCAGGCCAGGGATGTTGATCCCTGAAGTTGATCTTCTTTCATTGACCCATCACTCCGGCCCGCCTGTGATCATGGCTGACACGACGGCACCAAGGGCCGACGACTGCCCGATTTGCGACCTCAGCTCCCGGCCGTCCGAGGATCAAGTCCCGCGCCGAACTGATCACCTGCTCCACGCGATCAGGGCCCGCCCACCTGGAGAGGTCGCCTCCCTCGCCCCAACGGGACGAGCATTTCGACGGAAGGACTCGGCGACTTCCAGACAGTGCGCCCCGGCCCTTCCACTCCGAGTGCCAGGGGTGTTCAAGCTACGCCCCTGCCGTCGGTTCGCCGCGGTCACCATGCCCGCTCCCTTCGGCCGTCCGCGAACCCGCCCGCCGTCGACGTGCCGCCGTTCCTTGGCACTTACCGGGTGCGACGCATTTGGATTGTGTGGTGCGAGGGGGAATGTGCCTCCCCGAGTGCCCCCGGCGGCGCACCACCTGATCTGTTCGCGTTCGGTGCTTTTAGGGGTACGCGGTTGAGGAGCGGAGTTGGGTGGCTGACTCTTGAGCGGATGGCAGGTTGATTGGTTGATGTGGGAGTGCTCGGGGGCCGTCGTGGTTGATGAAGTGGGTGGGGCCGTGGGGCCAGCTGCCGGCGATGAGTGCGATGAGGTTGTCGCCGGGCCATTGCTGGAGTGTCTGGTGGACGACGTCGGCGTCCGGGCCGGGTGATGCGAGCCAGAGGACGGACGGGTTGGTGAGTGGTCGGTGGTCGATGCTGAGTGCTGCGATCGTGTCGGCCTTGAATTCCAGGCGCTCGATGGCGTCCTCCAGGGTCTCGGTGACGTGGAGGCGGGACGAGAGCTTGGTGAGGAGGGTGTCGTCGAGGGCGTCGGCCCAGAGTGCGTTCACGTCGTATCGGGTTGCGACGATCCAGGACACGCCGATCTTGCTGGTGAGGGCCTCGGTGAGGATGGCGCGTAGGAGGCCGTCGGCGCCGGGGCCGATGAAGTCGGCACCCTGCGGGTGGCCGAGGACGTGGGCGAGTGGTTCAGCCGGTTCGTCGGGTGTGATGGGGACTAGGGGCCGGTTGGCGGCGCGGCGGTGGAGCAGTGTTCTTAGCCGGGCGAGGTTGTGCGGGTGGGCGCGGTTCGAGGCGAGGACGAGGCTGCGGTGAGGCTGGTGCTCCGTCGCCGTTCGCTTTTCGCAGGGGCAGGTGCGGGTGAGGACGTTCATGGGATGACCTCCGAGTGGCCGTCGTGGAGGTGACCGAGAAGCGGGATCGGCCGCGTGGCGAGGCGGTTGGACGGTCGTGGGCGCTGCATGTCCTAGAGACGTGACAGTCGCCGTTCTATGACGCGGGGTGAGATGTTGATCAGTCCGTACGTGCGACGGCTTCGGCTTGCGGCGGAGTTGCGCGGGCTGCGGGAGCGGGCTAGGTCTTCGCTCAGGAGCTGGTCAAGCGGTCCGGCGTGTGAGGCTCGATCTTGATCGTCCGCGCGTGAACGGGCGCCCTCTCGGGGACCTGTAGCTCTTGGTCAGTCGGCTGTGGCGAGGCATCCGTGTTCTGTGGGGAGTCCTTCGCAGCGCTGTGCCCAGTCGCGGAGGTCGTCGGCGAACTTGGTCGACAACCGGTCGAGGTAGCCGTCCGGGTTGTCGCTCCTGCTCCGGGCGGCCTCCTGCAACTCGCCTAGCATGATCTGCTGGGTTCCCTGCATGAAGTCCTTGTAGCCGAGGTCGTTGAGCCTGCTGATCAGTGATTCGATGAGCTTGCCGATGCAGCCCCGTACACGGTCGTCGGGATCGTCACGCCAGATGCCGTAGAGACGGACGGCGACCGCGCGCAGGGCGCTCTCGCTGGTCGGTCCGGCCAACGTCATGTTCACCAGCGCCTCGACCAGCAGCAGCTTGGCCCGTGGGCTGAGGTCGGGTACCCAGCGGCCCTCCACCGCACTCGGCCAGTGCAGGGACTGACACGGGTTGAGGCGGGTCGAGTGGCGGCACAGCAGTTCGGCGGCGATGAGCTGCGCGTTGGACGATGGCGAGCGTAGTGCCGCGTCGATGACGAGCACGGCGGTCTCATGGGAGACACGCAGATTCTCGGGGAGACCACAGGTCGACCAGCAAGGTCACGGCGAGATCGGCGTTGTCGAGCTTGGTGAGCGCGAGGAGCCCGGAGGCCAGGGCGGCCGGATCGGACGAGCCTCCGTCAGGGGGGCGATCAACTGTCCTGCGCGCATCGCCGAGTCCAGCCGGAGCTGGCGGCTCTGTTCGGCTTGCTCTGTCTGCAGCCGGTGTTCGGTCTGGCGGTTCACCATGAGTCCGATCAGCGATACGGACGCGGTCACCAGAACGCCGACGAACGTGAGCACGGCCACAAGTCGCGCAGCCTCCCCGTCCCCCAAGTGGAGCGGACCGAGCAGCAGGCACCCGGGCAGGACGGCCATCACCAACAGCACAGTGGCGGCGAAGAAGACGATTCTCCTGTCGCCCGTGCCCATGCTGACCCTCCTCGCGATGCGGGAGGACCATCGTGGCGCGCCGCTCATGGAGGCGGCCACGTTCGGGCCTCAACCTGGCACGTTGCGTCTCCCGCGGAGCGGGAGGTCTGCGGGGGAGCCATCGACACGGCCGAACACCCAATCCGCCTCAGACCGAACGCACTGGTCTGCCGATGGGCGGTCGTTTCTCGTGCTGCGGTAGGGGCCGGCGCCAGCGCGAGAGTCGTCCGGGGTGAGTCAGGATGTTGATCGCGTGGCCGTCGAGGCGTGGGTTGTAGTGCTCAGCGGCACGGCGGGCAGTTGAGGATTGGTCATGGTCACGACTTAGCCGTTGGTGCCGTGGGCCGGGGGTCAGGTGGCGAGCAGGTGGCGTGGGCCGGGGGGTCAGGTGGCGAGCAGGTGGCTGGCGAGGGTGTCGCCGACCCAGCGCTCGAACTCGTCGGGCGTCCAGCCGGATTCTTCTACCAGCTCGCGGTAGACCCCGGGGCTGGCCAGGGCCCGGTAGAGCGCCTGCGCGTCACCCACCGGCACCCGCAGGTGGTCTTCCAGCGACGCCATCATGGCGTTCATCACCTCGTTGCGGCCTGCCAGCTTGGATCGCAGCATCGCACGTGTCTCGGGACTCTCATCGGTCGCCGCCTCGAAGATCAGCACCACGTCGAACCCGGCCGCGTACAGCGTCCGCAGCCAATGTGCGGCACCGCGGAGCCGGCGGGCCGGATCTGGTTCGGCCAACACCTCCTGGGCCCGTTCCGCGGCGCCTGCCTGCTCCAGCCAGCGCTCGCAGAGCAGGGAGAGGATCTCCCGCTTCGTGCCGAACGCCGAGTAGACGGTGCGGACCGCCACTCCGGCCTCAGCCGCGATGGCCTGGATGCTGGTCGAGCCGTAGCCGCCGGTAGCGAACAGCCGCCGTGCCGCGTCGGCGATGCGATGCCGTGTCTCTTCCGCCTGGACCTGCCGGTAGGTCGAACGGGGCTTGACAGGACGTGCCATCTGAGCACAGTATCAGTGTTGTGAGTGCAGTGACTGTGCATCGAGTGCATGGAACCTGCACCGGGCTACTCTGAGGAGATCCGATGAACGTTCAGATCGGCACATCCATGACCGGCGCCGCCGCATCCGAAGCCTTCACCGTGATGCGGCGCATCTTCGATGAGGGCTTCGCCACGGGCGACGGCGCCATCGCCGACCAGCTCTGCTCAGCAGACCTCGTCGAGCACCAGTTCGGCCTGGCCGGGGACGGAGCGGCCGCGATCCAGAACGTCAAGGACGCGATCCGGGACGTCCACGCTCTCCTGCCGGACGCCTCGATCACCATCGAGGACTCGGTGGAACAAGGGGACACGATCTGGGTCCGGGTGCGTGTACGGGGAACGGCGACCGGTCCCTACTTCGGCCCGCCGACCGGCCGCCCCGTCGACATCACAGTGATCGACATCGCCCGCGTCGTGGACGGCCGCATCGTCGAGCACTGGGGCGTGCCGGACCGCTTCGCCATTCTCGCCCAGACCGGCGCCCTCGACCGCCTGACCACCCCAACAGGATGAGCCGCCTCATGAGCGAAGCCGCAATGGTCCGGTCCGCCGACGGCACCCTCCTCAGCGTCAAGAGGCTGGGCCAGGGGCCACCGCTGGTGCTGGTCCATGGCACCGCCCTCGACCGGCGGTGCTGGTCGGCCCTGGTCCCGGGGCTCGCCGGGCAATTCACCCTCCACCTCCTTGATCGGCGGGGACGAAGAGGCAGCGCCTCCCGGGACGACACCACCGGCGGCGACTACGACATCCGACGGGAAGGCGAGGACGTCGCCGCCGTCGTGGAGGCGGCCGGACGAGACGTCCACCTGGTCGGCCACTCCTACGGGGCGCTGTGTTCGCTGGAGGCCGCCCTGATCACCGACGCGATCGGCCGGATGATCCTGTACGAGCCCCCGGCGCCCACTCCCGGCCACCCCGTCATTCCACCCGACGTCCTTGACCGGCTCCACACGCTCGCGGCGGCGGGCGAGGCGGAGGCGATGCTGGAGACCTTCGCCCGGCAGATCCTGGCCCCCGCCGATTTCGCAGCCATCAAGACACCTCCGATCTGGCAGGCGTCCCTGGACAACGCTTCCACCATCATGCGCGAAGCCCGGTGCGTCACGGCCTTCGACACGTCCGACCGGCTCTCGGGAATCGCCGTTCCCGTCCGATTCCTGCTGGGGACTGAGAGCCCCGCCTACCACCGCCCGGCGATCGAAGCGATCGCCGCCGGACTCCACCAGACCGAACTCACCCTCCTGCATGGTCAGGCGCACCTGGCCATCAGCCACGATCCCCGACAGGTCGCCGCCGCGATCCTGGCGCCCCCGGCCACATCCCAGCCATGACCTCCGCGCGCCGCCCGCCTCTCCGTCCCCCCGCGCCCGTCTCTCCGTCACCCCGCTCACGTGCCACGGCCAGAAATGAAGGCGGTGGACGGTCCTGTTCGAGGTTCTGGCCGTCGGCAGCGAGTGTCAGGCTTGCGGGTGCCGGAGAGTCCTTCGCGGCGCAGTGCCTAATCGCGGAGTTCGTCGGCGAATCTGGTCGACGACCGGCCGAGGTGGCCGTCCGGGTGTCGTTGCTGCTCCGGGCGACCTTCTGCACCTCGCCTAGCATGACCTACTGGGTCTCCTGCATGAAGTTGCAGATGGAGAGGCGTATCACCTGGGAGGGAACGATGCTGTTCAGGCGGGAGGTCCTTGAGGGGATCGCGGGCGGGCGGATCGATCGGGTGTTTCGGGTGTGGGCCGAGCCGCGGGTCCGCGCGGGGAGCACCCAGCGCACCTGGGCGGGGATCATCGTCATCGACTCGGTCACGCCCGTCACCCCCGAGGAGATCACCGAACAGGACGCCCTGCGTTCGGGCTTCAAGAGCCGCGCGGCGCTGCTCACCGCCCTGTCCAAGAGCACCAAGCAGGGCGGCTACCACCGCGTCATGCTCCATCTGGGCGGCCCCGACCCCCGATCGGAGCTGGCCGCAAACGCCGACCTGACCGACCAGGAGCTGGCCGACCTCAAAGCCGCCCTGGACGCCATCGACACCCGCAGCCGCCGCGGCCCCTGGACCCGCGAGGTCCTGCGCCTCATCGAGGAACGCCCCGGCCTCCGCGCCCTGGACCTGGCCGAACGCCTGGACCGCGACAAACTCCCTTTCAAGGCCGACGTCCGCCGCCTCAAGGCCCTCGGCCTCACCGAAAGCCTGGAGACCGGCTACCGCCTCTCCCCGCGCGGCAAGGCCCTCATGACCTACCTACGCTCCTCGACCGAATGATCTATCCCGGGTGCTGTTTCAGCCCCCAAAACCCTCTCTTGCCGCAGATCGCATGGCTCTGTCGAGATGAGTGCAGCGTGAGCCGCCAACGGCGGGCATGACGCTACTTGGCGAACATTCGCGCCCATTCACGGTTGAATTCTTCCACTTCTTTGTTATAGGCGCGAATCTCGGTCGCGTACTTGCGACCGATCTTGTCGTGCAATCACGTGTCAAAGGCGCCGGCGATCCGGGCGTAACCATCAACTACGGGAACTATTTCGATCTGTTCGCCCTGTGAGGAAAACGCTGGAGTGCACCCGCTGAAGTCGCTCTTGGCCTTTGCGACGTGACCTGTTTACGGGGATGGGGGCGACAGACTCGGGGGGCTTGGAGGAGGTTCAGGCGGGCGGGCGGATCGCGCGCCTGCGGATCACGCCGTCGACGTTGAAGTAGGACAGGAGTTCGGCAAGTAGTGCGCGTGTTTCGGTGACGCGTTCCCGGCCGAATTCATTGGCCAGTTCCGCGTCGAGGGCCGCGCGATGCCTGCGGGCGGCATCGACCGCGGCCTGGCCGTAGTCGGTGAGGTACAGCAGCCTGGCGCGTGCGTCGTCGGGGGAGGGATTGCGGGTGAGCAGTCCGCGGCGCTCAAGGTCGGCGACGGCCTTGGACGCGGCCTGCTGGCTGACGTTCATCCGTTCGGCGAGGGTGGTGATCGACAACGGTGCGGCGAGCACGTGCTGGATCACGACCCCGTCGTTGAATCGCAGCTCGCTGAAGCCGTCGGCCGCCAGCCGCCGCTGAACCTCGTCGATCATGGCCCAGCCCGCGAACAGAGCGGCCAGTGACAGGTCGAGGTTCTCGGGCGTAGGATGCACAACCATGGTTGTGGAATCTAGCAGGCCCGAGGCCGGGCTGCTCGGCGACTTCGTCCGCGTCGCTCACCGCATCGTCTGGTGCACCCTGGCCACGGTGGATCGGCAGGGTCGCCCACGTTCCCGCGTCGTGCATCCCTACTGGGAACGCGGTGAGGACGGCGTCACCGGCTGGATGTTCACCCGCTCGACCTCGCCGAAGATCGCGCATCTCACTCACCGGCCCTACGTTTCGTGCTCGTATTGGGACCCCGCGCACGAGGTCGCGGTAGCCGAGTGCGTTGGAGAGATCGCCGACGATGAGGCGACCCGGGGCAGGGTCTGGGACCTTTTCGCGGCCGCAGCGGAACCGCTCGGCTACAACCCGCGGATCCTGGGCGGCGAGGACCATCGCGACAGGGGCATCACCGTGATCAAGATGACTCCGTGGCGGCTGGTCACCCCGACCGGCTCATGGCGGCGAGACGCGCCCATGCTCAAGGAGTCGACGGGCTGACTGGCCCACGGCGCCACGGGCCCAAATCACGCATGGTCTCAACAGCGCACCGATAACGTTCAATATCGGAGGTGCCCCCGGACGCCTCCCGTCCCCGAGCCGGAAACCCCGCCCATGTCGATCAACCCGTCCCCCGACCCGGCGCTGCCTGCGCTGCCGTCGTCGCCCGCCGGGGCCGAACCCGTCGCCGACCCGTGCCCGGCCTGCCGCCGCCAGCACGCCTTGCACATCGTCGAGCGGGTGATCGCCGATCCGCCGCCCCGGACGTACGCGCTCGCCGGGGTGCAGACCAAGGTCGCCGTCCGGCCCGCCGTGGTGCTGGAGTGCCGCGGCTGCGGCACGTCGACGCCCGGCCGGGTCGAGCCCGGCGGCACGCACGCCGTCGTCGATCCCGCCGCGATGACCGCTGACCCGCCGTCCCAGGCTCGCCAGGAACGATCGTGGGAGCGATCATGAGCGATCTGCACCGGATCGACCTTCCAGGCCTGATCGGCGACGACCCCTTGGGTTTTCTCGCCGTGATGGGCCTGCGGACGCAGGTGTCGGGGCTCAGCTATCTCAGCTGGGACCCCGAGGATCGGCACGCCATCCTGCACTGTCACGACGCCGCGAGCGTCGCGGATCTGGTCGTGGAGCTCACGAAAAGGCTGAGAGGGATCGGCGAGGGTGAGGCGCTGCCGGGCACCACCGATTTTCCGGTGCGACGGCGGCGCGGTGGGCCCGACCCGCTGCGGGTCACGCCCGGCGGGTACCGGCGGTTGGCCAGCCGTGGCGCCAGCGAATGGTGGCTGCGCGCCACGCTGTCGGAGAGGGACACCGACGCCGATGGCCACTGCCTGGTGAACCCGCTCATCGCCGTCCGGGGACGGCAGACCATCGGGAGCTTCTGGTACTACCCGATGCTGGAAGTGCGCCGCGACCCCAAGCGTCTGCTCACCGAGGCGCTGACCGGCTGGCGACGGGTCGAGGGCTCGGAGGGATGGTTGCTTGACCACCGGGCGACCTACTCCACCGACCCCGACCTGCGCGGGCCCGGCGGGAGCATGGCCGTTCCCGGTGCCACCTGGCTCGCGACGTTGGCCGTGGGCGAATTCGGCTACCCGATGTTCCCCGGCCCGGATCGCCCCGAGGGCCTGCCCTCCGGCTGGTTCCGCGTCGATAACATGCAGGTTTTCGCCTGGCCGCTGTGGACCCTCCCCACGACCTCCCTGCCGAGTGTGTGGAACGTCGGCTGGGAACACGGCAACTGGAAGTTCGCGCGGGTGACCGGCGGCGGAGTGGAGGCCACCATCAGCAAGACGCACGGCGTCTCGGCCCCCAACTCGATCGACCACAACGTCGATCTCGGCATCTTCGCCATGTGCGCCGCCGTCCGGCCCCAGGGCGGCGGACCGCTGACGCCCATCCCCGTGCACCTGCGGCGCGTCCCCACCCGGTATGGGGAGTACCCGGCCTGGCAAGGCTGGGACTGGGACGTCCCCCACGTCGGCGAGTACCAGGGCAAATACGGCTGGGGATGACCCGGTGACGCTAGAGGTCGCTCCCGAGGTCGCGCGGCGCGCGGTCGTGCTGCGTGACCTGGCCGCCCGCACCCGGGCCCGGTGCCACTTCGACGCCTGAGCAGCTCGCCCGGCTCGCCGAGCCCGACGCCGACGCAAGCGCCGGCGTCCACCTCCAGCGGCAGCGCAACGCGAACACCGCCCGCGCGTACGAGCGGGACTGGACGACCTGGGCCGAGTCCTGCGCCGCGGTCGGCATCCCCGAGGTGCCGGCGACCCGCGGCCGCGTGACCGCGTTCGTACGGTGGCGCTGGCTGGCCGGGCACGCCCCGGGCACGATCGAGCGGAACCTGTCCGTCATCTCCGACGGCCACACCCAGCGAGGCGTGCAGATCGATCGGGCCGCCACCCGGCACGGACGCGCCGTCCTGGACGCCGAGGTCCGCACCGAAGCCGAGCAGGGACTTCCACCGCGCGGCCGCGGCAAGGCACCGGCCGTCACCGTCGACCGGCTCGAACGGATGCTCCTCGCCTGCCCCGACACCATGGACGGAGACCGGGACCAGGCGCTGCTGCTGGTCGGGCTCGGCATCCCCGCCCGTCGCGACGAGCTGTCGGCGCTGCGGACCCGCAACATAGAGGACCTGGACGCGCACCTGCGCGCCACCCCCCTGTTCGGCAAGCGCGGCGGCCGGACCGTGCCCCGGACCGTGACCGTGACAGACCGGGAAACGCATCCAGGTCATCGCCGACCAGGGCGGATGGACCCCACGACAGCCGCGCGCTCCTCGGCTGCATCCGCATCGGACGAACTGATCGAGAACGCCACCATCGGTATCGGACTCTGATCTCCCCGGCTGTGCCTGGACGCGCTTGTGACGACCGTCCCCGGTCGGCCGGTCCTATCGGTAGAGGCCGACCACTGCGATCCAGAGCGAGAGCGCGGCGACAACAGCACCCCCAGCCGCCAGAGCCGATTCGGCATGACCTCGCCCGGCCCGCCGGGCGAGCAGGGCCGAGACGGTAGCGGCATGCAGGGCGATCGACACGCCGAGCAAGAGCACCAGGACGTCGCCGTGGCTCACCCCCTGCCTCCCCGACCGGCGAGTACACCCTGCATGGCCTCGGTAACGGCACAGTCGTAAGCATCCACCCATGCGGACCAGCGGACCCGATCCTCCTCCAGCTCCAGCGAGTAAAGGTCGGGTTCCGGCTGCGAGCAGAGGCCGGCCGCATGCCTGAAGGATTCTCCGAAGTGCCGCAAGCGCCCCGGCGCAGGCGGTTCCCCGCCCGAAGCGGCGACATCGACGACCGCGTCGCACCAGCGGCAGCGACACCACCAGTCCCAGCCTGGCGACACCGTCACCGGCTCCAGGGGGATGAGCCCGGCCACATGGACCGCAGCGGCCATATCGGCGGGCACCGCCGGATCGGACAGGTAGCGCTGCCCCTGTTCCCACTCGGCCTCGACGGCGGCGGCCGCGGTCAAGTAGCTCTCACCGGTCTTGGCCTGCCGGCGGCGAATGCGGCGTTGCAGGTTGCGGGAAGGGTGACGACGGCGGTCGGCGGTCATGGCGTCCTCGGGCGGAGTCCTACGCACGCCGCTGGACGGCATGAACTCGGAGGGACCACGCGTCGTCCTTTGACGCTTTGTCGTCGGCGCACCAGCGGCGTAGGCGCTCGGTGCTCAGACCGGCAGGCGTGTCTGCCAGACGGCAGCATAGCGACTTCCCGCCTGCGGAAGACGAACTCACCGAAACTGCCGTGGCACGAGTCACTTCTCGTCGCGGATCCGCTGCATGCCACGGCGAGCTCGGCACGCCGGCTGCGCCTGTCTTGTTCATCGGCCGTCGTGCCCGCTATGTGGTCACCCGCTCTCACGGCGAAGACCCAGGCCAGGGGCATGATCTCCGATCCTGGGTCTTGATGGCGCGGCCACCCTTGGCGGACCTGCGCTGGTAGCGCGGCTTCTGGAGGCTTGCCGAACCGGGTCGGGGATGTGGGTGGTGGGCCGGTTTCGGTCGCGGACGCTGTTTGCGTCCGGAGGGTCGGGTGGGACGTCTACCCTCCCGGGGTGACGGTCAGTGGCCACGTGGTCACTGGTGATCGTTTAGGGAAGGCGCGGGGATGTCTGGGGATCTGGTGCAGTTGGCCGGGCACGTGACGCAGTACGTGACCACGGCGGCGGGCGCCTACGGGGTAGCGGTGTTGGCGCGCACGCAGGACCAGGCCGCCGATGCCACGGTGGGGTTCGGGCGGCGGCTGGCGCAGCGGATCTTCGGTGTCCGCGCGGAGGGCGAGGAGGTCCCACAGCCGCTGGCCGGTGTGATCGACGATCCCGACGACCGTGACAACCGGGCCGCGTTGCGCAGGGCCATGCGCAGCGCTCTGGCCGCCGATGCCGAGCTGGCGGCGCAGGTCCGGCAGTGGGTCCAGGACGCGCACAAGGCCGGGGTGCAGGTGATGACGTCCGGGGAGCGGTCCCCGGCAGTGCACACCAACCACGGCGTCATCGCCACCGGCGACGGCAACACTTTCTCGCGGTGACCGGCCATGACCGACGACATCACGGGAGACGAGCAGCGGGTCAGTTCCTCACCGGCCGTCGACCTGCAGACCTCAGGGCCCCGGTCGCCAGGGGTCTGTGTCAACCTCGGCACCGTCAAGACCGGCGATGAGATCACCCAGGTTGCGGTGTCGCTTCCAGCGCCGGAGACCGTGCGGCCCGCCGCGCGGATAGTCGGATTGCCGCGCCCGGCCACACCGGTGTTCCTCGGACGCGACGACGATTACCAGCGGCTTGAACAGGTCTTGGTCGCCGCCGATGAGACGGTGGTGGTGACCCAGGCCCTGTATGGCATGGGCGGGGTGGGCAAGTCGGAGATGGCGTTGCAGTACGCCCATCGGGCCCGGACGCGGTATGAGGCGGTGTGGTGGGTGACCGCCGAGAGCCCCCCACAGGTCGAGGCCGGGTTGGCCGGGTTGACCCATCAACTCGTCCAGGATGCCGCGCGGGCGGCGACCACCGAGGACGCCGCCGCGTGGGCGGTCGGCTGGTTGCGGGCCCATCCGGGATGGCTACTGCTGTTGGACAACGTCACCGACCCGACCCATGTCGCCGGGCTGTTGGGGCGCTTGGAGGGCGGGCATGCGCTGATCACCAGTCGCCGGGATGTGCGCTGGCCCGGCACCACCCGCACCTTGCAGCTGGGGTTGCTCGACCCGGGACCGGCCGCCGAACTGATCACCACCATCACCGGGCACACCACCCCAGAAGACCAGCGGACGGCTGCGGTGATCGCCCGGGAACTCGGGTATCTGCCGCTGGCGTTGGACCAGGCCGCCGCCTACATTCGTCAGACCCGCATCACGTTGGGCCGCTATCTGGGATTGCTGCAGCAGCATCCGGCCCGCTACCACGCCAAGGCCGCCGACGGTGACAAGGCACAGGCCACCATCGCCCGCCTGTGGGACATCACCCTGGAAACCCTCCACGAGCAGGCCCCAGGGGCGGCCGAACTTGTTCGGGTACTGGCGCAGTATGCCCCTGTCGACATTCCCCGATCGATGCTGGGCGGCGGAGACGACGAGGCCACCGAGGCCGCGGACGAAGCGCTGGGCGTCCTGGCCTCGCACAGCATGATCGACCTGACCGATGAGGTGGTGGCGATGCACCGCCTTACCCGAGCCGCCGTCCTGTCCCAGGCCCAGGACATCACCGAAGATCACGCGCACAGTACCGCCCGTGACCTCGCCCTCACCTGGCTCCACACGGCCATGCCCGACGACCCTGACTCCGATGTGGCCGGTTGGCCGGTCTGGCGATCTCTGGTCGTCCATGTGGAGGCGATCACCGCCGCACTCGCCTCGTCCCGCCCGTCAGAGCAGTTAAGCCACGTGCTCAACCAGACGGGAATGTTCCTGATCGCGCAGGGCGAGTATCAACGCGCCAACGAGGTGCTCACCACCGCGGTCACCATCGCCGAGGCGGCGCTGGGCCCCGACCACCCCCATGTCGGGACGCGGCTGGGGAACCTGGCGGCCACACACCGCGCGTTGGGGCGAGCCGCCGAAGCACTGCCGTTGGTGCAACGGGCGCTGGCCATCACCGAGGCCGCGCCGAGCCCGAATCACCGTGAGGTCGCCATCGGGCTGGGCAACCTGGCAGCCACATACCGCGCGCTGGGGCGGGCCGCCGAAGCGCTTCCGTTCGAGCAGCGGGCGGTGGCCATCGCCGAGGCCGCCCTGCGCCTTGATCACCCCACCGAACTGATCAGGGCCCAGCGCAGCCTCAGCGTCGCCATTGGGCTGGGGAACCTGGCCGTCACGCTCCGCGCGCTGGGACGGTGGGCCGAGACGCTGCCGTTGGAGCAGCGGGCGTTGGCTCTCGCCGAGGCTGTGCTGGGCCCTGATCATCCCGACGTCGCCATCGGGCTGGGGAACCTGGCGGCCACATACCGCGCGTTGGGGCGGGCCGCGGAAGCACTGCCCTTGGAGCAGCGGGCGCTGGCCATGGCCGAGGCCGCGCTGAGCCCGAATCACCCCGACGTCGCCACCCGGCTGGCGAACCTGGCCGCTACTCACCGCGCGCTGGGGCGTGCCGCCGAGGCGCTGCCGTTGGACGAACGGGCGCTGGCCATCACCGAGGCCGCGCTGGGGCCCGACCACCCCGACGTCGCCACCCGGCTGGGCAGCCTGGCCGCTACTCACCGCGCGCTGGGGCGTGCCGCCGAGGCGCTGCCGTTGGACGAACGGGCGCTGGCCGTCGCCGAGGCCGCGCTGGGGCCTGATCATCCCGACGTCGCCACCCGGTTGGGCAGCCTGGCCGCCACACACCGCGATTTGGGGCGGGCCGCCGAAGCACTCGCAGCGATCGCCCGAGCTGAACAATGCGCCTTGGCTGCGCTTGGGGCCCAGCACCCCACGACGCGGTCACTGCAGCAGTACGCCGACCGCTTGAAAGATCTGTTCGGAGTTCCGGATTAACCCAGAGCCGTACAGCACACAAATGCAGCAGCAGAGGCATAGACGCTTACGTGTCCTTCAACCACCGGTGGTCGGTGGTGAGTGTTGCGATTGTGTCGGCCTCGAATTTCGGGCGCTCACCGTGGTCCGGGGTTGCGGTTGGCTCGGAGTATGAGGTGTTCCTTGCGTAGCCGCCAGAGGATCCGGCCGCAGAAGACGAGCAAGGTCACGGCTCCCAGAACCCAGGCGATTACCCAGAGAGTTTTTCCGACGTGTCTGTCGGCATAGACGCTGGTGGGGCTGCCGGTGTCCAGGGCGTCCACGCGTTCGCCCACGTTGTCGACCCGGACGTCGTCCCTGCTTGGCGGTGAACATGCCGTGCTCACCCGAACGGGCCGTGGCGGAAATCGACGGCACCAACTCCCGGCCGAACCAGAAGATGACGGCGATGGCCACTGCCGGAAGGAGCACCCCCCCAGAACAGGACCGCGCCCAAACCTCGGCTTGGCCCGTGAACCCGTGAACCCATACCAGCCCCCCTGTCCTCGAAGGTGAGACGCAGGCCCGGCCGTACGCCGTTCCAAATGTGTCACGCAATGCGGGGAGGGCGTGGAGAGCTGTCGGGGTGGATCAGGGCGCGGTCGTCCTGCCGTCCGGGCAGAGGGCGGGGCCGAGGTGTTCGGTCAGGCGGGCCCGGACGGCGTGCCGGATCCGGTGGGCGCAGCGCGCGTACGTCTCAGGTGAGTGGCCGGAGGGGTTGGGGACGTCGCCGGCCTCGTCCAGGCGGAAGGTGCGCTCGCGCAGGTCGGGCATGAGCGCCAGGAGTGCGTCGCGCTGGGCTTGGGTCATGCAGTAGATGGCGGTGCTCGTCCGGCACAGTTTGGGACTGACCGGGCGGGCCCGGTGTCGGCCGGGCGGGACGCCGAGCTCCGCCAACGCCGCGCGGGCTTGGTCGTTCATGGGTGCGCCCGGCCGTCGGACCGAAATGCCGCCGCTGGCGAACTGGATCCGCGGCCCTGCGCGCAGGGTGGCCAGCAGGCGCGCGGTGGTCGTGGAACGGGCCACGGTGGCGGCCGAGCGGGCGTCGCTGCGGGCGATGGCGGCGGCCATGGCCGAGCGGGAGGTGTTGCCGTCGCAGATGAACAGCAGACGCAGGCGCGACGCTGCGCGCGTCCCCGTGCTGGTTCTTTGGTCGCGGCGCCGGTGGGCGAGCAGGAGGGCCGACAGTGTGGGGGCCGACAATGCGGTTATCGCGCCGAGTATCAGGACGAAGGCGGCCAGTTGGGCGGGCCCGGGGGCGGGCATTCCCGCCAGCCGGACCAGGGCGTAGGAGGCGACCAGGCCCGCCAGCAGGCTCGCGCACCGGTTGGCGGGCACGCACCAGGAGTATTCGCGGGCGTCCAGATAGATCAGCGTGCCGAACACGAACAGCACCTCGTAGGCCACGCCGACGGCCACCGCCGCCGCGGCGGTCGGCGTGGTGAGGAACGCGGTGAAGCCCTCGCGCAGGTCCGGCACGCCCGCCAGTGCCGCGGCGGCCAGCAGGACGACCTGGAACACCGGAGCGGTGGCGTGCTCCTCGGCCAGATATCGCCGGTCGATGGCGATGACCCCCGTCTTGGCCGTACGGCTCATGATCTCGAATCGGCCCGTGTATCCGATCAGGTAGAGGGCGAGGCCGAGCAGCAGGGGTCTCGGCATGCGCAGGTCTTTCACGTCGCCCAGTGCCACGGCGACCGCGGTGAGGCTGAGAGCGAGAGCCGCCCAGGAGTGGCCGTGGATGCGCCTTCGCCGCGCGGCGTCCATCAGTGGGGACAGGATCAGCACGCCGCCGCGCATCAGCAGCAGCACCAGCAGTACCGAGGCGCCGACGAAGGCGAGGTTCGCCGTGGTGGTCGCGATGATGAGGGCGCAGAAGAACCCGGCGGCCATCGTCTCCCGCCCCGGCGCGATCACCCGCAGGCCCAGCAGGCGGCGCCGCCTGGCATGCCGCCACCAGCCGGAGGCCGCCAGGAGGACGGGCATGACGGCCAGCTGGCCGAGCGCGGCGGCGGGCAGCAGCATCAGCGCGCCGGAGGGGGCGGGCACCCCTGGCAGGACGCCGCTGGACAGGGCTTTCACGAGCATCGCATAGGGCAGATAGGCGAGGAAGTAGCCGAGCGGAAGCCGAAACATGACGACAGCCTTTCGCGGGGAAGCGGGCGCGAACGTCAGAACCTGCGCTTTTAGGAAACGCAGGTCAGAGGGGCGTACGTGGAAGGCGATTTCAGGGACAAGCGGTCGTCAGGCGGTCGGCGAGGTGGAACTTTGTCCCTCTCGTCCGAGTGTTGATAATTGCTGCGAAGAAGATCGTGCTGAGTCTTCTCTAGTCGTCTATCAAAATCTGCGGTATGCCCGGTGGATTATGTGAGCGAACCGCAAGTCGCTCCTGCTTCGATTACCCGGCGCCGTGATCATTAAACTCGGTTGTCGATGTCGCTGAAACCTTTCGACGCGCCCGTGATCCTGCCTGGCATCGGTCGGTGCAGGCTGGTGTTGGATCGCCCGGTCAAGACCATTCGTGTGCTCGCGGCTCCCTGCGCAGAAATTGCTTCGTGATTCACTCAGGAATCGTCAGTGCTCCATTTGCCGGGCCGCCGTGATGCGTCGCGAGCTTCGATCGGCGTCTCTTCTGCCCGTCCAGCCACACCTGCCTCGGTCGCGACCAGCATCGATGCCTGACCCCAGTCAGGGACCAGGGGCGCCAGCCCGCCGCGGAACCGGGCAGCGTGCAGTTCCAATTGGTGATATGGGGTGTGAAAGTCGGTAATCGGGCGGGGTGAACGGCTGTATCGGTAGGTCGGTGGTGGACGACCTTTCTGGTTATCACGATGGGCATGGAACCCCCAACCCCCAGGTTTGGGGATATCGGTCCGTTCCTGGCGCCGCCTAGCGTGACGCTCATGGGAAACGGCGGGCTTGGAAATGGAATTCGTCAGGCGCGCCCGCTCCCGCTCGTCAACGGGGAAAGGCGGTGAGAGAGATGACGAAGATCAAGATTCGCAAGCTGGACAAGCTCGAGACCACGGGCGACCGGCAGAACAACACCTGAGTGCGGGTGCCGGGGGTCGCGCGTCCTGCGGGACCCGGCCCCCGGCCCTTTTTCGCGGGCTCTTTCATTTCTTTCTCAGGGGGACGATCTCATGCTGAAACCACGGATCAAGACCGCGCATCTGCCCGTCCGCCGTCCGGACGGGATGATCTGGATCGGCAGCCGCCACTACGGGCTGGGGGCCGAACTCGACGACGAGTCGGGCCTCGTGTGGCCGCTCTGCCAGCGCATGGACGGGACGCTCGGCAAGGACGACCTGGTCACCGTCGTGGCCGCCGAGCAGGCCGCCGACCCGGCGGACGTCGCCGAGGTCGTGGACTTCGTGATCGCGTCCGGCTGGGCGGAGGACGCGGGCTCGGAGCCGCCGCCCTCGCTGTCGGAGCGCGAGCTGAGGCGGTACGAGCGCGGCGTCCAGTTCCAGTCCTGGATCGACACTGCGCCCCGGTCGCACCCGTACGAGCTGCAGGCCCGGCTGAAGGCCGCCTCGGTGGCGGTGCTGGGCATGGGCGGGATCGGCTGCGCGGTCGCGTCGAGCCTCGCGGCGTCCGGGGTCGGGCGGATCCACTGCGTCGACTTCGACGAGGTCGAGCTGACCAACCTCAACCGGCAGCTGCTGTACACCGAGGCGGACCTCGGGCGGCGCAAGGTCGAGGTGGCCGTCCAGCGGCTCCGCGCGCTGAACTCCGACGTCGAGGTCACCGGCGCCGACCTGCGGCTGGACGGTGCGGACGACGTCGCCGACGCGGTACGCGGCGCGGACGTGTTCCTGCTGTGCGCCGACAGCCCGGAGGGGATCGAGCATTACGCCAACCGGGCCGCGCTGCGTCTCGGCACGCCGTGGCTGAACGGCGCGTATGCGGGGCCGATGCTGTGCGCGGGCACGTTCATCCCCGGCGAGACCGGCTGCTACCGCTGCATGCGGGACGGCGAGCGGGAACGGCTGGAGTCCGTGGGCCGCGGCGACCTGTCCAATCCGCGGATCCCCGGATTCAACCCGGTGATGGCGCCCACCGCCCAGATGGCCGGCCATTTCGCCGCCCTGGAGACCATTTTCCTGTTGCTCGGGATGCCCGTGCAGACGGCCGGCAGGAAACTGCATCGCAATTTCCTGGACTACGACCACCAGTACTACATCGAGGCCAAGAAGAGGCCGGACTGCCCGGACTGCGGGGACGCCGCGCGCCGTGCGGGCGAGGGCTGAGACGTGCCCGTCACCGCGGAGAGCCGGGTCGAGCTGCACCCGCTCCAGTTCAGGGACGAGGGCGGCGGGCAGTGGATCGTCGGCCGCGCCGACATCGGCGAGTTCGTCGAGGTGCCCGCCGAGGCGGCCACCTTCCTGCGCGCCCTCGGCGGCGGGACGGACCTCGACGGCGCCCGCGACCGCGTCCGCGGCGCGCACGGCGAGGACATCGACGCCGTCTCCTTCGTCGACGACCTGGTCGACCTGGGGTTCGTAGCCCGTCTGGACGGTGTCGCGATCGGTGAGCCGCCGCGTCCGCCCAGCCTGCGTAGGCTGCGTCCGGAGCACGTCCGCTGGGTGTTCCGGTGGCCGGTGCTGGTGGGGGTCTACGCCTTCGTCCTGGCCGGGCTCGCGGCCTCCGCCAGGCGCGGCGACCTGTTCCCGAGCTTCCACGTGTACTTCATCACCGGCTCGCAGAGCGTGAACCTGGCCTGGAACACCGCGATGGTGCTGACGGCCATCGCGATCCACGAGTTCTGGCATCTGGCCGCCGCGCGGGTCGACGGCGTCCACGCGCGGTTCGGGCTGGGGACGCGGCTACAGGTGCTGGTCGCCCAGACGACGGTGGCCGGGCTGTGGGGCGCGTCCCGCCGCGCCCGGTTCCGGGTCTACCTCGCCGGCGTCACGTCCGACCTGGTGATCATCGCGGGGTGCTCGCTGGCCGTCGAGGTCTTCGCTCCCTCGGGGTTCGCGCTGCGCTCGCTTCAGGCGCTGAGCCTCAGCCTGCTGCTGTCGATCGCCCAGCAGTTCGCCCTGTACATGCGGACCGACATGTACTTCGTGCTGCAGGAATCGCTGCGGTGCAAGAACCTGTACGCCGACGGCTGGCGCTACGTCCGGTACGTCACGCGGCGGACGGCGGCGGCGCTGTTCGACCGGCAGGCGCCCGCGAATCCGCTGCACGACGTGCCGTCCCATGAGCGGCGGCCGGTCAAGGTGTATTCGTGGCTCATGGTGCTCGGTTCCTTCGTGTCGGTCGCCCTGTTCCTCTATTACCAGGGGCCGATCCTGGTCTATCTGTTCGCCAAGGCGGGCGAGCACGCCGTCGACGGAACCGCGTCGGGCAATGTCGCGAAAATCGCCGACGGGATCACGGTCTTCGCCATTGAGGGAACGCTTCAGGTGCTCTTCGTACGCCTGTTCATCGTGAAGCACGCACCGAAACTGCGCGCGGCGTTCGGCTTCTTCCGCGTCCTCGCCGTCAGGCGTTGATGACGGCCATGAGCTCGTCGCGTCCGCCGGTGCCGGTCTTGCGGAAGATCGCCTTGAGGTGGTCGTTGACCGTGTGGACGGACAGGTCGAACGCGCGGGCGATCTGCTTCGGCGCCGAACCGCCGTGGAGGTGCCGCATGACCTGGCGTTCGCGGGTCGTGATCCCGTACCAGTCGCAGAACGAGGGGAGCAGGAGCGTCCCGGTCGCGCGCTGGATCACCACCGCGACATCGCCGTCGCCGTCGTCGCCGAGCGGCTGTGCCTCGATCGCGGTCCACCAACCCGTCCCCACCGACGGGACGCACAATCGCGGAGGCTCCGGGTGCTCGCGCGCCGCGGCCGCCAGGGAGGCGAACGAGGACTCGGTCAGCCAGTCCGGCACCGCCAGCTGCGCCTTCATCGCGTCCAGCCACGGCCGCGCCTGGGGTGTCATCGCGCGGACCCGGTCGTCGGCGCCGATGACGAGCATGCCCGGCGGCGGTTCCCTTTCCGCGGGCGCGCCGGGCTTCGCCGTCACGTAGCCGCGCAGCGCGGCGATCAACGAAGGCCCGAGTCCGGCGATCCGCCACGCGTCGGCGTCGTCGAACGGACGCCCGCCCGCCGCGCGCAGCAGGCAGAGCACTCCCCACACGCCGCGCGCGTCCCGCAGCGCGACGCGCAACTCCTCACCGACCCGATACGTGGCGGGCTGCGGATGCCTGGCGGGCTGCGGATGGCTGGCGGGAAGCGGGTCGGGCGCGTCGGAGCGGAGCCCGAGATCGGCCACGACCACCGGGGACGCCTGCCGTAGCAGCTCCCGCACGTCCGCTTTGATGCCGTCCACGCTCAGCAGCGCGCGGCCGAGGTCGGGCGGGTATCCGTGCCAGAACGCCAGCGAGGTGACGCCCCAGCCCGTCGACGGGTTCATCACCCCGCACCGCAGCGCGTCATGCGCCACCACCCGCGCGACCACCCGCGAAAGCTCGGCCCCGACCTGCTCCAGCCCGGCGCCGGGCTGGAGCGCCGCGCACAGGCCCGGGCCTAACCGATCACTGACCGTCACCATGTCCTCAGTGTGGCCGCAACGGATCGCGCACACCAGTGCTGTGGTGGGCCGTCCGGCGACAAGGCGAAATGCCCCCCTTGCCGGAGCATGCCGGTCGCGCCGATGGCGGGGGACCAGCCCTGACCACAGGAGGACCCTGGTGGTCAGCGGGGCTGGTACTGCTTGGGCAGGCGCATGCCGCGGTCTTTCATGATCTGGCGGACGCGGTCGGGGTAGTTGGTGATGATGCCGTCGACGCCCAGGTCGATGAGGGCCTCGACGGTGGCGGGGTCGTCGCAGGTCCAGGGGACGACCGTCAGGCCCCGGGCGTGCGCTCGGGAGATCATGGCCCGGTCGGGGTAGAAGCGGAAGCCCGGGTCGCCGATCTTGCCGTTCTGCGGGAAGCCGTAGTTGGGGGACAGGGCCCTGACGCCGCGGACGGTGGCGGCGGCCTTCACGAAGTCGCCTTCGTAGTCGTCGACGTCCAGACCGCCCAGCCAGGGAGACGCGCCGGGCCGGCCGATCTGGAGGAAGTCGTAATTGGTCAGTGCCACCAGCGGCCAGCGGGGTGCCAGGCGGTGCATGTACTTCAAGGCGCCCCAGTCGAAGGACTGAATGGTGACCTGCCGTTCGATGCCCGAGGCGCGGATCTCCTCGAAGACCCGGCGGACGAACAGTTCGCGTGGCGCGGTCTGGTCGGGTGCGCCTGCCTCGACCTTGGTTTCGATGTTGAGTTTGATGTTCTTGGCGCGGTAGCGCTTGACCAGGTTCAGCACGTCCTTGAGTTGCGCCATGCGGCCACCGTGGACGACTTCCTGTTCGGGGAAGCCGGGTAGTTGCTGGAATCCGCAGTTCATGGTTTTGATCTGGGCCAGGTTCAGGTCCTTGATGTATTTGCCGACGTAGGGGTACATCGGGTCGCCGGGTGTGACCGGTGCGGTGTCTCGGCATTTCTGGGCGCTGACCTGCCGGTCGTGGGTGACGACTACTTCCCTGTCCTTGGTGACCTGGGTGTCCAGTTCCAGGGTGGTGACGCCCAGGCGCATCGCTTTGCCGAAGCCTTCGAGCGACTCCTCGGTCGTCATGCCGATGCCGCCGCGGTGGGCCTGCAAGTCGAAATGCGACTTCTGAGGCGGCACACCGGGGCGTCCTGGGGTGGACGCGTGGGTGGACGCGTGGGCGGACGCCGGCAGGGCGATAGTGGACGCAACGGCCAGACTCGTCAGGGCAAGGCGCTTGGACATCGGAACCTCCGCTTCGTCATGCTCCGATCAACCCCCGCGACGCTAGAACGAGCGCGGCGGCCCGCAATTGACGCGGTGTGTTGGGGCCGTGAACGTTCACGGAACTGCGGGCGCTGGGAGAACCGCAGGTCAGGCGTCTAGCCCGCCGACGGGACAGCGGCCGATCAGTCGGCGGCGCGCGCGCCGCCCGTCGCCCCCCCGGCGCGCGCCGTCGCCTTCGCCGGGCTCACGGTGAGCGTCGCGCTACCGGGAGCCCGGCAGCTCGGGCTCCGGAGTAACGGGCATCCGGTCCCGTCGAAAGGGTGTGCCGATATGGGTGAGGCTTTTATATGTCAGAACATTGTGTTCTGATATTCGGTAGTGAACGGGTCTGGAGTCGGCTGGGGGGCATGGTGATGTCGACTTATTATGCGGCTTGGTGGAATCTGGAGAATCTTTTCGACGAGGAGAACTCGCCGCGGCGCACCGAGAAGGTGGCGCGGGTGATCAAGAACAGCATCGCCGGGTGGACGCCGGCGCTTCGGGACCGCAAGGCCGCGCAGCTGGCGTCGGTCATCGTCCAGATGAACGGCGGCGCCGGGCCGGACCTGCTCGGGGTCTGCGAGGTGGAGAACCGGTTCGTGCTGGAACTGCTCGCCGACGCCGTCCATGAGCGGCTGCCGCGGCGGCGGTACGCGATCGTGCACGCCGACACCGGCGATGCCCGCGGTATCGACGTGGCGTTCCTCTACGACCCGGACCTCCTGGAGGTCCGCGCGGACCAGGTGTTCTTCCATGTGGTGATGCGGCGCAACGCCACGCGGGAGATCGTGCAGGTCAACTTCCGGACCCGGCACGACCGCACGTGGGCGGTGTTCGGCAACCACTGGCCGTCCCGCAGCGGCGGCGCGTTCGAGTCCGCCGGCTTTCGGCACATCGCCGCGGAAACGCTCGCGTTCTTCCACCAGCGAGTTCTGGAAGAGCACGGCGCCGACACTCCGGTGCTGGCGATGGGCGATTTCAACGACGAGCCATTCGATACATCCCTCGTCACCCACGCTCTCAGCACCCGCCAGCGGCGGCGCGTGGTCGAGGCCGACACCCCGCGCCTGTGGAACCTGATGTGGCCGGCCATCGGCACCTCGGACGGCAGCTTCTATTTCAACAACGAACCGAATCTCCTCGACCAGTTCCTGGTCAACGCAAACATGGCCCGGGAGGCCGCGGTAATGCGGGCGGACGCCGATACCGTCCAGATTCTCAGGTTCCCCGGCACGTCCGACACCGGCACCTACCCCCGGCCGGTCCCCTTCGGCGGCATGGGCAAGAAGATCGACCAGGACGGCTTCTCGGACCACTTCCCCATCGCCATGCGCGTCACCGAATCGGATTAGGAGAGGGCCTTCGCGGAAGGCTCGTCCGGTGAAACGCGGACAGGCGGCGCCGGCGTCGCCTCGGTCTTGCGTCCCGCCGCCTGACCCTGACCCGCGCCGGGATCGATCCGCCGACCCGCTATTGTTTGGTCTCAAACGATTGGGTCGTCGTCGCGTGGAGTCGTCGTCGCGTGGAGCGGCGTTCGCCACCCCATCGGCGGTCGCGGCCTCGAACCCACCGACCCGCTCCAAAGGAGATCACCGCGTGACGCTCGACATGCGCTTCTTCCCGGTCCCCGGCACTCATCCCGTCAGCATCGACCTCGTCGGCATACGCGCCAACTTCCACTACGGATCCGGCAACGTGCTGCAGCAGCACTACGCGGACGAGTCGACCATGGTGTGGAGCGGCGTGGACGGCGACTTCACCGGTGTCCAGCAGACGGAGCAGACGCTGCGCGTCTTCAAGCTCGCGCCCGGGCAGTACTTCATCACCTGGTACGAGGCCGGGACGGTCGCCACGGCGGCGCACGGCGAGATCTTCGACCAGGGCTACCCGATCGCCGTGGTGGCGGACTTCCACCGCCTGGTGGCGACCGCCGCCTACACCAACCCCCGCGAGGACGGGGGCCAGTACTTCCTCGTCGACCAGGCCACGATCGAGATCCTCGAAGACCCGAAGGGACTCGTCGCCGCAATCGCTCGGGAACTGGCCCAATGACGCCACGTCATCGGTAACGACCACGGTGTGCGTGGACGTAAGGCCAACGGCTAGGGCCCCAGGGCGCGGCGCGGGAGGAGGAAATGGTCACGGCCATAGGCCGGTTTTCGCTAGGGCCTCGGCGGGTGTGGTGGCGTGTTGGATGCCGGGGATCGTGCGGCCGTCGGCGTCTGCGATTCGCCAGCCGCCGAGCTGGATCACGGGGACGCCGCCCCGGCGCTTCGCGAGGGCGAGTTCTGACAGGGTCCCCCAGGATCCGCCGATGACGATCACCGCGTCGCCGCTGTTCACGATGATGGTGTTGCGGGCCTCGCCGACTCCGGTGGGGATGGCGATGGTGAGGTCGGGACCGGCGCCCTCCCGGTCGGCGCGCGACAAGATCCCGACGACGGTCCCGCGGGCGGCGGCCGCGCCGGCGGCGACCTCGGCCATCACGCCGGTGTAGCCGCCGCAGATGACCACCGCGTCCCGCTCGGCCAGGAGCCGTCCGATCTCGCGGGCGTTGCGGCGGTCGTCGTCGGTGCAGTCGCGGGGACCGCACACCGAAACCTGTATCGCCACTGGACCTCCTTGATTGTCACGACTATGTCGACACGCTGGTCGGGGACGGGATCGACTGGCCGCCGGCCGTCCGAGACGGTTCCCCGGCTTCCCGATGGTCGCGGGGGTCGCGGCCCAGCCGTCTGATCGGCTTGATCGACAGGAGGGCCGCCACGATGCCGACCGTCACCAGGGTCGATCCCAGCATGAAGCCGCGCGGCTCGATCAGGGCGGTGGCGGGGCCGGCCAGTGCCTGTCCGACCGCCATGCCCGCGACCGACCCGGCCACCTGGTAGGCGTTGACCCGGTTCACCACGTCCGGCGCGACCTGCGTCTGGACGCTCGTCGACCACATCACCGACCAGAACGCCATCGCGCATCCCCCGAGCAGGTGCCCGGCCATCAGCAGCGGCAGCGGCAGTCCGAGCGCGATCGTCAGCGGCACCGGCACGTATCCGATCAGCGCCACCGCCCCGGCGGCCAGCGGTCTGCGCGGCCTGAGCCTGATCGCGACCAGCCCGCCCAGCACCGTGCCGAGGCCGAGCGCCGCCATCACCCAGCCGTAGCCGGTCCCGATGACCTGCGACGCCAGCGGCACGGACGGGCCGATCACCAGGACGCCCCAGAACACCCAGACCAGGATGACCGACCACATCCAGGTCCTGGCCTTGAACTCGTCCCAGCCCCTGCGCAGGTCGCTCAGCACGTCGGAGGGCTCAGGACTCGGGACCGCGACCCGGATCAGCAGCAGGCACACCCCGCTGACCAGGAACGTCGCGGCGTCCACCGTGTAGACGAAGACCGGCCCGGCGGCGACGATCAGGACTCCGGCCAGGGCGGGGCCCGCCAGCTGGGTGACCGCCTCGGCGATCTTCAGCGTCGCGTTGGCCCGCTGCGGATCTGCGGCGACCAGCGGGACCATGCCGTAGACGCCCGGCTCGAACAGCCCGGCGGCCATGCCAGACAGGAACGCCGTCGCCAGCAGCAGGGCGTACGGGGGTGCGCCGTCCAGGAAGGCGACGGCCACGATCCCCTGGGTGACGACCCTGACCGCGTCCGCGCCGATCATCAGCCGGCGGGCGCCGATCCGGTCGGCGACGACGCCGCCGAACAGCATGACCAGCACGGCCGACGCGGTCCAGAGGGCGAGGACGTAGCCGACGCCGGCGATCCCGTAGACTCTCCCGATCGCCAGCGCCGAGGCGACGGGCATCATCGCGTCGCCGAGCAGCGAGATCGTGCGGGCCCCGAAGTAGAGGGTGAAACTCCTCGTCCACATGATCCCCAAGTCTGGATTTCGCCAGCTCAGAGCGCCGGTGTCTCAAATGACATCATTAGGTACATTTGCGTCATGCCCGTCCCGTCCGTGCCGCCCGTGCCGCCCGTGCCGCCCGTGCCGCCCGTCAGGCCCGCCACGCCCGTCACGCCCCTGGACTGCCCGGAGACGCCCCCGACGCCCTCCAGCCCGCATCGCGTGGTCGCGCTGGTCGCCCCGAACCAGGAGCTGTACCCGGTCACCTCCGCCTCGGCCGTCTTCGGCTACCACGGTCCCGACATCCCCCAGCACTACTGCTTCAGCCTGTGCGCCGAACACCCCGGCTCCATCTCCACCACGCTCGGCGTCCCCATCCAGGTGGACGGCGGCCTCGAAGCCCTCGACGACGCCGACACCGTGGTCATCGCGGGCTGGACGCTCGCCCCCTCGCCCGCCGTCCTCCACGCGGTGTCCAAAGCCCATGCCCGTGGCGCGCGCATCGTCGCCGTCGCCGCCGGGATCTTCATTCCCGCCGCAATGGGCCTGCTGGACGGCCGCCGCGCCTCCGTCCACTGGGAACTCTCCGCCGAGCTCGCCGCCCGCCATCCCCGCGTCATCCCCGACGGCACCGTCATCTACGTCGACCACGGCGACGTCGCCACCGCCGGGGCCTCCGCCGCCACCCTCGACCTCTGCCTTCACCAGGTCCTCCAGGAGCACGGCGCGGCCCACGCCATGCGCATCGGACGCCAGCTCGCCGCCGGCCCGCACCGCGAGGGGCGCCAGCGCCAGTACCCTCCCCTCCCCACCACCGGCCCCATGCCGGACTCCCTGGCGCCCCTGCTCGAATGGCTCCTCGCGCGCCTGCCCGAACAGATCACCGTCGAAGACATGGCCGCCCACTCGGGCGTCTCCCCCCGCACCCTCACCCGCCAGTTCGCCGGCCAGCTCGGCGTCCCGCCCGCCCGCTGGCTGCTGGAACGCCGCCTCGCCGCCACCCGCGCCCTCCTGGAGGAGACCGACCTGCCCGTCGAGACCATCGCCACCCGCGTCGGCCTCTCCTCGGCGGTCAACCTCCGCCGCCGCTTCCACGCCGCCCTCCACACCACCCCAGCCGCCTACCGCCGCTCCTTCCGCTAAACACCCCGCTCCCGAACGCCCCGCTCCTGAGGGCCCGCGCTGCTGGGGGGCCCGCGCTGCCAGGGGCCTACGCTGCTGGGCCCGCGCTCCTGAACGCCGCGCTGCTGAGGGCCCGCGCGGCTGAACGCCGCGCTGCTGGGGGCCCGTGCTGCTGGGCCCGCGCTCCTGAACGCCGCGCTGCTGAGGGCCCGCGCGGCTGAGGGCCGCGGCTGCTGGGGGCCCGTGCTGCTGGGGGCTGCGCTCCTGAACGCCGCGCTGCTGAGGGCCTGCGCGGCTGAGGGCCGCGCGGCTGAGGGGGCGCGCTCCTGAGGGGCCGCGCTGCGGAGGGTCGTGCTCTGGACGGCGAGGATCGTGGCCGTATGTTCGCCCGGGATCCGTCGGCCTGAAGGCTGCGCCTCTGACGTCCCCGAGCCGCTTTCGCAATGCGACCAGTACGGGACGACTCCTCCGTCGACCTCTCACTGGTTCTGCGCGTTCGTCTCGCCAGGGGGCGCTATGCGGGTGGACGGTCTCGTCCACCCGCATAGCCCTGAACGGACGCGCGGCCGGGGCCTGCCGGTGGTCGTCAGGTGGTGCAGTGTTTGTCGGTGTCGCGGCGTACCTTGGCGCCGGTGAACTCCTCCAGGATGGCGAGGTTCGCCGGGGCGTAGTTCGTCTCGGTGATCCGGTCGGCGTCGGGGCTGCCGAGCTTGCCGGTGAAGGGCGCGGACTTGTCCAGCCAGTAGGCCGTGCGCAGGAACTGGATCAGGACGAGCTCGCGCAGCTTCGGCTCATTCTTGATCTTGGCCCAGTAGTCGGGGTGCTTGTCCTTGGCCACGCGCAGGTAGAGCAGCAGGTAGCGAAGGTTGGTGGCCGCGATGTCCCGGGCGTTGCTGGCCCCGACTCCCTTGATGTACTCCTGCACCACGGTGACCGCGGGCAGTCCGGTCAGTCCGGCGTTCTGTTCCGCCAGGACGCCCTGGAGTTTGTAGGAGCCCTGCTGGGAGTCCCGCAGGTAGATGCCGTCCATGCTGTCGCTGTACTTGTCCGTGATCAGCGGGAGGATCTCCCGGCGGGCGAACCCGCCGTGCAGCGGCACGGCGGCCGCCTGCTGCGAGGCGTTGATCCAGGCCGCGATGTGCACGTCCCACCTGGTCCGGGACGGATCCAGGTCCCACATGTGGGTCTCCTCGTGGATCGCCACCATCATCGACTCGGCGAAGCCCTCAAAGCTGCGGGTGTTCACGAACTGCTTCCAGTACTGGTCGTTCGCCTGCGCGATGGCCAGCTTCTCCCCGCTGGGCCAGCGCCGCCGGTACATCTCCTGCAGGGTCGGCATCCAGTTGGAGGCCGTGAAGCGCGATTTGAGGTCGCTGATGTCGGCCCCCGGGGTCGAGGGTTCTCCGTAGCAGAAGGGTTCGGCCGCCGAGGGGGCCCCGGCGGCGGGGACGCTCGACGCGGGTGACGCCGCGGCGGCCAGATGGCCGGGGACCAGCGTCAGGGCGACGGCGGCGGTGAACAGGGTCAGGCGGCCGGTACGTTTCACGGGGACCTCGCTTCGGCGGTGCCGTGTCGGTCGCGACCTGCTCCGACATGACGCGACCTATGTCTGGTTCGGGGATAGTATTTGGCTTCGACCGCCGCCGCCTCCGCCGCCTATTGTGAATCGCGGTCGAATGATCTCCAAAGCCGCAGTTCAGCGTGCGCTCTCCCGGGCGTGGAACCGTGGAAAATCCGATCTCACGCGGAGATCGTCTTCGATTGCCGGGCCCGAAGTTGAAAATCTGTGGTCAAGAACGGTCCTGTGAGAAGGGGTCGTCTCACAATGGCCCGGCATGGCCACCACACCGGCCATGCGCTGGGCCGGGCCGGGGGCTGTTGCCGGAGTGGGATCACTTCTCGTGCATCCAGGCGAGGATCGTCCGCGATTCGCGGAGTCGCCAGCCCGTCGGCGTCCGCACCGCGGTGCAGGCGAGCCGCAAGCCGCTCGTCCGGTGGGGTGCCTGGCCGTCGCGGTAGAAGTACACGAGCGAGTTCGCCGAGGCCTCCGCTCGGTCGCCGTTGACGTTGACGAGCAGGTCGGTGGTCACGTGCTGGGTGTGCTCGCCCTCTATCTCGGACTGCCGCATGTAGCCGACGAGCCCGTCGATGCCGTGGATTTCGCCCGCGCGCGCCGAGTGCACCGTCACGTCATCGGTGAAGACGGTGCCGGCGTCGTCCCACCGCTTCTCGTCGAGCAGGCGCGTGAAGCGGGAGAACAAGTCGGCGAGCTCGATGCGGTCGGCGATCATGGCGTTCGCGGGCACGGCGATCCTTTCGTTGGATGTACCAATATTGGCATTGCCAACGATATGGGGTTTTGTCGGGCTTGCCAAGTTGCGTCGGCACGGTGCGCGGTGGGCCTTGGTGACGTCGCCGACGGATCGCCCGCCCCCCGGCGCCGCGCCGGTGACCGACGGATCAGTCGTCGATGTCGACGCCGTAGCCGCGGGCCAGTTCGTCGAGGCCGTGGTCGTAGCCTTGGCCGATCGCGCGCAGGCGCCAGGACGGGCCGCGCCGGTAGAGCTCGGCCAGGAGCATCGTGCGTTCGGTGGTGGCGGCGTCCAGGGTGGCCTGCGCCAGGACGCCCTCGCTGCTGCCGGGCGTGACGGTGATCTCGACCGCGCCGACCGTGCCGAAGGTGGCGGTGCCGTCGATGGCGGCCGCGATGACGACCTTGTGCACGGCCTGGGAAAGGTTCGCCGTGTCGACGGATATCGACTGTTCGGCTGGGCCGTTCGCGGAGAGGGCGATGGTCCCGTCGAGTGTTTCGGTGGCGCCGTAGAACACGAAATCCTCGTCGCGGGACACCTGTTCGTCGCGGTCGACGGCGAAGGCGACGACGTCGATCTCGCAGGTCGCCTGGTGGGCCCAGGTGGCGGCGACGGTCAGTCCGGTCGCGTCTCCGGTCGCGTCTCCGGTCGCGTCTCCGGTCGCGTCCGGGGGCGCGGGGAGATCGGTGGCGCCGCCGCGCGGCAGGATGACGACCGCGGGCCCCTCCTCGGATTCGTCGGCGGGACGCGGCGTGCCGGGACCGTCCAGCCAGGTCTCCTCGTGCACGGGCAGGCCGAGGGAGCGGATCCGGTCCATGCGCCGGTCACGGTCGCCGCCGGGGAGCGCGATGACGTCGGTGACGCTGTTGGAGAGGTTCACCGCGGCCGCCCCGCCGAGGTCGATGATGCGGGCCCGCGTGGCCGCGGCCGTGGAGTGCGAGCCGCCCAGGACGAGCACCCGCCGGCCCGTCAGCGCCCTGCGCCCGGCGGGGGGAGGCTGCGGCTCGGTCTCCGCGGGGCCGGACTCCTTCCGTCCCGGACGCTGCGAGGTCCGCGGGACGGCGCGTGCCCCGGACTCGTGCTGTACGCCGGGCCGCACGTCGCGCAGAAGGCGAAGGAAGGCCGGCTCGTCGATGATCGGGACGCCCTCGGACGCGGCCCGCGTGAACTTCGCGCTGGACGAGTCCGGATCGTTGCTCACTAGCGCGCTGGTGTGACGGCTGACGCTGGACATCATGTTCAGCCCCGCCGCGGCCGCCTTCGCGGTCAGCTCGGGCCGCGCCGTCCGGGTGTCGCCGGTGATCGCCACCTTCATGCCCTGGACGAGCCGTCCACCGGCGGGGAGCCGGCCGGGATTGCGGTAGGCACAGGCGATCTTGGGGATGTTCGCCGGATGGCGCGTCCGGGCGGTCTGGCGCGTCCGGGCGGTCTGGCGGGGCGGGCACGGCACCAGCGGCAGGCCGAGGCCGAGCCGGGCGGCCTCCTCCAGCGAGCTGCGCAGCACTCCGGCGAGGACGCGCGTGTCGTCCGCCGCGTCATGCGCCCTGTACTGGACGACGCCGTAGTGCGCGGCCAGCGTGCCCAGCCGCATGTTCGGCGTGGGCGGGGACAGCCTGCGGTTGAGGGCCAGCGTGCAAAGCCGCTGGTCGACCGGCAGGCGCAGTTGGGCGCGGGCGAACTCGTGCGCCAGGAAGTCGTAGTCGAAACGCGCGTTGTGGGCGACCATGACGCGTCCGTGCAGAAGCGCGGCGATCTCCGGAGCGATCTCCTCGAATCTGGGAGAACCCGCCAGGCGCTGTTCCGTCAGCCCGTGGACGTGGACGGGCCCGGGATCGCAGCCGGGATTCACCAGGGACGAGAACCGGCCGGTCACCTGTCCGTCGCCTCCGATCGCGAGGAGCGCGATGGACAGCACGCGATGCTCCGAAGGCCGGAACCCGGAGGTCTCCACGTCGACCAAGGTCCAATCCAAAGCATAATCCCGCATGGCAGCGCGCGTCCCACCAATCATGTTTCGCTCTTACCGGCGTCGGCTGATAATCGCGACCATCATCACGGTCGAGCCCCCTCCGACATGTGGCGGAACGGGAATGTGGCCGTTGTCGGTCATATTTACGAGGCGTCCAAGGTGCCCAGGTCAGCCGTAAGGGCCGTGCACTCTATCGCCCGGTCTTTCAGGCACTCGGAGAACGCGACAGAAAGGCGATTCGGCCGGATTTCGGGATTGCCGCTACAGGCGGCCGCCGCTTTCTCGTTGCGGCTGGGTTCTCGGCGATCGGATTGGTGGAGAAGGCGGAGAACGGCGCGCAGTGGACATCGCAGTGGACATCGCAGTGGACATCGCAGTGGACATCGCAGTGGACATCGCAGTGGACATCGCAGTGGTCGTCGCGGTCGGGGGCGGGTCAGGCGGTGTCGGGGGTGGTGAAGTAGGCCGCGGTTTCGGTGTCCGCTGGGTAGTAGGACTCGATCGCGACCTCGTCCAGGGTGATGTCCAGCGGGGTGCCGAAGGTGGTGATCGTCGAGAACAGGCGCAGCTCCCGGCCGCCCATGCGGATGATCATCGGGATCAGGACGTCGGATTCGATCGATCGGCTCGGCGGCTCGTCCGCACCCGGGGCCAGGAGTTCGTCGTACAGGGCGGTGAGCTCGGGGTCGGGGGCGGCGGCGAGCTGGCGGGTGATCCGGGCGCGGAACACCGCCCGCACGTCGGCCAGGTTGACGACCAGGGGGGCGAGGCCGCGCGGGTCCAGGCCGAGCCGGACCAGGTTGGGCGGACGGAGCAGGTCAGGGGCGACGTCCGCGAAGAACGGGTCGACGGCGCGATTGGTCATCACGATGTTCCATCGGCGGTCGAAGACCAGCGCCGGGTACGGCTCGTGCGCGCGGAGCACCCTTGCGACCGCGTCCCGGGCCGCCGACAGCGCGCCGTCGTCGAGGGGACGTTCGGTGTACCGGGGGGCGAAACCGGCGGCGAGCAGCAGCCGGTTGCGGTCGCGCAGCGGCACGTCGAGCTGGTCGGCGAGGCGGAGGACCATGTCGGCGCTCGGGTTGGACTTGCCGGTCTCGACCAGGCTGACGTGCCGGGCCGAGACGTCGGCGGCGATGGCGAGATCGAGCTGGCTGAGCCGCCGATGGCGCCGCCACTGCCGTAGCAATTCCCCGATTCTCTCCACGTTCGTCGAGGGTACTCAGGCTCGCGATGAGCGCCATGAAATGGGAGTTCATCGACAAGCGTCGCGGACGGCGGAAACACTGCGGCCATGACCACTGAGAACAAGAACATCGTCCAGAAGGCCCTTGCGGAACTGATCGAGACGGGCGACGTCGACGCGCTCGGACGCCTGCTGAGCGACGGCTTCGTCCATCACCGGCCGGACGCGACGTCGCGCACCAAGGCGGAATGGCTCGCGGCCGTGCGCGCCTCGTGGGAGAAGATCGCCGACATGCGGGTCGAGGTGCTGCACGTGCTCGCCGACGGCGATCACGTGGTGATGTACTCCCGGCGTAGCCTGCCCGACTCCGGACCGGAGGTCGCGGTCGTAGACATTTGGCGGTTCGACGGCGGGCTGATCGCCGAGGCGTGGGAGGTCATCGAGCCGGTGGCTCAGGCGGCCGCGAACCTGGCGTGGTGGGAGCCGGCTCGGCGCTGACCGGACGGGTCGCCTGGGTGAGCAGGCCGTCGACGAAGATCCGGAGCACCCGGGGATAGATGTCGAGGGAGGCGCGTCCCGGCCACTGGTCACCGATGGCGGCGAGCTGCGGGTAGCGGGCGGGGTCGAGGTCGCGGAGGCTGAACTCGTCTTCGGCGGCGACGCCGGCCCGGCGGCGGTCGGTGTGGGCGCGGACGAGGATCTCTCCGACGGTGTAGTACCAGACGCTGCGGAAGAGGTCGACGGCCTGGAGGCGCGTGCAGCCGTGGTCGACGGCCCCGGCCACGATGGTCTCGACGAACCACAGGGCGGAGTCGCCGAGCCGCGCGAGGAAGCCGTCCGCCGTGAGGACCTCCGCGCCCCACGGCCAGCCCGCGAGGGCGTCGTGGACCGTGATCCACGCGACGATGATCCGGTCCCGCGGGTCGGCGGGCAGCTCGGGACGGGCGACCTGGTCGACGTGCTCGTTGACCAGCTGGACGATCAGGTCGTCCTTGTCCCGCACGTGGTGGTAGAGGGTCGTGGCCCCGACGCCCAGCTCGGCGGCCAGCCGGCGGATGGTCAGGCTCTCCCAGCCGTCCCGGTCGATGAGCCGGCGGGCGGCGGCCAGGATCTGGGCTCGGGAGGTCGCGGGCGGGCGGCCGGTGCGGCCCGTCGGCGCACCGGCGGCGCGGGCCGTCCGCCCCGCGCGGCCGGGTGTGGGCGATGCGGTGGGCGGCCGTTCGCGTTCTCGTCGTCCTGGCACCGTCCCATCATGCTGCCCCGCCGCCCCCTTCGGTCACCGGGCTCGGTCATGTACTTTAGGAACATGTTCCGAAAGTACGATCGGGAGGCCGCCCGGCCGGGACTCGTCCTCGCGACGGTGGCCGTGGTGCAGTTCCTCGTGTCGCTCGACCTGTCGGTGGTGAACGTCGGGCTGCCGCGCATCGGCGCCGCCCTCGGCTTCGGCGCGGTGGGCCTGACCTGGGTGATCCACGCCTACGCGCTCACCTTCGGCGGGCTGCTCCTGCTGGGCGGCAAGGCCGCCGACCGCTACGGCCGCAGGCGGACCCTTCTGTTCGGGCTCGCCCTGTTCGGCCTCGCGTCCCTGCTCGGCGGGTTCGCCGCCGAGCCCGGCCAGCTGGTCGCGGCCCGCGCGGCCCAGGGGATCGGCGCCGCCGCGCTCGCCCCGGCCGCGCTGGCGCTGCTGGCCGCGACGTTCCCGTCCGGCCGGGCGCGCGTCCGGGCCTTCGGGATCTGGAGCGCGATGAACGCCGCGGGCGCCGCTCTCGGGGTGCTGGCCGGTGGCCTGCTCACCGAGTACGCGGGCTGGCGCTGGGTGATGTTCGTGAACGTCCCGATGGCGCTGTTCGCGCTGGTCATGGCCTGGCGAGGCGTCGCGTCCGACCGGGCGGGAAAGCGCACCGGCTACGCGGACGACCGCACCGGCCACGCGGACGACCGCACCGGCAACGCGGACGACCGGCCCGGGCGTCATCCTGCCGGGCGTCCGGACGTCCTTGGCGGTGTCCTCGCCACGGGCGGGATGGGGCTGCTGGTGTTCGGCGTCGTCCGGACCGACCAGTACGGGTGGACGTCCGCGGTCATCGTGACGACCTTGGCGGTCGCGGTCGCGCTCCTGGCCGCCTTCGTCGCCGTCGAACGGACCACCGCCCGCGACCCGCTGGTCAGGCTCGGCCTGTTCGCGAACCGCTCCGTGCTCGGCGCGAACGCCTTCAACCTGCTGGTCGGCGCGGCGATGGCCTCGGCGTTCTACTTCCTCTCGCTCTACCTGCAGCGGGTTCTCGGGAACGGCCCGGCCCTGAGCGGCGTCCAGTTCCTGCCGCTCGCCGTCGGCGTGATCGCCGGGTCGGTGCTCGCCGTCAAGCTCGGCTACCGGTTCGCGCCGCGGACCCTGCTGGTGGGCGGCGCGCTGGTGACCGCGGCCGGTTTCGCCTGGTTCGGGCTCATCGGCCCGGACGGGACGTTCCTGACCGCCGTCCTCGGCCCCTCGGTCCTGGTCAGCGTCGGCTTCGGGCTCTGCCTCGGGCCGCTCGTGTCCGTCGCCACCACCGGGGTCGCGTCGCATGAGGTCGGCACCGCGTCGGGCCTGCTCAACAGCTCGCGCCAGCTCGGCGCCGCGCTGGGCCTGGCCGCCCTCGGCACCGCGGCCCAGCACCGCACCGGACGGACCGCGACCCCCGAGGCCCTCAGCGACGGATACGCGTTCGGCCTGACCCTCGGCGCGGTGCTCCTCGTGGCAGCCGCCCTGATCGCGCTGACCGTCCTGCGCCGCACCGGACCGCCCGATCCGGCGACGCGACCTGATCCGGCGACGCGACCTGATCCGGCGGCGCGATCGGAAGCGGTGGCGCCGGACGTGACCGCCGAACTCCGCGACCGCGAAAGGAGCGCGCCATGACGACCGCCGACCTCACCGCCCCCGCAGACCTTGCCGAAGTGGACGAGCCGTCCGTGGCACGGCTGTTGCGTCCCTACGGGTGGAGCTTCGCGGCCGTCGTGATCTTGCAGGTCATCGGCGCGGTCGCGGGTCTGGCGCCGCTGCTGGCGGTCGTCGAGCTGGGCCGCGCGCTGCTGTCGCCCGGGCCCGTCGACCACGGCCACGTCTGGACGGTCGTGATAGTGGGCGCGGCCGGGCTGTTCGTCCGGCTGCTGTTCACGGCCGCGTCGTCCGGCATCGGGCACGTCCTGGACGGCCGCGTGCAGCTGTCGTTCCGCCGCCACCTCGCCGCCCGGCTGGGACGCGTGCCGATCGGCTGGTTCTCCCGGCGCCGGACGGGTGAGCTGGCCAAGGTCGTGGGCGAGGACGTGGCCGCCGTCCATCCGTTCATCGCCCACGCCCCGGGCGAGCTCGTCGCCGCGTTCGTGGTGCCGCTGGCGTCGCTGGTCTACCTGTTCACCGTCGACTGGCGGCTCACGCTGATCACGCTGGCGCCGGTCGTGCTGGCGGTGGCGCTGGTCCCGCTGATGATGACCCCGGCCCGGCTGCGCGAGCAGAAGGAGTTCGACGAGTCCATGGGCCGGATTTCGAGTTCGGCGGTCGAGTTCGTCCAGGGCATCGCGGTGGTCAAGGCGTTCGGCGGGTCGGGCCGCGCCCACCGCCGCTTCCGCTCCGCCGTGGACGATTTCGTCGCCACGTTCTACCGGTGGGTGCGCGGCCTGTCCCCGATCGCCGCGGGGATGCAGCTGGCGCTGTCGCCGCCGTTCGTGCTGCTCGTCGTGCTGATCGGCGGCACGGCCCTGATCACGAACGGCGGCCTGGCCCCGGCCGACCTGCTGCCGTTCCTGTTGCTCGGCCTGGGCCTGACCGCCCCCGTGGCCGCCCTCGGCCACGGCTTCGACGACCTGCAGGCCGCCCGCCGCGCGGTCGGGCGGATCCGGGACGTCCTCGCGGTGCGGTCGCTCCCCGAGCCCGCGCACCCCGTCGCGCCCCAGGGGCACCGGGTGGAGTTGCGTGACGTCCGCTTCGGCTACGAGCCCGGCCAGGAGGTACTGCGCGGGATCGACCTGGTGCTCGAACCCGGGACGGTCACCGCGATCGTCGGGCCGTCGGGGAGCGGGAAGTCCACGCTGGTCCAGCTGCTGCCGCGCTTCTTCGACCCGGCCCACGGTGCCGTCGTCCTCGGCGGCGCGGACCTGCGCGAGATCGCGAGCCGGGAGCTCTACCGGACGGTCTCCTTCGTCTTCCAGGACGTCCGCCTGCTGCGCGCGTCGGTCGCGGACAACATCGCGCTGGCGGTTCCGCACGCCGGCCTCGACGACGTCGTCCGCGCCGCGCGGCTGGCGAACGTCCATGACCGGATCCTGGAGCTGCCGCGCGGCTACGACACGGTGCTCGGCGACGAGGCCGGGCTGTCGGGCGGCGAGGCGCAGCGGATCTCGATCGCCCGCGCGCTGCTCGCGGACGCGCCCGTCCTGGTCCTCGACGAGGCGACCGCCTTCGCCGACCCGCGGACCGAGCAGGCCGTGCGCCGGGCGCTGGCTGCGCTGGACGGCGACCGGACGGTCCTGGTCATCGCCCACCGTCTGGAGACGATCGCCGACGCCGACACCGTCGTGATGCTGGACGACGGAGCGATCGTCGAGCGCGGCAGACCAGCCGACCTACTGGCCCAGGACGGAAAGTTCGCCGCCTTCTGGCGAACCCACCGATCGGCCTTCACGAAACAGGCCCAGGACGGCGTCCCGCAAGGAGAGGAGCCCCGGTGATCCCGATGCTGCTGCGCGTCCTGGGCCACCAGTACGCCCGTCCCGTGCGCCGAACCGTGGCCTTGATGACGACGACCGCCGTGGTCGAGGGCCTGTCCTACGCGCTGCTGGTCCCGGTGCTGCGGGCGCTGTTCGGGAGCACGCCCGAGGACGCCTGGCCGTGGCTGATCGCGTTCGGCGCGGCGGTCGCGGCGTACGCGGTGCTGCGCTACGCCAGCGACCTGTCCGGATTCCGCGTCGGGACGACCCTGCTGCGCGGCATGTACCACCGGCTCGGCGACCATCTGGCCCGGCTGCCGCTCGGCTGGTACGGCGCGGGCCGCGTAGGGCAGGTGTCCGTCCTGGCGAGCCGCGGCGTGCTGGACGCGATGGGCGTGATCGCGCACCTGCTCGCGCCGTACATCTCCGCCTGCGTGACGCCCCTGACGATCGTCGTCGTGATGCTCGCCTTCAACTGGCAGCTGGGCCTCGCCGCGCTGGTCGCCGTCCCGGCCGTCGCGGCCATCCAGATCTGGACGGGACGCTCCATGGCCGCCGCCGACGCCGACCGCGCCGGACGCGACCACGAGGCCACCGGACGCGTCATCGAATATCTCCAGGCCCAGCCGGTGCTGCGCGCCGGGGGACGCACCGTCGAACGCTTCCGGCTGCTCGACGACTCGCTCCGCGAACTCCAGCGCGCGTCCCGCCGGACCGTGCTGTCGGCGCTGCCCGGCGCGGTGGGCCTGACGCTGACGGTGCAGGCGGTGTTCACCGTCCTGCTGACCCTCGGCGCGTACCTCGCGCTCGGCGGGGACATCGGCGCGGCGGAGGTCCTGACGATCCTGGTGCTCGCCGCGCGCTGCGCCGACCCGCTGCTGTCCCTGTCGGACATCGGCGGCAAGCTTCGCGGCGCACGTTCCGAACTGGCCCGGCTCGACGCGGTGCTGAGCACCGAGCCGCTGCCCGAACCCCGCGAACCGATCCGGCCGGAACGCCACGACCTGGAATTCGACTCCGTCACCTTCCGCCACGGCGACCGCACCGTGCTCGGCGACGTGTCGATAAAGGTCCCGCAGGGACAGCGGCTGGCCGTCGTCGGGCCATCAGGCGCGGGCAAGAGCACACTCCTCCAGTTGCTGGCCCGGTTCTACGACGTCGACGCGGGCGCGGTGCGCGTCGGAGGCGTGGACGTGCGCTCCATCACCACCGACGTGCTGATGGAGCAGATCGCCATCGTCTTCCAGGACGTCTACCTCTTCGACGGCACCATCGAGGAGAACGTGCGCCTCGGCCGTCCGGACGCCACCGGCGCGGAGGTGCGGGCGGCGGCGACGACGGCGCGCCTGGACGAGGTGATCGAGCGGCTGCCCGGCGGCTGGGCGGCGAACGTCGGCGAGGGCGGCGCGCTCCTGTCGGGCGGCGAGCGCCAGCGCGTCTCCATCGCGCGGGCGCTGCTGAAGGACGCGCCCATCGTCCTGCTGGACGAGGTCACCTCGGCCCTCGACCCGATGAACGAGGCGGCCGTCCACGAGGGCATCGACCGGCTGATGGCGGGCCGGACGGTGGTCATGGTGGCGCACCGGATGCGGACCGTCCAACGCGCCGACCAGATCGTCTTCCTGGACGGCGGCCGAATCATCGAGAAAGGCGGCCACGACGAACTGCTCCACGAAAACGGACGCTACGCCGATTTCTGGAACCTCTCCCTGACCACCTGATCCAGCCGAACCCGACCGAAGCGACGGCGTTGGACATCCGGCCCCTCGGGTATTCCAGTAAGCGAAACAGGAACGCACTGAAGCGAAACAGGATCGCACTGGAGATCGCCGATGAGCCATCCCCGAATCGATTTCGACCCCTTCGACGAGCCGCGTCCCGCGGGCACGTCCCACCCGATGCTGGACGGGCTCCGCGAGCGCCATCCGGCCTTCCGCAGCGAGGCGAGGAATGGCTTCTGGGTGCTGACCAGGTACGACGACATCGTCGCCGCCTACCAGGACGCCGAGTCCCATTCCAGCCGCGCGGTCTCCGTCGCCGACCCCGATCCCTCCTACCGGTGGATCCCGGTCATGCTGGATCCGCCCGAGCACACCACGTGGCGGCGGCTCCTGCGCCCGCTTTTCACGCCCGCCCGCGCCGCCGCGATGCGGGACGCCATTCGCCGCCGGTGCGTGGAACTGATCGACGGCCTGGCCGGCAATGGGTCCTGCGATTTCGTCGCCGACTTCGCCCGCCGCTTCCCGACCACGGTCTTCCTGGAATTCATGGGCCTGCCGGTCGACCGGCTGGACGAGTTCCTGGAATGGGAACACGCGATCCTGCACCCGCCTCCGTCGGGCAAGGGACGCGCCGAGGCGATGTCCAAGGTCACGTCCTGTTTCCAGGACCTGATCGCCGACCACCGCGCCTCCCCACCCGCCCCACCCACCGACTTGGTCAGTGCCGCGATCGGGTTCGAGCCGGACGGCAGGCCGGTCACCGACGACGAACTGCTGCAACTCTGCGTCGTGATGTTCCTGGCCGGTCTGGACACCGTCACCGCGCAGCTGTCGTACTCGTTCTGGCATCTGGCCGGGCACGACGCAGACCGGGCCCGCATCGTCGCCGAGCCCGGAGTGATCCCCGACGCCGTCGAGGAACTGCTGCGCGCCTACTCGCTGGTTCTGCCCGCCCGCAGGCTCACCGCCGACTCCGACGCCCACGGCTGTCCGATGCGCGCGGGCGACATGGTCTTGCTGCCGCTGACGATGGCCAACCGCGACCCCCGCGTGTTCCCCGACCCGCAGACCGTCGATCTCGGCCGTACGCCCAACCGGCACATCGCCTTCGGCGCGGGCCCGCACCGCTGCCTCGGCGCCCACCTGGCGCGCCTTGAGCTGCGCATCGCCCTGGAGGAGTGGCACCGCCGCATCCCCGACTACCGGGTCCCCGGCGGCGCCCGGCCGATGGAGCACACCAGCCTCGTCCTCGGCCTGGACACCCTCCCCCTGACCTGGCCACCCCCAGAGACCGTCTGACCCAGTCCGGGCCTGGCCCACCTCACCCGGACGCACCGCCTCCCGCCTCGCTCGTCTCCTCCGTCTCCCCGCTCGTCTCCTCCGTCTCCTCGCCCGTTTGCCTGGCGCCGCGTGCGATGGGCATGAACGTCGGCGCGGCGTCCGTGGTCAGGAAGGTCTGGACCATCGCGCGGACCGTCTCGGCGTGCTCCATGATCAGCAGGTGGCTGGCGTTCGGCAGCACGGCCAGCTCGGCGTTCGGCCGTTCGGCAGCGCCCGGTAGAGCGCCACCGTGTGGTCGAGCGTGACCAGGTCGTCGTCGCCGGCCAGGACGAGGGTCCGGGCGGTCACCGCGCGCAGGTCGGCCGGATCCGGGCTCGGCTCGGTCGCGACGGCGTCAACGATCTTTTCGAGGACGACCGGGAAGTGGTCGCGGCCGTCGGGGGACACCTCGGCGTAGGCGTCGACGATCTGCGCGGGCATCGTCCCGCCCGCCGACGGCTTGAAGATCAACCCGTCGAGGTCATAGGCCGTGCTCACAAGCACGAGGCGTTCGACCAGGTCGGGACGGCGCATCGCCACCCGGAGCGCCACCGACCCGCCGGCGCTGTAGCCCACCAGCCGGGCCCGGCCTCCGACCACCCGCTCCAGGAACGCGATCGTGTCCCGCGCCATGAGGTCGATGGTGATCGGTCCTGGCGCGTCGGGCGTGCGGCCGTGGCCGCGCCGGTCGGGCAGATAGATCTTGAACGTGCCGTCGAGCCCGTCGAGGTTGCCGGTGAAGCAGCGGCCGTCGGTGAACCCGCCGTGCAGGAGCACCACCGGGTCGCCCGCGCCGCGCTCGTCATGCCACATGTGAACGATGTCGGTCATGCACTACCTACGGGACGGCGGTTCCGGATTCATCGGCAGTCCGAACACCGCGAACAGCGACGGGTCGAGGTAGGTCGTCATGGCCGCGATCAGCCCGTCCCGGAAGTCCAGGATGACCAGGCCGAACGCCGTGCCGTCGCGGTACTGCCCGAACGCGGGCGACCCGTTGGCCGCGGTGCGGAGCAGCCGGTCGTCGGAGCACGCGCCGCCCGCGCCGAGCAGCGCGGCGCGGATCGCGTCCCGGCCGTCGAGCCACCAGGCGAACGGCGGCATCGACATGGTGGCGTCCTGGTGGAGCAGCGCGACCAGGCCGTCGACGTCGTAGCCGGTGAACGCCGCGACGTACCGTTCGAGCAGATCCTCGTCGACCTCACCGCTCCCGGTCGCGTGCGCATTCGCGTTCGCGTCCGCGGGACGGCGCGCGGACAGGGTGGCCCGCGCCCGCTGCAGGGCGCTGTTGACCGCGGCCGGGGTGCTGCCGAGCAGCCCGGCCACCTCGTCCGCCGACCAGCACAGCACCTCGCGCAGGATCAGGACTGCCCGCTGGCGCGGCGGCAGGGCCTGCAGCGCGGCGACGAACGCCAGCCGGATCGTCTCGCGTCCGACCGCCGCCTCGGCCGGGTCGCCGCCGGCGGGCAGCACGAGCCGGTCGGGGACGGGCTGCACGAAGGCGGCGGGGCTCAGCGGCGCGCCGAGGGAGCCGCCGAGCGGCGAGGACGGGCGGAGGTCCATCGCGAGCGCGCGCCGTTGGACGCTGCGGGTCATGTCGAGGCAGACGTTGGTGGCGATCCGGTACAGCCAGGTGCGCAGGCGGGCCATGCTCTCGTCGAACCGGTCGGCGTTCTTCCAGGCGCGCACCAGCGTCTCCTGGACGGCGTCCTCGGCCTCGGCGGCGCCGGCGAGCATCCGGTAGCAGTAGCCCGTCAGCTCGACCCGGTGCTCTTCCAATCGCTCCTCGAACGTCACCCGGCCCACACTAAATCACCGGTGATCCGCGCCGCCGTCCCGCTCGCCCCCCGCCCGACCGACCCCGCCGCATCCTTCCGCGGACGCGTCGCACAAGGTCATCGGCGGCGTCCGGCCACCGCGCGTGGTCGAACGCGAAGCCCGCGTCGGCCAGCCGTCCGGGGACGACGCGGCGGCTCTTCAGCAGGAGCTCGGTGTCCGAACGGATCGCGAGCGCCCCGATCTCCGCCATCCACGTCGTCGCGGGCAGGCCCACCGGAACGCCCCACGCGGCGCGCAGCGCACGCATGAACGCGCGCTGCGGGAGCGGGACGGGAGCGGCGAGGTTCACCGGCCCGGCGAGGTCGTCCCGCGCGGCCAAGAACTCGACCGCGCGGACGAAGTCGCGGTCGTGGATCCACGACACGTACTGCGCGCCGCCCGCGACCGGTCCGCCGAGCCCGAGCCGTGCCAGCCGCAGCAGGACGTCGAAGACGCCGCCGCGGTCGGGGCTCATCACCATGGCGGACCGCAGCGCGACCTTCCGGGTGGACGGCGTCGCCGCCCGCTCCTGGGCCCGTTCCCACGCCCTGGCGATCTCGACGCTGTAGGCCCAGTAGCTGGGGACGCCGGGCTCGGCGCCGCCGATCACACCGGTCGCCTCGTCGTTGGGGGCGTCGAAGCGGTGGGCGTAGACGGTGGCGGTGCTCATCTGCATCCACACCCTGGGCGGCTCCACGGCGGCCGCGATCGCCGCGCCGACGACCTCGGTGGAGCGCACCCGCGAATCCATCATGGCCCGCAGGTTGGCGGGGGTGTAGCGGCAGCTGACGCTGCGTCCGGCCAGGTTGATCACGATGTCGCTGCCGTCGATCGCGTCGACCCAGGGGCCGGGCGTCTCGCCGTCCCAGAAGAGGTCGCGGTCCCGTTGCGGCCTCCTGGTCAGGACCACGACGTCATGGTGCGCGGCGGTCAGGGCGCGGTCGAGGACCGTCCCCACCTGCCCGGATCCCCCGGGGATCACTATCTTCATCGGCTGCCCCTCGGCGTCTGGGGACGAGCCTAGCCACCACGGCTGAACACGTTCAAAAAATGAGACGACCCTCACGCCCGACGACCGGGCCCGCCCGCCCGGGTCAGGAGGCCCGCTCCTCCCGGGCGCGCGGCTTGGCGCGGACGTGCATGCGCTCCCCCTGCCGTCCGAACAGGTTGAGGACCTCCACGGGGGAGTCGCCCGCGGGCCCGAACCAGTGCGGCAGCCGGGTGTCGAACTCCGCCGCCTCGCCCGGCCCCATGATCAGGTCCCGGTCGGCCACGATGAGCCGCAGCCGCCCGGACAGGACGTACAGCCACTCGTAGCCCTCGTGCGTGACCGGCGCGGGCCTGTTCTGCTCCGCCGGGATGATCGACTTCCAGGCCTGCAGCGGCCCCGGCTGGACGGTCAGCGGCACCACCGTGCGCCCGTTGCGGACCCGCGGCTTGATGCGGACCCGCGGGTCGCCGACCTCCGGCGCGCCGACGAGCTCGTCCAGCGGCACCCGGTGCGCCTGCGAGATGGGCAGCAGCAGTTCCAGGCTCGGCCGCCGCTGCCCCGTCTCCAGCCTGGACAGCGTGCTCTTGGAGATGCCGGTGGCCTCGGCCAGCGCCGACAGGCTCACGCCGCGCTGCGTGCGGATGCGTTTGAGGCGGGCGCCGACCTGGGCCAGCGTGTCGGCGATCGGGGAGTGTTCGTCCATGCCTCCATTTCACCCACCGCGTCCCAGAAATGGCAACGAAAGTTGTCGGCGGCCGGACGGCAAGCGCACCCTCGGTCGCGGAGGTGATCGCCATGACGAAGGCGATGAACAACGAGGACGACAGCGGGCCCGTCACAGCCGCCGAGGTCCACGACGTAGTAGTGATCGGAGCCGGAGCGGCCGGCCTGAACGCCGCCCTGTTCCTCGGACGCGCCCGCCGCAAGGTCGCGGTGATAGACGCGGGCGAGCCCCGCAACGCGCCCGCCGCGCACATGCACGGCTACCTGTCCCGCGACGGTGCGTCCCCCGCGACGCTGCTCGATCTCGGCCGCGCCGAGATCGCCCGGTACGGAGTCGGGCTCGTCCGGGGCCGGGTGGAGCGGATCGACCACGGCTACTTCGTCCGCATGGTCGGCGGGCCGGTGCTCAGGGCCCGCCGCATCCTGGTCGCGACGGGGCTGCGCGACGAACTCCCCGACATCCCGGGCGTGCGCGAACGGTGGGGCAAGGACCTGCTGCACTGCCCGTACTGCCACGCCTACGAGGTCCGCGACCGGCCGCTCGCCGTCCTCGGGACCCATCCGGGCGCCGTCCACCAGGCCCTGCTCCTGCGCGACTGGAGCGACGACGTCGCCTTCTTCCCGCACACCCTCGACCTGACGGCGCAGGACCGCGAAAAGCTGGACGCCCGCGGCCTCCGCACCATCGAAGGCGAGATCAAACAGCTGGCCGTCGCCGACGACCGGCTGCGCGGCGTCGAGCTCGCCGACGGCCGCACGATCCCCCGCGACGCCGCCTTCCTCTTCCCCCGCATGGTCCCGCAGGACGAACTGCTGACCGGCCTCGGCTGCGCCAAGGACGACGACGGCTGGATCGCCACCGACCGCACCGGCCGGACGAGCGTCGACGGCGTCTGGGCCGCGGGCAACGTCATCGACCCTCGCGCGCAGGTCATCGCCGCCGCGGGCATGGGCTCGGCCGCCGCCTTCGCCCTGAACACGGACCTGCTGGACGAGGACGTCACCCAAGCCGTCGAACACCACCGCACCACCACCGCGGAGCGGGCGTGACGGACGATGAGCTGCATAAACGGCACGGCGACAAGCGTGGAAACGGCACAGCGATGAGCGTGGAAACAGCCCGTCGGCGCAAGCCGGATTCGCGCGGGCGGCGGCTCCCGCTCGGCGTCTACCTGCTGGCGTTCAGCCTCTTCGCGATGGGCAGCGCGGAGTTCCTGCTCGCCGGGGTGCTGCCCGCGGTCGCCGACGATCTCCAGATCAGCCTGTCCTCCGCCGGTGCGCTGATCTCCGCGTTCGCCATCGGCGTGGTCATCGGCGGGCCGCCGTTCGCCGTCCTGACGCTGCGCTGGCCGCGCCGCACCACGCTCGTGACCACGCAGGCCGTCTTCGCCGCCGCGGTGGCGGCAGGCCTGCTGACCGACGCGTACGCGGTGCTGCTGGCCAGCCGTTTCGTCTGCGGTCTCGCCTACGCGGGGTACTGGGCGGTCGCCGCGGTCACGGCGATCGGGCTCGTCCCGTCCGACCGGACAGCGCGCGCCTCGGGGGTCGTCGTCAGCGGTCTGAGCCTGGCGATGGTCGCGGGCGGCCCGGCGGGGGCGCTGCTCAGCCACTTCACCGGATGGCGGGGCGGGTTCTGGGGCGTGGTCGTCCTGACCGCGGCCGGCGCGATCCTGAGCCTGCTCGCGATGCCCGCGACGAGCGCGGGCGAGGAGCCCAGCGTGCGCCGCGAGCTTCGCACCATGCGGCGGCCGCAGCTCTGGGCCGTCTACGGCGTCGTCATCCTGAGCACCGCCGCCTACATGGTCTCGTTCAATTATCTGGCGCCATTCCTGACCGATGTCACCGGAGTTCCCGGCGTCTGGGTTCCCGCGATCCTCGCGCTGTTCGGTGTGGGCGCCTTCATCGGCCTGTCCATCGGCGGCAGGGTCGCCGACAGACGGCCCTTTCACGCCCTCCTCACTGGAGCAATCGGGATTCTGGCGACTTCCATCCTTCTTGCGCTGCTCGCCGGGCACACGCTGGCCGTGGTTCCTCTCGTCCTGCTTCTCGGGATCGCGGGATTCGTACTCAACCCGGCCATTTACGCGCGGGTCTTCACCATCGCGTCAATGGCGCCGACGCTCGCCGGTGCGACGACCGTGTCCGCGTTCCAGCTCGGTATCAGCCTTGTCCCGGTGCTGGCCGGGACGGCTTTCAGCGCCGGCGCCGGAATCACGTCCGTCACCTGGATCGGCGCCGTCCTGGCAGCGGCGATCGTGCCCGCCGCCCTCCTCGACCGGACGATCTCCCGCCGCCATTCGATCGGCACCGGCGACAGCCGACCGCCTTCGCACTAGGCTGACCGGCCATGGCGAACGTGGACGAGCAAGGACGGCCCGAACCCCCCTTCGCGGGAGACGAAGCCAGCACGCTCCTAGGTTTCCTGGATTACCAGCGCGCGACCTTAGAGTGGAAATGCTCCGGCCTGGAAGCCGACGGCCTGCGAGCGACCGTCGCCGTTTCGTCGATGACGCTGGGCGGGCTCCTCAAGCATCTGGCCTTCATCGAGGACTGGTGGTGCGCCCGGTGGCTGCACGGCCGCGACCTGCAAACGGTCTGGACGGCGGCCGACTGGGACGCCGACCCCGACTGGATCTGGCACACGGCCGGCGAAGAATCCCCGGAACGGCTCCGCGCACTTTGGAGCGAGAGCGTTTCCCGATCCCGTTCCCTCGTCGCCGAGGCGCTCGCCGACGGCGGCCTGGAAAGGCCGGCCGTCCGCAGCTGGCCCGACGGCAATACGCCCAGCCTCCGCTGGATCCTGGTCCATCTGATCGAGGAGTACGCGCGCCACAACGGCCACGCCGACCTGCTCCGCGAGTCGGTAGACGGCCAGACCGGCGAGTGAAACTCCACCGAACCGGAAAAGGAACCGGCCCGATCTTTGGCCACGGAGTGAAGTCATGTCGTTCCTGACAGTCACGACCGCAACCTTTCCAAGAAAGTATGGCCTGGCCATCTGGTCAGGACGCCCCGAGGAGCGGATGATGAGAAGCATCAGGCCGGGCCGTGGCCCCCGTGCGGCCCGGCCTCCGCATTCCCAGAAACCGGCCACCTCGGCCCCCTCGGCGACATGCCGAGCTTCGGGGCCGTCACCGAAGACGAAGACGCCCGTAACCGCGGCGCGGCAGTATTAGTCTGGGACATCACAGTCCGCGATTGACCTGTTCCGTTGGGTGGTGCGTGGAAGTGGAAGTGAACGCACTTCGACCGGAGGGCGTGCCGGAGCCGAGCCGGCGCGTGCACGATCACGGCGACAGCGGCCCCACCGTGCTGCGCATGCTGCTCGGCGGGCAGCTGCGGCGGCTGCGCGAGGCCATGGGCATCTCGCCCAAGGACGCCGGCGAGGCCATCCGCGCCTCCGCCTCCAAGATCAGCCGGCTGGAGCTCGGCCGGGTCGGGTTCAAGAAGCGCGACGTCGCCGACCTGCTCACCCTGTACGGCGTGATCGCGGAGGAGGAGCGCGAGACGCTGCTCGAACTGGCCGAGCGGGCGAACCGTCCAGGCTGGTGGCAGCGTTACAGCGACATCCTGCCGCCCTGGTTCGAGGTCTACATCGGGCTGGAGGAGGCGGCGTCGGGGCTGCGCGTCCACGAGACGCGGTTCGTCCCCGAACTGCTCCAGACCGAGGAGTACGCCCGCGCCGCCATCGGGCTCGGCCACCCGATGGCGTCCGCGACGGAGATCGACCGCAGGGTCAAGGTGCTGATGCGGCGCCAGCAGATCCTGCGCCGCGCCGCGCCGCCGCAGCTGTGGGCGCTGGTGGACGAGGCGGTCCTGCGCCGTCCCATCGCCGACCGGGACGTCATGCGCGCCCAGCTCCTCGCCCTGCTCGACGCGATCCGCTCGAAGGAGATCACGCTCCAGATCGTGCCGCCGGCGCGCAGCGCGATGGCGGCGATGGCCGGGCCGTTCTCGCTGCTGCGGTTCGCCGAGCCGAGCCTGCCGGACGTGGTCTACATGGAGCAGCTGACCAGCGCGCTCTACCTGGACAAGGACGCCGACCTGCTGGTCTACAAGCGGCACCTGGACCGTCTGTCGGTCAACGCGTCCCCGCCGGCCGCCACCCGCGACCTGCTGACCGACCTCCTGGACGGGCAGCACTGACCTCTGGACGGGCAGCACCGACCTCTGGACGGGCGCACCGAGCCGTCCAGAAACGGCCGATGTCATCCATTTTCATCACGGCCGATCTGATTGCAGATTTCCGACGCGACGGCCAGAATGAATGGGCCTGCATCGTCATGCCATGGAAACGTGGCCCCCGAACCGCCGAAGCCCTTTGGGAGGCGAAGTCGTGACCGGCGACGCGTATGCCCCCGGCCAGGAGCCGGAGATCGAGATAGACACCAGCGTGGCCCACCCGGCACGGGTGTGGGATTACTGGCTAGGCGGAAAGGACCATTATCCCGCCGACGTGGAAGTGGGCGACCAGTTGGAGGAGACGATCCCCGAGGTGGTCCTCTGGGCGCGCGCCGACCGCGAGTTCCTCGGCCGCGTCGTCCGCCACGTCATCGCCGAGGCGGGCGTGCGGCAGTTCCTCGACATCGGCACCGGCATCCCCACCAGGGACAACACCCACCAGGTCGCGCAGCGGCTGGCCCCCGAGAGCCGGGTCGTGTACGTCGACAACGACCCGGTCGTGCTGGCGCACGCGCGGGCGCTGCTGAACAGTTCGTCCGAGGGCGCCACCGACTTCATCGACGCCAACCTCCACGACCCCGAGGCGATTCTGGACGGCGCTGCCCGCACTCTGGACTTCTCCAAACCCGTACTGGTCACGCTGCTGGGCATTCTCGAATTCAGCGTCACCGACGAGGCGTACACGATCGTGAGCCAGGTACTGGAGCCTTTCCCGTCCGGTTCCTACCTGGCGATCGCCTGCCCCAGCAACGAGACCAACACCGAGGCGATGGACGAGGTCGCCCGCAAATGGAACGACAGCGGCGCCACCCCGATCGTGATGCGCAGCGCCGCGGGCCTGAAGCTGTTCTTCGAGCACCTTGAACTGCTTGAGCCGGGCCTGGTCCCGCTGCCCAAATGGCGCCCCGACCCCGGCACCCTCTACGCCGACCGCGACATGGACTTCTACTGCGCCGTAGGCCGCAAGCCCTGACCACCACCGCCCCGCCCCCGGGCCGTTCCAGGTAACTGGCCCGGGGGCTCCACGGTCAGCGGACGCGTTCACACCCCGGTGGCCACGAAAGGGCCCGCGGCACGTCCCGAGCGTGGACGTGCGTGACCTCGGCGACCCGCTTCCCCAGGGCCTCGGCCGTCCGGAGGTCGCTCTCGCCGGAGATCACGTCCGGCCCCTGATCGTCGTTGGCCTGCGCCATGGCGCCCAGCCAGCCCGCCGAGCCAGCCGCCGAGCCAGCCGCCGAGCCGGTTGAGGTCCTCGGAACTCCCGGCGGAGGTGTTCCAGCCGCCGCACTCGGCCAGGCCGACCCAGATCATCCCGTGCCGGGCCGCGAAGAGCGCGACGTTCACCAGCGTGTGAAGCATGTCCCCGGCCATGTTCCCGCTGATGGTGAACCCGATCTTGTTCCGCCAGCGCATGCCGTCGCCCCAGATTTCGCCCGTGGCCTCGGCGAACGCGCGGAAGACCGCGCTGCTGCCGCCCCTGTACGTGGGGCTGCCGCCGGGACGCGGGAGCCGTGACGATCGCCGGGCGTGGGGAACATGTTTCATAATTCGTGCATCACAAGTCGCGGCGACGGAGGCCAAACGGTGAGCGACATCGAGCAGGTTCCCCCCGGGGTGGACGCCAGCGTCCCGAGCCCGGCCCGGATGTACGACTACTTCCTCGGCGGCACGGAGAACTTCGAGGTCGACCGCCTGGCCGCGGAGAAGGTCCGCGAGAGCGTGCCCGAGGCGGAGGACGCCGCCTGGGCGAACCGCGGCTTCCTCCAGCGCGCCGTCAGCTGGCTGGCCGGAAAGGGCGTCCGGCAGTTCATCGACATCGGCGCGGGCCTGCCGTCGCGGAACAACACCCACGACGCGGCGCAGGCGGTCGCGCCCGACGCGCGCGTCCTGTACATCGACAACGATCCGATCGTGCGCGTGCACGCGGAGAAGCTGCTGGCCGGATCGTCCGGGACGGCGTTCATCACGGGCGACTTCCGCGACCCGGACGGGATCCTCGGGCACCCCGAGACGCTCGCGACGATCGACTTCGACGAGCCGGTCGCGCTGCTGCTGGTGGCGCTGACGCATTTCGTCGCGGACGACGACGACCCGTGGGGCCTCATCCGGCGGTACATGGACAGGCTCGTGCCGGACAGCTATCTGGCGCTGTCCGCCGCGACGCACGACCGGCACACCGAGCGTTCGGTCCAGGGGATCAAGGAGGTCTACTCCAGGTCCTCGGCCGGGGTCCACACTCGGACGCGCGCGGAGATCGAGCGCTACTTCGACGGCCTGGAGATCGTCCCGCCGTACGACGGCGCGCCGGCGACGCTGGCGTACGCCGGCGAGTGGGCCGCCGACGACGTGGACGCCGCCGACAGTGATGGCTCACGATGGAGTTACTGCGCAGTGGCTAGGAAGACACAATGACAAAGCCGACCGTCGAAGAGCTGGGCGTCGATCCGGACGCCCTGGACTGGAAGCGCTCGGGGAACGACGAGGGCGGTATCGAGGTGGCCTTCGTCGGCGAGTGGACGCTGCTCCGCACCGCCGGCGGCGGCCTGATCTCGGTGTTCGACGAGAACGAGTGGGCGTGCTTCCTGGACGGGGTGAAGAAGGGCGAGTTCGACGACGCCGCCTCCTGACCGGTCTCCTCACCCGGCCGTATCTGTGATTCACAAATTCGGAAGGCGTATGCTGATGGCGTTCGTCTGTCAAGGGAGGTGGTTCCGCTGAGCGAGGCTTACGGGGCCACCATCGCCAAGCGGGGGCTGGCACGCCGCCTGCGGGAGCTGCGCGTCGAGGCGGGATACACGGCCAACCAGGTGTGCGACAGGCTGAACTGGGGCCGCGGCAAGGTCGGCCGGTTCGAGGCCAACAGCTGGGTGCGGCCCGAGCTCAGCGACATCCGCGACCTGGCGCGGATCTACGACGGCAGCGACCTCGACGAGCTGGAGGACCTCGCGGCCCGGGCGCGGCAGCGGGCCTGGTGGCGCGAGTACTCGGACGTGTTCGACAACGAGTTCCCCGGGTACGAGGGCGACGCGTCCAGCATCCGGGTCATCATGCCGCTGGTGCTGCCCGGCCTGCTCCAGACGCTGCCGTACATGCAGGCCCTGCTCGCGTCGGGGACGAAGTCGCCGGAGTGGCGCGAGCGGGCGCTGCGGGCGCGGCTGCGGCGCCAGCAGGTCCTGGACCGTGACGATGGCAACGCGCCGCAGCTCATCGCCCTGATCACGGAGGCGTCCCTGATGTACGAGTGGGGTGAAGCGGGCGACCGCCGCGCCCAGCTCCGGCACCTGCTGACCGCGTCCGCCCGCCCGAACGTCGAGCTGCGGCTGCTGCGCCTGTCGGACGGCCTGCACCCCGGCATGTCGACGCTGGTCAACATCTTCCGGTTCCCCGACGGCGAGCCGCCCGTGGTCTTCCTGGAGAACGACGCCGACATTCAGGAGATCGACACCCCCGGAAAAGTGGAGGCCTATGACCAGATCTTCGAGCAGATCCGCGCCGCGGCGTTGAGCACCGCCGACACCGCGGCGCACCTGGAGAAACTGATCGCGATGCTGGAGTAAGCCCACCCGGAAAAAGCGCGACCTGCCGGGTGACGGGACTGACCTGGAAGTAAGACTCACCTGGAGTAGAAGCGAGATGAACCTCTCTCAGGCACGGTGGTTCAAGGCCACCGCGAGCGCGAGCAGCAACGGGGGCTGTGTAGAGGTCGCCGACCTCGAAACGGCCACCGGGCTCCGCGACAGCAAGACACCGGAAGCGGGGGCGCACGTCGTCCCCCGGTCGGTGTTCGCCTCGTTCCTCGACGATGTGCGGGCCGGCCGGTACGACCGCTGACCGGGCTGTGAAGGGGGGCTCCCGGCGGCGCGGCGCCGATGCGCGGTAAGGCCCGCTGACCGGGCGATTTCCTTCGCGGGGGAAGCGATCCCCGCACCCGGCGGAACCGCGACCCGGCCGCTGTGAAGGCCGGGCCGCACACAAGATCCCCCAGGGCTGCACCCCTGGGGGATCTTCATGTGTGCGGCCCTCTCTCAGGCGCCGCCAACGCTACAGCGCCTGTGTCGGCGCGTCCCGGCACCGCCGGTACACGTTTCGATCACCGCGGGGAGACGTGTACTGGGGCGTCTCCGGTCGTGTCGGTGAACGTCTCATTTGCAGAAGGAGAACCTTTCTCGTGTAAGGGGTTTCGGCCGCCGAGGTGTGCGAAGCTTGGATCTGTGATTCACACATAGCGAGTCGCGAACCGATGAGGTTCATGTCGCGAATGTCTGGATTGTGGATATGGCTCCGCGAAACTCGGAGAGTGGGCGTCATGACGAAGGCCGCAGCGGCGTGCGGGATCCCGTGGAGGCTGGAGACCGGCGGCTGCGCCGTCATTCCCCTGCCGCCGGACGAGTCCATCGCCGCCGTGGCGCGGTCTCAGGTCAGGGGCCTGCTGCCCGCGCTCGGGCTGTCCGTCGAGGACGTCCACGACCTCGCCGTCATGGTCAGCGAGCTGGCGACCAACGTGTTCCAGCACGCCATGTCCGGCGACGGGCTCGCGGGCGCCGAACTGTGGGTGTACCAGCGGAGCGGTGAGCAGGGCCACGACGAACTGGTCGTCAAGGCCTTCGACACACTCCGCGAATGGCGCCGCCCCGCCGCCCCGCCGCAGCCCGCCACGACCAACGGCACGACCGCCCACGCGGCCGACAGCGCGGGCACCGGCCCGACCGGCGGCACGGCCGGCGGTGCGGGCGACGGCGCGACCAGCAGTGCAGGCGACGGCGCGACCGTCCGCGCGAATGACGGCGCGGCCGGCGGTGCGACCGGCAGCACGGCCGGCGGTGCGAGTGACGGCGCGCCCGGCGACGCGACCGGCGGGACGGCCGGTGGCGCGACCGGCGGTTCGGGCGGCGGGGTCGTCGCGGACGCGCGGGAGCATGGGCGCGGGCTGGAGATCATTGAGATCCTGGCGAACGGGCGGTGGGGGCACCATCCGTCCAGGTCCCGGTTGAGGTCTCCGGCCGTCCGCGGCAAGGCCACGTGGTTCGCGCTGCCCGTCACGCGCACTGTGCGGCGCCACAGCCATTTCCGTCCGGCCGGCGAGCCGGACGCGATGAGGGACCTTGAGGCGATGCTCGTCCAGCGCGGCGTCGACCGCCTCCAGCGCAGTGAGGAACTCGGCGTCACGATGCTCTCCGCCCCCGGCGACCTGACGGTGTGGTGCGAGACGGCGATGTTCCGCTGGTGCGCGCGCTCCGGCGAGACCGGGAAGCTGCCGGTCTCCGACATCACGGAAGTGTGCGAGCAGGTCGTCCAGCTCCACGAGGCACTGGACGACCGTATTTAGGAGGGGGCGCCGAATGGCCTGACCGCGCCTGAGAGCGGCGGTCAGGCCATCTGGCGCACACGCGTCAGCCGGGGACCGGGGTCAGGTCAGGCCAGGTCGGCGCGGACGCGGTGGGCCGCGGTGACCAGGTTCCGCAGGGACGCCTCCGTCTCCGGGTAGGCGCGGGTCTTGAGGCCGCAGTCCGGGTTGACCCAGAGCCGTCCGGGCTCGACGGCGCGCAGCGCGCGACGCAGGTTCTCCTCGATCTCGTCGGCGCCGGGGACGCGCGGCGAATGGATGTCGTACACGCCGGGCCCGATGCCGTTCTCGTACCCGGCGGCGCGCAGGTCCGCGACGAGCTCCATGTGCGAGCGGGCAGCCTCGACGCTGGTGACGTCGGCGTCCAGCGCCCCGATCGCGCCGATGATCTCGCCGAACTCGGAGTAGCACATGTGCGTGTGGATCTGCGTGGTGTCGGCGACGCCCGAGGTCGCGAGGCGGAACGCGCCGACGGCCCAGTCCATGTAGGCCGGACGGTCGGCGGCCCGCAGCGGCAGGAGCTCGCGCAGCGCGGGCTCGTCCACCTGGATGACGCGGATCCCGGCGGCCTCCAGGTCGGCGATCTCGTCCCGCAGGGCGAGCGCGAGCTGCCGGGCGGTGTCGCCGAGCGGCTGGTCGTCCCGGACGAACGACCAGGCCAGCATGGTGACGGGCCCGGTCAGCATGCCCTTGACCGGCTTGCTCGTCAGCGACTGCGCGTACGTCGCCCACTCCACCGTCATCGGCCGGGGCCGCGCCACGTCGCTGTGCAGGATCGGCGGCCGGACGTACCGCGACCCGTACGACTGCACCCATCCGTGCTGGGTCGCGGCGTACCCGTCGAGCTGTTCGGCGAAGTACTGCACCATGTCGTTGCGTTCGGGTTCGCCGTGGACGAGGACGTCCAGCCCGAGGTCTTCCTGGAGCGCGATGACGCGGGCGATCTCGTTCCTCATCGCTTGCTTGTAGGCGTCGGCGGTGACGCGTCCGGCGCGGTGGTCGGCGCGGGCCCGGCGGATCTCGGGGGTCTGCGGGAACGAGCCGATCGTCGTCGTCGCCAGCGCGGGCAGGCCGAGCTCGTCGCGCTGCGCGGCGAACCTGGCGGCGCGGTGGCCACGCCCCGCGCTGTCACCGAGAGAGTCCAGCCGGGCACGGACGCCGTGGTCGACACCGGCGGGCGGTGCCGGGGCCTCGGCCGGAGCGGGCACGTCCTCGGTCAGCGCCCGACCGACCGCGACGACCTCCGCGACCTTCTGCCGGGCGAACGCGAGCCGCCCCCGGAGGTCCGGATCCATCGATGCCTCGGCGTCCAGATCGATGGGGACGTGCAACAAGGAGCAGGACGTGCTCACCACGACCTGGTCGACGAGCCCGAGCAGTGACGCGCAGGTGGTCTTGGCGTGGCGCTGGTCGGCGCGCCATACGTTCCGTCCGTCGACCACTCCCGCCACGAGCGTCTTGCGCGGCAGCCCACCCATCGACGCGAGGACGTCGAGGTTGTCGGGCCCCGCCACGAAGTCGAGGCCGATCGCCTCAACGCGGCTCCCGGCCAGGGCGCGGAGCGCGTCCGCGCCGATCGTGCCGAAGTACGTGGCGACCATCAGCCGCGGCCTGCTCGTCAGGCGGCCAAGCCGCGCGTACGCGCGGGCGAGCGCGGCGATCTCGTCCTCGTTGCGGTCGGCGACGAGGGCGGGCTCGTCGAGCTGCACCCACGCGGCCCCCGACCCGGCCAGCCGCTCCAGGACCTCGGCGTACACGTCGATGAGGCCGTCGAGGAGGTCGAGCGGCCGGAACCCGTCTGGCGCGTCCGGGGCGGGCTTGGCTAGCAGGAAGTAGGTGAGCGGGCCGACCAGCACCGGGCGCGTCTCGATCCCGAGCGCTTTTGCCTCCCGGTATTCGACCAGCGGCTTGGCCGCGGAGCCGTCCGCCAGCCGGAACCGCGTGTCCGGACCCAGCTCGGGGACGATGTAGTGGTAGTTCGTGTCGAACCACTTCGTCATCTCCAGCGGCGGGACGTCCTGCACGCCGCGCGCCATCGCGAAGTACCGGTCGAGCCCCGTGAGGTGGCGGTACCGGTCGGGGACGGCGTCGACCAGCACGCTCGTGTCGAGCACCTGGTCGTAGAAGGAGAACGTGTTGGACGGGATCGCGTCCAGACCTGCGTCGCGCAGGCTCGTCCAGACGTTCGCGCGCAGCTCGGCGCCCGTCCTGGCGAGCGCGCCGGCGTCGGCGCGTCCGGCCCAGTAGTCCTCGGTGGCGACCTTCAGTTCCCGGTTGGCCCCGATTCGGGGATATCCGAGGATCGTCGTGTTCATGGCGGCTTCCCTCGCTGTGCCACAGGCGGCCGCGCGGGGAGGGGCACGCGACGGATCGCGCGGAGAAGCGCACGAAGGGACGCGCGCCGCCCGGCCTTCCCGCGAGGCCGCGCACCACCGCGCGCCGGGCGGCGCGCGGGCGGAGGCAGGTCTTCGGACTCGTGGGCATCGCTTCCCGGAAGAAGCGTCCTACTAACCGTCGCTTCCCAGGCCGTCAGGCCCAGTGCTTTTGACGGCGGTCGTTCCCACTCACCGCTGCGGGGCAGTCCCGGATTCGCACCGGGTTCCCTCTTACGACACTCGAAGCCGAGTGAACCGTCCGCGACCCGGAGTCTACCGGCGGGCCGGTCGGCTGCCGCACGTGTCGGGTGCTGCACGTGTCGGGGCCGCACCTTGGTCGCGACCTTTGTCGGCGGCCGGTCACGCTCGGATGGCGTCGATGAATTCGTCGAGTGCGCCGCGGCGGCGGGCCGAGGAAATGTGGTCGATGTAGTCCCGGGAGGCGATGATCTTTCCGTCCCGGACGCGGAGCACGAAGATGCAGGGGACCCGGAACGGTTCACCGCTTTCGGTCGTCCCCCGGTATTCGAATTCGGCGACGATCACTTCCGGGTCGGCGGTCTCGTGCACGGTGATGTTGGCGGGCTCCTGGCGGATGGGCGGGAGGCTCTTTCCGGCCGAGAAGTGTTTGCGCAGGTCGTCGCGGGTGCGCATCGGCTCGCTCTCGGACGGTGAGAAGGGATGCTCGACGCGGGTCTGGTCCGCGTACAGCTCGGGCAGCTCGTCCCAACGCCCTTCGGAGACCCCCCACACGAGTTTCAGGAACACTTCGCGGGGAGTGAGCGCCATGATGCCTCCTGCTGACACGGTAGGCTTCCGAAACGGACCGAAGTGGAGACTCCGAATATACGAAGTGGAGACTTCGGATGTCAATGGAACCCATGCGCGCCGACGCCCGCGACAACCGGGCCCGGATCCTGGAGGTGGCGGAGGAGGTCTTCGGCAGGGGCGGTTCAGCGGCCTCCACGGAAGAGGTCGCGCGGCTCGCCGGGGTCGGCATCGCGACCGTCTTCCGCCATTTCCCGACCAAGCGGGCCCTGCTGGAGGCCGTCCTGGTCAAACATTTCGACGGCCTGTGCGGGCGAGCGCAAAGCCTTGCCGAATCAGCCGATGCGGGTCAGGCGTTCTTCGATTTCTTCTCCCGGCTCGTGGACGACGCAGCGGGCAAACTCGCCATCGTCGAGGCGTTCACCGACGCCGGTGGCGACGCCGCGGGCAGGGCGGCGCAGGGGCCGCGTGACCTGCGCAAGGCGGTCGGCGTCCTGCTCGGACGCGCGCAGGACGCCGGGGCGGTCCGCGCGGACGTCGGCCTCGACGAGGTCTACGCGCTCCTCGTCGGCGTCTCACGGGCGTCCGCGCACCTTCGCCTCGACGAGCCGGTCCGCGCCCGCGCGCTCGGAATCATCTTCGACGGCCTCGCCCCCGGCGGCGACGAACGCACATCGCGCCTTCCTTAGGCAGGGGTGAGGGTGCTGTTCTCCAGGACGTAGACCGTGTCGGCGCGGCGGGCGAGGGTGTGGTCGTGGGTGACCAGGATGAGGGCGCGGTCGTCGGCGCGGGCCTGGTCGAAGAGGAGGTCCATGACCTGGCCCGCCGTGACCGGGTCGAGGGAGCCGGTGGGCTCGTCGGCGAGGATCAGGCGGGGGTCGCGGATGATGGCGCGGGCTATCGCGACGCGCTGCTGTTCGCCGCCCGAGAGGCTGGCCTGGGTGGCGTGCAGGCGTTCGCCCAGGCCGACGCGGCGGAGCGTCTCGTCGGCCAGTTCGTAGCGGCGGCGCAGGCGCCGGCCGCCCGCGTAAAGGAGCGGGGCCGCCACCTGCTGGCGGGCGGTGCGCCGTTGCAGGAGGTTGAGCTGCTGGAACACGAAGCCGATCGTCTCGCCGCGGAGCTGGGCGCGTTCGCGTTCGCGCAGGGTGGTGGTCTCCCGGCCGTACATCCGGACGGTCCCGGCGTCCGGGCTCTCCAGCAGGCCGAGGATGTTGAGGAGCGTGGACTTGCCCGCGCCGGAGAGCCCGACGATCGCGGCCGTCGCGCCGGGACGGACGGTCAGCGACACGTCCTCCAGGACGGTCAGCGGTTCCTTGCGGCGGCGCAGCCTGAACCGCTTGGTGATGCCGCTGACCTCCAGGACGGGCTCCTGCGCCTCCGCCACGCGGACGTCGCCGGACTCCGGAGTGACCGCGCTCACGAGCCGCCCACCGGGGCCTCGGGGCCGCCGCCGCCCTCCTGGGGCGGGGCGGGCACGTCGAACGCGGCGTTGTCCGGGGCCCGGTCGAGGATCTTGTCGCCGGGCTCCAGGCCGTCCACGATCTCGACGCGTTTGCCGTCGTTGATGCCGAGGCCGACGTCACGTACCTCGCGCTCGCCGTTGCCGCCGACCACCGTCACCTTGCCCTTGGACGCCTCACCGAGGACGGCCGACAGCGGGATCACGACCGCGTCGGTCACCGAGTCGGTGGTGATGGCCATCTTGCCTCGGATGCCGGCGAAGACCTTCTGGCGGCGGGGGATCCGGCAGGTCACCTCGACGTTGTCACCGCCGCCTCCACCGGATCCGCCCTGCGTGCCTTCGCCGGAAGGGTCCTCGGGCTGTCCGCTCGGGGCCGTGTTCGAGACCCCGGCGCCGTAGGCCAGCAGGCGGCAGGTGAACGGCGCCGGGCCGTGGTCGATCGCCATCTTGATCGACTCCGGCCGGTTGTAGAGCTTGTAGATCTCCTTGCTGGAGATGGTGGCGACGGCCTGGTACCGGCCGCGGTCGAGCTGCGCGACCGGGTCGGACGGGGCGAGCTCCTGCCCGACCCTCGCGGTCAGGTTGGAGATCCGGCCGGACGCGGGCGCGGTCACGGCGATCGCGGTGGGCTTGTCCTTCTCGTCTTCGCCGGGCTCGTCCTCGCCGGGCACTTTGACCGTCAGCAGGCGCTCGCCCTTGTTCACCCGCTGCCCGTTCTTGCGGTGGACGGTCGTGACGGTGCCGGATTTCGTGACGCGCACCGGAACCGGCGGGTCGGCCCGGACGACCGCGTCCACCGTGATGCGGCTGACGATCGTGCCCTTCCCCACGGTGATGACCTTGGGCGACAGGTCGACGGACGGGAGCGGGTCGGACGGCGCCGGAGGCTCGGCCGCGCCGTTGCCCGCCAGCCAGCCTGTGCCGCCGACGACACCGAGCACCGCCACGATGATCCCGGCCTTGGCCAGGCGGTTCCCCACTCGGGACATGATCGTCTCCTAGCTCCGGATCGCCTGGATGACCGAGCGGCGCATGGCGCGCATCGCCGGGATCAGGCCGGTGAAGAGGCCGACGCAGACCGCGACGCCCATGCCGAGCAGCGCCGCCCGCCACGGGAAGTCCATGGCCAGGTCGGCGTCGGCGAAGGGGCCCCGGTCCTTGAGGAAGCCGAACAGCGGCCCGCTGATCGCGTACACGCCGGTGATGCCGAGCAGCCCGCCCGCGCAGGAGACCATCAGCGCCTCCAGCAGTACGCCGAGGAAGAGGTCGGAGCCGGTGGCGCCGAAGCACCGCTGGACGCCCAGCTCGCTGCGGCGCTGCCGTACCGCCATCAGTCCGAGCACCAGCACCGGCAGCGAGCCGAGGAGCAGCAGGAACACCGCCACCGCCACCAGGACCTTGCCGAAGGTGCCGCTGACGGCCCCGGTGTCGCCCTCCTCGCGGTAGATCATCGGCTGGCCCAGGCCCCAGGACGTCGCGGCGTCCGCCCGCAACCGCTCCATGACCTGGCCCGCGTCGGCCTTGGGAACGCGGACGATGTACTGGGTCTGGTCCGCGCCGATGCTCCAGCGGGCCATCGCCCGGTACGGCATGTAGATCTCGGTCGGCGACCAGGGCGTGCCGCTGCTGAGGACACCGACTACCCTCGCCCGGACCCAGACCCGCGGCGCGCTGATCTCCACGACCGCGCCGACCGGCCGCGGCCCGAGTTGCTCGGCGAACTTCGCGCTGACCACGAGCTGGGGTTCGAACCGGGCGCTGTCGTTGGGGACCAGCCACCGGCCGGACGCCACCTGGATGCGGCGAATCCGGTCGAGACCGGGATTGGCGCCGACCGTCCGGATCTCGCCGCCGGTCTCCTCGTCGCCCTTGATCGGACGGGTGCCGCCGGGCAGGACCTGCCGGTAGGAGACGTCCATCGCCTCGCGGAGCGGACTCCCCAGAATCCGGTACCGGCGCAGGTCGGCCTCGATTCGGGCGATCGCCTCGTCCGACATCGCGGACGGACCGTTCTCGGTGGGGGCGTCCACGGTGAGCGTGACGGGGCGGCCGACCTCCTGCTCGAAGGTCTGGACCAGGGCCTGCCGCGCCATCCCGCCCAGCGCGATCGCCAGCGTGACCACGGCGACGAGCGCGGACACGCACATCAGCGACAAGGCCACCCGCACCTTGCTGGTACGGATCTCCGCGAGCGCGGAAAGCAGCATCCCCCAGACCGGCATCGCTACGGCCCTCGACGCGACATAGCCGAACTCCCCTCGAACGCGATGATCACGAACGGTACCGGGATTCCACTACGATCGCCGCGAACCGCCACATTTTCGCGCGGGTCGCCGTCCGCGCGCCGACTCGGATATACGTGACCATTGCCGATTACGTTCGGTCACTCGCCGCCCGGCGTTTTGTCGCTGCCCCGTTCCAGGATCGCCGGGACGACAGGACCACCGCGGCCCGGCGTCCTGTTCTGCGGCAGGGAGCCGCTTGCTGTATGTCGCTCTGGAAGCCGTGGCTGGACTTAAAGACTCTTGAGGGTCTCCGCGAAACGACGGAAGTCGTCGTGACTCACGGTGAGCTTAGGCCCATGGGGGTCTTTGCTGTCACGGACCGCAATGGTCTCAGGAATCCTGGCGACCTCTACGCAGTTGCCGCCGTTGGAGGTGCTGCGGCTTGCTTTCCGCCATACAGCGTGGCTTAGTTCCATCACTTCTATGCCCGCCTTTGTACGTACGCGTAAGTGTGGTTAGAAGTTTTTGAGGGTCTTGGTGAGGTGGCGGAAGTCGTTGTAGCTCATGGTGAGCGTAGGTCCGTGCGGGTCTTTGCTGTCGCGGACCACAATGGTCTCAAGAATGCTGGCGACCTCTACGCAGTCGCCTCCGTTCTCGGTGGTACGAGTGGCTTTCCGCCATACGACGCGGCTTGTTTCCATGACTTCCATCCCCGCCTTTGTATGTAGGCGTGAGCGTGGTTAGAGGTTCTTGAGGGTTTGGGTGAGGTGGCGGAAGTCGTTGTGGCTCATGGTGAGCTTGGGGCCGTTGGGGTCCTTGCTGTCGCGGATGGCGATCGAACGGCTCAGAGGAGCGAGTTCCACGCAGTTCCCGCCGTTCTCGGTGCTCTTGCTTGCCTTGCGCCACACAGCGTTACTCAAGTCCATTTCTCCTCCATCACTTTCTTGATGAGTTCCCGAGACATGCTCGCGGGCAATGCGCTGCTTCTCAAGCTATCAAGTGTGCGTACTATCTCCACTAGGTCCGCAGCGTCATCTGAAGTGATGCCGCGAACGGTGGTTTCCAAGTAGGCTACCTCGCTCCGATCCTTCATCGTCGCCAGAACGAACGATCCACCGTTCCCGGCTGGAGCTCCGTCATCGTTCACGACTATCTGGATGGTCACGTTCGGTAGTTCACTCATGGCCAGCAGATGCTCAAGCTGCTGGCGCATGACCTTTCGTGACGCCACATAGTGATGGAGGACGTGCTCACTCAGCAGCGCGATCAGGGTAACCGGTGCCGGGTCTCGCCTGAGGATCTCCTGTCGTGCGAGGCGAGCGACGACAGCCTCGTCGGTGCCCAGGAACGTGCGGGCATAGCCCTCTATCTGGAGGAGGCCAGGGATGACACTGTGCTCCCAGGTGACTAGCACGTCGGCTTCACCTTCCACCTCGGGCCAGTCGAACCACGTCGGGAAGCCCAGCGCGCCGTCGCCGTTCAGGTCGTCGTAGAGGTTGAGTAGGACGCCGCCCGCCTTGAGCTCCGGGTCCATGATCTCGACGAATTCGCGTCTGCACCGTTTCTTCCCGCTTTCGATCTGCGAGACGAAAGACGCGGTCTTGCCGGTGCGCTGCCCGACGCGCGCCTGACTTAACCCGGCGCGGTCCCGGTAGCGCTTGAACTGCCGACCGAACGCCGCCAGGGCGGGGGACATCGCTGCAGGTCGTCGGGCGGTCGCCATGATCATCGCTCCTAACCCGTCGGAACCTCTTGTAACCGACGACTGAAGATCATCATCCAGATGTTGCATCTTTCGGGATGTTAGCAGTGACTCTGTGTTCATGGGTGGCTTACTGAGAGATACGAGGAATCGACACGTTCAGGAGTGGTGGTGATGGCAGCAGGAGCTCTTGCGCCGGAGAGGCCGGCGCTTGTTCTGGAGCCGACGGATCAGGCGCCCGGCATGGCGCGCCGTTATCTCGGCGAGCGGTTTCGTGAACTCGGGCACGACGACGACACTGCCGGACGGCTCGTGGTTACAGAACTGGTTACGAATGCGTACAAGCACGTCGGATTCGGGCACATCGTGGTTCGGGTTTTCCCGGACAAGCGTGACGATCTGACCGTCATCGAGGTGTGGGACGAGGGCGGGGAGCTGCCCGTCGTCCGGGAGGAGGACCACGACGCCATGTGCGGGCGGGGGCTGCTGATGGTGGTGCGGCTCGTCCACGACTGGGGTGTCCGGCCGCTCAACGAGGAGGGGAAGATCGTATGGGTACGTTGCGCCCGTTGAACGTCCGGGCGGAGCGGTGGGTGCTCAGGTGGCGCACCTGGTCGGGGCGGGGCACGGCGATTCTGTACCTCGATCTGCTCGCCGAGGCCGTCGTGTCCAAGGGCTACCGGTGCATCAAGGTCTACCAGGCCGACGAGTTCCCGACTCGTCCGCCGCTGCTGTGGGTCTTCGCGTTCAGCCCGGACAAACACGTCAAGATCGCGGTGAGCGCGCGGGCCACGTCCGGCGGTGCCTGGGGGTACTTCGAGGCCGGGCGTGGCAGGCGCGGCTACCTCTCGCTCTGCGGTGACGTCGAGCACGCCACCGAGCAGGTGGACGCGCTCCTCAGGCACCGCATGTTCCCCGCCACCTGGTAGCCGGTCATGTCGATCCAGGTGGATGTAGACGTCGAGCGGGCGCTTGACGAGTTGCGCCGTTCCTTCCCCGCGCAATGCTTTTGGTACGGCGAGTACAGCGGGTCGCTGTGGGCGCTGCTGCCGGACCGGCTCGTGGAGGCGAAGACCGCCGCCGAGCTGGCGCGGCGGGTGCATGACGCTCTCGGTCGTCCACGCGTTGAGGTGGTGCGTCCTCCTTGCCCGTCCGGCCGCCGGTTGGACGGGACCTGGGCCGCGCCGGTCGTTCGTCGCGAGGCCCGTCGGCCTGGGAGGAGGCTCGGCCGTCTCGTCGCCGGGTGCCTGCGGCTGACGGGCATGGCCGCGTGGTCGCGCAGGCCGGTGTGGTGACCGGGCTTCAGGTCGGCTACCTGGGCGGGGACGTTCTCAGGGGGCGGCGTCCGGGTCCAGTTTCGCCGCGATGGCGTAGTGGACCTCTATGTCGCGGTAGGTGGTGTTCTCCTGCACCTTGTCCGGGAGGTTGGTGCGGTCGCTGCCGGACGTGGAGTCGTCGTCGACGTCTTTCCTGAAGACCACTGAGCTTTCAGGGGCGATGTCGAAGCGGAGTTCGTCGGCCTTCACTTTGGCCGTGAAGAGGATGTCGGCCGTTTCGCGGAGGCTTGCGTCTGGGAGCCCGTCATGACTCATTGTCGTTCGGCTCCTTTTCGGACGAGCGGGGGTGTTGGGAGATCATCCGGAGCAGCGCCCGCCCGAGGTCGCGCACGGATTCCTCAGTACCGTGCAGAGCCGTCTGGACGGCCGTGATGTCCTGGTCGTCGTCCGCCTCTCCTGCCGCCGTGCCCGCCCCACGGGCCGCTTCACCAGCGCCTTCGCCGACATCTTCGGCTACGTTTTCGGCTGCGCGTCCGGTGCCCTTCCCGACGTCTTGGACGGCTCCGCCCGCGCCTTCGCCGACGTCTTCGACTGCGCTGCCCGCGCCTTTTCCGACGTCTTGGACTGCGCTGCCCGCGCCCTTTCCGACGTCCTGGACGGCTCCGCCTGTGCCTTCGCCGACGCTTTCGACGGCGACGCCTGCGCCGCGGCCCACGTCTTGGACGGCGCCCTTCGCGCCTCTGCCGACTTCACCTACAGCGGTGCCTGTTCCAGAGCCGATTTCGCGGGCCGCCGACTCTACGCCGCGTCCGATGTGCTGGAGGATTTCCGGGTTGCGGTCGAGCGTGGTCAGGACGCGGTCGACGATGACGGCCACGTTGTCGAGCCTGACTTCGAGGTGCGCCTGCGCTTCGACGCCCTTGATGTCCAGCTTGACCTTGCCGAGGAACACGTCCGCGCCGACGTTCAGCCTGAGCAGGTCGAGGACCTGGGCGACGAGCGAGACGTGCGCGTCCAGGTTCTCGACCTCAAGGGAGATCTCGTCCACCTTGAGCAGCGGAACGTCGAGATAGACGTCCGGGCCTTCGCTGGGCCGCGGCCTCTTTTCGGGAGTCACGGGCCTGCCGGTCGGGCTTTCCTGCCCGTCGTCGGATGCGTTTCGTTCGCGTTCTTGGGCCATACCCGCCCCTCTTTCAGGATTGGCGTTCGGGGGTCGGGGTCCTGTCGTGCTGGTGGTCGTCCTGGCCTTCGGGCTCCTTCTCCTCCTTGAGGGCCTCTTCGTGGGTCTTGACCACTTCGCCGTCGCGGATCTCACCGCGCCAGCCCTCGACTTCGTCCTGCCTCAGGAGCGTCTGCGTCATCATGTGGCGCTTGATGTTCTTGAAGTCGAGGCGGAGGCGGCGTCCCTGGGCGCGCCACAGGTTCGCGGTCTTCTCGAAGAATCCGTCCGGGTGGTATTCGGCCACCAGCAGGATCCGCGTCATGGTGGGCGCCAGCTCGTGGAAGGTGACGGCGCCGTCGACATATCCGTGGGGGCCCTTGGACGTCCAGACGATCCGCTCGTCGGGCACCTGCTCGGTGATCGTGGATTCCCAGCTGCGGTGGGACCAGAGGATCTTCGCCCGCCAGTTGACCTTCTCGTCGGACTCCTGCTCGACGCTCTCTACCTTCTTGGTGAAGCTCGGAAAGTCGGTGAACCGCGTCCACTGGTCGTAGGCGACGCGCCTCGGCAGGCCGACGTCGAACTGCTCGACGATATTGGTGGCCTTCGCCTTTCCGGCCCCGGCCCCGGCGTCGCCGCCGGACTTGCCGCCGCCTGCGCCCACGGCCTCCTTCGCCTTTTGCTTCGCTCCGGTCGCGCCCGCGCTGAGGCCCGCTTTCAGCGGGGACGCGCCTTTGGCGAGCTTCTCCGCACCGGCGGCCGCCGCCTTCCGGCCCGCTCCTTCGCCTTCCGCGGCGTCGTTCAACCGCCGGGTCATCCCCTCGATCCTGCCGCTGGCCTTCTCCAACGTCCGCACCATCAGCGTCTGGACGAACTCCCGGCCCGCATCCTTGAGCCCCTCGACGGGACGGCTCCGGCCGGTCCTGTCGTCGCCGCGTCCTCCGGTGCCTGTCTCCGGCATGGTCACCACTTCGCTTCGTCACTGCCTCTGTCTTGGACGGCATAGCCGAGAAAACCGCGACAAAACGAAGAAAACGCCGCTGAGCAGCGAAAACGAAAGATCTACCCTCCGGGTGGAGGGTCAGGACGCGGCTCCGCACGACCAGTCCCGCGATGGTGCGAGCGCAGCGCAGGCCGAGTTGGTGGCGTGCGTGGAACATCTGTGCCGTGGCTAGGCTTGGCTGATGAGCTTGCTGGCTCCGATCTTCGGGTTGCTGGGCGTCATCGTGGGTGGCTTCTTGAACGCTGCGGTAACGGCGTGGAGCGAACGCCGCAAGACCAGGTTCGTGGCCGTGGCTGCGGCCTGCCTTGTCCGAGATGAGCTCTTGGTGACCGATGATCGGGTCAACGCGGCACTTGAGCTCGGCCGGTGGGGACCAGTCCTGGATCCCGGACTCCCGTACGCCAGTGGGCTGTGGGCTGTGGAACATCGGCAAGGTCAGCGCAGTCCGAGTGTCTGGCTTGACGGCCGAAAGGACCTGGTTCCCCATCTCCGGCGCGATTGGCAGGTCGTGTCGAGGCCGTATCGGCTGATCGACGGGCTCTCGCTGCGCTTCTGGGTGGACGACCCGAACCGCGGCCTCGGCGAGGCCGAGCGGGAGGCGTTCAGCGAACTGAGGGCCGCGCTCGCGGAGGCCGTGGCGATCCTTGATCGGTTCCGCGAGAGCTGATCGACCGGCCTCCCGCCCGCGCTGATCATGACGGCGGAGTTCGACGTCCTGCGGGACGACGGCGCGGCGTACGGGCCTGGGGTCGGCGCGCGAATGGCAGGCGGGTGTCGCCTCGTTCCTTTCGCGAACCTACGCCGGGCGGGGTGAATAGCCGGGGGTCAGGGGGTCCAGGGGTGGCCGGTCAGGCGTTCGTAGACCTCTGTGTAGCGGGCGCGGGTGGCGTCGACGACGTCCTGCGGGATGGCGGGGCCGGGAGGGGTGCGGTCCCAGTCGAGGGCACTGCTCCAGTCGCGGACGTACTGCTTGTCGAGCGAGTGCTGCGGGCCGCCGGGACGCCACTCGTCGGCGGGCCAGAAGCGGGACGAGTCGGACGTCAGAACCTCGTCGCCCAAGGTGAGGGTGCCGTCGGCGGCGCGTCCGAACTCCAGCTTCGTGTCCGCGATGATGATGCCGCGCTCGGCGGCCAGGGACGCGCCGCGTTTGTAGATCTCCAGGGTGGCGTCCTTGAGGCGGGCGGCGGTGTCGTCGCCGATCTCGGTGACGACGTCGGCGTAGGTGATGAACTCGTCGTGCCCGACCGTGGCCTTGGTGGTGGGCGTGAAGATCGGCTCGGGGAGCTTCGAGCCCTCGACCAGGCCGTCCGGTAGCGGGACGCCGGAGACGGCGCCGCTCTTCTCGTACTCCTTGAGGCCCAGCCCGGCGAGGTAGCCGCGGGCGATCCACTCGACGGGGAGCATGGTCAGGCGGCGGCAGCGGACGGCGCGTCCCGCCCACTCGTCCGGCACGTCCGTCGCCGAGATGATGTGGTTGGGGATGATGTCGGCCAGCTGCTCGAACCACCAGAGGGAGAGCTGCGTAAGGATCTTCCCCTTGTCGGGGATCAGCGTCGGCAGGACGACGTCGTACACGCTCACCCGGTCGGACGCGACGAGGACCAGTTCGTCCCCGTCCGCGTAGACGTCCCTGACCTTGCCCGAGTGGACCAACTCCATGACGCTCCTCAACTCGTCGTCCGCCGAAAGGAGTCTGGCATAGGGGGTGTGGGGCGATGCGGGCCGGTCAGTGCTCGATGAGGACCCGGACGGTCTTGGCGGACGAGTCGGCCGCGTCCGGGATGACCATCCCCGCGTCGACGCCGCTGCGCAGGTAGTCCATGACCGGAGCGGTGATGCGCTCGCCGGGCAGGACGACGGGGATGCCCGGCGGGTAGGGAGTGAGCATCTCCGCGCAGACCCGTCCCACGGCCTCGTCGGCGGACACCTGCTCGGCCGGGCCGAAGAAGGCGTCGCGGGGCAGGACGGCGAGTTCGAGCCGCAACTCGTCCGGCGGCGGGACGTGGACCTCCGGCGCGGGTTCGATGTGTTCGCGCAGGTCACGGAGGGCGGTGAGCAGGGGCGCGACGGTGTCTTCGCTGTCCGCGAAGGTGAGTTGGGCGCTGATCCGGCGGTGGTCGGCGAGATGCAGGTTGATGCGGTGGTGCTCGCGGAGCCAGTCGGCGGCCCAGTAGCCGGTGGTGCCGAGTTCGGTGATGTCGACGACCACGGGCAGCGGGTCGAGGCTGTGAGCGCGGCCGCGGCTGCGGCCGGTGAACTCGGCCGGGCCTTGGACGGTGAAGCCGGGGATGTCGTCGATCCGTTCGCGGACGCGGGCGGCGAGGTCGAGCGCGTTCTGCAGCAGTTCGTGGCCGTGCTCGACCATCTGGCGGCGCCATCCGTCGAGGCCCGCGTAGAGCAGCACGGACGGGCTGGTGGTTCCCAGTAGATCCTCGCGGGCCTTGAGGACGGACGGGTCCACCAGATCTCCTTGCTGATGGAAGACCGAGCCCTGCTCCAGCCCGGCGCCCATCTTGTGGACGCTGGTCACGCAGACGTCGGCGCCCGCGTCCATCGCCCAGGTCGGCAGGTCCGGATGGAACGGCAGGTGCGCGCCCCACGCCTCGTCCACGATCAGCGGCCTGCCGCGCTCGTGGCAGGCGCGGGCGATCGCGGCGAGGTCGGCGCACGTCCCGTACGGGGTGGGGCTCGTGACCAGGGCGCCGCGCGCGTCTGGGTGCTCGTCGAGCGCCGCCGCGAACGCCTCCGGGGACGGCGGGTGCGCCAGCGCGCGGGACGCGTCCCACTGCGGCTCCACCCAGACCGGACGGACACCGGACAGGATCAGGCCCGACACGACCGACTTGTGCGCGTCCCGTCCCACCAGGAGCTTCTCGCCGGGCCCGGCGACGGACAGCATCGCGCTCTTCACCGACAGGCTGCTCCCACACGTGGAGAAGAACGTCTGCTCGGCGTGGACGGCGTCCGCCATCAACTCCTGGGCGCGCTCCAGGACCCCGTTGCTGGACGTGCGGTCGTCCAGGCCGGAGATCGCGAGGACGTCCGAGCGGAACACCGCGTCGCCGAGCACGTCCCGGACGCGCGGGTCCGCGCCCCGGCCCTGCTTGTGGCCTGGCGGGGTGAACGGGACCTGGCCTTCCCGGTGGTACGCGGCGAGGGCGTCGAGCACGGGGGCCTGCGAATGGTCCATGTCGGCCGCCTTCCCGAGCCGTCCGCGATCTAACAGAGCGCCGCGTTCCGGCGGGGGGCGTGGGAGGGCGGGTGAATGGGGCGGCGGGTGTCGGGTAGGGCGGGTTTGAACGTGCGACAGGGAGTTTGTCGATGAACGATCGCATACCGGCCGACGCCGAGCTGGCCTGGGAGGACTTCCACCGGGTCGTCAACATGACCTCCGATGAACTGCGTACATGGCTGCTCACGGACGCCTCCGGCGAGGAGGCGTTCCCGGCCGGTCCGAGTCCGGGGGTCTCCCAGCTCGGCGCCCGCGTCGTCGACGTGCTGCGCAAGCGGAAGGTGGACCTGACCGAGAGCGACGCCGCCGTGATGCAACAGGTCGTGGACTACGTGGAGGACCGGCTGGAGAACCGTCCGCCCAACGCGGAACGGGACGAGGAGTGGCGGCACGCGCTCATGACGGTGGGGCATGACCCGCTGCGTCCCGAACCGTCCAGCGCATAGGAGGGGTGAAGATGCCGAACCCGCAACAGCCCGAGATCCGGCGGTCGGAGCGGACCTCCGTGACGAACGAGCCCTCGCCGGAGGCCACCGACCCGAAGCGGACGAGGGCGAAGGGCCACGCGCACGGCACCGACAAGGGGAACAAGGGAGGCGGAGAAGGCGGCGGGACGCCACCCGACCAGCAACCGCCGCACCCTGATTAGGAGCAGTGGCATCGAGACCGTCCCGGGCGCGCATGGCCCGGGGCGGTCCCTTAGGTCGGGCAAGGGGTGCGGTTACGGGACTTCGGTTTGCGGGGTGTAGCCGTCGTCCTCGCCGCCCGGGGTCTCGGCCTCGGCGATCGGCGGGTCCGTGGGGCCGGGGGTGTGCTCGTCCCCGAAGTCGTGGTCGTCCTCCTGGGGCGCGTTCTCGTCGGCGCGACGGTCGGCGAGCGGCCTGTCCTCGTCATTCTTGCGTTCGCTCATCACCCCTCCAGGCCGTTGCCGTACCCGGACGGCGGGCTTCAACCGTCGGGTTTCGGTGAGCAGGGTGCTGAGTAGGGTTAAAGGATGCTTTGCCGCCTGGCCGTCGCGGCGCGGGACGCCGCCGACGCCGGGCTGCCGGAGCGGGCGATCGAGCTGGCGGGCCGCGCGGAGGCCGACCTGCCCGACCCGGTGGCGCGGGCGGAGCTGACGCTCATCCGCGCGTCGCTCGCCGACGAGCAGGACCGGGGACGGGACGCCTACCGCCTGTTCGCCGAGACGGCGGCGTCCGTCGCGGAACTCGACTCGCGGACGTCCGGCTACCTGTACTTCCAGGCCGCGTCCGCCGCCGCCAACGCCGGGGACTACGCCGCGCTGGACGACATCGCCGCCGAAGGCGCCCGGCTCGGCGTCCCGAACGCCGATCAACTGCGCGCCCTGGGACGCGTGTTCGCCGGGCAGAACCCGCTCGCGGAAGGCGGCGACCTCGCCGCGGGCGTCGCGGCGCTCCGCGAGCTGATGATCGGCATGAACGGCTGCTACGGGCCGCGCGACCGCGTCCGCGCCGGGATGTGGCACCTGCTGGTCGGGGATGTGGACGGCGCCGCCGAGGTCGCCGCTCCCGGACGGACCTGCTCCTCGGCCGCCACCGGGACGCCCTCACCGGCGCGACGGAGGGCCTGCGGATCGCCGCCGACACCGGCCAGCGGCGCATCCGCGTCTACCTGGAGACCGTCCTGGCGCAGCTCGCCGCGATCCAGGGCGACGAGGCGCGCTGCGCGGAACTCACCGAGGAGGCCCTGGTCCGCGGCGTCCTGCCCAGCAGGGTGCACGCGGTGGCCGCGCGCGGACTCCTCGACCTCGGGCTCGGCCGGTACGAGTCCGCCCTGGAACGTCTCGCGGACCTCGTCGCCGGACCCACCCGGCAGGGCGCGATCGCCGCGCTGCCCGATCTCGTGGAGGCGGCCGTCCGCTCGGACCGTCCCGAGCGCGCACGGGACGCCGCCGACTGGTACGCGGCGTGGGCCGCGCAGGTGCGGCAGCCGTGGGCGGAGGCGATCGCGCTCCGCTGCACCGCGCTCCTGGCCAGCGACGCTGACAGCGGTGGGGGCGTGTTCGAGCGGGCGTTGGAACTGCATCGCGAGGGCGGGACGCCGTTCGAGCGGGCGCGCACTGAACTGCTGTACGGGGAGTGGCTGCGCAGGTCACGGCGCCGGAACGGCCGGAACGACGCCCGGGCCCGGCTCCACTCGGCCCTGGAGGCGTTCGAGCGGCTCGGCGCGGAACCGTGGGCCGCCCGCGTCCGGACGGAGTTGCGCGCGGCGGGCGAGAGCGGCCGCGGCCGCGGGGCCGATGACCAGGCCCGCGACGACCTTGCGGCGCGGCTCACCCCGCAGGAGCTCCAGGTCGTCCGGCTCGCGGCGGTGGGCCTCAGCAACCGGGAGATCGGCGCGCAGCTGTTCCTCAGCCCCCGGACGGTCGGCTACCACCTCTACAAGGCGTATCCCAAGCTCGGCGTCGCCGCCCGCGGCGAACTCCCCCGCCTCGACCTTTCCTAGTTGCGACTAGTTTTGCGATGCGGCGCGGTCGCGTTCGAAGTCGATGAGGCGGGAGGCTTCCGCGTCTTCCAGGACGATTCCGAAGTCGTCCGCCAGCGTCTCGGGGAGCTGTTCCGGGGTGAGCGTCCGGGGCTCGGTGGATCCGTCCGGGCGGGTGACGGTCAGCTTCGTCCCGTCCAGGACGCGGAGCGCGTCGGGCGTGAACTTCTGCGTGAACGGACGAGTCGCGAACGGCGAGTGCGGATTCGCCCAGACGAAGTAGTTGCCCACCTCGTAGTCGACGCGGAACTGCTCGTTCATCGCGAACGTGTGGCGCTGGATCCAGCCGCCCTCTCCGCGCTGGTGGAGTTCCCAGCCGACCGTGCTGGGCGTCCAGGCGGTGACGGTCCGGCCCTTCTGGAGGCGGAAGCCCCAGCCGTCCTGGTCGGCCTCCTCGCCGTCGCGGATCCGCAGCGGTTCCAGCGGTCCGGCGCCGAAGCCGACGTCGCAGAGCCAGGCGGGCTCGTCCCGCGGCTGGCCGGGCGGGCGGACGTGCAGCAGCGCGTGCGTGGCGGGCAGCAACTTGCGGGCGCCGAGCGTCACCCGTCCGGTCAGCGCGACGATCTCGTAGCCGAGCCGTTCCAGCACCGCCGCGAACAGCCGGTTGTGCTCGTAGCAGTAGCCGCCGCGCGACCGTCCGACGAGCTTCGCCTGGACGGCGTCCAGCGACAGGTCGATCGGCCGCCCGAGCATGATCTCCAGGTTCTCGAACGGGATGGACGTGGTGTGCGCCCGGTGCAGGGCGCGCAGCGTGTCGCCGGTCGGGGCCAGGTCGCCGTCGTGGCCGATCCGCTTCAGGTAGGCGGGCAGGTCGAGGAGGTCGCCCTGCCATCCGTATCCGAGGTCCTCGCTCATGGTTTCCTCTCGCCGTGGACCGTGCCCGTCAGCGGGATAACACCGGACACGCCCCGGATCCTCCCGCCAGGCGCCCGCCACCTCGACGGCGGGTCCCGGAACGACGTTCACCGAGCGCGTTCAGGGTGGTGGGTCTGCGTCCTTGTGGAGGGGGAGGCGGAGGACGAATCTGGCCCCTTTCGGGCTGTCGGCGATGCGCAGCGTGCCGCCGTAGACCTCGGCGATCTCGCGGGCGATGGGCAGGCCGAGCCCGGTGCCCTGCGGATCCCGGGTCCGGGACTCGCGGAGCCGGGCGAACCGCTCGAAGACCCGGTCCCGGGCCTCCGCAGGGATGCCGGAACCGTCGTCAAGGACTTCGAGGACCGCGTCGTCCTCGTCCCGCGCCACCGTGACCTCGATGCCGTCGGCGGCGTGCCGTTCGGCGTTGCTGAGCAGGTTGCCGAGCACGCGCGCCAGCCGCACCTGGTTCGCCCGGACGGTCACGCCCGGCTCCAGGTCCGTCCTGATCGGGACGCGGGGCGGGCGGCGCTCCACCTCCCGGCGGGCGAGTCCCGCGAGGTCGATCGGCTCCACCGGGACCGGCGCGCGGGAGTCGAGCCGCGACAGTTCCAGCAGGTCGATGACGATGTCGTTCAGCCGCCGCGCGTCGTGCAGCGCCGACCGGACCATCGGCCGCCACTCGTAGTCGTCCGGCTCGTCCAGCGCGACCTCCAGCTGCGTCTGCAGCCCGGCGAGCGGGTTCCGCAGATCGTGCGACGCGTCCGAGATGAAGCGGCGCTCGCGCTCCGTCGCCTCCTGGAGCCGTTCGAGGGTCGCGTTGACGGTCTCGGCGAGCTTCTGGACCTCGCCGCCGGTCTGCGGGACGGGCACCCGGTGGCCGAGGCCGCGCACGTCGAAATCCGCCATCTCCGAGCGGATCTCGTCGACCGGGACGAACGCCCGCCCGATCGTGTGCCACGTCCACCACGCGATCAGCGAGAGCAGCGCCGCCATGATCAGCGCGATGGCGAGCGGCAGCAGCCACACGTTCAGCAGCGTCGGCAGCGGCGACGCCGCGACGACCATCACGCCAGGGCCCCAGGGGGAGGCGCGCAGCCGCGTCCCGAACAGCCAGACGCACTCGTCCAGGAATCCGGGGCAGGCGCTCCGGTCGATCAGCATCTTGCCGTTCACGACGTCCCCGCCCGCGAGCGCCGGACGCCCCCGCAGCGCCTCGCTGGCCGCGACGACCTGCCCGTCCGGGCTCACCACCTGGACCATCCGCGTCTCGTCCGGCCGGGTGGCGAGCGCGTCCTCGCCCCGTCCCCGGACGACGTCGGTCACGACCCGCTCGACGGTCCGCTCGGACTCCCGCCAGACCCTGTTCTCCACCCAGTCCCGCGCCAGCAGCATCAGCAGCACGAACACCAGGATCAAGATCAGCCCCGACACCGCCACGGTGACGAGCGTGGCGCGTCCGCGCACCGAGAAGAGCAGCCGCCGGCGCCACCGGCGGCCCGCCCTCCACCACTCCGTCGCCACGGCCGATCCCCCGAATCCCGAGCGGCGCGATACTCAGCGTGATGCTTCGTAGCTCAGGGTAGGCGATGGCCGGTCTTCGGTTCTGGCGGGCTCTCAGGCGATCAGCCGGAGCAGGTGGCGCAGCGTTTCCCCGGGCGCCTCCTCCGGCAGGAAGTGGCCGCCCTCGACCGGCCCGCCGCGCACGTCGACGGCCCAGGACCTCCATACGTCGAGCGGGTCGTACCACCGGCCGACCGGGCCGTCGGCGCTCCACAGCACCAGCGTCGGACACGCGATGCGCCGGACGCCGCGGTCGGCCCGGTCGTCGGCCACGTCCAGGGAAGCGGCCGCGCGGTACTCCTCGCAGATGGCGTGCACCGTGTCGGGATCGCTGAAGGCCGCGACGTAGGCGTCCCGCACCCGGTCGGGGAGCGCGCCGGGCGTCGCGGACCAGGTGTCGAGCATGTGGTTGACCAGCACCCGCGGCGCCGCCGCGATCATCGTCTCCGGTACGGGAGCCGGAGCCGCCAGGAACGACCAGACCCAGTAGCCGAGGCTGAAGTCCGCGTCGGCGCGGGCGTAGGCCTCGCCGGTGGGGACGATGTCCAGCACCGCCAGGTGACCGACGGCGGCCGGGTGATCGAGCGCCATCCGGTAGGCGCACCGTGCGCCGCGATCATGGCCGACCACCGCGAACCGGGTGAAACCCAGCGCCGCCATCACCTCGACCTGGTCGGCGGCGATCGCCCGCATCCGGTAGGGCGCGTGGTCGGGCGTGCTGGGCGGCTTGCCGCTCGCGCCGTAGCCGCGCAGGTCGGTCGCGACGACGGTGAACCGTTCGGCCAGGGCGGGCGCGACGCGATGCCACATCAGGTGCGTCTCGGGGATGCCGTGCAGCAGGAGCACCGGCGGCCCGGAGCCGCCCCGGACGCCGTGGATCGTCGTCTGGGACGTCGGAATGTCGAACTCGTCGAAGCCGTCGAACATCACGCAACGCTAACTCGCGGGTCCGACACTCAAAGCGGGCCGCCGGACCGCCGGGTTGGCGGGCCGCCGGGTTGGCGGGCCACCGTCAGACCAGAGGGCCGTCGACCCGATGGTCTGACGGCCCTGTCGTCGATCATGAAGGTCAGCGGCTCGGGTCGCGGCTGAACAGCTTCATCGACCAGAGGAAGCCGACCAGGGCGATGCCCACCGACCAGGCGATGACCTGGTAGCCGCTGTTGCCGATCGCGTCGCCCATCAGCAGCCCGCGCAGGGTCTCGATGGCGGGGGTGAACGGCTGGTACTCGGCGAACCAGCGCAGGCCGGTGGGCATGGAGTCGGTGGGCACGAAGCCGCTTCCGAAGAACGGCAGGAGCAGCAGCACCAGGGGCGCGTTGCTGGCGCCCTCGGGGTTCTTGGCCGCCAGGCCGAGCGCGACCGCCAGCCAGGTGAGCGCGAAGACGAACAGGGTCAGCAGACCCGCGGCGGCCAGCCACTCGACGGGGTTGGCGTCGGGCCGGAAGCCGATCGCCAGCGCGACGCCGACGACGACCACGATGCTGATCCCGATGGAGATCATGCTGCCGACGACATGCCCGGTGAGGATCGACGACCGGGAGATCGCCATGGTGCGGAACCGGGCGACGATGCCCTCGGCCATGTCCATCGCCACCGAGATGGCCGTGCTGGTGGCGGCGCCGACCGTGGTCATCATGATGATGCCGGGGGTCACGTAGTCGATGTACTCGCCGCGTCCTCCCCCGCCGGCGAGCCCGTTCCCGAGCGTGCCGCCGAAGACGTACACGAACAGCAGCAGGAAAATGACCGGCATGCCGATCAGCTGCACCGTCATCGCCGGGTAGCGCAGCATGTGCTTCAGCCTCCGGCGGATCATCGTCAGCGAGTCCGCCAGGGTGTGGGTGCGGACGCCGGGGGAGGCGATCGTCTGGGTGCTCATCGAACCTGGTCCTTGTCCTTGGGGTCGCCGGTGAGGGTGAGGAAGACGTCGTCGAGGTCGGGGGTGTGCACCGACATTTCCTGGACGTCGATGTCCTGGTCGTCCAGGCGGGCCAGCAGCTGCCGCAGCTCGCGGACGTTGCCGTCGCTGGGCACCCGCACGGTGCGCGGGTCGTCGGTGACGAAGCCGGTGCCGAGGGCGCGGAGCGCGGACTTGACGCCGTCCTCGTCGGTGAACCGGAGGCTGACGTGCCCGCCGGGGATGAGCCGCTTGAGCTCCTCGGGGGTGCCCTCGGCGATGAGGGCGCCGTGGTCGAGCATCGCGATGTGGCCGGCGAGCTGGTCGGCCTCCTCCAGGTACTGGGTGGTCAGGAAGATCGTGACGCCGGCGGCGACCAGGTCGCGGACGATCTGCCACATGGTGCGGCGGCTGCGCGGGTCCAGGCCGGTGGTGGGCTCGTCGAGGAAGATGATGCGCGGGTCCCCGACCAGGGTCATCGCCAGGTCCAGCCGGCGCCGCATGCCGCCGGAGTAGGTGGAGGTCGGCTTCTTGGCGGCCTCGACGAGGTCGAACTGCTCCAGCAGCCCCGCGGTGCGCGCATGGCCCTCGCGCCGCGGCAGGTGGTGCAGGTCGGCCATCAGGTTGAGGTTCTCCTCCCCGGTGAGGAGCTTGTCCACGGCCGAGTACTGGCCGGTGACGCCGATGGACGCGCGGACCGCCTGGGGCTCCCTGGCGAGGTCGTGCCCCGCCACGCGGATCTCGCCGGCGTCGGCGCCGATCAGGGTGGACAGGATCTGGACGGCGGTGGTCTTGCCCGCCCCGTTCGGGCCGAGCAGGGCGAAGACCGTTCCCTCGGCGACGTTCAGGTCGATGCCGTCGAGGACGACTTTGTCCCCGTACGACTTGCGGAGCCCGGTCGCTGTGACGGCCAGGGTGCTCATGATGGTGCTCCTCGGGGGTTCGCGGGTCAGAGGCTGCGGGCGTCGATGTCGCCGTGGGAGGTCGTGGCGTGGATGTCGAGCGCGGCGGTGCCGTCGTTCTTGAGGGCGTTGCCGATGCGGCCGAGGTCGGTGCGGGCGTCCAGGACGGCCGAGACGCCGGCGGCGGCGGCGACCGAGATGTCGCCGGAATGGGTGCGGAGCACGACCTTGCCGCCCGCGGCCTCCGCGATCCGGATGTCGCCGCGCGTGGTGCTGATCTCCGCGGGGCCGCCAAGCCGGCCGACCTCGACGTCGCCGTCGACCGCGGTGAGGCGGACGCTCGCCGCCTCGTCGATCTTGATCTGCTGGTACGCGCCCTGGAAGGCGACGTCGCCGAGCCGTCCGGCGGTGTGGAGCTCGGCGGCGGCCGCCTTGGCCTCGACCCGCGATCCGGCGGGCAGCTCGATCGTCACCTCGACGGCCCCGGTGGGGCCGAAGGCCTGGCTCTTCACCGCGGCCTCGATCCGCAGGACGCCGTCGCCGTACTCGACCTCGGTCTGTTCCGCGGCCTTCACGTCGCGTCCCTTCGCGGCGTTCACGGGCAGGACCTCGACCACGGTGTCGGCCCGGTCGGCGGCGATGAACCGGACGCGCCCCGCGGGGACGTCCAGGACGGCGGCGATCGGGGCGGGGGTGTCGTACTTTCGCATCGTGCGCTCCTCGGGCTCGTTGTTTCGAACACTGGAAACGCTACGTTGCCTTCACTGATTGCGCAACGATATCGTTGCATCTACTTGATATAAGCGCTGGTAGTAGCCATAAAATCGTTGCAACGACCTAAGGGCTTAATGCAACACGTGCTGTTTGATCGTTGCAATGAATCTGAGTGAACGCTAGGGTGGGCGCATCAGGCGACACGAAGGAGGCCGCGATGCCGGGAGGAAGGCTCACCCAGCAGGACCGCCAGCAGATCGCGCTCGGGCTGGCCGACGGCCTCGCCTACGCCGAGATCGCCCGCCGGCTCGAACGTCCCACCTCGACGGTCACGCGTGAGGTGATGCGGAACGGCGGCCCCCTCGGCTATCGCGCGGACGTGGCCCATCGCGCCACCGAACGCCGCAACCACCGGCGCAGGCCCGCCGCGTCCCGGGGAACGGAGTCGGCCCCCCAGCCGCACGGACGCGACGCCGAGGCCGTGCGCGAGTTCGAGGAGATGCTCACCGCGGTCCTCATGCAGTCGGGCCTGCCCAACAGGATGATGGCGCGGGTGATGGTCTGCCTCTACACCTCCGACTCCGGCAGCCTCACCGCCGCCGAACTCGTCGAGCGCCTCGGGGTCAGCCCGGCGTCCATCTCCAAGGCGATCACGTTCCTGGAGAGCCTGGACCTCCTCCGCCGGGAACGCGACGAACGCCGCCGCGACCGCTACGTCGTCGACGAGGACCTCTGGTACCGGTCGATGGTCCGCAGCATCCGGGACAACGTCCTGTTCGCCGAGACGGCACGGCAGGGCATCGCCGTCTTCGGTCCCGGCACCCCGGCCGCCGCCCGCCTTGAGAGCGCCGCCCACTTCCTCGAGGTCGTCGCCGACAGCCTCACCCGCGCCATGGAGGAGGCCCGCGAGGTCCTGCACAGGAAACCCGAAACGCCCCCGGCCGCCCCCGGCGACCCCGCCGGCACTGACGACCCGGTTCCAGATCGTGGATAGGCGGCCGCGCGCTCGATGAACCCGGCGACGTCGGTGGTCGTCCTCGCGACAATGGCCGCCGTGGAGCAGGTCGAGCACGGCTTCGACCCGTGGCCCGAGATCGCCGTGCTGAAATCCCGCCTGTGAGGCGGGGTCAAGGGCTGACTTGGCGGCGGATGTCTATGCCGGTCTCATTGGACGGATCGCGCCCCGGGACGTGCACTTCGTGTTTCGTGGCCCGGGCGAGATAAAGGCGCAGGCGCGCGTCGCCGCTCAGTTCGTCGGGGTGGAACGCCCTGGTCCCGGGGTCGATGCGGGCGAAGGCCTCGGCGCAGCGTCGCGGTAGTTCGTCGTCCGGGACGACCGAGGCCGTCGCGTCGATGTAGGCGCAGCGTCCGTGACCGATTTCCGCGGTCGAGTCGTAGATGGCGAGGGCGACGGACGGGCGGGCGCCGATGTTGCGGGAATGGCGCGCTGACGGTGAGGAGACCCAAAAGAACGTCAGGTAGCCGGAATGGGTGAAGTAGACCGGCGAAAGGCGCGGGCGATTGTCGGGCTCGGTCGTGCCCAGCGTCATATAGCGGTTCGCGTCGATGATGGCGCGTGCCAGTTCGTCGAGATCGGCGGGCAGGTCCATGGCGCGGCTCCCTGGCTCCCTCGGTTCGGCTGATCGCGATCATGTCACGTTGCTTGTGGGACGGGTGGTGCGATCAGGGAGAACGTTCGCGCGCGGCGTGAACGGGAGCCGGGTCACGGGCCGTACAGCGTGGGTGACGGACGACTTTCCGGAAGCGAAGGGAGTCGTCGTGGACGCGTTGCAAGCTGCCGGCCGAGGCGAAGCGGGCCCTGGGGCCGACCGTGCCCGGCGTCGGGGAGGCGGTGCTGTGGAAGACGCCCGCGTGGTGGTCGGCGAGATCACGGTGCCGGGGGTGCGGCGGTCGGTCGGGTTCGCGCGGAGCTTCGTCCGGGACACGGCGCTCGACTTCCCCGGACGGGACGACATGATCCTGGTGGTGAGCGAGACGGTCGCGAACGCGATCAGGCACACGGCGTCGGGGCGGGAGGGCGGCCGGGTGACGGTCGTCCTCGCGGCCGGGGACGGGGTGTACCGGCTGGAGGTCGCCGACGACGGGGGCGCGGGCGGCGCGCCGCACGTCAAGGCGGAGGTCGGCGCGGAGACCGGGCGCGGGATGCGGATCGTGGACGCGCTCGCGTCGCGCTGGGGCTTCCGGGTGGACGGCGACCGGACCGTGGTGTGGGCGGAGTTCCCGGCCCCGGTCGCCGCGGGCCGGGACGACCAGGGCGACCGGGGCGATCGGGGCCGGGAGCCGTTCAGCGGCCCCGGTTGAGCTGCCGGGTGGGCAGCTGCCGGGCGTTGCGCCGGTTGTTCGCGAAATTCGCCGACCTGACGTCGTGCTTCTTTCGCTTTCCCTTCTTCTTGGATTTGGCGAAGGGGTCCGATTCGGGGTTGTTGAGAGCACGCATGGAAAGGAGACCTCCGGGCCTGGTCGAATTCGGCCATAAAGGGGCCGACGAAAGGGTGTGCCTGCATGACGGCGCTGGTCACAGCGGGTGCGCTGACGGTTCACAGCGGATGCGGTGGCGGCTTACAGCGGTGCGGTGGCGGCGCCGAGGGGAACGGGAGCGGGCCCGCCACATCAGGCGGACGGCTCGACCGGAGGAAGAATCACAGCTCCATGCGTACGAGTTAGCCATGATCCTTCGTGGTGTGTCAACACATTAATTTCGTGACGGGCGCCTCATCTCGGCCGATGGCGTGATGTGTGGGGTGCCCGGCGTTGACGCCATGGCGGGCGCGGAGACAGCCTGGAGGCATGCGCGTCGCGTTCGTCGTCTATGACGGGTTCCAGGTGCTCGATCTGGCCGGGCCGCACGAGGTGTTCCGGCTCACCGGGCGGTACGAATGCCTGGTCGTCGGGCCCGCGGCCGGGCCGGTGACGGCGTCCGGCGGGCTGCCGGTGCACGCCGCGTCCGGCATAGGCGATCTTGATCCGGGCGGCATCGACACCCTCGTGGTGGCCGGCGGGTTCGGGGTCGACCGGGCGCGCAAGGACGCGGCGCTGGTCGGCTGGGTCGCTGAGGTGGCGGAAAGCGCGCGGCGGGTCGCGTCCGTGTGCAGCGGGGCGCTGCTGCTCGCCGAGGCCGGGCTGCTCGACGGACGCCGCGTCACGACGCACTGGGGGCGCGGGGAGCAGTTGCGGACGGAGTATCCGCGCCTCGACGTCGACTGCGATCCGATCTTCGTCCGGGACGGGCGGGTCTGGACGTCCGCCGGAGTCACCGCCGGGATGGACCTGGCGCTCGCGCTGGTCGAGGACGACCACGGACGGGACGTGGCGCACGCGGTGGCGCGGGAGCTGGTGATGTTCCTGCGGCGGCCTGGGAGCCAGTCGCAGTTCAGCGTCCCGCTGTGGTCGGCGCAGCCCGCGTCGGACCCGATCCGGGCTGCGGTGTCGTCCGTCCAGGCCGATCCGGGCGCCCGGCACACCATCGCGGACCTGGCCGGCCGGTCCGGGCTCAGCACGCGGCACCTGCAACGCAGATTCACGGCGGAGCTGGGCGTCTCGCCGGCCGCGTACGTCGAGCGGGTGCGCGTCGAGGCGGCGCGGCGGGCGCTGGCGGAGGGCGACGAGCCCGTCGAGACGCTGGCGCGGCGGCTCGGATTCGGGACGGGCGAGACGCTGCGCAGGGCGTTCCACCGGCATGTGGGCGTCGCGCCGTCCGACTACAGGGACCGGTTCCGCGGAACCGACTTTTTCAAGGGAAGGGTTCAGTCGTGACCACGTATGGGCTGTTGGTCTTCGAGGACGCAGAAGAACTGGACTTCGTCGGTCCGTGGGAGGTGTTCACCGCGTCGGCGATGGTGCGCGAGGAAGGCGACAAGGCGGTACTGATCGCTGAGCAGTCCGGGCCTGTCCGCTGCAACAAGGGCATGAGGGTCGTGCCAGACCACGTCCTGGACGACCATCCGAAGCTGGACGTTCTCCTGGTGCCCGGCGGGCGCGGTGCACGCGAAACCCAGCCGAACAACCCGGCCGTCACGGGATGGATAGCGAAGGTCGCCGAACAGGTCGACTGGGTGACGAGCGTGTGCACGGGCGCTGCGCTGCTGCACGCCGCTGGACCGGCCAAGGGGCGCAGGGTCGCGACCCACTGGTCCTTTGAAGACGCCCTAGAGGCCCACGGTGACGTGACCGTCGTACGCGACGCGCGCTACGTCGTGGACGGCAAGCTCGTCACGAGCCAAGGCGTTTCGGCGGGCATCGACATGGCCCTCTGGCTGATCGGACGCATCCACGGCCGCGACCACGCGCGGGCGGTGCGCCGCTACATCCAGTACGAGCCGGCCCCGCCGTACTTGGCCGACGAACCGTCCTAGACGCGCGGCGCGGGGAGCGGCGGCGGGCCTGATCGGGTCTAACATTCCGGCGCACAGGTGATGATCTTCGCTTATCGGCATAATCACCCGAATGGCGATATCGCTTCCGGTGCGGTTCCGCAGCGACGGCGTGCGGGTCGCCGTGGAGACCGATCCGCTGCACGCTCCGCTGCGCGACTTCCTCATCAACGACCTGGGCGAGGACGTCTCCGCGATCGTCCGCGCCCGCGGACGGCTCGACGGCGCCTCGGGCGACCCAGCTGACCCGAGCGGCCGGGGCGCCGCGGGCGATCCCGGTGCGACCGGTGCGCCCGGCGGCCGCCGCGATCCGCGCGAGCCGTGGCAGGAGCTGTATCGCTATCACCGGCTCGACTTCGACGGGACGATCGTCCACGTGCGGGACGTCGGCGGCTGGGCGTCCTGCGACCTCGACCCGGACGTCCTGCGCAAGTGCCTGGACGAATACCTGCACGAGGTCGGGGCGCTGCAAAGCCGCCGCAGCCTGGAGCGCGCGCTGATCGAAAAGCGGGGCGTCGAGCGGAGCTCGTCCATTGATTGGCGATGGGCGGGAGCTGGAGAGCGGTCTGCCGAGCCGATGGCGGCGTCGCTCGCGCTCGGGTCCGTGTCGCACCGGACGCAGGGGTGGGGGCTGGTCCAGACGCCGCGCGCCGTCCTGGAGGACGTCGCCGGGCTCACCCCGCACCCGGACGCCTGCCTTCCGCACGGCGTGCTGGAGACCGGCTCCGGTGCGTGCTGGGCCGACCTCGCCGTCCTGGACGAGACGGGCACGCGCCTACGCGGCGGCACCAAGACGTTCATGCCGCGTGGCATCGATCTGGAACGGCTCATGACGGAACTGGGAAACACCCTGACCCGGGCCCGTTTCATCAGTGCCGTCCCAGGAGCGTGGTCGGGTGTCGTCGCCGGTGTTCCGGTGCACGGCTACGTCGACCCGGAGGCGATTCTGCGTCTCCCTTGCGAGCCGATCGAGGTCGGTGGCGTCGTGCAACACGTGCGGGTGTTCTTCCCAGAGCTGGCTGACTCCGGTGTTGAGCTGGAGGCCGCGGCGTCGAGCGCGAGCGAGTTCGCCCGCTCGGTGGACGGGCCGCGTCACGTCCTGACGGCGTTTCTGCTTCATGACGTCCAGAGCCATCGGCACCATCTGGACGTCGTCCGCAACGCGCGTCCTGGCTGGGAGCACACGGGGAACGCGTGCCATGTGCGGCTGGATGTCCAGACCGTCCGGCTGGAGCATCTGTGGCTTCCCGGGCATGCCTGCGAGGTACCGACAGGCGAATTCGCCGGGGTCCTGTATGAATACGAGCGCCTTCTGGGCGGCTAGGCGACACCGGACGCGCGGAAGGCGGTGGCGATCGTGTCCGTCAGGGCCGCGCCTGCCATGCCGTCCGGGTCTCGCTCGGGGTCGTAGATGCCTACGTGGAAGCCAAGCGCGCGCGGGCTCGCCACCAACGTCGTCAGGACGGACGTGAGTTCCTCGAACGACAGACCATCCGGGTTGGGCGAATCGACCGCCGGCATGACGCTCTGATCGAGGATGTCGGCGTCCAGGTGAATCCAGAAGCCGTCGATGGGCGCGGCCTCCAGATGGGCTCGCGCCCCTTCGGCGGCGGCGTCTGCGCCGTGCTCGCGGACGTACTCGATCGGATACCGGCGGATGCGCGAGGTGTCGAACGCGGCGACGTCGGCGATCTCGTGGTCCCCGGGCTCCCGCTGGACGCCGATGTGCGCGACATGCTCCTCCGCCACATAGGGACGCAGCCCGCCGATGTCGGCGAGCGCGTCCGGGCCGTGGCCCGTGACCAGGCCGAGCGCCAGCCCGCCCGCCGTCAGCCGTCCCGCCCAGGCCGCCGGATCGAGCCGGGGCGAGTAGTCGTCGTGCCCGTCCAGGTACGCCAGCCCGAACGTGCCCGGACGGCGGCGCAGGGCGAGCATCGGCCCCAGCGCAATGCCGCAGTCGCCGCCGAGCACGACCGGAAACAGGTTCGTCGGTTGGAACTCGTCCGTTGGTTGGTGGTGGGTGGGGGCTGGAGGACGGTTCGTGTCCAGGAGTTCGCCGATGCGGGACGCGAGCCGTTCCGCGTAGTCGGCGAGGCCCGGGCCGTTCAGGTAGCCGGTCGCCTCGTCCGGGCCGAACACGTAGGGCGGCGGGTCGACGCGGCCCGCGTCCTCGGCGTTCAGGCGGCCGACGATGTCGTGCCCGCGCAGCGCGCGGGCCAATCGGCGCACCCCGGGCTCATGCCCCTCGCGCGGCGGCCGGAGCCCGAGATTGGACGGGGCGTCGAGCACTGCGATCACCCTTCCAATCTAGAACCAGACCGTTCGCCTGTCTCGTCGTCGGGGACGGCTAGCCGCTGAGGGCGTCGGGTTCGGTGCGCAGGGTCTCGTACTCCTTGAGGACCTTCTTGCGCGCGCGGGACGAGAGCCGGTCGATGTAGAGGCGGCCTTCGAGGTGGTCGGTCTCGTGCTGGAGGCAGCGGGCGAGCAGGCCCGTCCCTTCGACCGTGACCGCCGCGCCGGTGACGTCGAAGCCGTGGACGGTCGCACGGTCCGGACGGGCCAGACGCGCATGCGGGCCAGGCACGGAAAGGCAGCCTTCGTCGCCGTCGTCCAGCCGCCGGTTCTCCAGCGCGGGCAACTCCAGGACGGGATTGACGACCACTCCCTTGTGCCGCTCGCCGTCCTCGTCTGGGCAGTCGTAGACGAAGACGCGCAGCGCCACACCGATCTGGTTCGCGGCAAGGCCGACCCCATCGGCCTCGTACATGCTGGCGAACATGTCGTCGGCCAGTTCCTTCAACGCCGCGTCGAAGTCGTCGACGAGCCTGCACGGCTGGTGCAGGACGGGTGTCCCCACCAGCGTGATCGGTCGCACCTGTCCGGCAGCCATCGCCTGTGCTCCTCGCCGTCCCGTCCGGATGTTCTTCGCACGCCGCGCGAAATCGCGCTACCCAGGGTAACCGGCGTAAGCCGGACATCGCCCGTCGCGCTGCGCCATCGGACGGACGCGGAGCGTGTTCCGCTCGTCGCACACAGTCGCCCGTTCGTCGATGAGCGGGGGTGAAGCCTCGATGCCGCCGCCCCGGGCTCGCTACCTTCGACGCATCCGCTGAAAGGCCCGGGCGAGCCGCTTCGGGGGGAGCGGCCGGTCCTGTGTGTGCGTCCGGGCCGACACGGCGGAACGGGGGGAGAGGGGTCACTTCGGGGGAGTGGCCCCTCCGTCCGTTTTCCGCGTGAATTCGCGCCTGAGCCTTCAGGTGAGAACGCATCCGCCGCCCGCCCGGACCCGAAATTCTTCGTCAAGGAATTCCCGCGTTCGTTGAAATGATGACGGCCGCCGGGCAATAGAGAGAAGATCAGCGCGTTCGCGCGGACCTTTCCGGCGTACGGCGGGCCCACCGGAAATGAACGCCGCGCCAGGGCCACGTCGCGAAAACTTGACGCGGCGGACGTCGACTTCACCACGCGCCTGCGGAATGGTCGTCCCCATGCATTCACGAATTCCGAGCACCGTGGCGTCCGGCCCCACCGGATGGCTGCTGGTATTTCTCCGCGCGCGCGAGCAGGCGCTGCGCACCCACACCGGACTGGCGGCGGGCCCCACGGAATGGCTGCTGGTCTTCCTGGAGGTCGGACGCGCCGAACGCGCGGCGCGGCAGCGTCCCGCGGCGCTGCTGCCGCGGCGCGGCAGGTCCGAGGAGCCCCCGTTCGGCCGGCTGGCCGCCCGCAGCGCGTAGAGGAAGGTCATGACCGTCGAGATGTTCCTCGCCGCCCTGATCGGCGGCGCGATCGGCGTCGCCGAGCTGGCCGCGCGTTACCGTGACAAGCCGGTCGCCGCGCTCCTGTCGCCGGGCGGGCTGCTGTTCGTGTTCGTCAACGCCAGCGCGTCGATCGTCGCGCTGATCGCGGTGACCGCGTCCGGCTGGACGTTCGGGCTGCCCGCGACGACGCCCCAGGAGAGCCTGACGGCCGTCCGGGTGCTCGCCGCCGGGATCGGGTCCGCCGCCGTGCTGCGCATGTCGTTCGCCCCCGCCCAGAGCAGGGCCGTCGGCACCGGGCCCGTCGCGCTCCTCAACGGCATCCTCCGGATCGCCGACGGCGAACTGGAACGCAAACGGGCGCTCAGCAGGCTGTCGCACAACGACCTGTCCGGGCTGTCGTTCGAACGCGACCACGCGGCGCTCGCCGAGCTGTGCTGCCACCTCATGCGCGAGTTCGACCTGGCCGAGGCGCAGCGGCTCGGCGGGCTCGCGGCCGAGCTCAGCCACCGCGACGACCTCACCGACCTCGACAAGCTGGACTGCTGGGGCCTGGAGCTGACCCGCCTGGTCGGCGAGCGCGCCCTCCGGCAGGCGGCCAGGCGGCTGCGGGACCGTCCGCGCGACGAGCCGGGACCGGCCGCGCCCGACGAGCGGCCCGCCGCCCCGGCGGCCGAGCCCGAGCACGCCGCGGAGACCGTCCCGGCGCCGCGGCCGCCCATCGCGAAGGCCTCCCGCCTCGCCGGGGGCACGAACGGCAGGACGGAACGCAAATCCTTCAGCGATGCCTGAACGCCGGTGAAATACCGGTGCGTCCCCCTGCGGGCGCACCGGTATTTCACTATTCCGGCCGGACGGACTTCGTCCGCACCGGCGTGCGGACGGCACGGGCCTAGCGGGGATGAAAAGTGCTCACCGGCGGGGTGTTCTCGGCGCCGTCCCGTTCTTCCAGGACGGACGCGACGCGATGCAGCGCCTCCGCCAGCGACACCAGCGCCTGCACTTGGGCGGCCGCCATCAGATTTCCCGGCGAGGGATCGGCGGCCTGCGCCTCCGCGGCGGCGTCACAGGCCTGCTGGCTCCACCAATGCACGCGGCGATCCTATTCGAGTCGGCGAATGCGCCACCCGCCGCCGCGCCGCCGCGGCGCCGTCCACCGGGATGAAAGTGGTCACCGAAATGGAAAGGGTGTGACTCGTGAACACGGATCCGCGCGCGGCGCCGCCGTCCGGACGTCCGGACCCCGCGCTCCCACGCTGGGCCGCGAAGCCGGTCGGCCGGCTGACCGCCGGGGAGCTCGCCGAGGCCCTCGCCTACCTCGAACGGCACCGGCCCGACGACGACGTCCTGGGCCGCGCGCTCGCCGGCGAGTTCGCCCGCCGCACCGCCGCCGCCGAGTTCGCCCACCACACCGCCGCCAACCGTCCAACCCCGCCCAACCGCCCAACCCCGCCCGACCGCCCACCCCAGCCCAACCGCCCCACCCCGCCCAACCGCCCAACGCCGCCGGGCCGCCCTTGAACGTGTCGCCGGGCGCCGGTATTCGCCGGGCGCCGGCATTCTCGGGATCGGCATTCCCGGGGATCGGAATTCTCGGGGGTGCGGCGGGCATGGGAGGGCCAAGGGGAGTTCGGCGGGCATGGGAGGGGACATGGACGTACGACTGCGCAGGGTGTACGAACCGGTCTCGGACGGTGACGGAAAACGAATCCTGGTCGACCGCGTTTGGCCGAGAGGGCTGTCCAAGGAGAAGGCGCGGCTGGACGAGTGGGCGAAGGACGTCGCGCCGTCCACCGAGCTTCGCAAGTGGTACGGACACAGTGTTGATAAGTTCGACGAGTTCACCCGCCGATACGAGGCCGAACTCGGCGATCCCGAGCGCGCGGCGGCGTTCGCCCGCCTGCGGGAACTCGCGGAGCGGGGGCCGATCACCCTGCTCACCGCCACGCGGGACGTCGATCACAGCCAGGCGGCCGTTCTGGCGGAGCGGTTGAGGGACGGCGTCTAAACCGGAAAGCGTGGCCGGAATGCGCCACGGCATAGTGCCGCCACCGGCCGGGTTCCGCAGCACGTCACAGGGGTTCTCGGGACGTTTTCTATTCATTCTGTAAGGCAATTTGATTTCTGTTCATCTACTTGATGGAACGTTCCGTTCACAATGAATGACGTTGGACGCTCCATTCTTGCTGATCAACGCAGGTGTACCGAGGTCAACGCCGGGTTTTCGTATGTTGAAAGTTGGTGATTGACCGCTTTGATCAGCCAGCTTTACGCTCCCTTTGCGCAGGCTCCAGCAAGGAGGAATCGCATGCGTAAAGGGATCGTTTTTTCCGCGGTCGCCGCAATCGCCATGGCTGCCGCTTCGGCGGCGCCAGCGGCGGCCGCCTCGCCCGGCTCGTACTTCGTCCCCGGCCCTGACGGCGTCACGATCGAGATCGCGACCGTCAACGGCTCGGGCTGCCCGGCGGGAACGGCCGCCGTCGCGGTGTCGGACGACAAGGAGGCCTTCACGGTCACCTACAGCGACTACCTGGTCCAGGCGGGCGGTTCCTCGTCTCCGACCGACTTCCGCAAGAACTGCCAGATCAGCATGAAGGTGCATGTCCCGCAGGGATTCACCTACGCGATCTCGTCCACCGACTACCGGGGCTTCGCGGCCCTGGCGCCCGGTGCGACCGGCGTGCAGAAGGCCAGCTACTACTTCCAAGGCCAGCAGCAGACCGCTGCTAAGCAGCACACGCTCCGGGGGGAGTACGCCGACAACTGGCAGTTCACCGACACCAACGACGTTGGTCAGCTCGTGTGGAAGCCGTGCGGTGAGGAACGCAACTTCAACATCAACACCGAGCTCCGCGTGACCAAGGGCTCGGACCCGGCGGAGCTCAGCTTCATGGCGATGGACTCCACCGACGGCAGCATCAAGACCATTTACCACTTCGAGTGGATGAAGTGCCCCCCGCGACGGTAAGAGGAGAAGGAACGATGCGTAAAGGACTGACCGCAGCGGCGATGGCCATTCCGGCCATGGCGCTGGCGCTCTCCGCGGCTCCGACCGCGTCAGCCGACGTCAACGACCCCCCGCCGGACGACAAGATCCTCATCGACGTGCTCACCGTGAACGGCTCCGGCTGCAAGGCCGGGACCACCGCGGTGGCCACCGCCAGCGACAACACCGGCTTCACCGTCACCTACAGCGACTACCTCGCGCAGGCCGGCGGCGAGTCGAGCCCGATCGACTTCCGGAAGAACTGCCAGCTCGCCCTCCGCGTCCACGTGCCGCAGGGGTTCACGTACGCCGTCGCCGGTGCCGACTACCGCGGCTTCGCGTACCTGGAGGAAGGCGCGACCGGACTGCAGCGTGCCAGCTACTACCACCAGGGCATGACGCAGACGAGCCAGGTGTCGCACACGCTCAAGGGCTCGTACTCGGACAACTGGCAGTTCTCCGACCGCACCGATGTCGCGGAACTGGTCTGGAAGCCGTGCGGCGAGGACCGCAACTTCAACATCAACACCGAGCTGCGCGTGAACAAGGGCAGCTCGAAGGAGACCAGCTTCATGGCCTTCGACTCCACCGACGGTAGCGTCAAGACGACCTACCACTTCGCGTGGAAGAAGTGCCCGGGAGCCTGACGTCCCCTCCCGCCGGGCCGCGTCCTCACCCAGGGAGGACGCGGCCCGGTCCCCTTTTCGGCACCCCGCGCCGAACGTCCCCAGCTGGATCGTTCCCAGGTCAGCGGCCGATCCTGAACGGGAGGCGAACCTTCGGCGGGCCTGTCAAAGGCTGTGAAAGACAGGTTTTAGAGTGGAGGGGTCGTCGATGAAGGGATCTTCACCATGCCGTTGGCCTCCCGCCTGCCGGCCCCGCCCGAGATCTTGGCCGTCCTGGAGGAGTCGTACGAGCGGGTGCTGCGGCGTGACCCGGGCGAGGCGGAGTTCCACCAGGCCGTCCACGAGGTGCTGGAGTCCCTCGGCCCGGTCCTCGCGGCGCGGCCGCGGCTGGGCGCCGCGAAGCTCGTCGAGCGGCTGATCGAGCCCGAGCGGCAGATCATGTTCCGGGTGCCGTGGCAGGACGACGAAGGCCACGTCCACGTGAACCGCGGGTTCCGCGTCGAGTTCAACGGCGCGCTGGGCCCGTACAAGGGCGGGCTCCGCTTTCATCCCACCGTCAACCTCGGCATCGTGAAGTTCCTCGGCTTCGAGCAGATCTTCAAGAACGCGCTGACCGGGCTCGGCATCGGCGGCGGCAAGGGCGGCAGCGACTTCGACCCGCACGGACGCTCGGACGAGGAGGTCATGCGGTTCTGCCAGTCGTTCATGACGGAGCTGCACCGGCACGTCGGCGAGCACACCGACGTCCCGGCCGGCGACATCGGCGTCGGCGGCCGCGAGATCGGCTACCTGTTCGGCCAGTACCGGCGGGTCACGAACCGGTGGGAGGCGGGCGTCCTCACCGGCAAGGGCCTGCTGTGGGGCGGCTCCGCGGGACGGACGGAGGCCACCGGCTACGGCAACGTCCTGTTCACCGCCGAGATGCTCCGCCGCCGCGGCGAGGACCTGGACGGCCAGCAGATCGTCGTGTCCGGGGCCGGGAACGTCGCGATCTACACCATCGAGAAGGCGCAGCAGCTCGGCGCGAACGTGATCACCGTGTCCGACTCGGGCGGCTACGTGGTGGACGAGAAGGGCATCGACCTCGACCTCCTCAAGCACGTCAAGGAGGTCGACCGGGGCCGCGTGTCCGACTACGCCGACCTGCGCGGCGCGTCCGCCCGGTTCGTGCCGGGCGGCCGGGTGTGGGACGTGCCCGCCGACATCGCGCTGCCGTCCGCGACGCAGAACGAACTGGACGCGGACGCGGCGGCGCTGCTCGTCCGCAACGGCGTCAAGGCCGTCTCCGAGGGCGCGAACATGCCGGCGACGCCGGAGGCCGTCCACATCTTCCAGGAGGCGGACGTCGCGTTCGGCCCGGGCAAGGCCGCCAACGCGGGCGGCGTCGCGGTGAGCGCGCTGGAGATGCGCCAGAACGCGGGCCGCGAGGCCTTCACGTTCTCCCGTGTCGAGGAGGAGCTCGCCGGGATCATGCGCTCCATCCACGACACCTGCTACGAGACCGCCGAACGCTACGGCGCCCCCGGCGACTACGTCGTCGGCGCCAACATCGCCGGCTACGAACGCGTCGCCGACGCGATGCTCGCCCAGGGCCTGATCTGACCCCGTCCCGGCCCCGCACGGCCTGACCCGGCCCCGCGCACGGCCTGCCCCTGCCTCGCACGGCCGGACGGCCGCGTCAGCGGGCGGCGGTGACCATGATCTCGACGAGGAGGTCCGGGCGGAACAGATGCGCCTGGACGCAGGCTCGCGCCGGCGGGTTCGCCGCGTCCACCCATTCGTTCCACACGTCGTTGTGCTCGGCGAACATGCTCATGTCGGCGAGCCAGACCTGCGCGGTGAGGAGCCTGGACTTGCTGGTCCCGGCGGAGCCCAGGAGCTGGTCGATCTGCCGAAGGACCTCTCTGGTCTGGAACCGGACGTCGCCGGTCGGATTGATCGGATCGCTGACGACGCCGGACAGGTAGACGGTGTCGCCGTGAGCGACGACCTGGCTGATGATCGGTACGCCGGGGTAGGGCCTTCCGTCCTCGTTGACGATGATCCGCTGCCGGGAAATCGCCGCGGGCTCTGTCATGTGCGTCTCCGTCTTCTCGGCTCGTGGCTCAAGGGCCCGCCGCGGGTCAGCGGCGGGCCCTTAAGAAGTGTGCGTCGCGGTTCAGGTTCGCCAGGCCTGGCCGTCGCCGCCGTTGCAGTTCCAGTTCACCACGGCGCCCCCGTAACCGAAGTTGTTGTTCAGGACGCTGAGGCACTTGTTGGTGGCCACGCCGCTGACCAGCCTGTTTCCGGCGGGACTCCACTGCTGGGGCGTCCCGCCCCAGCAGTCGAACATGCCGATGGCGGCCCCGTCGCCGCCGTTTCCCCAGCGGACGTCCAGGCACCTGCGGGTGGGGAGATTGACCCCGGTGCTGCTGGCCGCGCTGCGCGGATATGTCGCCGCGGGCCCGCTGACACCGGCTGTGGCGGCACTGCCGCCGGGCGTGTCATCGTCGGCGACGACGACACCGTCCGCGCGGCCACCCTCCAGGCGCGCTCCTGGCTGGAACTGGTGCGGAGCCGGCAGCCCAACCCCGACTGGATCATGGAGCCGTTCATGGCCGGGCTGGCGATCAAGGCACGCGCCTACGAACGTGACCCGCGCGCGACTCGTCCACTGGTCGTGGGACCCGCCGCCGGCTACGGCCGGTGGATCAGCATTCAGGCGGCACCGCTGGACGACGGCGCCGGGGACGTGGCGGTCACCATCCGGGCCGCCGGGGGCGAGCAGATACTCCCGGCCTTTTGCGACTGGTACCAGGCCACCCCCCGCGAACGCCAGATCCTCACCCACCTGCGCGACGCGGTGGCGCCCAAGCAGATCGCCCGGCGCCTGGACCTGTCGGTGCACACCGTCAACGACCACCTCAAAGCCATCCACCGCAAGACCGGGGCGAGCCGCCGCGAGGAACTCCTCGCCGCCCTCACCAGCTGACCCGCACTCTCGTCGACCAGCGCGATGATCGAAGTGCGGAGCGGGTCCCCCACGGACGACGAGTCCGGTGAGTCGGGGTGTGGATTGCGTTGTGCCGGTGACGGCAGAATGGCGTCGACGGCCGGGGAATGGACGGGGGCATGTGATGGCGGACGACGCGCGGCGCGATCGGGTGATCGGGGAATGCCTGGCCAAGCCGGGATCGGTCGAGGACTATCCGTTCGGTGACGAGGTGGCCGTCTTCAAGGTGGCCGGACGGATGTTCGCGCTGGTGCCGCTGGGCGCCCAGCCGGGGAGCGTCAGCCTCAAGTGCGACCCGGACCTGGCCCTCGACCTGCGTGGACGCTATGCCGCGATCACCGCGGGCTATCACCTCAACAAGCGGCATTGGAACACCGTCGTCCTGGACGGCTCGGTGCCCGAAGAGGAACTGCTGGAGCTGATCGACCATTCCTACGAGCTCGTCGTGGCCAGCCTGACCAAGGCCCAACGCAACGAGCTGCTGCCCTGACGGTGTGCGGCGTTCGTCATTTCGAGGTCGCGACATCGAAGATGTGCATGATGCCCTGATCGCTGGCCTGCGGGAGCGTCACCGCACGGACGCGCTTGCCCGCGTTCAGCGTGACGGGACGCGTCGCGAAGACCCGGAAGGCGCCGCTGCCGGTCGAGCCGTTCGCATTGTTGCGACCGGTGATGTTGATGAGTTCGGTGTTTCCCGCTGTCGCCGCCTTGGCCCAGTCGGCGAATTCGACGGGGATCTGTTGTGTCGATCCGTCGGTGTATTCGACCGTCGCCGTTCCGGTCGCCGGCCCGTTGGTCGCCAGCCCGAGGAAGGAAACGGCGCCGCCGGGCGCGCCGTCGAGTGGGATCCGCTGGCCGTGCGGGATCCAGTTGTCGGGCCTGCCCGGTGCGGTGTCGGGCCAGGTGAACACGATTCCGGTGCCGTCCAGCGGGAGCTCGGCGCCCGGTTTCGCGCCGGCCGCGGCGAGGCTCTCCCGGGACAGGGACCAGTCGCTGAGGTCGAGAGAACCCAGGTTTCCGCGCCCGTCGGGGGTGGTGCCGACGTTGTTGCGCGCGTCGGCGCCGTCCGTGTACGAGGGCGGAATGTCCTGCGCACCGGTTCCCCACCTGCCCGGAGTCGCCGACATCCGGAAGTCGAGCGTGCCTCCATGGCGGGCGAGACGCGCGTCGACCCACGACCGGGTCTGCGGACGTCCATTGACGCGCATCCCCGCGACGTAGCGCTTTCCGCGCTGGACGCCGGCCGCGTCGATCCTGATGACCCGGCGGCTCCCGAAGGGGGCGATGACGATCCTGTCGAACATCGGCGCGCCGATGACGAGGTCGCCCGTGCCATAGATCGCTGGATACACACCGAGATTGGCGAACACGTACCACGCGCTCAACGAGCCCTGGTCGTCATTGCCCGGCAGGCCGGACGGCGAAGTGTCGTACATTTCCCTGACGGCGCGGTACAACACATCGGTGGTCTTCTCCGGCGCTTGCAGCCAGTTGTAGACCCATGGCGTGCTGAACGCGGGCTGGTTCGACAGGTAATTCCCCGTCTTCGTGTACGCGCCCGCGTCCAGGTCTTCCATGAGGACGTCGAGCGCCTTCATGGACGCCTCCGTGCCGCCGCGCCTGCCGATGAGCGTCGACAGATTGTGCGGGACGAGCCAGCCGTACTGATACCCGGTCGACTGGTTGAACTGGCCGCGTCCCTGACCGTCGTCGCGCACCCGCAGGTCGAAGTTCCGATCGAAACCGGTGCGTTCCCTCGGGCGGATGTGCCTGGTCACGGGATCGAAGACGTTCATCCAGTTCTGTGCCCGCTCCATGAAGGTCTGATAAGACACCTTGTCGCCGAGACGCCGCGCGAGCTGTGCGATCGCGAAGTCGTCGATGGCGTATTCAAGGACCCGCGAGGTCGCGAAATCGCCCTTGCGGTTCTCGATGAGCCCGGCTGCGAAGTACTGGTAGCCGTCCGTGCGGAACGTCGCCGTCGCCGGCAGTTTCTGCGTGGACGTCATCGACCTGAGCGCCGCCCCGCGGTCGTAGCGGGTCGCGCCCATGTCGTCCAATGTGGACAGGATCACCTGCAGGTTGTCGCCCTGCATCCGGGCCGCTCCCGGGGCCCAGGAGCCGGTCTGCTCGGTCAGCTTCACGATCGAGTCGTTGATGTCGTTCGCGACCTCGGGGAATGTCAACGCTATGAGTTGGGCCTGGCTCCGGTACATGTCCCAGCCGGAACCGGCGAAGTTCTTGTAGAAGTGCCGGCCGCGCTCGACCCGGTGCACCTTGCCGTCATATCCGAGATATTCGCGGTTGACGTCGTCCCGGACGTTCGGGTGCAGGAGCGAATGGTAGAGCGCCGTGTAGAACTTCGTGCTCTGCTCGTCCGTCCCGCCGGAGACCTCGACCGTGCCGAGGGCCTGCCGCCAGAGCCGTGCGGCCCGCGCGCGCACCGCACCGAAACTCGCCCTCCCCACCTCGACGTCGCGGTTCTCCGCCGCGTTGTCCACACTGACGAAACTGAGCCCGGTCTTCGCCGTCACCTTGGCGCCGTCCGCGAAGGTGATCCAGGCCCCCGTGTCATGCCGATAATCGGCCTTCACGTCATCAGTGCTCTTCTCGACGTGCGTGCCCCCGACGGACATCTGCCCGTCCTTCCACACCCCATAAGACGCGAAGTTCTGATCGTACGTGGTAGAGAAGTAGGCACGGTAGTAGTTGCCGTTGTCGCAGAGGTCGGCGCCGTGCAGCCACCCGCTCACGGTCCGGGTCTTCGGGTCGATCTGGACGTCGGTGCCGAAGGTGCGGTTGTTCGGGCCGGACGCGTCCAGAATCAGGGTCGAATTTTCGCCGTCCGGGAAGTCGAACTGGCTGACGGCCGTCCGCGGGCTCGCTGTCAGCCGGGCGGCGACCCCGTTATCCAGCCCGACCGAGTAGTACCCGGGCTCCGCGACCTCTTTCCCATGCTGAAACCGCAGATAGTAATTCTTGATGTCGGTAGAAGGATTCACCGGCAACGCGCCGTCCCGCAACTCCCCCGCGTACGGAATCGTCGGGAACTCGTACCCGCCGAAGCGGCCCGTGCAGCCCGACCCCGAATACCGCGTCATGCCGAACCCGCGGATGAGGCCGGCCGTGTACTCGTACCCGCCCTTCTCGCCGACGAGCGGGTTTCCCGGCTTGTACGTCGTCGGGCTCGACTGCACCATCCCGAACGGCGCCGCCGCACCCGGAAAGGTGTTGCCGTAGGCGTCGTTGCTCTTGTTCTGGGACGTGTCCATCTCGGTGCCGATGAACTGGTCGACGGCCTCGAACGGCGAGAGCCCCGCCCCCGCCACGGCCGGAACGGCGACGACAACGGACGACACCAGCGCGGCCGCCGAACCAGCCGCCACGATGCGCGCCGATCTCCAGGACGACATGCACGCCCCTTCTCACACACGACGGATCAGAGCCGCACCAGCATCGACCCCGGAGAAGATGACCGTTCGACCACCACCTGACACGAAGATCAACGACAGATGGCACGACAGGTCGCGGCACCCACGGTCAGGCCCACTGAAGGCATGTCTCAGGAGCGGGTGAGTTGCTTTCCGGTGTGCTTTGGCGGGGGTGGTGAGGGGCGGCGGGATTTCAGGTGTCGGTAGGTGAGGGCGGCGGCGGTTATCGCGGCGGGCCAGATCAGGTAGCGGCCCGTCATCAGGAGGAGGGCCGCCACTGCGGTCAGGGCCGCGAAGGCGGAGGCGCGGGCGAGGGTGCGGCGCGGGAGTAGGCGGATGGCGGACGCTACGCCGATCGCGTAGACGGTTACGAAAGAGCCGGTCGTCAGGAGTACCAGGGGTTCGGGGCCTAGGCCGGTCAGGGCGACTGTCGCAAGGGCCGCGAATGAGGTTGCGGAGGCGGTGGCCAGACTTCGGCGGGGGACCTGGCCCGCGACGCTGCCGCGCGCCAGCCAGGACGGCAGTGCGCCGTCGCGGCCCAGGGCGGCGCCCAGTTTGGCCACGCCCGCGTAGTAGGCGTTCATCGTGCCCAGGGTCAGGAGGACGGCGGCCGCGGCGGCGGGCCAGCGGGCGTTGCCGCCCAGGCCGCGGGCCATCAGTTCGCCGAGCGGGGCGTCCGCCGTGGAGGCCGCGGGGCCGAGGACGGTGATGATCGCGAAGGCGACCAGGAGGTACAGGACGCCGACGACGCAGACCGCGGCGGCGGTGGCGCGCGGGAGGTCGCGGTCGGGACGGCGGAACTCGGCGGCCAGATGGGTGATCGCCTCCCAGCCCGCGAAGCTCCACACCAGCAGGGCCGCGGCGGATCCGATGGCCGTCCAGCCGTGGGGGGCGAACGGGGTCAGGTTGTCCCATCGGGCGTCGGGGAGGGACAGGGCGACCGAGACGAGGAGGAGGGTGACGAGGAGGGCGGCCAGGATCAGCTGGAGCCGTCCTGAAACGCGGAGGCCCGCCATGTTGGTGGCCGTGACCACCGCTATCAGCGCGGCGGCCGTGGCGAAGGCGGTCGTGGCGCCGCCGCCGGTCGCGGCCGCGACGTAGGCGCCGCCGAAGAGGGCCGCCGCGGGGGCGCCCGGCGGGATCGCGAAGTAGAAGCACCAGCCGACCACCGCCGCGGCGCGGTCGCCGAAGGCCAGGCGTGCGTAGGTGGACACTCCGCCCGCGTCGGGATAGCGGGCGCCCAGGGCGGCGAACGTCGCCGCCAGGGGGGCCGACATGACGACCAGGGCCAGCCAGGCGAGCAGGGACGCCGGGCCCGCGGCCTCGGCCGCCAGGGCGGGGAGGGCGATCACGCCCGTGCCCAGGACCGCGCCGACGTACATCGCGGTGCCCTGTCCGAAGGTGAGGTGCCCGCTGGAGTTCGTCACGGCATTCAGCGTCGAGGGTGGCGGAGGCGATCACTAGCGGCAGAAAAGACGGTGTCCGTAGAATTCCTGCCATGAGCGGACATGTCGTCGGGCTGGCGGTGACGCCCGGCACCCCGGTGTTCGAGCTGGCCATCCCGTGCGAGGTCTTCGGCACGGACCGCAGCGACATCGTGGACCCCTGGTACGAGCTACGGCTGTGCGCGGCCGCGCCCGGTCCGCTGCCGTCCAGTGCAGGGGTGAGTCTGCACGCGTCGCATGGGTACGGCGATCTGCTCGACGCGGACACCGTGATCGTGGCCGGGCTGGCCCGTCACGTGCAGCTCGCTCCGCCGTCCGAGCTGATCGAGGTTCTGCGGGAGGCGGCGGGGCGCGGCAAGCGGATCGTGTCGCTGTGCACGGGCGCCTATGCGCTGGCGGCCGCGGGACTGCTGGACGGACGCCGCGCCACGACGCACTGGATGAACGCCGGTGACTTCGCCCATCGGTTCCCCGAGGTCGAGCTCGATCCGGCTCCGCTCTACATCGACGACGGCGACATCGTCACGACGGCGGGGTCGGGCGCGGCGATCGACGCCTGCCTGCATCTGGTGCGCGGCGACCACGGCGCGGCCGTGGCCAACGAGATCGCGCGCCGGATGGTCGTGCCGCCGCACCGGGAGGGCGGGCAGGCCCAGTACACCAAGCCCGTCGTCGTCGCCGAGAAGAACGACGATCTGGCGCCGGTGCTGGAATGGGCGCGCGAGCGGTTGCATCAGGCGATCTCGGTTCCGGAGCTGGCGAGGGTCGCGCATTTGAGTGAGCGGACGTTCGCCCGCCGTTTTCGCGACACGGTGGGCATCACTCCGCTGCAGTGGCTGCTCCAGCAGCGCGTCAGGCTGGCACAGGAATTGCTTGAGACCACCGACAGCCCGATCGAGGAGATCGCCCGTAACACCGGTTTCGGGAACGGCGTCAATCTGCGTTATCACTTCGGACGGGTCGCCGGTGTTTCGCCGCAGTCGTACCGGCACGTGTTCCGGTTCCGGGCGGCCCGACGGCCGGTGCCTAGCGGACGGGCGCTGCCCTGAGGTGGCGCGGCCCCGGGCGAGGGAGCGGTCGAAACGCCAGTCGTCCGCCCGCCCCCGGGACGCCTAGGCCCGGGCGCGGGACGTCCAGCCGCCGACGCCCCGCCACCCGGCTGACGCCCCGGGCCGCGCTATGCCGCGCGGGTGGTCAGGTGGTGGGGATGTCGAGGGTGCGGGGGCGCGCGTCGGGGTGGTCGGCGAGCCAGCCCAGCGTGGCCGTGTTGCGCTGGACGATCGGCTTGTACAGCTCGTGGAACGTCCGGTGCAGGATGTCGATCTCGCTGGTCGGCATGGTGGCGGTGCGCCAGCGCAGCACCCGGTAGGCGTCGGTGGCGCGGCCGGCGAGCGCGACGACGGTGATCCCGTCGCCCGGCACCCAGGTCGGCGACGCGAGCGTGATGGCGAACCCGGCGGCGACGAACCCGACCATGCTGTTGAAGTCGACGCCCGCGTACCGGAACCGGGGCGTGAACCCGGCGGCCTCGCAGGCGGCGCGGAGCATGGCGGTGCCGCCGTCGTCGCCGCCCTGCGGCGGTATCCACGTCTCGCCCGCGAGGTCGGTCAGGCTGACCCGGCCGCGGCTCGCGAGCGGATGCGCGGACGCGAGCGCGATCCCGCACGGCTCGATCGTGATGACGCGCTCGGTGGTCCCGGGCGGGCACGGCGGCGCGTGGTGGTCGGCGACCCGTCCCATGAACACGACGTCGACCTGGTCGTTGGCGAGGAGCTGGGTGAGGACGGCGCCGGAGTAGTCGAGGCTGGTGCTGACGGTGCGGTGCGGCAGCTCGGTCTCCAGCCTGCGCAGCCACTCGCCCAGCAGGATGTGGGGGTGCGTGCCGAGCCGGATGCCGGTGCGGGTGCCGCTGCCGGGTACGGTGGCGAGCAGGTCGTCCACGTCGGCCAGCACGCCGCGGGCGCGGGCCAGGACGTGGCGTCCCAGCGGGGTGGGCGTGATGCCCTGCGCGCCGCGCACGAACAGCGGCCCCCCGAACGCCTTCTCGATCCGGCGCAGCTGGTTGCTGAGCGTCGGCTGGGAGACGCCCAGGCTCGCCGCGGCACGCGTGATGCTGCCCGTCTCGGCGAGCTGGCAGAGCACCCGTAAGTGCCGCAGTTCCACCTGCATAGCCGTGAAGCTATGCCCAAGTGGAAGGGCCCGCAAGGGTTCCGCAGATGTCACCCTCATTTTCGCAAGGCACGACAAACCGTCCACCAGCTCCTAGCGCCCCGCCCCCCTGAATCTCCTGCCCCCTGCCCGATCGCCTTCTGCCCCAATCTGAGCGCCCGGCGCATGGTGCAGGCGTGCCCCCGCTGGCGGTGGACGGCACCGCCGTGCCTGCGGCCGCCCGTCCCCCCGCGGTGCGGTCTCACCCCTCAGTGGAGGCATGCGGAAGTGAAACGCAAACACCTCTTGGCGACCCTTGTGGCCGCCACTCTCGGGATCGGCGGCCTGGTGCCGCTGGCCCTGAGAGCGACCCCCAGCGCGGAAGGATCGACCCCCGATCCGAAGACCGCGGCCGTCGTCTCGGCGGAACGACTGATCGCCGGACGCGTCGCCGAACTGCACCCGAGCAAGGGCGACAAGTACGTCCGGACGCAGGTCGTCGGCACCCCGTGGAACCTGACCTACGTCGCCTACGAGCGCACCTACCGCGACCTTCCCGTCGTGGGCGGCGACTTCGTGGTCGCGACGGACGGCAAGGGCCACGTGCGCAACCTGTCGGTGGCGCAGAAGAACGCGATCGGTATCGGCGTCGCGCCGAAGGTCGGCGCGGACACGGCCGCGCGGAAGTCGCGCGGCGCGCTGACCAAGCCGGACGGCACCACGCTCAAGCCGCGCCTGGTCGTGCACGCTCTGGCGAAGCCGAGGCTCGCGTGGGAGACCACGGTGTCCGGCCGCGACGGCAAGCACCCGAGCCAGAAGAAGGTCTACGTCGACGCCCTGACCGGCAAGCGGTTCGACGAGAAGGAACTCGTCGTCGCGGGCACCGGCACGGGCATCTGGGGCGGGCCGAACCTCCAGTTCGGAACGACCCAGTCCGGCGGCCAGTACACGATGCGGGACCCGGAGCGTCCCGGCGTCACCTGCGCCGACTACAGCAGCAAGGCGATCTTCTCCGGTCCTGACGACGTGTGGGGCAGCACGTCCAAGACCAGCAAGGAAGCCGGCTGCGTCGACGTCATGTACGCCGCGAAGGGCCAGTGGGACCTGCTGAAGTCGTTCGGCCGCACCGGCCTGAACACCAACGGCCAGTGGGCTCCCGCGTACGTCGGCCTCGCCGCCGTCAACGCCTACTGGACGAACGGCCAGGCCCAGTTCGGCTACAACAACCAGAACCAGTGGATCACCGCGACGGACGTCGTGGCCCACGAGTTCGGCCACGGCCTGGACAACTACACGCCCGGCGGGATCTCCGGCGGCGGTACGCAGGAGTTCGTCGGCGACGTCTGGGGAGCGGCCACCGAGGCGTTCCTCAACAACCCCGAGGACGTCCCCGACTACACGGTCGGCGAGGAGATCAACCTCGTCGGCAACGGCCCGATCCGCAACATGTACGAGCCGTCCCGGGTCAACAACGACCCGAACTGCTACTCCAGCTCCGTTCCCGGCATGGAGGTGCACAAGGCGGCAGGGCCCGGCAACCACTGGTTCTACCTGCTCGCCGAGGGCAACAACCCGGGCGGCGGCAAGCCGACCAGCCCGACCTGCAACGGCAGCAGCATGACCGGCATCGGCATCATGAACGCGGCGAAGATCTTCTACAACGCGATGATGCTGAAGACGTCGTCGACCAGCTACCCCCGCTACCGGGTGCTGACGCTTCAGGCGGCGAAGAACCTCGACGCGTCCTGCGGCTGGTACAACAAGGTCAAGGCCGCGTGGGACGCCGTCACGATGCCCGCGCAGTCGGGTGAGCCGACCTGCCAGCCGACCGGCAACGACTTCTCGATGTCGGTCTCGCCCAACGCGGGCACGGTGAAGCAGGGCGCGTCGGTGCAGGCGACGGTCGCGACGACCGTCACCGGCGGCTCCTCGGAGGCGGTCGACCTGACCGCGTCCGTGTCGCCCGCCAACAGCGGCCTGAACGCGAGCTTCAACCCGGCTCGGGTCCAGTCCGGCAACACCGCGACGCTGACGGTCACGGCGAGCGACACGGCGCAGACCGGGCCGTTCACCGTCACCGTGACCGGCAAGAGCGCGTCGAAGACCCAGACCGCCACCTACTCCGTCAACGTGGAGCGAAGCGGCGGCCCGGGGACGACCGACCCGCCGGACATCAACGTCGAGAACGTCAAGGCGCACCTGCAGCAGTTCCAGAACTTCGCCACGCAGAACGGCGGCAACCGCTACGCGGCGGGCGGCGGCTACACCGCCTCCGTGTCCTACGTGGAGCAGAAGCTGCAGGCGGCCGGGTTCACCGTGACCCGGCAGGCGTGCACCTCCGGGTGCACGGCGGGCGCGGGACCCAACCTGATCGCCGAGTGGCCGGGCGGTGACGCGAACAGCGTCTACATGTTCGGCGCGCATCTCGACGGCGTCCGGGGCGGTCCCGGCATCAACGACAACGGCACCGGCTCCGCCGCGCTGCTGGAGACGGCGCTCACGCTGGCGCAGAAGAAGCCCACCATGCTCAACAAGGTCCGCTTCGGCTGGTGGACGGACGAGGAGCAGGGCCTCAACGGCTCCGAGTTCTACGTCGGCCGCCTCGCCCAGACCGAGCGCTCGAAGATCAAGGGCTACTTCAACTTCGACATGGTCGGCAGCCCGAACGCCGGCTACTTCATCGACAACCTCAACTCGCAGCTGTCCGCCAACCTGAAGGGATACTTCGACTCCATCAGCCTCGCCCCGGACGAGATGGGCGAGTGCTGCAGCGACGACGGCCCGTTCCGCAACGCGGGCATCGCGACGTCGTTCCTGTCCACCGGGGCGTCGGCGACGAAGTCGTCCGCGCAGGCGCAGAAGTGGGGCGGTCAGGCCGGCGTGGCCTTCGACCGCTGCTACCACGCGTCCTGCGACAGCTACCCGAGCAACATCAACAACACCGCGCTCGACCGGAGCACGGACGCCATCGCATGGGCGCTGTGGAAGACGTCCGTGGGTCCGACGACCCCGTCGGACGACTTCTCCATGGCGGCCAATCCCCTCTCCGCAAGCGTCCAACCAGGACAGTCGGCCACGGCCACCATCAACACCACGGTGACCGAGGGCGCCGCCCAGTCGATCGATCTGACGGCAACGGTGTCGCCAGGCGGGCCGAGGGTCACCTTCAGTCCCGCCACCGTCCAGGCCGGCGCGACGTCCACGATGACCGTCGCCACTTCGTCGGACACCCCGGCGGGCGACTACGTCGTGACGGTGACCGGCACCGGGAAGTCCGCCACGCACACCGCGAGCTTCACCCTGCGGGTGCAAGGCGACGGGACCGACGACTTCTCGGTGTCGGTCGACCCGTCCAACGGAACGGTCGAGGCCGGCAAGTCGGCGCAGGCCACCGTCCGCACCGCCCTCACCCAGGGGACGGCGCAGCAGGTGGCGCTCTCTGCGGCGGTGTCGCAGGCCGGCGTGACGGCCACCATCAACCCAGGTGAGGTGAAGGCGGGCGGAACCGCGACCCTGACGCTGGCCACCACCGCTAGCACGCCCGAGGGCAGCTACACGGTGACGGTCACCGGCAAGGGCTCGGTCACCCGGACGGCGACCTACACCCTGGCGGTGACCAAGACGCCTCCGGACGACCGCACGTTCACCAGCGAGACCGACTACCCGATCCGCGACTACACCTGGACGGTCAGCCCGATCCAGGTCGCGATCGAGGGTCAGGCGGCGACGACGGTGAACCTGTCGATCGACGCGCAGCACACCTGCGCGGAGGACCTCGGGATCTGGCTGCGCTCGCCCGGCGGCCAGGACTACGTGGTCAAGCGGCAGGGCACCGGTCAATACCAGTGCACGCCCTGGAACGGCGCGCGGACCTTCCAGGTCCCGGGCGTCAGCTCGCAGGCGGCCGGCAACTGGCAGGTGTACATCTACGATTACGGGCCCCAGGACATCGGGACCCTTAACGGCTGGAGCATCACGCTTTAGTCGTCAAAGGTGAATATTTTTCATCCGCCCTTGTCGCACAGCGTCACTTGTGCAGATTCCTGAGGATGAAAAGTATTCAGTAGTGTCCGGTCCGGTCTTCTCCTCGGGATGGGGGTGGAGGCCGGGCCGGACATCCACATATTTCCCCCCATCCCGCCAAGCGCAGCTCGACCCCCAGAGGAGGTGCGCACATGTCCAGAAGGTCACGCATCCTGGCAACGGTTCTCCCGCTTGCCGTGACCCTCGTCCTGCCGGCCGCCACGGCGCAGGCCGTTCCCGCGCGGAACGGTGACGTCGCCAAGGCGGCACCGGCCCAACCCCGCCAAGAAGCCCAACCCCGCCAAGCCCGTCCTACGACCGAGCCCGCTCCCAAGCCCGACGTGGCCGGAGAGAAGAAGGCCGCGAACACCCAACTGCGGTACGCGGTTGGAAGCCGATCCACCCAGGTGACCGTCCGCGAGGCCGGTTCCAGCTACGTCAAGGTGCATTTCGCGTCCGTGCGGCTGCTCCCCGGCGACCGGATCACGGTCGCCTCGCCGTCCGGCCGCGAGGTGCACACGTACTACGGCGACCCGTCCGTCCGGAAGCAGCGCGGCGACTCCCCCTTCACCGTCCACGGTGGGACGGGTTTCGCCGCTATGTCGATCGACGGGGACACCGCCGTCGTCACCCTGCACTCGTCCGCGAAGCACGGCGACGCCGCGGCGCTGACCCGGCAGGGGTTCGGCGCCCGGATCGACTCCTATTTCCGCGGCTTCACCAAGGCCGAGTACGCGGCGGCCAATCCTCGTCCGTTCAGCGTCTGCGGCGCTGAGGACCGCCGTGACACGACCTGCTACAAGACAAGCCATCCCACCGAATACGCCCGCTCCCGCGCGGTGGCCCGCCAGCTGCTGAACGGTCTCGGGCACTGCACGTCGTGGCGTGTCGGCGACACCAACACGATGCTCACCAACCAGCACTGCATGGAGAACGCGGCCGACCTGCGGGGCAGCGAGTTCCAGTTCGACTACGAATGCGCCACGTGCGGCGGCCGCGACCCGCGGGCGGGCACGAAGGTCAGCGGGGCCGAACTGCTCAAGCTGAGCCCGCTGAGCGCCCTGGACTACGCCCTGTTCTCGGTGAACAACTTCGAGAGCATCCAGCAGTTCGGGACGCTCTACCTGGAGACGCGTGAGCCGACCGCCGGTGAGCGCATCTACATTCCCGGCCACGGCGACGTGCTGCCGAAGCGGCTGTCGGTCGTCGAGGACGGCGGCGGCAACTGCGTGATCCGTACGGCGGCGTCCGGGGTGAACACCGGTTACATGTGCGACACGTCGGGCGGGAACTCCGGTTCGCCGGTCCTGGCCGGGTCGTCGCACAAGGTGATCGCGCTGCACCACCTCGGCGGCTGCCCCAACTGGGGAACCCGGATCAGCCTCGTCTACCGGGAGATCTCCGCTCTGATCGACAACGAGCCGGGAACACCGCGTTCCCAGGCCCTGCGCGGCTGATCGGCGCGGGGTGACGACCTCCCGCCCGGGGCACCCTCCTCCCGTGGGTCCCGGGCGGGAGTGCGGTCCGGCGGATCCCTTGGCGGGGAGGATCGCCGGACGCCCGCCGGTACCGCACCGGCCGTGACCTGGCCCACGCGCCGGTGCGGTACCGCGACGGGTCTCCGTCAGCGGGCCCGCAGCGCGGCCAGTTCCTTGCGGCCCTCGTCCGCGCGGCCCCGGATCAGGACCAGGGTGCAGGCCCGCTCGAAGCGCGCGTCGATGCGCTCCCACGCCTCGACGGCGGCGGACAGCTCGTCCTCGTCGCCGTGCAGGCGGCCCGCGGCGCGGGCCAGGCAGGCGGCGGCCCAGTCGTTCTCGTTCCCGGACGCGGTGGCGGCGGCGAGCCGTCCGGCCGCGTCGGGGAGACCGGCGGCGACGGCGAGTTCCGCTCCGGCGGCGCGGGCGTAGGCCCGGTACCAGTCCTGGGGTGGGAATTCGGCGAACGCGGCCTCGACCAGGCGCTCGTCGGCCCTTCCCGCGTGGACGGCGGTGCGGGCGTCCACGAACGCGGCGAACGAGGCCAGATACCGGGACCCGGCGCCGCCCGCGACCCGTTCCGCGCGGGCCCGCCACATCCGGAAGCGGTCGTCGTCGCCGCTGAGCCCGTACGCCAGCGCGACCGCCGCCACGGCCGGGGACACCCACGCGAGCGGGCTCCCGGCCTGCTCGCACACCTCCCACAGCGCGGGCGCGCGGCGGAGCGCGCCGCGGAGGTCGCCGGTCAGGACGAGCGCCGGGACCAGCGTGGACAGCGCGACCGGCGACCGGTCGCCGATCAGGTCGTCGGCCCCGGCGAGACGGGCCGTGGACAGCGCGGCGGGCAGGTCCCCGGCCGCGACGGCGCAGGACGCCCCCATGTGGAACACGTCGGTGATCTCCGGCGCCGGGTACGGGACGTCGCGCGGCATCGCGGCGAGCAGCCCGACCCGCTCGGCGGCGATCCGGTGCGCCTCCCCGAACCGTCCGGCGGCGAGCCCGGCCCCGGCGGACGCGTCCAGCGCCGCGGCGATCAGCACCGGATCGCCGGTCGCACGGGCGGCGGCGACCGCGTCGCCGATCAGCGAAGGCTCCGGGCTGACCTTCTCCTCGCGGGAGCCCCAGACCCGCGCGGCCGCGAGATGCGCGGCGACGAACGGGTCGGCGCTGTCGCCGGCCGCCGTCGCCGCCGCGTCGAGGAGCTCGCGGAGGCGGCCGTGCGGGATCTCCTTCTCGAACCCGGACGGGTGCCGTCCGGCGGTCGCGACGGCGAACGCCAGCGCGATCGCCTCCGCGTCGCCGTCCCCCGCCGCGCGGGCCCGCTCCGCCGAGGCGAGCAGCAGCTCGAAGGCCCGGCCCGTGTTGATCAGGGCGTGGGCGGCGTCGGACGCGTCCCGCAGATCGGCGGCGGCCTCGCCCGGGGTCGGCGCCCGGCGCGCCGCCTCCTCGTAGTGGCCGGGGACCTCGTGCAGGAACCTCCGGGCGTAGGTCAGATGGGCGAGCGACCGGGCCAGGCGGTGCGGCACGGCCGCGCGTCCGGGCGGTGCTCCGGCGAGCGCCGATCTCAGGTCGTCGGCGACGAGGTCGAAACCGTCGCGCCAGTCGTCGCGCTCGCCGTCGAGGCCGCGTTCCAGGTCGGCGGCGGTCGCGGCGGCCCAGCGCAGGTACCGGTCGCGGATCGCCGCCGCCTCCGGGCCGGTCTCCAGCTTCTCGGCGGCGAAGGCCCGGATCGTCTCCAGCAGCCGCCACCGGCCCTCCGCCGGACGCACGACCAGGCTCTTGTCGACGAGCCGTCCCAGCAGGTCGGCGCGGTGCGGGAGGTCGGGCGCGACGGCTCCGGCCGCGGCCAGGTCGAACCCGCCGACGAACACCGAGAGGCGGCGGAAGAGGGCCTGCTCGTCCTCGGTGAGCAGGTCGTGGCTCCAGCCGAGCACGGCCCGCAACGACCGGTGCCGCTCCACCGCCCCGCGCCCGCCGGTCAGTAGGAGCAGGACGTCGTCCAGCGCGGAGAGGAGGCCGGTGGCGCCCAGCGACGCGCCGCGCGCCGCCGCGAGTTCGATGGCGAGTGGCATCCCGTCCAGGCGGCGGCACAGCTCGCTGACGTCGGCCCGCGCGGCGGCGAAGCCGGGGTCGGACGCGGCGGCGCGGTCGAGGAAGAGGCCTTCGGCGTCGGAGCCGAGCGGCAGCGGCGGGATCGGCACGGTCCGTTCGCCGGGGATGCCGATCCGTTCGCGGCTGGTCGTCAGGACGGTCACGGTCCCGCACGCGGACAGCAGCCGTTCGAGGAAACCGGCGACGTCGTCCACGAGGTGCTCGCAGTTGTCCAGGACGAGCAGCGATCGGCCGCGTCCGAGGCGCTGCGCGACGGCGTCGTCCAGCGACTGCCCGGGCCGCTCCGTCACGCCGAGGGCGGACGCCACCGCCTGCGCGACGAACCCGTCCCGCACCGGGACGAGGTCGACGAACGCGCCGCCCAGCGGGAACGACGGCGCGGCCGCCTCGGCGACGACGGCCGCCAGGCGCGTCTTGCCGATCCCGCCCGCGCCCTGGAGGGTCACGAGCCGCGCGTCCCCGAGCAGGCCCACGGCCAGGTCCGTCTCGGCCTCGCGGCCGAAGAACGCCGTCCGGGCGGACGGCAGCCCACTCAGGTGGCCGGGCGGCGGGGTGCGGCGCTCCGCCTCGTCCGCGAGGGCCCACCGGTCGGCGACGCCGTACTTGCGCAGCAGCGACGAGATGTGGCTCTCGACCGTCCGGACGGAGATGTGCAGCCGCCCGGCGATCTGCGCGTTCGACAACCGCGCGCCGAGCGCCGCGAGGACTTCCGCCTCGCGCTTCGATACATCGACCGGCTGTCCGTGGGTCACGGCGACCAGTGTGACGGATTCCGCTCATCGGGACACGTGCTTGGCCGGGCGGACCGGCGGCCCCTACTATCGCCGCACCCATGTCAGGTCGCCCTCGCGGCGGCGCCGATCGGGCCAGGCGCGGGCCCCGCTGGCAGGTCGCCCGGCCATGCCCGGCCGCGCGCGTCCGCTGGGAGGAACTCCATGGACCGGACCGCCGACTACGTCGTCGTCGGGGCGGGCACCGCGGGCTGCGTGCTAGCGAGGCGCCTGGCCGAGTCGGGCGCGGACGTCGTCCTCGTCGAGGCGGGCGGCCCGGACCGGACGCCGCTCGTCCGCAAGCCCGGCCTGATCGCCGTCTTCCACAACGTCCCGCGGCTGAAGAAGCGGCTGGACTGGGGCTTCTACAGCACCCCGCAGAAGAGCGTCCTCGGCCGGACGATCCCGCAGACCAGGGGACGCGTGCTCGGCGGCTCCGGCTCGATCAACGGGATGCTGTTCGTGCGCGGCAACCGGAGGAACTACGACGGCTGGGCCGCGGACGGCTGCCCCGGCTGGGGCTTCGACGACGTCCTGGACAGCTTCAAGCGGATGGAGAGCTGGGAGGACGGCGCCACCGCCCTGCGCGGCGCGGGCGGCCCGATCCGGGTGACGCGGCAGCGGGACCTCACCCCGGCGTCGGAGGCGTTCATCGAGGCGCTGATCGAGACGGCGGGCGTGAAGCGGAACGACGACTACAACGGCGAGTCCCAGGAAGGCGCCGGGATCTTCCAGCAGAGCGTGGACGAGGGCCTGCGCTACAGCTCATCGGTCGGGTATCTCGACGATCACGGCCTGCCGAACCTGACGATCCTGACGGGCGCGACGGTGGAGCGCGTCGTCGTCCAGGACGGTCGGGCCACCGGGGTCGAGGTCGTCGCGGAGAAAGGCCGCGGCACGGCTCGGCGCGCCGTGGTAGGGCGCGGGACGATCCGCGCGTCCCGCGAGGTGATCCTCGCGGCGGGCACGTTCGGCTCGCCGCACCTGCTGCTGCTCTCGGGCGTGGGCCCGGCCGCCCACCTGCGCGAACACGGCATCGGCTTGCACGCCGATCTGCCCGTCGGGGACAACCTGCACGACCACATGTTCGTCCCGATGACCTACGTCATGGACACGGCCCGCCACCGGGGCACCGCGCCCTACTTCGCGTCCGGCGTCGTCAGGGAGTGGACGAGGGGCGGGACGTGGGTGGCGCGCAGCGTGTTCGAGGCGGTCGGGTTCGTCCGCACCGGGCGGGCTGACGGCGACGTCCCCGACCTGCAACTGCACGCCCTCCCATGGTCGTATCCGTTCCCGAACCAGGACGCGCCCGTACGGCACAAGGTCGACAAGCGCGCCGCCCTCACGATCATGCCGACCCTGATCTACCCGAAGAGCCGCGGGACGCTGCGGCTGGCGTCCGCCGACCCGTCCGACGCGCCCGTGATCGACCCCGGATACCTCACCGACCCGGACGACGCGCGGCTCCTGCTGGACGGCATCGACCTCGTCCGCGCGGTCATGGCCGACAAGATCATCGCCCGCGACGTCAAGGCGGAACTCTCCCCGGGCCCCGCCTTCCCTGACCGCGCCGCGCTGGCCGGGGAGCTGCCGAACCGCGCGACGACCGTCTACCACCCCGTCGGCACCTGCCGGATGGGCGCGGACGAGCGGGCCGTGGTCGACCCGGAGCTGCGGGTCCGCGGCGTCGAGGGCCTGCGGGTCGCGGACGCCTCGATCATGCCGTCCATCACGGGCGGGAACACCAACGCGCCGAGCATGATGATCGGCGAGCACGCCGCGAAACTGATCCTCGGCTAGTTCTGGGTGAGGCGAGGGCTAGTTCTGGGGTGAGGCGAGCGGGACGTTGTATCCGAGGCTTCGCACCACCTGGGTCGTGCGGGCCACGGTGGCCTGGTTCCCTGAATCGCTGCTCAGCGTACGGAGTCTGATGGTGCCGGGCGTGACGAGCGTGGGGACGAAGGAAGGCTGCGTCTTCCACTGGCCTTTGGAGTTCCGGGTGAAGGTGACCCGCGCGACGATTCCTTCGTGCGTGGCCTGAGTGTTGGCGGTCGGGTTGGCGACCACATTCCCCATGCCGTACACGACCCATTTTCCGTTGATCTGCTCGTAGGGCTGGACGACGTGCGCGTGGCAGCCGAGGATCAGGTCGACATTGGGCGAGCGCATCAGCGTCCTCGCAAGGCTGCGCTGCTCGGGTGTCGGCGGGTGCCGGTATTCCTCGCCCCAGTGCATGCTGAGGATCACGATTTCGGCGCCCGCCTGTTTGGCGCGGGCCGCGTCGGCGAGAATCCTGTCGGGGTTGAGAGTGTCGTTCACGATCCAGGGTTTTCCGGCGGGCTTCGGAATGCCGTTGGTGCCGTACGTGTAGGAGAGCTGGGCGACCTTGACGCCTTTCACGTTCAGGATGTTGATCCGCTCCGCCTCTTCCGCGGTGCGGGCCGTGCCCGTGTGCCGGATGCCGGCCTCGTCCAGGTCGTCAATGGTGCGGCGCACACCCGGTTCTCCCTGGTCGATGGAGTGGTTGGACGCGGTCGAGCAGGTGTCGTAGCCGAGCCCGCGGATCGTGTTCACGATCTGCGGCGGTGAGCTGAACGTCGGGTAGCCCTCGAAAGGCCCCGAAGGCGGGGCCAATGGCGTCTCGACATGGCAGATTCCCAGATCCGTCTTACTGATGACGGGCTTGAGCCGGGCGAGCATCGGACCGAAGTCGAACTCGTTCTGCCCGTTGGCGCGCGCGTCCGAGGCCGCCTGCTTGGTCACGACGTCGTGCATGAGGAAGTCCCCGGTCCCCGCCACGGTGAATCGGGTCGCTGGGCGTCCGCCCGGTTCGGTCGCCCCGCGCTGACCCGCGGGACGGTCGTCGTCGCCACTGCACCCCGGCAGCGCGGCGAGCCCGAGCGCGCCGAGCGCGCCGAGGAGCAGAACGCTCATAGCGCATCGGCGTCGAGCGTTCGCGGCCTTTGGAACGGACGCTGAAGTTCCCATGCATACGGGTCTTCAACATCTCAATTCCCTCAAACGGCAACTTACCAGAATCTGGATGATCGCTAGGAATGCCTTTGTCAAGATCCGCTGGATTCTGGGAGCGCCTTTACAAAGCGAACAAGCATCGCGTAACAGAAATATTATCGACCGCCATCACGCGGGGCGTGGGCGTCCGGTTCGGCTCAGGCCCCGGCCGGGAAGGCGGTCACCCAGCGGCGCTGCCACGGCGTCTCGACGGCCCGCGGATGGTGGTGTTCACGCGCCCAGGCGACCGCCTCGGACGGCTCCACCCCGGACAGGACAGCCAGGCACGCGATGACCGTCCCGGTGCGTCCGACGCCTCCGCCGCAGGCGACCTCGACGGCCGCGCCGGAACGGGCCCGCTCGTGCAGGTCGCGGATCTCGCGGACGGCCGCGTCCCGGTCGCGGGGCAGCAGGAAGTCGGGCCAGTCGATCCAGGTGGCGAGCCAGGTCAGCGACGGTTCGTGGCGGCGGCGGAGCCGACCGGAGCCCAGATAGAGGCCGAAGTCGGGGGCGGGCCCGTCCGGCATCGGCTTACGCAGCCCGCGCCCCCGCACCCAGGCACCATCAGGAAGTTGGAGTGCTCCGGCGAGCGGGGCGGACATCAGATCATCTCCCGTCGGCGGGCGCGGTGGTTGGCGACGTTGTGGCGGTTCCCGCACAGCTCCGGCATGCAGTAGCGGCGGCGTCCGGCCCGGCTGACGTCGGCGAACACGCCCCGGCATCCCGGTGCCGCGCAGGGCCGGAAGCGCTCGTGGCCCAACGCCCGGACGACGCCCAGCAGCCCGACGCCGACGAACGCGGCCAGCTCGTCGGCGAGCGGCGCGTCCTTCACGGTCGGGACGAACCACCGCCATCCGCCGGCTTCGCCGGGTTCGCGGCGGAGGACGGGGGCCAGCCCGGCCCGTCCGAGCAGCACGCCCGCGCCCGCGACGGCCTGTTCCGCGGTCTCGGTCTCCATGATCCCGCGCACCTCCCGGCGGAGGAGCTGCACCTGGAAGACGTCCTCCTGGACCGGAGCCCGGAGGCCGTGCCCCGCGACCGGGTCGTGCCCCGCGAGCAGCCCGGACAGCGCGGCGAGGTCGGGCAGCGCCTCCTCGCCCCGCACGGTCGGCGACGTGCTGACCAAGTCGTTCGCCAGCTCGATGCTCGCCGCGTACCCGGCGATCGGGATGTGCACTGCCAGTCCTCCTGTAAGAGCTACAGCAGGACTATACCCCTTACGCCTCCGTCCGGTCCGTCGTCGTGACGTCGAATTCGAGACCGCCGTTCATGGCGGAGACCTCCACATGGCTGCCGTGCCGCAGGTCACCGGCGAGGAGGAGGTCGGAGAGCCGGTCGTCCACCTGCCGCTGGATCGTGCGGCGCAGCGGCCGGGCGCCGAACTCGGGCTGGTAGCCGCGCCGCGCCAGCCAGTCCACGGCCTCGGTGGTGAAGGAGACGCCGACGTCCTGCGCGCGGAGGCGGCGGCGCGTCTCGTCCAGCAGCAGGTCCGTGATCTGCCGGAGCTGCCCCTCCTCCAGCCGCTGGAACACGATGATCTCGTCGATCCGGTTGAGGAACTCGGGCCGGAACGACTCGCGCAGCCGCCGCATGATCCGGTCGCTGAGCGCCGCGTTCAGGCCGCCGCCCTCGCCCTGGCCGTCGCCGTCGCCCGGCGTGCCGAACCCGACCTCGCCCCGGCCGGTGATCAGCTCGGAGCCGAGGTTGCTGGTCATGATGACCACGGTGTTGCGGAAGCCGACCGTGCGGCCCTGCGCGTCGGTGAGCCGCCCGTCGTCCAGGATCTGGAGGAGGACGTTGAACACGTCCTGGTGCGCCTTCTCGATCTCGTCCAGCAGGATCACCGCGTACGGCGTCCGCCGGACGGCGTCGGTCAGCTGCCCCGCCTCCTCGTATCCGACGTATCCGGGCGGCGCGCCCATCAGGCGGCTGACCGTGTGCCGCTCCTGGAACTCGCTCATGTCGAACCGGATCAGCCGGTCGCGGCTGCCGAACAGCGCCTCGGCCAGCGCCTTCGCCAGCTCCGTCTTCCCGACGCCGGTCGGGCCGAGGAACATGAACCCGCCGATCGGACGGTCCGGATCGCCCATCCCCGCCCGGGACCGCCGGACGGCCCGCGCCACCGCCGCGACCGCGTCCTCCTGCCCGATCACCCGCTCGTGCAGGTGCTCTTCGAGCCGGGTCAGCCGTTCGCGCTCCGCCTGCGTGAGCTGCGTGACGGGCACGCCGGAGATCCTCGACACGACCTCGGCGATGTCCTCGGTGGTGACGCACGGGACGGCGACCGGCCCGTCCTCCTCGCGCGTCGCCGCGAGGTCCTTCTCCAGGCGGCCGATCTCGTCGCGCAGGTCGGACGCCTTCTCGTAGTCCTCGTCCGCGACGGCCTGGTCCTTCTCCCGGCGGCGCTGGTCGAGGCGCCGCTCCAGCTCGCGGCGGCCGCCGTCGCGCGTCCCTGACCGCAGCCGCACCCGCGCGCCCGCCTGGTCGATCAGGTCGATCGCCTTGTCCGGCAGGAACCGGTCGGTCAGGTAGCGGCTCGACAGGTCGACGGCCGCGAGCAGCGCCTCGTCGGTGAACCGCACCTGGTGGTGCGCCTCGTACCGGTCGCGCAGGCCGCGCAGGATCTCGACGCTGTCGTCCGGGCTCGGCTCCGGCACCAGGATCGGCTGGAAGCGGCGCTCCAGCGCGGCGTCCTTCTCGATGTTGCGGCGGTACTCGTCGACGGTCGTCGCGCCGACGACGTGCAGCTCGCCGCGCGACAGCGGCGGTTTCAGCATGTTGCCCGCCGACACGGCGCCCTCCGCGCCGCCCGCGCCCACGATCGTGTGGATCTCGTCGATGAACACCACCAGGTCGTCGGTGTGCTCGCGTATCTCGTCGACGACCTTCTTCAGCCGCTCCTCGAAGTCGCCCCGGTAGCGCGTCCCCGCGATGATCCCGCCGAGGTCCAGCTGGACGATCCGCTTGCCGCGCAGCGTCTCGGGGACGTCGTCGTCCACGATCCGCTGCGCGAGCCCTTCGGCGATCGCGGTCTTCCCGACGCCCGGGTCGCCGATCAGCACAGGGTTGTTCTTGGTGCGCCGCGACAGGACCTCGATCGTCTCCTCGATCACGTCCTCGCGCCCGATGACCGGGTCGATCCGGCCCTCCCTCGCCAGCGTGGTGAGGTCGCGTCCGAACTCGTCCAGCGTCGGCGTCCCGGACGCCTGCCCGCCGCCCGGCCCGCCGGGGCCGCCGGGGGGCTGCTGCCCGCCGCCGGACGCCGCCTGCTGGAGCGAATCCGGCGTCACATGCTCATGATCGAGAATCCGGCCCGCACTGGACCCGCGGTCCAGCGCCAGCGCGAAAAGCAGGTGCTCAGGCCCGATATAGGACGACCCGAGCGCCCGCGACACCTGGTGCGAGTCCAGCAGCGCCCGCTTCGCCGACGGCGTCAGCTCCGGCGGGACGTCCCGCGGATCGCCGCGACGGGCATGGTCCTCGATCTCGTCCTTGATCTTGTCCGGGTCGGCTCCGGCCCGTGCCATCCACTGCCGCGTGCCCTGCTGCCGCGTCGCCGCCCACAGCAGATGGTCGGTGTCCAGATCGACGCTGCCCCACTCCGCCGCCTGCGCGGCCGCGTCCCGCACCAGCTCCCGCGCGGGCTCGCTCATCAGCCGCGCGAGGCTGATCCGCTCCACCGGACGCCGCTGCGCCCGCGCGCCGAAGAACCGGGCGAGCATCTCCTCGAACGGGTCCATGCCGCCGGATTCGTTCCACCCCGAGGTCATCTCCGAACCTCCTGCCCCCGTTGAAGACACCGCACATGGCAACGGTCAGGGACGTGCCCGAGGGACGCCCCCGAAAACCCCACCCCGCCCTGCCGCCCGCGCCTCCGCCTCCGCCCGGCTCACCAGCCGGGCGCTCTCGTTCCAGAGCCGTTCGCACCGGCCGGCATCGGTCGTGTGCGACGCGGTCGGGACGACCTGCCGCCTGACGAAGAACCGGCCGCTCACACCGTCGACCTCGGGCGAGACGGCCAGCCAGACCGGTGTGTCGGCGCCCGCGTCCGGCCGACCGGACGCGAACCGCCCGGCGACGGCGCCGAAGACCTTGAGCGCGCCACGGGAATCGCGGCCGAGCCCCGTCCCCTTGATGACGCCCGGATGGACGCCGTTCACCGTGATGCGCGTACCGCCGAGCCGCCGCGCGAGGGCGTGGACGAACATCGCGTTCATGTTCTTGGTGCGTCCGTAGGCGGCGAATGGACGGAAACTGGGAATCGGCCCCAGCCCGCGTCCATTCTGGAGGTTCAGATCGTCCAGGTCGACCGGCGTCCGGGCGAGCGCTCTCGGTGAGGCGCCCACGACCACGAAACGCGCCGGACGGTCGCCAATGGGCTCGACCAGCGACCGCAGCAGCAGATAGGGCGCGAGGTGATTGGTGGCGAGGGCCCGGTGAATTCCCTCGGACGTGAAGTCGTCCAGTTCGGCGATGACGGCCGCGTTGCTGATGACGACGTCGGGAAGCGGCGGCTTCGCAAGCCATGCCGCCAGTTCGCGTACCTCACCGACCAGTGAAAGGTCGGCCCGCTCTAACACGAGTTCGGCGTCCGGGACGGCCGCGAGTATTCGCGTCCGTGCGGCGTCCAGCCGCTGACCGTCCCGCCCGACCATGACCACGGTCGCGCCCATGCCCGCGAGCGACCGCGCGATCGCCTCCCCGATGCCGGAACTCGCCCCGGTGACCACGGCTCGCATAAGGCTCTCACTCCCCATCTCATCCAGGTTGACAACGTCAACCTAATCGGCCAGGTTGACGACGTCAACCGCCGCTAGGATGGCCCGATGCCGCCGGGGACCCGCGACCAGCTGATCGAGATGGCCACGCGCCTGCTGGACGAGGGCGGCCCGGAAGCGGTGACGCTGCGCGAAGTCGGACGCCTGGCGGGCGTCTCCCACAACGCGCCCTACAAGCACTTCACCAACAAAGAGGCCCTTCTCTCCGCCATTGCCGCACGCGAACTGACGCGAAGCCACACGGCGCTGAAATCGGCGATCGCCCAGGGCCGCCCCCCGGCGGACGTGCTGCGCACGACCCTCCACCACTACATCGCGAGGGCGCTGGAGTACCCGGCCCGGTTCAAGCTGACCTTCGGCACCTGGACGACCGCTTCCGAAGAACTCCACGTGGCCGCCCACCAGGCGCAAACCCTTCTGGTGGACGTCGTCGCCGCGTCCCAGCGGGCCGGTGCCCTGCCCTCGGGCGACCCGGTACGCCTGGCGTCGCTGCTGCGCGCACTCGCCCACGGAGCCGCCGACCTCGCCTCCGCCGGACACCTCGCCGCCGACGGCAAGGGCCACGCCGACCCCGGCGACCTGGTCGACGACCTCCTCCACTACCTGCGGAAGGCCGCCCCGAACCGTCCCGGGGGCTGACCTCCGGGCTTTGTGTCACCCGGGCTGGGTACCCTTGCGCGATGCGACCTCTTCGATATTCCATCAACGTCACATTGGACGGATGCTGCTCTCACCTCGGTATCGACCCGGACGAGGAATTGCACCGCCACGCGACCGAGAGCATCGCCCAGGCCGATGCCCTGATCTTCGGCCGGGTGCTCTACCAGATGATGGAGGAGGCGTGGCGTCCACCGGCGCAGCCCGGAGCAAGACCGGAATGGATGGAGCCATTCGGCCGGACGATCGACGCGAAGAAGAAGTACGTCGTGTCGAGCACCCTGGACCGGGTCGACTGGAACGCCGAACTCGTGCGCGGAGACCTGGCGGAGACCGTCCGGCGGCTCAAGCAGGAGCCGGGCAAAGGACTGTTCGTAGGAGGCGTGCAGCTCCCCATGGCGCTGGCAGAGCTGGGATTGATCGACGAGTACGAGTTCGTTGTGCATCCCCGGCTGGCAGGCCATGGCCCGACGCTGTTCGCGGGCCTGTCGAAACCCATCGACCTGAAACTCGTAAGCCGACTGAAGTACGCCTCAGGCGCGGTGGCCATGCGATACGAACCAAGAAAGTAGCCAAAAGCCAACCCGCCGTTACGCAATGGATCTCAGTGACAGGCAGAACTCGTTGCCTTCGGGATCGGCCAGGACGACGTTGTCCGGGTGGCGGGCCTGAACGGTCGCACCGAGAGCGGTCAAGCGCTGGATCTCCGCCTCCGGGTCCACGGCGACCAGATCCACGTGCACACGATTCTTCACCCCCTTGCCCTCCGGCACGAGCTGGAAGAACAGCCGAGGTCCACCCTCCGCCGTCTCGACGAGCACGGTCGGATCGTCCTCGACGCTGGTGATCCCCATGGAGCGCAGCCGCGCCAGTTCAGCATCGTCGTACGGCGCGACGGCGTATCCGTCCAGGGCCGCGGCCCAGAACCGGGCCACGGCCGCCGGATGAGCGCAGTCGAAGACGATGTCACGAAGTCGCGCCATCAGCCCATGATCGACGCACCCGCCGGACGATGTCACGCAATTTTGCCCGCGACGCCCCGTTCGTCGGGCTGGAGACCGCGGAGCGTCCAGAGTCCGTACAGGGCCAGCAGGGGTTTGACGAGCAGCCATTCGCCAGGACGGTAGTCGTCCGCGCGCACCAGCTTCTCCGCGAGGTCGGGCCGCTGCCGCCGCAGGTACGCGCGGGCCTTGAGCGCGTGGGCCGGTTGAGAAACGATCTTGATGCGGTCGACGTCCTCCAGCAGCGGGATCACGTTCGTGATGTTCTGCCACGTCGTGACGCTCTGGTCTTCGAGGAGCACCGCGCCGTCGAACTCAAGCACCGACTTGGCGTAGTCGGCCATCAATCGGGCCTCCGCGGCGCCGTCGCCGGTCGCGCCGCCGCTGAATATCACGCGAGTGCCACGCGCATTGTCAGCGGCGATGGAGCGAATTCCCGCGCGAACTCTCCACCGATTGATGAAATTCGCCGTCTCTTGGGGATTCCGGAAACCCAGCACGACCACGGCCTCGGCGGCGCCCTCACCGTCCCCCACGAGAGTTCGGGACCAGCGCCAGTTCACCCACTCGGCGCAAGAAAGAACCACGACACCGGCAATCGCCGCCCACGTCCTCCGCCGCATGCCCCGACCCTAGTCGGCGTCCGCGCCGCGCTTCCGGCGCTTCACCCCGAGCCGCATCGCCTCCAGGAAAACGTTCGCGACGAGACCGACGATGACGAGATCTCCGACCATCTGCACCGTGGTCAGGGCCCGGGCCGTCTGGGAGCGGGGCACGATGTCGCCGAAGCCGACCGACGCGAACACGGTCATGGTGAAGTACAGGGCGTCGACGTGCGTCAGCGGCTCGGAGAAATCGCGTCCGTCCCCATGGCTCATCAGGCAGTAGCAGACGGAGAACACCAGCAGGAACAGCGGAATGGACGTCGCGAGCGCCTCGATGGTGCGGAGCCGCGGCGACGGCGACCGCACGATCGAGCGGGCCTGCCAGGCGACGAGCACGCCCAGGGCCGCCAGCGCCGCGATCAGCGCCACGGCGGTCACCGTCGTGAACGACCTGTTCAACGGCGCTAGGAAGTACGCGGCCAGCAGGCACGCCGTGGTCAGTGCCGTGCGCAGGAGCAACGTGAGCGTCAGCCGGTGGCGGGTCCGGCGCGAGCGGGTGTCCACACCCCCTCCATGCCCCGATCATCCCGCGAAGCACGCACCCGCTGCCGGACGACGGCCGCCGGTTCGACTGCCCGGGCCCTCGTGATTTCCCCGAGACCGGTCCCGGAATTGTGCGGGCACAATGCGCGGCAGGCTTGTTCTCAGGCGAATTGCGCGAGGCACCGTGGGCATCGCGACCGCACCCGGGTGGTCGAATGAGTGATTCCAAGCTGGCCCATCTCGGAAGGGGAAGCGCTGAGCCCGCCCGGCGGCGCGGTCAGCCCAGTGGGGCCATCCTGACCGCCTGCTTGAGGAAGACGATGCCGTCGATCAGGTCGAGCTGGGACGGGTCAAGCGGGAAATAGGCGAAATCGTGGGACACGCGCGGGGTGGGTTCCGTGACGGCCTCGGCCAGGCGGCGGGCGTCAACGATCGAGCGGTCCCACGGGAGCGTGCACAGGACGCCTTCGACGGTGTCCGGGGACGGGATGTCGTCCCCGGCCGTCCCGAAGGCCGAGGCCAGGAAGGCGTACCGGTCGCCCAGGTGCGTCGCGGTGATCGCTCCGGCGCTCCACCACTCCAACCGCTGGTCGCCGAACGACATGACGCTCTTGTTCCGCTGCAAATGCAGGTTGCTCGCGAAGACGAGGGCCGGGCCGCTGTGCTCGGCGATGGCGCGCAGGTTGGCGGCCATCATCGCGTCCCGCAGGGCCGACAGCCTGGTCCATCGCGCCGGGGACGCGTCCGCCATCCAGTGGTGATAGCGGAGCAGCCCGACGGCAGTGCGTCCGTACAGCCCCGCCAGCTCCCTTTCCTGCGCGCTGAGCCGTGGCGCCTGCGTGTCGAGCAGCGCCACCAGATCGTCGGCGATCACGCGGAGCCGCTGGGCGTCCGCGGACCGGCCGATCGACAGGGACGGATCCATGGCCGTGGCCTCGTTCGACCAGCGGTCGTCCGGGCCCAGCAGTGCGTCGAGCGTCTCTCGGGTGCAGGGGAGCGGGCCGTCGAGAAGGGCGTGGAGGCCGGTAAGCGCCTGGCGGGGGCTCGCCGCCCAATACTCCAGCGGGCCGTCGAACCCGAAGAACCGGAGCTTCTCGCCGTGCTCCTCGTTGTACGCGCGCATCCAGCGCACGAGCTCGCGGTTGGCCGGTACCGCACCGAAGCCGTGGCTGAAGCCGCGTTCCATGACGTCGTCCAGCGCGCCCGCGCCCGTCGCTATGTAGTCGTCGACGACGAGGCCCATGAGGCAGTCGCTCTCGACGGCGAACGACCGGTAGCCCTCATGCTCGACCAGCCGCCGGAACATCTCGTTGCGGAGCTCGCCGAGCTCGTCCACGAAATGCCTGGCCTCGCCCAGGCCGAGCAGCAGGGGCCTGGCGGCAAGCGACCGGAGGAACGTCGAGAGGCCCGCGGCGTCGAGCGGCAGGGCCGTGTCCTTGATGTCCATTCCCTCAACGGTATCGTTGAACTTTAGATGTAAACTTTGCCGCGAAACGCCCTGCACCCACCACGAGGACCTTCAATCGGTGATGCACCCATGAGACCGGTGGACCTGGCGCGCGAGCACGGCCTGTCCACCCAGGCGATCAGGAACTACGAGGACGCGGGCGTCCTGCCCGCCGCGGAACGCACCGTCCACGGATACCGCGTCTACACGCCGCTGCACGCGCAGGCCCTGCGCGCCTTCCTCGCCCTCATGCCCGGGCACGGCCACAGCACCGCCACGTCGATCATGGCGGCGGTCAACCGGGGCGCCATCGAGGACGCGCTGCGGCTCATCGACGAGAGCCACGGCCAGCTCCTCGACGACCGCCGCACCCTCCAGGCCGTCGAGGCCGCGCTCCGCGACCTGGCGCCCGTCCCGCAGGAGCGCGGCGACACCTTCATCGGCCCCCTGGCCAGACGCCTCGGCCTCCGCCCCGCCACCCTGCGCAAATGGGAGAACGCCGGGCTCGTCCAGCCGCGCCGCGACCCGCACACGGGCTACCGCGTCTACAGCGCGGCCGACGTCCGGGACGCCCGGCTCGCCCACCAGCTCAGACGCGGCGGCTACCTGCTGGACCAGATCGCCCCGCTGATCGCCCAGGTCCGCTCCGCCGGAGGCATCGCCCCACTGGAGTCCACCCTCGCCGACTGGCAGTCCCGCCTCACCACCCGAGGCCGAGCCATGCTCACCGGCGCCGCCGCCCTCAACACCTACCTCAACACCACTCGCTGACACGTCCGGTGTGCGCGCGGCGGTTGTCCGGTGGGTGGGCGGTAGGGTCTGGCGGGTGTATGGGGTGGTGGGGCTTCCGGAAGTTGAGGGCATGGATGCCCGGCGGGTTTATGCCGTGTTGAGGCTGTTGGCGGACGGGCGGTGGTGGACGTTGGCCGAGCTCGTCCGGGAGAGTGCGGCGCCGCGGAGGTCGGTGGAGGCGTTGCTGGGCGGGTTGTCGCTGGAATCCGATGGGGGGCGGTTCCGGCTGGGCGGTGAGCAGAGGCGGCTTGTTGGTGAGGTGTTGGAGAGCGGGTTTCGGCCGCTCGAACCGGCGGATCCTGTCGGGCATTTGCTGCCGGAGTATGGGGCGGTCGTCGAGCGGCTGGGGGAGTTCGTCGCGGGGGCCCCGCGTGGACGGCATGTTCTCGATCATGTGGCCGCCACGCCGGAGACGGTGGTGCGGCGGGCGCTGTTGCTGGGCGCGCGGTTCTGGCTGGCGGGAGCGCGGCTGCTGTGCGTTGGCGATCACGATCTGACGTCCCTGGCGGTCGGGATGATCTATCCGCAGGTCGAGACGATGGTGGTCGACGTCGATGAGCGGATCCTCGCTTATGTCGATCAGCGGGCCGCTGAACTTGGGCTGGACGTGCGGACGCGGTGGGCGGATCTGCGGCTGGGGCTGCCGGGGTCTGCCGTTGAATTCGCGGATTTGGTCGTCACCGACCCGCCCTATACGCCTGACGGGGTCGGGTTGTTCGTGGCGCGGGGCGTTCAAGGGTTGCGGGAGCAGGGGCGCGGGCGGGTGCTGCTCGCCTATGGGGCCAGTGACCGGACGCCGGCGCTGGCGTTGAAAGTGCAGAATGCGCTGCGGGATTTGAATCTGGTGTCCGAGGCCATTTATCCGGACTTCAATCGGTACTACGGGGCCGAGGCGATCGGGTCGGCTGCTGATTTGTACGTGCTGCGTCCTACGTCCACGAGCCTTCCGGCGGCCACGGCGCGGGCGGATCGGTTCAGTGCCGCCATCTACACGCAGGGTCCGCAGGCCGTCGAGGCGCGGGAGCGATCGCAGGTCTCGGCCTCGGATTTGGGGGAGATGCGGCCGGACGTCCTGGTGGGGCAATGGCCTAAGGATGTGCTGCCCGAAGTGGCGCGTGCGCGGCTGAGTACGTGGCTGGCCAAGCCGTATGCGGCCAAGGTGCGGCAGGCGGGTGTGGCGTTGCCCGCCGGGATGGACGCGGCGCTCGTGCGGGTGCTTCTGGCGACGCGGGCGGAGCGGGTGCGCGTCGTGCTGGACGAGCCGGTTGAATTGGCCGACATCGCCGGGATTCTGGAACCCGTTTATGAGCTGAGCGCGGACGGGCGTGTGGTCGACGCCGTTCGCAGGCCGTCCGATCGTCGTGATGATCCGGTGTGGCGAATTCTGCGGGCGGTGATGGATCGGGCGCATGGAAAGGTCGCCAATACGTGGCGGGACGCGCTGCTCGGCGTCGACGGCGACCTGACCAAGCGGCAGGCGCGCGCATTGGTCGCCGAGGCCGCGCCTTGGGCTCGGGACGTCTCGCTGCTGGAACTGCCCATGCATCGGCTGCGTGAATTGCCGGACGCCATTCGAGAATGCCTGGCTCGAGGCGGCGCGCCGGTCTGATCACCGGGTCCCGGTGTTCGCGGTGCCGCCGCGCCGCCCACCCCCTCTGGCTAGGTTCTGTCGAGCCCCAATAGCTTGTGCGGATGGGGAAGTTTCGGTTCCCGCGTGGCCGCAGGGCCGATGCGATCGTCGTCGCCGTGGCGTTCGCCCTGGATCTGGCCGATCTCCTGATTCGCGCGTCCGGCGAAGTCTCCGCGTACCGGATCCTGCTGGCCGCGGCTGGGCTGGCCGCGGCGGCCGCGACGCTGATGGTGCGGCGGGGCCGGCCGATGGTCACGCTCGTGATCGTCGTCGCCGCCGACCTGCTGCTGGGCGTGCTCGCCGGGCCGTGGAGCGACTCGATCAGCACGGTGTCTCTGGTCGCTCTCTACAGCGCCGGCCGGTACCTGCCGGTCGTCCGGGGCTGGGCGGCCGGTGGCGGAGCCGTCGTGCTGCTGGCGGTGCCGGTCGCCGTGCGGGCGGGCTTCGAGGCGATGGCGGACGACGTTCTCACGAACTTCCTGGTGGTCGTCGTCGGCCAGCTGCTCGCTGCGCGGGCGGAGTACGCGCGCCGCCATCGCGCGCAGGCGGTCGAGATGGCGGTGTACGACGAACGGCGCCGCATCGCCCGTGAGCTGCACGACGTCGTGGCGCATCACATCAGTGTCATGAACGCGCTGGTCGGCGCCGCCCGGACGACGATGACGCGCGCTCCGGACCGGTCCCGGGAGGCCCTGGAGGCGGCGGAGCGGACCGCCAGGGAGGCGATGTTCGAGATGCGGGAGATGCTGGCGGTGCTCAGGTCCGAGGACGGCGCCGACATCGACGCCGACGTCGGCGAGCCCGCGACGGCCGACGGTGTGACGGCGCTGGTGCGGCGGGCCGGAGAGACCGGGGTCCGGGCCACCTTGGAGGTGTCCGGCGTCTCGCGCCCGTTGCCGTCGTCGGTCGATCGAGCCATATTCCGCGTGACGCAGGAGGCCCTGACCAACATCCGCAAGCACGCGGGCGGAGCACGGACGACGGTCCACCTGCGATACGCGCCGGACGCGGTGAGCGTGGAGATCGTCGACGACGGTCCGCAGAGCGGGCCGCCAGCTGAGCAGGGCCGCTCGCCCGCTGTGCAGGGGCGTCCGTCCGCTGTGCAGGGTCCGTCCGAGGAGGGGCACGGCCTGGTGGGCATGGCCGAACGGGTGGCTCTGTGCGGCGGGACGATACAGGCGGCGCCTCGTCCGGAGGGCGGGTTCCGCGTCGTGGCGCACATCCCGCTGCTGGTGGCGTCGGCGGACCATGACATCGGCGCCGATCCGCCGGGCCACCCGCGGTGATCCGGGTCCTGATCGCGGACGACCAGGCCCTGATCCGGGTGGCGTTCCGGATGATCGTGGACGAGCAGCCGGACATGGAGGTCGTCGGCGAGGCCGCCGACGGAGTGGGCGCGGTCGCGCTGGCGCGACGGCTCCGGCCCGACGTGGTGCTCATGGACGTCCGGATGCCGCTGCTGGACGGCATCCAGGCGACCCGGCGGATCGTCGGCGTCCTGCCGCACGTACGCGTGCTCGCCCTGAGCACGTTCGATCTGGACGAGCACGTCGTGGCGGCCCTCCGGGCGGGCGCGTCGGGCTTCCTGCCGCTGGACGTGTCACCGGAAGAGCTCACCGAGGCGATCCGGATCGTCCACCGGGGGGACTCGGCCGTGGCGCCCCGCCTGCTGACCTATCTGATCGGCACGTTCATCCGGACGTCGCGGCCCCGCCACACCGTCATGGCGCCCACGCTCGCGGGCCTGAGCGCGCGCGAGCTGGACATCCTCCTCCTCATCGCCCGGGGATTGTCCAATGCCGACATCGCCGAGGCGCTGGCCATCTCCGAGTCCACGGTCAAGAACCACGTCACCAGCGTGTTCGGCAAGCTGAGGATCAGGGATCGCGCGCAGGCGGTCATCGCCGCCTATGAGGCGGGACTGGTCACGCCGGGCACCGGCGCCCCTGACGGCGGCACCGGGCCGCCGTCGGCCCCGGGCGAGGACGGCGCCGGGCCGCCGCCTGCCTCGCCCGCTCGACCAAAGGACTAGGAACCTGGTCCTATTCCGGTGTCCGAAGGTCGTCGGGCAGGCCGAAGCGATGCCGAGATCACGCCATTACGTTTCAATTCGTGGACCTTTTACCGACCGCGCCCGACCCGTCCGCCACCGCCGCCCCGCACCGCATCGCCGCACTGGACGCGCTTCGCGGCTTCGCCCTTTTCGGCATTCTGATCGCCAACGTCATCGTCGTCTCGACGCTGCTGACGCTGGGCGCCCGCGGCGATGACCAGCTGCTTTTCGGCGGCACGGTCGACCTGACCGTTCTTGAGCTGACGGACGTGCTGTTCTTGGGCAAGTTCTTTCTGCTTTTCTCGTTTCTGTTCGGTTATTCGTTCACGCTTCAAATCGAGGCGGCCGCCCGGGCCGGTGCCGCGCCGGTGCCGCGGCTGCTGCGCAGGTGCGGCGTCCTGTTCGCGATCGGCCTCGTCCATGTCCTGTTCCTGTGGTTCGGCGACATCCTCACCCTGTACGCGGCGCTCTGCCTGATCTTGATCCTGTTGCGGAACGTTCGGCCCCGCACCGCGGCGGTCCTGGGCTGCGGCGTCCTTGTCGCGGCCTCGGCGCTGACCCTGGTGTCGAGCGAGGGCGGCGGAATCGGCCTGGGGTTCTTCGACTTCGCCCGGGTCCACGAGGCGTACACCGGCGGGCCGCTGGACACCCTGGACGCCCAGCTCGACGTGGCTCCCCGGTTCATGGCCGTGATCTGGACGGGGCAGGGACCGCCGGCGCTCGGCATGTTCCTCCTCGGCATGGCCGCCGGAAAGGCGCGACTTTTGGACGCTCTGCCTCGCGGCGGCGGCCCCCGTGACAGCGGGCATCGCGGCGGCGGGCAAGGGCTGTCGGTGTGGATCGTCCGCGTGCAGTGGATCGGCCTGGCGGCGGGTGGACCGATGGCGGTGTGGTCGGTCAGTGACAGCGACGACGAGCTGCCCGCCTACGGCGACGTGCTCCTGAGCCTCACCAACCCGCTGGTCACCTTCGCCTACGTGGCCACGATCCTGCGGCTCGTCATTCGCGGCGAACGGTCCCGGCTGGCGGCCGCGCTGGCTCCCGCCGGACGGATGGCGGCGACGAACTACATCGTCCAGTCACTGGTGTTCGTCGTCGTCTACACCGGCTACGGGCTCGCCCTGGTCGACCGCGTGCCGCCGCTCGGCATCGTCGCCATCGCAGTGGCGACCTATCTGCTCCAGCTCGTCGCGAGCGCGTGGTGGTTGAAGCGGCACCGCTACGGACCCGTCGAGTGGGTCATGCGCGCCGTCACGAACGCGAAGAAGCCGCCCTGGCGCTCGCATCCCGTGCCGGGGCGAGCGGGCTCGCCGGGACGAGCGGGCTGAAATGTCGATCAAGAAGGACGAGGTGAGCATGACGATGTCGGCCAAGGACGTCCACCGCGGGCGGCGGACGATATGGCGTGCGACCGCCGGGGCGGGCGCGGTGCTGTCCGTCGCGGCGGTCGGTGTGGTGGGAGCCCTGCCCGCAAGTGGACGGGCAGGAGCGGCGATCACCGTGCAGGGAGAGTCGCCGGTCGAGACGAACATTCCGGTGGCGAAGGACGGCCGGGCATCGGGCGGTGCCTATCTCAAGCTGGAAACCACCCGCAAACCGCCGTCCGGTGGGTGGTATGCCACCTACCGGGTGGACGCCCCGGCGTCCGGGGCGTACCGGATGGAGGTGGCGGCCTCCTCCCCCGTCGAGCAGTTGACGCCGCATAAGTGGGGGTCGTACTTCGACCTGTCGGTCAACGGGGCGCCGTTCGCGGAGTCCGCCTGGTCGCAGCCGAGGTGGGTCGGCTCACCGCACGCGTGGGGTGATCTGTACCGGCTGCGGCTGGACGATGTGGAACTGCGGCGGGGGACCAACACGATTACGTTCAAGGTGGACGAGGCCCTGGCGGCGGGGTCCGTCCGGTACCGGCTGCTGCTGGACGCGTTCACGCTGGCGCCGACGGACCTCGCGTTGCGCGGCGTGGGGCTGGCCGCCCCCGGCAACGTGGGCGTCTACCGGGACGGCGAACGCGCGGACCTGCGGCTGAGCCTCAACGCCCGCACGGCGTCCGCACGGCCGATCCGGTATGAGATCAGTGACTACTTCGGACGCAAGGTGGGCTCGGGTACCGCGACGATCCCGGCCGGCGCCGCGTCGGTGACCGTCCCCCTCCCGAGCCTGCCGCCCGGGAACTTCCGGGTGAGCGCGTCGCAGGCCGGTCCGCCCGGCAACACGGTCGTGGGTCATGTCGCGCGTCTGCCCGAGCGCCGTCCGGTCACCGGGGCGGCCAACCGCTTCGGCGTGAACGTGTGGGCGGCGGGCACGCTGCCGCCGTCGCGAGTCGGTCCGGTGCTGACGGCGATGCGGGAGATGGGTGCCGGATATGCGCGCGACGGCGACGACTGGGCGACCGCCGAACCGGCCCGGGGCCGGTTCGTGCCGACCCCGTACGACCCGCTGACCCGGGCGTTCCACGCCCACGGCCTGAAGGCGATGGAGACGATCACCGAACCGCCCGGGTGGGCGGTGACGTCGGCGTCCGAGCCGTTGCCCGCCGATCTGCGCGACGCGTACGCGTTCGCCCGGCAGCGTGCGCGCAAGACGGGCGCGGCCCGTTCGGACGCGATCCATCTGTCCAACGAGCCGGAGTCGGACGACACCGCCAGCACCGGCGACCAGCAGGCGGCGTACGTCAAGGCCGCCGCGCTCGGTGTCGCGGACCATCGCGGGCCGGGGCAGGTCACCGTGCTGCCCACCTACGACCTTTCCGGCTACTTCCAGGACCTGGTACTGCAGAGCCAGGTCGCCGGCTACGCCGACTACTGGGCGATGCAGGCATACCCGGACGAGTATCCGGACCCTGTCAACCCGCGGTTCCCGGCGGAGGATCTCCAGAAGCACCAGGCGTTGAAGCGGCTCTACGGGGCCAGGACACCGCTGTGGACGGCGGAGGGCGGCGCGTTCATCCCGTCCTCCCCGGACGGGCTGAGCCGGGAGAGTCAGGTCACCCAGGCGCGGTATCTGGTCCGATCGGCCGTGGAGGGCTTCGCGGGCGGCATGGCGAAGTACATCTGGTTCAACGGATCGCCGGTCGGCTTCCTCCCCTCCGAGGGCGACGGGACCCGCGGCGACGACGATGAGCCCGTCTACTTTGGAATGTTGAGCCCGACGTTCCAGCCTTGGCCCGCCTACAGCGCGCATGCGGCGATGGCCTCGATCCTGGGAGAGGCGAATCACATCGCCCCCGCACGGGGACTGCCGGGCAACGTCACCGGTCACGTGTTCGCCGCACACGGCAAGACCGTCACCGTGGTCTGGGCGGACAAGCCCACCCGGGTCGACGTGCCGACCCCCGGCCGCCGCGTCGAGATCCTGGACGTCATGGGCGCGCACCGGAGCACCGCCACGCCCACGCGGGACGGGACCGTCCGCCTGACGGCCTCCTCCGACCCCGTCTACCTGGCATCGGACGCCGCGGCCCCGAATGCGGCGTCAAAGACGGCGCCCGCCGCCGCGCCGGTTCGCCGCGCGAAGCCGTCGGCGGCCGAGCACATCGTGCTCAACCAGCGGTTCGCCCCGCGGAACGCCGCCCCGAACAAGAACGGCAACGGAACGGAACAGCCGCCCCACGGCTACCGGCTGGACCCCACCACGTCCATGAACCTGGACGTGTACAACTTCAACGACACCGCCCAGACCGTGACGTTCACCGCCCGCGCGTTCGGCGGCTGGACGGTACGTCCGGCCACCGGCTCGGCGACAACGGTACGGGTGCCCGCCCACGGCCGGGTCAGCGTGCCGCACACCGTCACGGCGCCCGGCACGGTCCGGCGGGCGGTGGACTATCCGCTGGTCTTCGGCGCCACCTCGGCCGGTCGGCCGGTTCCGCCGTCCGTCTCCCGCATCCAGCGCCCGGCGGGCACCCCGGGCACACCGATATCGCTGGCGCCGTCGATCACCGCTCTCTCGCCCCGGAACGGGACGACCGTCACCGGCCCCCGGGTGGACCTGAGCGCCGACATCCGCGACGCCCTGTCAGGCGTCCATCCGGGGCGGCTCACGCTCCAGGTGGACGGCCGCGACGTGCCCGCGCGCTTCGATCCCGCCACCGGACGCCTCACCGCGTCCACGGAACTCGCGCCGGGACGGCATGAGGTCTGGGTCCGCGCATACAACAAGGCACACGCGCCCGCGCAGGCGTCGGCCACCTTCACGGTGGGAGCGGGGAGATGACAACAGACCAGACCGCCTCTCGCCTGGACCGGCGCACGTTCCTCGGCGGCGCCGGAGCCTTCGGCGCGGGCCTGACGCTGCTCGGCGGCGACGCGTTCGCCGACACCGCCGCAGGCGTGACCGCGTCCCGGGAGCAGGGTCGCCTGGCGGAGCTGTTCCGCGACCCCGGCCCGCGCCTACGGCCTCGGTTCACCTGGTGGTGGCCCGGTCCGGCGGTGCGGGACGACGAGCTTCGCGCCGAGGTCAGGGAGATGTCGGAGGCCGGTTTCGGCGGGGCGCAGTTCTTCGAGGCCCCCGGCCTCGGCCACCCGCCGGGCGACCGGCGGCCGCCCGAACGGTTCCTGTGGGGCACGCGGCACTGGGCCCGCCGGGTGGAGGCGGCGCTGCGGGCGGCGCGGGACCACGACTTCCGCATCGACTTCCAGGTGAGCTCGGGCTGGCCGTGGAACAGCCCCGCCGTGTCCGGCGCGAACGCCGCCCTCGCGCAGCAGCAGCTCGTGTTCGGTCACCGGGAGGTGGCCGGGCCGTCCAGGTTCAGCGGCCCCCCGCCGAGCCCCCCTGACCTGGACCGTCGCACCGCGCGACTGGTCGCCCCCGTCGCCGCCCGCCTCCACGATGCGACCCCGCGCCACGATGCGACCCCGCGCCACGATGCGACCCCGCGCCAGGACGCGGCGGTTCTTGATCCGGAGCAGGTCACCGACCTCACGCCGACCCTGGACGCGCAGGGCAGAGTGCACTGGACGGTGCCCGCCGGGCGGTGGGTCGTGTTCGGGTTCTGGCAGGCGCCCACCGGCCAGCGGTCGAACGACAGCACGAGTCCGGACGACCCGCTGGTCCTGGACCAGCTCAACGCCGACGCGACCAAGGCGGCGACCGCGGATCTCGACCGGCGCCTCCTCGACCACCTGGGATCACTCGCCGCCGAGGTGGCCGACCGCTTCCACGAGGACTCGCTGGAGTTCTCGTTCACCGGCCTGCTGTGGACCGGCCGGTTCCTGGCGGAGTTCCGCGCCCGCCGTGGCTATGACCTGATCCCCTACCTCCCGGCGCTGGCCGTGGTCGGCTGGCACTCCGACGACACCGAGGCCGCCGAGCAGATCTACGACTTCTCCGGAACCGCCGGACGGCGCGTCCGGCACGACTACAACGAGACGCTGACCGAACTGTGGGTGGACGAGCACGTCCGTCCGGCGCGCGCGTGGGCCCGCGGCCACGGCCTCGACTTCCAGGGCCGCGCGCACATGCTGAGCATGGACGTCGTCGCGGCCAACAAGGCGTATGCGGCCCCGGACGCCGACCCCTTCGACGGCCCGGTCGGCTTCACCCGGACGATCACCTCGGGCGGCCGCCTCGCCGGGAACGAGGTCGCCTCGCTGGAGGTCGGGGACATCACCCATGGCGACTACATGGTCACCCTCGAAGCGCTGAAGTACATGGCCGACAAGGGCTTCGTCGGCGGGGCGAACGAGCAGGTCCTCCACGGGTATCCCTACAAGTTCGCGAACGGCGCGAGCTGGCCGTCGTGGTGGCCGTGGTCGTCGGAGCACGATATCGGCGGGCGCGATTTCGGGTTCGGTGAAGGTTTCACACCGGCGATCCCGCTGTGGCGGCACCTCCGGCCGCTCGCCGACTACTTCGCCAGGGCGCAGACGGTGCTCAGGGCGGGCCGTCCGGTCACCGACGTCGCCGTCTACCGCGACGTCCACGGCTTCGGCAGGGTCGACGACCTGCACATAGACGACCACGGTGAACCGCTGCTGGACGCCGCCCTGGCCGCCTGGGGATACAGCGTCGACATCGTGGATCCGGGCACGCTCGTCCAGGAGCGGACGGCGGTTCGGGATCGTCGGCTGGTGGTGCAGCCGCCTGGCTATGGCGCGCTGGTCGTCGAGCTGGACGCGTCCAAACACCAGGGCGTGGTCGACAGTAGCGACGCCATGTCCGCGTCCGTGGCGCGGCGGCTGGTGTCGTTCGCGCGCGACGGCCTGCCGATCGTGTTCGTGGGCCGCTTTCCCGACCGGGGCGTGAGCTACCGCGACCCCGAACGGGAGGACGCGGACGTCCGCGAGGCGGTGGCGAGCCTGCGGCGTCCGCCGCGCGTCCGGCTGGTGCGCGACGAGGCCGCAGTCCCCGCCGCGCTTGAGCAGCTCGGTGTCCGGCCCGACCTGTCGTTCGACCGTCCGCAGCAGGTGTACAGCGTGCACCGGCGGACTCCCACGGGCGACTACTGGTTCCTGTTCAACAAGTCGGCCGCCCTTGACGAGAGCGTCCGGCTCGTCGGCGGCGCGACCGCGCGCTTTACGGCCTCGTTCGCGGTCGGGGACCGGGCGCCCGACCGCTGGGACCTGTGGACCGGCGAAATCCACCGGCTGGGCTGTTTCCAGGCCGCCGCCGGACGGGTCGCGGTGCCGATCGAGCTGGCCCCTGGCGAGACCGCGGTGATCGGCTTCGAGCGCCGCCGGATCGGGTCGTACGTCGAGTCCACCACCGCCGAGGCGGTCGTCGTCGACGGGGACGAGCTGTGCCTGCGCTCGACCCGTCCCGGCCCTGTGTCCGCCCGGCTGTCCGATGGACGGACGATCACGGCCGACCTAGGCAGGCTCCCGCGCCCCCTGGAGCCGGAGCACTGGACGCTGCACGTCGAAGGCGCGGTCCCGAGCGGAAAGGAACACCACGCGCTCCCGCTCGAACGCCCGGCGGACTGGCGGACCATCCCCCGGCTGCGGAACACGTCCGGGACCGGTACCTACCGGACGACGGTCACGCTCGACGAGAGCTGGACCGGGGAGGGCCGCGGAGCCTACCTTGAGCTCGGCCGCGTCGAGGGCGGCGTCCAGGTCCGGGTCAACGGCCGGCGGGTCCACCCGGCCAGCGTGCCCCCGCCCCGGATCGACGTCGGGCCCTTCCTGCGCCCCGGCCGCAACGTCATCGAGGTCGAGGTCAGCACCACGCTGAAGAACCGGCTGACCGCCCTCGCCGAGCAGGGGGTGCCGGGCTACGCCCGCTTTCTGAAGCGTCCGGTCAGGACCCAGCCCTACGGGCTGATCGGGCCGGTGCGTCTCGTCCCCTTCGCCGAGCGCCGCCTGCGGGCGTGAGTCACGAGTTCCTGCTGGAGGATGGGCACGCCCACCTCCAGCGTCTGGATGCCGATCGCGCTGGCGATCTGAAGGACGGTGACGATCTCGTCCGGTGTCGCGCCGTGGCCGATGGCGTTGTCGATGTGGACTTTCAGGCCGTCCGCGAACATGTGCGTCGCGGACGCATCGATCGCGATGTAGATGAGTTCTTTCGTCTTCGGTTCCAGGACGCCCCGGCTCCACGGGATCGCGGAGAAGTTCAGGTAGGCGGCGAAGAAGGCGGGGGCGCGCTGGAGGACGTCGTCCCAGGCCGCGTCCCAGTAGCCGCGCCGCCGGACGAATTCGGCCTTGACGGCCTCGCGATCGATGTCGTCGGCCGGGGCGGACGGAGGCAGGTCGCGGAGGAGGGGGAAGCCGGTGCTGGCCGCGTGGATGCCCAGGACGGCCACGAGCTGGAACGTCTCCATGATCTCGTCGCCGGTCGCGCCCTCGTCCAGGGCCGCGCGGACGTGCCGCCGGACGCCGGGCTCGTGCAGGTGCGTGACGGCCGCGTTGACCGCCAGGGCGACCAGTTCCCGCGTTTTGGCGTCCAGCGCGCCGTGCCGCCGGGGGACGTCCGCCAGCTCGACGCAGGCCGCGTAGAACTCCGGGTCGGCGGCGTGGAGCGCCTCAAGGCCGTGCATCGTCAGCGCACTTCGATGAAGCCGACGTAGGGCAGCGTCCTGGTCAGCAGGTAGTACTCGCCGTGCGGCTTCGGCCATTGCGTGACGTTCCGTCCCGACTCGGCGTGGTAGTAGTTCGTGCAGTTCGCCCCCATCGCGGACGCGTGCTTGGCGAGCTGCCGGTCCACCCACCGCACCCACCGCTCCGTCGCGGACGGACGCGTGTCCACGGCACGCAGCCCCTTGCGCCGCATCCGGGCGATCGTCCGCACCGCGACCTCGGCCTGCCGTTCGAGCTGCGCGAGGACGGAGAAGCCGCCGTTCGTGTTGGGCCCGTACAGCATGAAGAAGTTCGGATATCCGGGGACGGTGATGCCGAGAAAGGCCCGCGGGTCGTTCTTCCACGTGTCGTGGATGGAGACGCCTCCGGTGCCGCGCACGTCCAGCGACGCCAGGAACTTCGTCGCGTGGAAACCGGTCGCCATGACCAGGACGTCGATTTCGCGTTCGGTTCCGGTGGCGTCCACGATGCCCTTGGGCGTCACCCGGGTGACCGCGTTCGGGACGAGTTCGACGTTCGGCCGGTTCAGCGCCGGATAGAACCCGCTCGCCAATACCGGACGCTTGCAGCCCCACGGGTAGTCGGGCGTGAGGCGGGCGCGCAGGTCGGGGTCGTCCACCGTCGCCTGAATGTATTCGCGGCAGTGCCGGAGGTTCTGCTGCTGCCGTTTCCCGTTCAGGTCGTATCCCTTGAACATGACCCGGAACTGGTAGAACAGGCGCAGCCGCCGCAGTTTCTGGACGACCGGCAGCCGCCGGAATATCGCCCTTTCCCGCGCCGTGTAGTCGCGTTCGCCCTTCGGCAGGATCCAGCCGGGCTGCCGCTGGAAGACGTACAACTGCTCGACCTGCTCGGCGATGGCGGGGACGATCTGCGTGGCGGTCGAGCCGGTCCCGACGACGGCGACGCGCTTGCCGGTCAGGTCGTGCTCGGGCTCCCAGCGCGCGGTGTGGAACTTGGGGCCCGCGAAGTTGTCCAGGCCGGGCCAGTCGGGGTAGCGGGGCTGGCTGAGCAGGCCGAGCGCGCTGATCACCACGTCGAACCGCTCGGTCTCGCCGGACGCGAGCCGCAGGTCGTAGCGGGTCGCGTCGGCGTCCCAGGTGGCCGACTCGACGCGGACGCCGAAGCGGCAGTGCCGCCGGACGTCGAACCGGTCGACGACGTGCTCGGCGTATTGCTGGAGCTCCGCCTGCCCGGCGTGGGTGCGCGTCCAGTCGTAGGTCAGGAAGGAGAAGGAATAGGCGTGGGACGCGATGTCGACCTCGCAGCCGGGATACCGGTTGTCCCACCAGGTGCCGCCAGGACCGTCCGACTGCTCGAAGACGGTGAAGTTCGTGAGGCCCTTCTTCTTCAGCTTCACCGCGGCGGCGATGCCGCCGAATCCGCAGCCGATGATCGCGACTCTGGGCCCTCGTGCTCGACTCATAGGGATATCAGTCTTTCCATCACTCGCACGCCGAATCTGAGGGAGTCCACGGGGACGCGTTCGTCGACGCCGTGGAACATCGCGGGATAGTCGTAGTCCGGGGGGAACAGCATGGGCGTGAATCCGTACGTCTCCATGCCGAGCGTCCGGAACCATTTGTTGTCGGTGCCGCCGCTGAACACGAACGGCGCGACCTCGCAGCCGGGGCTCACGTCCCGCAGCGCCTCGGTCAGCAGCCCGAACCATTCGCTCTCGTGGTCGGAAAGGACCGACGGGCTGCGCCGCAGCAGCGACACCTCGGTGCCGTCCCCGGCGCCGGACGTGAGGTGCTCGTCCACGCCGTCCTCGTGGCCCGGGACGAAACGGCAGTCGAACCGCGCCCACGCCTCGCCCGGGATGACGTTCTCCTTGTATCCGGCGCCGACCCGCGTGACGTTGACGGTGGTGCGGATCCCGGCGGCGAACATCCGGCCGAACGGGCCGGTCCGCGTGGCCAGCACGTCCGCGACGTCGTCGGGGTCGGTGACGGGCCGTCCGGCGACCCGGGACGCCAGCACCCGCATCGGCTCGGTGATCGTGTACGGCTGCGGCGACGACACCAGCCGCAGCGTCGTCTCCGCGAGCCGCGGGATCGGGTTGTCGTCCGGGAGCATGCTGCCGTGCCCGGCGACGCCCCGCTCCACCACCTCGTACCAGCGCAGACCCTTGTCGGCGACCGACACCGCGAACAACGGCGCGGCAGCGGATACGGGCACGTTGAAGCCGCCGACCTCGCCGATCGCCGCCCCGCACCCCTCGAACAGGTCCGCGTGCTCGGCGACCAGATGCCCGGCGCCGAGCTTCCCGCCGGTCTCCTCGTCGGCGAGGAACGCCAGCACGAGATCGCGGCGCGGGCGGCGGCCCTCGGCGAGCGCGCCGCCGACCGCGGCGAGCGTCATCGCGACCGCGTTCTTCATGTCGACGGCGCCGCGGCCCCAGACGCAGCCGTCCGCGACGTCGCCGCTGAGCGGGTGCCGCGACCAGGCGGCGGCGTCGGCCGGGACGGTGTCGAGATGGCCCTGGATCAGCAGCGCGGACACATCCGGATCGGTGCCCGCGACTCGCGCCACGACGTTCGTCCGTCCCGGCTCCGCCTCGACGACCCGCGGTTCCAGGCCCATCCCCGACAGCAGCGCGGCGACGTACTCGGCCGCCTTCCGCTCCGTCCCGCCGGGGTTGGTCGTGTCGAACCTGATGAGGTCCGAGCAGATCTCGACGACGTCAGGCATCGCCGCCGCCCAGGGTGAGGGCCGCGACGGCGTACGTCCGGACGGCGGCGAGGTAGTCCTCGACGGCGACCCACTCGTCGTCCCAGTAGCAGTCCATCGAGCCGGGGCCGTAGGTGACCGCCTTGATGCCCGACTCCCAGAAGATCGGCGTGTCCGGCCACGCGGGATGCACGTCGTGCGCGGCGGCCTGGCCGGTGCTGTGCCGGTGCGCGGCGGCGACGTTGGCGAGGAGCCGCTCCCCGGACGGCACCCGCAGCGAGCTGCGCGGGTTCTTCAGGCAGGTCGCCTCAAGCTCGACGTCCACCGGGAACTCGGAGAGCCGGTCGACGGCGCGTTCCACGGCCGCGCGGACGTCCCGCAGCACGTCGTCCTGCGTCTGCGTCGCCGGGAACCGGAAGTCGAACGTGATCTCGCAGCGCTCCGGGACGAGGTTGTGCGCCACCCCGCCGGAGATCTGCGCCACGTTGCAGATCTTGACGTCGTCGAGCACCTCCCCGGACTCGCGGGTGATCGGCATCGCCAGCACCTCGCGGACGATCTCCGCCGCCCGCGCGACGGCGTTCACGCCGATGTCGAGCGCCGTGGTGTGGGCGGCCCTGCCGCGCACGGTCACGGTCACGTAGGCGATGCCGCGCTGGCCGGTCAGGACGCGCAGCCCGCTCGGCTCGCAGTTGATCGCGTACGCGCCGCGCAGCCCGTCGCGCAGCGCCTGCCGGGTGCCCTCCCCGCCCTCGAAATGGTTCGGGACCGCGAGGACGACGACGTCGCGCGGCAGCGGCACACCCGACCTGGCCAGCATCGCCGCCGCCATCGTCATCGCGGCCGTCCCGGCCTTCATGTCCGCGACGCCGACGCCGTAGATGCGGCCGCCGTCGATCTCGCCGCCGAACGGGTCCCGCCGCCACGACTGCGACGGCGGATACACCTCCATGTGGCCGTTGAAGATCAGCGCCTCGTCCGGGGCCCGCGAACCGGACGCGCGGGCGAGCACGTTCGGCATCCCGTCCGTGCCCGAGCCGGGCAGCGCCACGTCCAACCCGGCGTCGGCGAGCGGCATCGCGAGATGCTCGGCCGCGGCCGTCAGCGCCTCGCCGTCGCCCCACACGCTGGGGATGCGGAGGAGGTCGCGGAGGAAGGCGACGAGTTCCGGCTCGTGCTGGTCGATGAGGCCGAGCACGCGGGCCGTGTGGTCTTCGGTCGTCGAAATGGTCGTCATCGTGGTCGCCCTTCGGTCGTCATCACGGCTTCCCTCCGTTGGAGGCGCCGTTGGAGGCGCCGCCCAGCTCAGGCCACAGGCCGGACGGGCCGAACACCTGCGCGTGGAAGCGTTCGCCGATGCGGCGGTAGCCGCCGGCGTTCGGGTGGAGGCCGTCGTAGAGGTCGTCCGCGTCGTCGGGGCCGAACAGCGCCCGGCCGTCGAGGTACCGCAGGTGCGGGTCGTGCTCCTCGCGCGCGGCGACGACGTCCTCGATCAGAGCGCGGATCCGGCGGAGGGTCAGGCCGGACGCGTCGCCCGTCGCGTGGTAGCGGCCGGAGTCGTCCTGGACGGTCGGCCCGGCGCGGTCCTCCGCGGTGGGGCAGATGATCGGCGACACGACGAGCAGCGGCGTCCGCGGGTGGCCGTCGCGGACCGTGTCGAGGAACCCGTGCAGCGCCGGGACGAACGTGCGCTCCTTCAGCGAGTCGAGGTTCTGCACGTTGATGCCGACCTTGAGCGTGACGACGTCGGCGGGCACGTCCCGGATCGTGCGGGCGGCGAACGGGTCGAGATGGCAGTTCCCGGCGAACGCCAGCGACGTCAGGTCGAGCCCGGCCTGCCGCGCCACCCACGTCGGCCAGGCGTCGGTCGGCGTCCCCGCCTCCGCGCAGTGGCTGATCGAGCTGCCGTAGTGCACCCAGCGGCGGCCGGGGAGCTTGCCGGGCGCGACGATGCCGTCCGCGCGGAGTTCCCGCAGTTCCACGATCGCGGCCTGTGGCAGCCAGATCTCGACGTCCTTCCAGGACGTGCCGAGCCCCTCGAACCGGATCGTCTCCGGCTTGCCCCGCTCGGTCTCCACGACCTGACCTGCGCGGACGACGGACACGTCGCCGCCGCGCACCTCCTCGGAGATCACCCGGGACCAGCTCGCCACCGCGTCGAACGCGACGGGGAACAGCGGGAAGTAGGCGTTGCGGAAGCGCGTGACGAAGACGTCGAGCTCGACGATGTCGGCCTCGGTGCGGAACACGAGCCGGACGCCCGCGGGCCTCGGCACCATCAGCCGCAGGTACGGGTCGGTGAGCTGCGGACGGGTCCAGGCGGGCAGCCGCCGGGGGATCAGCCCGTTCGGCGTGCGCTCCACGTCGAGGGCGCCCGCGATGGTGACGGGCCCGTTCACGAGGTCGACCTTCAGCACCGTGCTACTCCCTCCGGGCGGGTCCGGACGGGCGGCGCGGCTCCTCGGCGAGCCAGGCCGCCACCAGATGGTCGTGCTCGCCCGGCCTCGGCGCCGGGCGGAACTCCTCGACGGTGCCCGTCGTGCGGACACCGCCCGCGAGCGTGCGGAAGCCGTCCGGCTCATCGCGCACAAGGCCGCGGGCCAGGGCGTGCGGATGCGCCAGCGCCTCCCGGACGCCGAGCACCGGCCCGCACGGCACCCTGGCGGCGGCCAGCCGTTCCAGGACGTTCGCGCGGGTCAGACCGGCGAGCGCCTCCTCGACCTCCGCTTGCAGTTCCGTGCGGTGGCGGCCGCGGTCGGCGTCGGTCGTGTAGCGGTCGTCGGTGAGCCAGCCGGGACGGTCGAGGACGCCCGCGAGCCGGGCGAACAGCGCGTCGCTCGCCACCGCGATCGCGACCGGGCCGTCCTTCGCCTCGAACGTTCCATAGGGCGCGCTGATCGCGTGGTGGCCGCCGGTCGGGTGGACGTCCTCGTCCGTGTGCATCGCCCGCATCGCCACCGACTCCAGGACGGACACCAGGCCGTCGAACATGGAGACGTCGATGTGCTGTCCGCGTCCCGTCCGGTCTCGCTGGTACAGCGCGGACAGCACTGCCACCACGCCGTACAGCGCGGGGACGATGTCGCCGATGCTGACGCCGACGCGCACGCCGGGGCCGCCGTCCGGGCCCGTCACCGACATCAGCCCGGACATCGCCTGCACGATCAGGTCGTAGGCCGGACGGTCGGCGAGCGGCCCCGACTGGCCGAAGCCGCTGATGCTGACCGCGACCAGGGCCGGGTTGAGGCGGAGAAGCTCGTCGGGCGGGAAGCCCAGGCGGCCGAGGACGCCGGGCCGGAAGTTCTCCACCAGGACGTCCGACCGGGCGACCAGCCCGGCGAACCGGTCTTGGTCGTCCGGGTTCTTCAGGTCGAGGGTGATGCCGAGCTTGTTGCGGTTCAGATGGCGGTGGAAGGAGCTGTCGCCGTCCACGAACGGGCCGAAGCGGCGGCCGTCGTCGCCCGCCGGCGACTCGACCTTGATGACCTCCGCGCCCAGGTCGGCGAGCATGCGCGCACACAGCGGCCCGGACAGGACGCGGCTCAGATCCAGGACGCGAACGCCCTCCAACGCGGGCTTCTCCGCGGTCATCCGAACCATCGCAGGCCGCTCGCGCGGACGGCGTCGGCCGCCTCCTCGTATCCGGCGTCCGCGTAGCGCATGATGCCGATGCCGGTGTCGGCGGTGAGCGCCGCCGTGATCCGGTCGTCCGCCGCCGCCGTGCCGTCGGCGATGAGCGTGACCCCGGCGCTCTGCATGTAGCCCGCGTAGCCGCCGCCCCCGGCGTGGATCGCCACGAGGTCGGCGCCCGAACCGGCCGTGAGCAGGGCGTTCAGCAGCGGCCAGTCGGACACGGCGTCCGAGCCGTCCGGCATGTTCTCCGTCTCGCGCAGCGGCTGCGAGACGCCGCCCGCGTCGAGGTGGTCGCGGGTGAACGCGACCGGGCCGCTCAGCTCGCCGCTCCGCACGGCCTCGTTGACCAGCAGCGCGAGCTTCGCCCGCTCCCCGTGCGCGAGCCACGAGATCCGCGACGGCAGCCCGGCCTGCCGCACCCACCGCTGCGCCGTCGGGATCCACCGCTGGACGAGCTGGTTGTCGGGGAACTCCCGCACGACCATCGTGTCGATGAGGTCGAGATCGGCCTGCTCCCCGGACGTCGCCACCCACCGGAACGGGCCGATGCCCCGGCAGAACAGCGGCCGGATGTACTTCTCGATGAAGATCGGGATGCGGAACGCGTCGACGCCGTTCTCCGCCGCCTGCGCCCGCAGGTTGTTGCCGTACTCGAACACGATCGCGCCCGCGTCCTGCCAGGCGAGCATGCACTCCACGTGCGTGGCGATGGAGTCGCGGGCGCGGCGGGTCAGCTCGTCCGGGTCGCTCTCGCGGAGGGCGGCGGCCTCGGCGGGCGTCATGCCGGACGGCACGTACCCGTACATCAGGTCGTGCGCCGCCGTCTGGTCGGTGACGACGTCCGGGACGAGGCCGCGTTCGCGCAGCTCAGGCAGTACGTCGGCGGCGTTGCCGAGCAGCCCGACGGACGCGGCCGTCCGGGACGCGACCGCCTCCCGCACCCACGCGATCGCCTCGTCGATCGACGAGGTGCCGCGTTCCAGATACCCGCTGTCGATGCGCTTCTTGATCCGGTCGGGGTCGACCTCGACGCAGAGCGCGACGCCGTCCGCCATGACGGTGGCGAGGGGCTGCGCGCCGCCCATGCCGCCGAGCCCGGCGGTCACGACGAGCCGTCCGGCCAGGTCGCCGCCGAAATGCGCGTCGGCGACGGCCGTGAGCGTCTGGTACGTCCCCTGGACGATGCCCTGCGACCCGATGTACTGCCAGTCGCCCGCCGTGTACCCGCCCCACGCGATCAGGCCGCGGCGCTCCAGCTCGTAGAAGTGCTCGCTGGTCGCCCACCGTCCGACGAGGTTGCTGTTGGCCATCACGACCAGCGGCGCCCGCGTCCCGGTCGGGAACACCCCGATCGGCTTGCCGGACTGGACGACGAGCGTCTCGTGGTCCTCCAGCGTCAGCAGCGCCTCGGTGACGAGCTTCAGGGCGTTGTGGTCGCGGGCGGCCTTCGCCAGGCCCGCGTACACGATGAGGTCGTCCGGCCGCTCCGCGTGCGTGAGGGTGTTCTCCAGCATCCGCAGGAGCGTCTCCTGGCGCGGGCCCCGGCAGCGCAGCCCGCGTCCTCGGCCGGCGACGTCGGCGATCACCATGTGGGTCCCCTTCTTCTCGCCCGCCTCGGGCGCCGTGGAGTGGTCAATCCCGGTGGCGCCCCTCCTGGCCACCGGGAAGCTGCGTGCGGCCCAGCGCGCCGCGCACGCCCGACTCGCGGACGTCCTGCCAGAACGACAGGCACGCCTCTTCGATCCGTACGCCGAGGACGAGCGGCGCCACCCGCTTCTCCAGGTCGGGGACGGCGACCAGCCGCTCCAGCATCTTCTGGAACTCGTCCAGCCGGCCCTGGTGGTAGCGGACCTGCGCCGCCGCGAGGCGCTCGACCGTCCCGTCGTCGCCGAGCTCGCTGAAGAACAGCTTCAGCTCGGCCTCGTTGCGGACCTGGAAGACCTCGGTCTCCGGCTCGCCGAGCCATTCGCGCAGCACCTCGCGGCCGCGCGGGGTCAGCGAGTACGTCCGGCGGCGGCGCCCACCGGTCTCGGCGGACTCCTCCAGCAGCCCGGCCTCCGCCAGCCGCCGCGGCTCCACGTAGAGCTGGCTGTGCGGGAACGGCCAGAAGTAGCCGATGGAGCGCTCGACGGCCCGCTTGAGCTGGTACGACGAGCTCGGTCCGCGCAGGCCGATCAGCCCCAGCACAAGGTAGGAGCTGGACGAGAGGTTGAGCGCCATGTTGCGAACTGTACCATCCATTATGGACGGTCATCAGGGCACGCTCCTCTCACCATCGGACGTGGCGGACTTGATCAGCCCAGCAGCTGCTGGCGTCCCGCGCGGCGCTTCATCGGGGCCAGCGCCGTCAGGTCGATCTCGATCAGATACGGCCCGGTCTCCTCGACCGAGCGGGCGAACGCGCGGTCGAAGGCGGCGACGTCCGCCACCTTCTCGCCGGGCACGCCCATCGCGGCGGCCAGCGCCGTGAAGTCGGGCGTGTGCAGGTCGACGTCGTTGCGGGCGCCGTCGAACGTCGCGCGCTGGACGTCGCGCAGCACCCCGTACCCGCCGTCGTTGAACACGCAGACCGTGACCGGCGCGCCCGCCTGCGCGAGCGTCGACAGCTCGCCGATCGACAGCATGATGCCGCCGTCGCCGTGGATCACCACCGTGCGCTGCCCGCTGCCGATCGCGGCGCCGATCCCGAGCGGCAGCCCGGGGCCGATCGCGGCGGACGCCGGATGCAGCGACGTCCGCGGCTCCAAGATCGGCAGCAGCCGGTCGCCCCACGCGTACGCGGGGACGGTCGAGTCGCGGACGACCACGCCCGCCCTCGGCAGCGACCGGCGGATCGCCGCGACGATCGCGCGATGGTCCGAACCGAGGGATTCGAGGGAGTTCTCGCGCGCCTCGGCCGCGGCCTTGCGGGCGGACACGGCCCACTCCCCGGTGGCGGCGGTCGTGGACACATGCTCGTCCAGGGCGCGCAACGCCTCGGCCGCATCGCTGTGCAGCGCGACGGCGGGCGGATACGTGCGGCCGAACACGCTCGTGTCGGCGTCGGCGTGGATCAACCGGTCGGTGAGCCGCAGCCGCCACGCGTCGGTCGCGAACTGCTGGAAGCGCGCACCCACGGCGAGGACGACGTCGGCGTCCTCCACGACCTCGCGCAGCGGCGGCGTCGTGGCGAGCGCGCCGAGGCACAGCGGATGGTCTTCGGGCAGCGCGCCGCGTCCCTGCACCGAGGTGACGACGGGGATCTCCAGGCGCTCGACCAGGCGGCGCAGCTCGGGCCAGGCGCCCGCGCTGAGCACGCCGCCGCCCGCCCAGATCAGCGGACGGCGGGCGTCCGCGAGGAGGTCGGCGGCCGCGCGCACCCGGTCGTCGGGCGGGACCGCCTTCGGCAGCGGAGCGGGCTCCGGTACCCGCAGCGACGCGGGGACCAGCGCGTACTGGAGGTCGATCGGGATCTCCACGGCCGTCGGACGCGGCCATCCGCGGCCCGTCTCGCGACCGGCTGCCACGACGATCTCGGCGATGTCCTCGGCGCGGCGCACCGACCACGACTCGCGGGTCAGCGTCCGCAGCATGGTGAGCTGCTGCTCCGCCTCGTGCAGGTAGCCCTTGGACCGGCCCAGGAAACGGCTCTCCACCTGGCCCGTGATGACCAGCACGCGGGAGCCCGCGAACTGCGCCTCGAACAGGCCGCCCATCGTGTTGGCCGTGCCGGGCCCGGTCGACGCGAGGGCCACGCCGAGCCGTCCGGTGGCGCGGGCGTAGCCGTCCGCCGCGTGGACGGCCGCCTGCTCGTGCCGCACGTTCACGACCCTGATGCCGCCGTCGCGGCGGGCCGCGTCCAGGATCGGCAGGTTGTGCACGCTCGCCACGCCGAACAGCGTCTCCACGCCGAGCGCCCGCAACGCCTCGACGACCAGGTCACCGCCCGTACGGCTCATCGGGAACTCGCGGTGTGGCGCTGGATGGCCTTCAGCTCCGTGAACTGGGTGATCCCGAACGCGCCCAGCTCCCGGCCGTACCCGGACTGCTTGAAGCCGCCGAACGGGGCGAGCCCATTGAACGGCGCGCCGTTGATCTCGATGCTGCCCGCCTCCATCCGCTCCGCGAACCGCAGCGCGTGCTCCTCGTCCGCCGACCAGACCGCGCCCGCCAGCCCGTACGGGGTGCCGTTGGCGATCGACACGGCCTCGTCCTCGTCCACGTACGGGATCACCGCGAGCACCGGGCCGAAGACCTCCTGCTGGGCGAGCGCGATGCGCGGGTCGTTCACCGTGAACGCGGTGGGGGAGAAGAAGTAGCCGTCCCGGGGCAGCTCGGCGTCCGGGTAGGACCAGATCGTGCGGGCGCCGTCGACGAGGGCGCGCTCGGTGTGCTCGGTCACCCGGTGCTTCTGGTTCCAGCTGGCGAGGGGGCCGACGTCGGCGTCCGGGTCGCCGGACGGGCCGATCCTGTACGTCGCCATCGCCGCCGCCACCAGCTGCTCCACCTCCGGCAGCGACTGGAACGGGACGAGCAGCCGGGTCAGCGCGGTGCACGTCTGCCCGGTGTTGATCATGACGGTCCGCACAACGCGCTCGACGGCCGCTTCGAGGTCGCCGTCCGGGAGCACGACCGCGGCGGACTTGCCGCCGAGCTCCAGCGTCACCCGCTTGATCGACGCGGCGGCGACCTCGGCGACGCGGCGGCCCGCGCGGGTCGAGCCGGTCAGCGACACCATCGCGGTGCCGGGGTGGCGGGCCAGGTACTCGCCGACGTGCAGCCCGTTGCCGAACAGCACGTTGAACGAGCCGGGCGGCGCGCCCGCCGCGTCGAACGCCTCCGCCAGGATGAACGCGTCCAGCGGCGCGACCTCGCTCGGCTTCAGCACGACCGGGCATCCGGCGGCGAGCGCCGGGCCGATCTTCGCGGCGGTCTGGAGCACCGGGAAGTTCCACGGCGTCATCGCGGCGACCACGCCGATCGGTTCGCGCAGGACGGTCGAGCGGCCGCCGGGCGCCGAGCCGGAGAGCGGCGCGGAGAAGTCCACGTCGGCGACGGCCCGCGCCGTGTTCCGGAACGTTCCGATCGCGGTGCGCACCTGGTAGTTGCCGCAGTGCTTGCGCGGCATGCCCATCTCGCTGGAGATCAGCTCCGCGAGCTCGTCGAGCCGGGTCTCCAGCTGGTCCGCGACGCGTTCCAGGAGCGCGGCGCGCTCCTCGGGCGGCATGGCGCGCATGACGGGACGGGCGCGGGCCGCGGCCTCGACGGCCCGGTCCATGTCCTCGGTCGCCGACTCGCGGACCGTGGCGACGCACTGCCCGGTCGAGGGGTCGATGACGGCGATGACGTCCTCGCCGTGGTTCTCGACCCACTTCCCGTCGATGTAGGTGTCCGCACGATGGTCCATGTCGCTCCGCTCAAAACCAGTCTTAGGGCGATTGGATCGAAGCTTAGAATCATCCGTCCGGAATGGGTTGAGGCTGAGTCACCAAAGAAATCGGGCGGTCATTATGTGCCCGGCACATGGCGGCCATGGCGGGCCATCAAGCGCGCCGCGAGTCAGGCGAACAACCGCGCGCGAAGATCGGTCCTGGCCTCTTCGCGGTCGCGGCGCATCTGGATCGCGTCGTAGGCCATCAGCGCGACATTGAGATCGCCGATGTCGGTGATGCGGCGCATATCCCGTCCGGTCAGCGTGGCGATCTGCCGCAAACGGTAGGCGACCGTGTTCGGATGGACGAGGAGTTCCTCCGCCGTCCGCTGCAGCGCCATATCGCACGTGATGTAGACGCGGAGCGTGTCCAGCAGATGCGGTTTCTCGACGAGCTGCCCGATGCGGGTCTCGATCAGCCGGTTCGACACCCACCGGTTGTGCGCGAGGAGCACTTCGAGGATCACGTCCGTGCACTGGGTGACCTGGCCGCGCTGATCGCGGTAGATGCTGATCTCCAGCGCGGACAGCGCCTGCCTGCAGCTGTGCCCGGCCGCCGACAGCGACTTGCCCGGCTCGCCCGCCGACACGAACAGCGACCGGCCCGGCTCGCCGTCCAGCATCTCGGTCAGCAGCGGGACGAGGCCGGGGCCCGGACGGTCCAGCGGCACCAGCGCGAGCAGCACGCCGCGCCGCTCCCGCAGGAGGATCTCGCGGCGCGGGTCGTGCCGCCACAGCACCTCCATGACCCGGCGGCGGACCCGCGCCCACTGCTGCGCCGTCGGCGCCGGCTCGTGGTAGGCCGCGACCGCGCGGAACGGCTGGTGCGGGTTGATGTTCAGCATCCTGGCCTGGTCGTTCACCGTGCTCGCGTCGACCGCGGGCCCGGCGATCAGGCAGCTCAGCAGGTCGGTGCTGACCCGGGCCTGCCAGCCCGCCAGCTCGTTGTAGGTGGTGGTGAACGACTCCAGCTCGCGGGTGCAGAGCACGTCGAACAGCTCGGAGAGGCGTCCGAGGATCGTGCGGACGTCGTCCATCGAGATCCCGTCGGGGCCCGTGCCCGCGTGCGCCAGGACGTGGTCGGTGACGACCCGTTCCAGCAGCCGCAGCCACTCGACCGCCTCCACCACGGACCGGCCCTGGAGCGCGACGCGCGAGCCGCGCGCGGACGGCAGCTCGCCGATCGGCCCGTCCCCGGAGAGGCCGGACGCGCACACGCCGATGACGTTCACCGCCATGTCGAACGCCTCGACGGGCGCCTGCCGGTCGACGGATCCGGATTCGGCGGCCGAGACGTACTGCCGGACGAATTCGTTCGCGAGTGCCGTGGACGCGGATTCGAGTTTTCGGGCCACGGTCGCCGGCGACCCGGCGACGGCGGCGGACGTGTCGGATGGTGCCATGATCACCCCCAGCCCGGTGGCCAGGAGCGATCTTCCGGACGCGCCTGACCCAAGTTGTGGAGATGTATCACGCTATTTCATCCCACGTCAACGGCATGGTCGCCGAGGTGGGCCATCCGGAAGGCGGCGGACTGTGTCGCCCACACAGGCGCCCTCAGCGAGTTTTGTGACCCGGCCCTCATGACATATGGCGGGCCGTAACCGTTGACTGTGTCGACATGCGGCAACGGAGGGATGGTGGATCGTGACGGCGAGTACCTCCGCGACGAGGCTGCCACCGGCCGGTGACGTCCCCGTCGCGCCCCCGCCTGGACGGCGGCGGCCACGGCGGCTCGACTTCGTCACCATGGCGCTCGGCCTGCCGGTCGCCTTCATGGCGATCGTGTACGCCTATCCGGTCGGCGCGATGCTGCTCAAGAGCTTCACCGAGCCGAAGCCGGGCTTCGGGAACTTCCGCAAGGCGTTCACCGACGACGCCATCTGGGACGTCCTGGTGATAACCGTCCGGCTGTCCGCCGAAGTGGCCGTGCTGACCGTCGTACTCGGCTTTCCGGTGGCCTATTTCCTGGCCCGGACGTCGAAACGCAAAGCGCGTTTCCTCGTGCTACTCGTCGTCGTCCCGTTCTGGACGAGCATTCTCGTGCGCTCCTTCTCCTGGATCGTCCTGCTCGGCGACAACGGGCTGGTGACCAAGATCCTGGAACCGATCACCGGCGACTCGCAGGGAATGCTCTACAGTGAGAGCGCCGTGATCATCGCGATGACGCATATTCTGCTGCCGTTCCCCATTCTCATCATCAAGGGGACGCTCGACCAGATCGACTCCTCGCTGCCGCCCGCCGCGCGCTCGCTCGGCGCCGGGCCGGTCCGCGCCTTCGCGCACGTGTACCTGCCGCTGGCGGTGCCGGCCATCGTCAGCAGCGGGATGCTCGTGTTCGTCATCGCGCTCGGCTTCTACGTCACGCCGGCGCTGGTCGGCGGGCCGAAGCAGAGCACGATCGCCGTGGTCATCGCGGAGGCCGTCCAGGTCAACTTCGACTGGGGGATGGCCGCGACGCTCGCGACGATCCTGCTGGTGGTCGCCACCGCGCTGACGATGATCGTGCGGCGGCTGACCAAGGTGAAGGGCCTGGTGGCGCTGTGAGCACCGTGGACATGACCGCGCCGCGGAACGGCGGCGGCGAGGCGGCCACCAGGCCGGCGCCCCCGCCCGGCTCCCGCCGGCGCGGCAGGCGATCGCCCGCGACGCCCGTCGAACGGGCGCTGGGCTGGGGCCTGCGGATCATGGTCGCGCTGGTCCTCGGCTTCCTCGTGACGCCGATCGTGATCGTCGTCCTGGAGTCGTTCAACAGCGTCGACTACCTGTCCTTCCCGCTCGAAGGCTGGTCGCTGACCCACTACCGGAAGTTCTTCGCCGACTCCGCGTGGGTGGACGCTTCCCTGCTCAGCGCGAAGATCGCGCTGCTGGCCGCGCTGATCGCGACGGTCGTCGGCACGGTCGCCGCGTGGGGTCTCGCCCGCAGCAACGCCCGCGGGAAGGGCTTCGTCTTCGCGCTGCTCTACTCGCCGCTGCTGATCCCGATCATCGTGCTGGCGATGAGCTACTACTTCACCTTCGCCGACCTGAAGGTGATCGGGCACTGGCAGCTGATCTCCGTCGCGTACTCCGTGATGGGCATCCCGTACGTCCTCGTCGCGGTGTCGAACGCGCTGCAGCAGTTCGACCCCGAGCTGGAGAACGCCGCCCGGACGCTCGGCGCCGGCATGACCCGGACCCTGCTGCGGATCACGCTGCCGTCGCTGACCTCGGCGATCTCGGCGGGCGCGCTGTTCGCGTTCGTGATCGCCTTCGACGAAGCGGTGATCATCCTCTTCGTGTCCGGCAGCGGCTCCGTGACGCTCCCGCGCAAGCTGTGGGACAGCGTCCGCTACGACCTCACGCCCACGCTCGCGGTCGCGGGCACGATCCTCATCGCCGTGTGCGTCGGGCTGTTCCTCCTGTCCGAGCTGATCAAGACCCTTCGTGAACGGCGGGAGCGCCGATGACCGAGCAAGCGCCGATGACCGATCAGGGCCGCGCCGCCCCCGCGGCCGACGAACGTCCCGCCAAGGGGCCCGCCGGACGGGACGACGCCGATCCCGCGAAGGCCGGGCAGGTCGTCTTCGACGGCATCCACAAGTGGTACGGCGACGCGCCCGCCGTCCACGACTTCAACCTCGCGGTCGCGAAGGGCGAGTTCGTCACGCTGCTCGGCCCGAGCGGCTCCGGGAAGACGACCAGCCTGCGCATCCTCGCGGGCCTCGAAGCGGCCACCGCCGGTGAGGTCTACCTGGCCGGACGCGCCGTCACCGACGACGTTCCGGAAAAGCGGAACATCGGCCTGGTGTTCCAGAACTACGCGCTGTTCCCGCACATGACCGTGGCGCAGAACATCGCGTTCCCGCTGCGGATGCGCCGGATGAAGAAGCCGGACGCGCAGCGCGAGATCGACCGGGTGCTGGCGATGACGCAGCTCGCCGAGTACCGCGACCGCTACCCGCGGCAGCTGTCCGGCGGGCAGCAGCAGCGCGTCGCGCTCGCCCGCGCGTTCGTCTTCGACCCCAGCGTGCTGCTGATGGACGAGCCGCTCGGCGCCCTCGACCGCAACCTGCGCGACCACATGCGTCTGGAGCTGAAGAACCTCCAGCGGCGGATCGGCGCGACCGTCCTGTACGTCACCCACGACCAGGACGAGGCCCTGGCCCTCTCCGACCGGATCGGGGTCATGCACCGGGGCGTCCTGCAGCAGACCGCGCCGCCGGACGAGCTGTACGAGGAACCCGTCAACTCGTTCGTCGCGAAGTTCCTCGGCCAGTCGATCTGCCTGCCCGCCAGGCGGGTGGACGGCGACGCCCGGCACACCGTCGTGGAGGTCGAGGGGCTCGCCGGACGGATCATGGTCGACAAGGCCAACGACGTCGCGGCGGATCCCGCGGGCGAGTTCATGATCCGTCCCGAGCGGGTCCGGATCGGCGCGGACAAGCCGGACGCCGCCGAACGCAACGCCGTGGCGTGCACCGTCGCCGCGCACGTCTACCTCGGCCCGCAGATCGAGGTGCACCTGCGCACCGCCGAGGGCGCCGAGCTGCAGGTGGTGGTGCCGTCCGAGGCGCGGGCCGACTACACCGAGGGCTCGTCGCACTGGCTGAGCTGGGGCGCGGCCGACTGCCGCTTCCTGGCCCACGTGGCCTGACCCGCACAACTGGACCTGGACACAGCCTCCCGCCACGACCTCGGTTCGTCATGCCTCCGATCCGCACGGATCCGCACGGAAGGGAAGCGATGGAACTCCCGGCACTCAAGTGCTGCACCTGGCACATGGACGGCGACGTCGGTGTGCTCACCCTGAACCGGCCCGAACGGCTCAACGCGATCTCCAACACCGACATCGACGAGCTGGACCGCGTCATCATGCGGGCGGGCAAGGAGCCGGACGTCCGCGCCATGGTGATCACCGGTGCGGGGCGCGGCTTCTGCTCCGGCGCGGACGTCAAGGAGTGGGCCGCGCGCGCCGACGCGGACGAGGAGTCGTGGCCGGCGAAGATGCACCGCACGATCGCGCGGCTCTACTGGCTGCCGATCCCGGTGATCGCGGCGGTGAACGGCGTCGCGGCCGGGTCCGGGTTCGACATCGCGCTCACCGCCGACATGCGGTTCGGGTCGACGGCCGCCCGGTTCGGCCAGGTGTACGCGCAGCGCGGCATCTGCCCCGACGCGGGCGGCTCCTTCCTGCTGCCCCGCGTCGTCGGGGAGGCCCGCGCGTCCGAGCTGATCTACACCGGCCGGATCATCGACGCGGACGAGGCGCTCCGCATCGGCGTGGTCTCCGAGGTCGTCCCGCCGGGGACGCTCATGGAACGCGCGCTGGAGCAGGCGCGGATCTTCGCCGCCGGGCCGACCATCGCGATCGGCGAGGCGAAGCGGAACATCCGCGCGGGCCACACGCTGTCCATCGAGGAGGCGCTGCGGAACGAGCAGCGCGGCGCCCGGATCTGCGTCCCCACCGAGGACAAGGCCGAGGGCCTCGCCGCCGCGATCGAGAAGCGCAGCCCCGTCTTCGTGGGGCGATGATGACCACCACCCAGGCCGCCTCCGCCCGGACGCCGGAAGGGCACCGGCTCGACCGGCTGTTCCGTCCGGCGAGCGTCGCGGTCGTCGGCGCGTCCCCGAAGGGCGGGTACGGGCTGCGGACGCTGCGGAACATGCGCGGCGTCGGTTTCACCGGACGGCTGTACGCCGTCCACCCGACCCACACCGAGGTCGGCGGGGTGCGCGCGTACCCGTCGCTGAGCGACCTGCCCGAGGTGCCGGACGCGGTCGCCGCCGCGATCCCGGCGCCCGGCGTCCCGGCGCTGGCGGCGGAGGCGGCCGGGCTCGGCGCGGGCGGCATGGTCGTGTTCGGCGCCGGGTTCGCCGAGCGGGACGCCGAGGGCCGCCGCCGCCAGGACGAGCTCGTCGCCGCCGCGGGCGACAGGCTCCCGCTGATCGGGCCGAACTGCCTGGGTTTCGCCAGCTACCGGGGCCACGCCGCGCTCTGGGGCATCGAGATGCCGTACGTCCACGCGGACGCCGACGGGGTCGTCGCCCTGGCCGCGCAGAGCGGCAACATGGCCCTGACGACGATGCTGTCCGGCCGCCTGCCCGCCGTCGCCTACGGGGTGTCGGCCGGGAACCAGGCCGTCTGCGATCTGGCCGACTGCCTGGCGTACTTCCTCACCGACCCCGGCGTGAAGGTCGTCTGCCTGGTCATGGAGGGCCTGGCCGACCCGCCGAGGTTCCGCGCGCTGGCGGAGCGGGCCGCGGCGCTCGACGTGTCCGTGGTCGTGCTGAAGATGGGCCGGTCGGCGGTCGGCGAGGCCGCGACGGTCGCGCACACCGGCACGCTCGCCGGACGGGACGCGTCCTACGACGCGCTGTTCCGGCAGACCGGCGTGCACCGCGTCCACGACCTGGACGAGCTGATCGCGCTCGCCACGCTGCTGGCCGCCCCGCGCAGGCCGCGCGGCGGCTCCGTCGGGTTCTTCGCCAGCTCGGGCGGCGAATGCGGCCTGATCGCCGACCTCGCCGACGACGCCGGCGTGCCGCTCGCCGAGCTGGACGCCGCCGCAGAGTCCGCGCTGGCCGCCGTCCTGCCCCCGTACATGTCGGTGCACAACCCGCTCGACCTGGGCGCGAACGCCTGGGGCGACCAGGACGTGTACCGCGCCGCCGCCCGCGCGATCGGCGAATGCCCGGCCGTCGACGTCGTCGCGTTCGCCGGCGACGCCCCCGCGCACGCCGACCCGCTGGACGAGATCGGCTGGACGGAGATGATCGGCGGCGCCGGTGAGGCCGCCGCCGACCTGGACGTCCCCGTCGTCATGGTGACGACCACCACCGACCTCGTCCCCGGCCTGACCGACCTGGCCAGGCGGAACGGCGTCGTCCTCCTCGCCGGGACACGCCCTGCCCTCCGCGCCATCGCGCTCGCCGGCGAGCCGCGTCCGCCGGCGAGCGCGATGCCCATTCAGGGAGCGCCCACGGACCCGGACGTCCGCCGGCGGGCCGCCGAGATCCTGACCGGTGGGGACGGCATGCTGTCCGAGGCCGAGGCGAAGAAGCTGCTGTCGGTCTACGGCGTGGCGTCGCCCCCCGGCGAGGTCGCCGCGGACGCCGACGCCGCCGCCGAGGCGGCCGCCCGGATCGGCTACCCGGTGGTCTGCAAGGCCCACGCCGCGGGCCTCGCTCACAAATCCGACATAGGCGGCGTCGAGGTGGGCCTGGCCGACGAGCAGGCGGTCCGCGACGCCGTCCACCGCATCCTGAAGCGCACCGCGGCGACCGAGGTATTCGTCGAGAGAATGGCGGACCCGGGCGTAGAGCTGATCGTCGGTGGCCGCAACGACGCGGCCGGTTCGCTGGTCGTCATCGGCGCGGGCGGCGTCCTGACCGAACTGCTCGACGACGCGGCGGGTCTGCTCTGGCCGTTCGGCCGCGACGACGTCCGCGCCGTGCTGCGCAGCTTGAAGATCGGCGCCCTGCTCGGCGGACTCCGCGGCGCCCCGCCCGCCGACCTCGACGCGCTCGCCGACACGGCGATCAAGATCGGGCGGCTGCTGGCCGACTTCCCGGAGATCGCCGAGCTCGACGTCAACCCGCTGCTGTGCCGCCCCGGCGGCTGCGTCGCACTGGACGCGCTGGTCGTCCCCGGCAGGAAAGGAAACTGATGGACTTCGCGATTCCCGACCACCTCGTGGAATTCCGCGAGACGGTCCGCCGGTTCGCCGAGACCGAACTGATCCCGCACGAGGACTATGTCGAGGAGCACGACGGCCTCCCCGAGGACGTCGAGCGGCGCATCCGCGAAAGGGCCGTCGTCATCGGCCTGAATTCGATGGGCATGCCCGAGGACATCGGCGGCGGCGGAATGGACGTCCTCAGCCAGGTCCTCGTCACCGAGGAACTGTTCCGCGCGGCCGGAGGCGTCGCCGAGGTCGTCCCGACCACGCCCAGCGTCCTCCGCGCCTGCAACGAAGAACAGCGCGAGCGCTTCCTCATCCCCTGCGTCCGCGGCGACATCCAATGGTGTTTCGCGCTCACCGAACCCGACACCGGATCGGACGCGGCCGGAATCCGCACCCGCGCGGAACTCCGCGACGGCTCCTGGGTCATCAACGGCCGCAAACGGTTCATCAGCCACGGCGACACCGCCGACTTCGCCATCGTCTTCGCGCTCACCCACCCCGACCGCGACGAGGACCGCATCACCGCATTCCTCGTCGAGAAGGGCACGCCCGGGTTCAGCGTGGGTCAACTCCACAAAACAATGGGACATCGCGGCTACCGCCAGGCGGAACTGGTATTCGACGACTGCGCCGTCCCGGAGACGAACGTGCTCGGCGAGCCCGGCCGCGGCTTCAGCCTCGGCCACGGGGCCCTCAGCGCCGGACGAATCATGACCGCCGCGCGCTGCCTGGGCCCGATGGCCCGGCTCATCGACGACGGGACCGAATGGGCGAAACAGCGCGTCCAGTTCGGCCGCCCTATCGCCGACTACCAGGCCATCCAGTTCATGCTGGCCGACTGCGCCACCGATCTGCACGCGTCCCGCCTGATGACGTACGAGGCGGCATGGTCGGCCGACAACGGCGCTGCGCCAAAGATCGTGCACGCCAAGTCGGCCGCTGCGAAACTGTTCGCCACCGAGGCGCTCGGCCGCGTCGCCGACCGGGTGCTGCAGATCTTCGGCGGCACCGGCTACATGAACGAGACGTACGTCGAACGCGCCTACCGCAACGCCCGGATCGAACGCATCTGGGAAGGCACGTCCGAGATCCAGCGCATCATCATCGCCCGCAACCTGCTCAAGCGAGGAATGTTCCGCTGAGGCACCCGACCCCCGCCGCCCACCCCGAAAAAGGACACAACCCATGAAGATCGGAAGATCACAGAGTTACCCGGCGTCCCGCCGCGACGTGCTGCGCGGCGGCGTCCTGCTCGCGGGCGGCCTCGCCGCCGCCCCGCTGCTCAGCGCCTGCGGCGGCTCCGGCGGGGGCGGCGACAGCAAGAAGGTCGTCGTCGCCGACTGGGGCGGCGCGCTCGTCGAGGCGGAGAAGAAGTACATCTTCGAGCCGTTCAGCAAGGAGACCGGAATCGAGGTCGTGGTGGCCGGACCGCCGACCCCCGCCAAGATCAAGGCGATGGTCGAGACCGGCAACATCGAATGGGACCTGATCGCCGGCGGCCCCAGCACGGTCCTGCCCATCGGACGCAAATACTTCGAGACGCTGCCGGACAAGCTGCTCAACATTCCCGGCATTGACCCGTCCTACGTGGACAAGAACTGGCTCACCTACTACCTGTTCTCGATCGTCATGGCCTGGAACACCGCGGCGATCGGGTCCGGCAAGAAGATGACGAGCTGGGGCGACTTCTGGGACACCGGCAAATTCCCCGGCCGCCGTTCCCTCCGCGGCGCCGACAACGGCGTCCCGCCTGACATGGAGTTCGCGGTCCTCGGCGACGGCGTCGACATGAGGGCGGTGTACCCGATCGACGTCGACCGTGCGTTCCGCAGCTTCGACAAGCTCAAGTCGAACGTGCCGCAATGGTGGACGTCCGGCGCCCAGCCCGGCCAGATGCTCGTCAGCAAGCAGGTCGCCGCGACCAGCATCTTCTCCGGTCGCATCGGCGAACTGAAGAAGAAGGGCGCCCCGCTCGACTTCACCTGGAACGGCGGAATGTTCCAGCTCGCCGCCTGGTCGGTCGTCAAGGACGCGCCGAACAAGGAGAACGCCTTCAAGCTGATGGAGTTCTCCGTCCGGCCCGACATCCAGGCGAGCGTCTGGAGCAAGTACCCGAACGGCCCGTCGAACGCCAAGGCCCTCGACCTGATGGACAAGGAGTTCGCGAAGACGCTGCCCTCCCACCCGCAGAACGTGGAGGTGCAGTTCCTGCAGGACGCCGAATGGTGGGGCAAGAACCGCGACGCCGTCCTGAAGCGCTTCCAGGAATTCGCGAAGTCCTGAGACCGTCCCCGACGCACCCGAGGAGAACGCAGTGGAATCAATGGCAGGCCGCGCCTACCTGGTCACCGGAGGCGGCACCGGCATAGGCGCGGCCACCGCCCTCCATCTCACCGCCCTCGGCGCGTCGGTGACCGTGATCGGACGCCGCGCGGAACCATTGGAGAAAGTCGCGGCCGAGGTGAAGCGCCAGGGCGGCAACGCCCTGGCGCACACCACGGACGTCCGCGATCCCGCCGCCGTAGAAGCAGCCGTAGACGCCACCATGAACCACTTCGGCCGAATAGACGGCCTGGTCAACAACGCCGCCGGAAACTTCGTGACCCCCGCAGAAAAACTGTCACCAAACGGCTGGCGCGCAGTGGTGGACATCGTCCTCAACGGCACCTGGAACTGCACATCCGCCGTGGCCCGCCGCCTCATCGACGCCAACCACCCCGGCTCCATCGTCAGCGTCATCGCCACCTACGCCTGGACGGGCCACCCCGGCACCGTCCACAGCGCCGCCGCCAAAGCGGGCGTAGTAGCCATGACCCGCACCCTGGCCGTCGAATGGGCCCGCCACAACATCCGCCTGAACTGCATAGCCCCCGGCCCAACCGAAACAGAAGGCGCCGGCAACGCCCTCTGGGCGACCCCAGAAGACCGAGCCCGCGTCCTCGCCTCGGTCCCCCTGAACCGCTTCGCCACCGCCCCCGAGGTAGGCGACCTGATCGCCCTCCTCCTAAGCGACCGAGCAGCCTACATAACCGGCACAACCCTCACCGCAGACGGCGCCCAATCCCTAGGCCCCCAAATCTACGGCCCACCCGTAAACGCCACAAACACCGCCGGCTAACTCCTTAACGGCCGCCCCACCCATTCGGCCGTCACCACCGATTCAGCGTGGGATGCGCGAGCGGTATCCAGACGACGCGAGAGTTCACCGAGCAACTCCGCGAGCTCCAACGTCCTCCAACAGGCTGACCTCCAGGGTGGGCCCTGCGATGCACCGGCGCCCGTCCTCCGACGGCGGCGACGGGCTTCGGCCCGCCTGCGGAAACGGAGGTCGGAGGTGGTCGTCCGGGTTGGAGCCTACGCTGAGGCTCATGGCGAGTTCTGACGCCCGGATGAGCGATCGTTGGCGGCTGCTGCTGCGGGAGGTGCCGCGTCACTTGTTCGTCCCTGACGTCGCCGTCATCGGTCCGGTCATGGACGATCCCAGATCGTGGATCGACCGGGCGGCCGACCCGGACCGCTGGTGGGAGGTCGTGCACAGCGACACCGCGATCGGCGTCCAGCTCGATGACGGCGCGATCGATCTTGGGGTGCAGACCGGCGCCGATCCCTGCGCGGTCGCCACCAGCTCGACGTCCGCCCCGCACCTGGTCGCCGCGATGCTGGACCTCCTCGAGGCTGGCCCCGGGAACCGGGTGCTGGAGGTGGGGACGGGGACCGGGTGGACGGCGGCTCTGCTGGCACGCCGGGCCGGTGCGGCCTCCGTCGTGAGCGTGGAGGTCGATGCCGCCGTCGCCGAGCAGGCGGCGGCGAACCTGAGGTCCGCCGGGATCGGTGTCCGCGTGATCACCGCCGACGGGACACGGGGCTGGCCGGCGGCGGCGCCCTATGACCGGGTGCACGTCACAGTCGGGGCGGCCGACATTCCGTACGCGTGGGTGGAGCAGACACGCCCTGGCGGTGTGATCGTGCTGCCGTGGATGCCCGGCTGGAGATCGGGCCACCTGGTCAAGCTCACCGTTGCCGATGACGGGACGGCAACCGGCCCGATCGGTGAGCCATGCGGGTTCATGCTGCTGCGCGATCAGCGCAGGCCACCCGGGCCGGTCGAGGGGGACAAGCGGCGGTCGCGTGCCGTGGTGACGCCACGCGAGGTCGCCGAGGCCGGGGAAGGGTTCGAGATCGCCATGGCCGGATTCATGCCCGGAGTGGAGGGCGGCGGATTCGACAATGACGACGGCTCCTATCGGCTCACCGCGCGCAGCGGCGATTCTCGCGCCCTGGTCGTCCACCGCCCCGGGGAAGCGGCGGCGCAGGTCGAGCAGATCGGCCCGCGGGATCTGTGGGATGAGATCGTTGCCTCTTATCGGCGTTGGACCACGTGGGGACGGCCAGGCAGCGAACGTTTTGGCCTGTCGGTGACGCACGACGGTACACAGTTATGGCTTGATCGCCCCAATTCGCGGGTGCAAGCTCCCGTCATGGGCAAGCACGGAAAAGGCGAAGATTGCTCGATGTGCAATGGGTCGGGAAAACAGACCTACAACGTGGACAACAAGACCGAGACGCGGAATTGCCCTGGGTGCAGAGGGAGCGGCAAAGTCTGAACCGTCCTACCCGGTGGTGGGGATCGGGTTCTGTGAGCATCATGCCGCTGACCGACGAGCGGCTCACTGACCGCCTCGGTGCAATTGGGCTCGGTGGTGGCGTTGTTGGCAGGCGCGGGAGCAGTAGCGGCGGCGTCGGCCCGTTGCCGGTTGGGTCAGTGGGTTTGCGCAGACGGCGCAGCGGCTCGTCGGGGTCGCGGTTTCGTCACGTGGTGGGCTTGTTTCGTCACGCCGTGCGCGGGGCGAGGGGCGGTGTGGCAGCGACTGGGTTGCGGTCACGAGGGGCTGTGTCGCGACGGAACCGCGCGGGGTGTGGTTCTTCAACTCGTCGTCGAGGTGGGTGCATTCGGCGACGATGTCGTCGTCTGGGCATTCCAGGAGGATCAGCAGGTATTCGTGGGCCCGCTGTAGTTCTTTGATCTTCTCCTCGATCTGTTCGGTGTGTTGCTTCACGGTGCTTCTCCAGCGCTGGTTCGAGCTGGTGCCGGACGTCACCACGGATGTCTGTTCGAGGGACATCGCTCCGGTCACGCAGCACAGGTAGGCGAGGCCGATGCGGCGCAGTTCGGTTTCGGTGTAGACGCGGCGGCCGTTGACGCGCGGCGGCTCGGGGAGCACCCGTTGCGACTCCCACCATCGCAACGTCGATGGGGCCAGGCCGTAGAGGGCCGCCGCCTTGCCGATCGAGACGCCGAGTGGATCACTCATGGTCGTCAGTTGACATCAAGTCGCCTTGAAGAATCAAGATGGGGGACGAGGTTAGGCATGCCTAAGTTCTGTGTGCCGTCGGGCAGTCGGCGGCCGTCCATGGGAGGAGTCCCCAGACTTGAGCACGACGACGGACACACCTGCGGTCACCGCGCCGGAGACCCGCGCAGACGACGAGCAGTCGGCCGGGCTCGCCAAGCCCGGGGCTCTGGCGCGGCTCTTCGCTCCCATCAGGCCGCACCTGATCGTGTGCGGCGTCCTGTCGGCGCTGTCGGCGGCGTCGGGGATCGTGCCCTATGTCGCCGCCGCCGAGATCGCGCGGATCATGCTCGACGACCGGGCGGCGGCCGCAGTCTGGACCTGGGTGGGTGTCGGGGCCGCCGGTGCCGGGCTGTGGCTGGTGCTGCTGGTCCAGTCTTCTCGGCTGGGGCACTATGCGGACGCGGCGGTCCTGCATGACCTGCGCGTGCGGATCGTGCGCCACCTCGGCGCGCTGCCGCTGGGCTGGTTTCGCGCCGTGGGCTCCGGACGGGTCAAGCGGGCCATGACGGGCGACCTGGAGGAGATGCACGAGGTCATCGCCCACGCTCTGGGGCAGCTGACCGGCGCGGTCACGGTGATGGTCGTCGCGGCCGGATATCTGTTCTTCGTGGACGTCCCCATGGCGCTGGTCGTGCTGGGTGTCATGGGCCTGATGGGGATCTGCTACCGCGTCTCGATGCGGTCAATGACGGCCCATGTGAACCGGCTGATCGCCGCCGAGGGACGGATCAGCGCCGCCGGCGTCGAGTACGCCGACGGCATCCAGGTCGTCAAGGCGTTCGGCACCGGGGGACGCGTCCTGCGCCGCTTCGACGACGCCGTGGACGAGTACGCCGAGGCGTTCGCGGCGTGGGTCGCCGAGGTGCGGTACAGCTCGGCGGCGACGCGGCTGCTCGGGTCGGAGATGGCGGTCCTCACCGCCGTGACGGCCGCCGGGCTGGCCTTCATCGCCGGCGGGTCGCTCACCGTGGCCGACCTGGTGGCGTTCCTGGTCGTCGCTGTCGGGCTGCCGACGTCGATCCTTCCGGCCGTTTCCGCAGCTCAAGGTGTGCGCAAGGGCCGGATGGGCGCGGACAACATCGAGCGGCTGCTGGCCCGTCCGGCGCTGCCCGAGCCTGAACGGCCACAGGCGCCGGACGGTCACGGCGTCGAGTTCGACCGTGTCTCGTTCTCCTACGACGGTGCGACCCTCGCGGTCGAGGACGTCAGCGCCGTCTGCCCGGTGGGCCAGGTGACCGCGATCGTGGGCCCGTCCGGTGCGGGCAAGACGACGCTCGCGAGCCTGCTGCCGCGCTTCTACGACGTGACGAGCGGTTCGATCCGCATCGGCGGCGCCGACGTGCGCTCGATCCCGACGGCCGAGCTGCTGAGGTCGATGTCGCTGGTGTTCCAGGACGTCGCGCTGCTGCGCGACAGCGTGGCGGAGAACATCCGCATCGGCCGTCCCGGCGCCGATGACGCGGACGTCCGCCGGGCCGCGGTCGCCGCGCACGTCCACGACGTGATCGAGCGGCTGCCCGGCGGATACGGCACGCTGCTCGACGCGGGCGGGGGCGGCCTGTCCGGCGGCGAGCGCCAGCGGCTGACGATCGCGCGGGCGATCCTGTCCGGGGCGCCGATCGTCGTCCTGGACGAGGCGACCGCCGCACTCGATCCCGACGGCGAGGCGGCGGTCCAGGACGCGCTGGCCACCCTGGCGGTCGGCAAGACGGTGATCGTGATCGCCCACCGGCTGCACACGATCGCGGGCGCCGACCAGATCCTCGTGCTCGATCGCGGACGGCTGGTCGAGCGGGGCGGCCACGACGATCTGCTCGCGCGGGACGGCCTGTACGCCCGGATGTGGGCCGCCCAGGAAGGGGTGCTCGCATGATCCGCCGCCTCTACCGGCTGTGGCCCGACCCGCGGCTGCTGGCCCGGCTGTGGTCGCTCACGGCGGCACAGGCCGTCCTGCAAGGCCTGTTGCTCGGCCTGCTCGTCCCGATCCTGGACGCCGTCGTCCGACCCGAGCCCGACATCGCCGCGGCGACACCGTGGCTCGTGCTCGGCACGACCGGTGCGGTCGTCTACGGAACGCTGAGCATCATCGCCGACCCGGTGGGGTACGCGGCGGGCGGCGCGCTCGCGGCACAACTGCGCAAGCGGTTGATGCGCCACGTGAGCACGCTGCCGCTCGGGTGGTTCACCGCGGAGCACAAGGCGCGCCTCGCGCGGGGAGTGACCGCCGACGTGGGCGACGCCGCGCATCTGGCCGTGGTGATCGGCAACCCGGTCATCACCTCGGCGCTGCTGCCCGCGACGGTCGTGACCATCGCTTTCGCCGTCGAATGGCGGGTGGCGTTGCTGCTGTGCGCGATTGCGCTGGCCGCGTCCTGGGCGCTGCGGCGGGCCGCACGCGTCGCCGCCGAGGCCGAGATCGAGCTGGAACGCGCGTCGGCCGACGTCGCGGGCCGGGCCATCGAGCTGGGTCAGGCCCAGCCCGTCCTGCGCGCCGCGGGCCACGCCGGCGGCACGCCCCGGATGCATGCCGCGCTGGACGACCACCGCGCGACCTACCGGGACGGCATGGACCGCGCGCGCCGCCCGTTCTTCGTCTACACCGGCGTGATCGCGGGCGGGTTCGTCGCCGTCCTCGCCCTGGTCGCCGGGCTCATGCTCGGCGATCGCGTCGCGGTCGCCGAGGCGATCGCGCTGCTGGTGCTGGCCGCCCGCTTCCTGCAGCCGCTCGGCAACCTCATCGACCTCGTCGGCGCCCTGCGCGCGATGACGAACAAGATCACCCGTATCGAGGACTTCCTCGCCACCGCCGCGCTGCCGGTCCCGGCCGACCCCGTGCCCGGGATCGGCGAGCCCGACGTCGAACTCGCCCGCGTCACGTTCACCTACCCCGGCGGCGACGCCCCCGCGCTGCGGGACGTGTCGATGCGCTGTCGTCCGGGCACCACCACCGCGCTGGTCGGGCCGTCCGGCTCCGGGAAGACGACCGTCACCCGGCTCATCGCCCGGTTCTTCGACGTGGACGCGGGAGCGGTGCGCGTCGGAGGCGTCGACGTCCGCGACCTCGCCCCGGAAGCCCTGGTCGACGAGATCGCCATCGTCTTCCAGGACGTCTACCTGTTCGACGACACCATCGAGAACAACCTGCGCCTCGCTCGTCCGGACGCGACCTGGGACGACCTCCGCGACGTGGCCGCCGCGGCCCGGCTCGACGAGGTGATCGAGCGCCTGCCCGGCGGCTGGCGCACGCGCGTGGGCGAGGCCGGAGCCCAGCTGTCAGGCGGTGAACGTCAGCGCGTCGCGATCGCCCGGGCGATGCTCAAGCGCGCGCGCATCGTGCTCGTCGACGAGGCCGCTTCCGCGCTCGACCCCGAGAACGAGGCCGCGATCACCCAGGCCATCGCCAACCTCGGCGACGACCCCGGCCGCACGGTCATCGTGATCGCGCACCGTCCCGCCACCCTCGCCGCGGCCGACCACGTGGTCTCGCTCGACACCGGCCAGGTCGTGGAGACCGGCACGCCCGCGGAACTGCTGCGCACCGGCGGGACGTTCGCCCGCATCAGCCGCCAGTACGAACGGACCCGGCACTGGCGCATCGCCAACCGCGGATGAACGCGCCCGCTCAGCCGGGGACCTCGCTCGTTTCGGGGTCGGGACGGTCGACTTCGAGGGTGTCGGCCAGGAGACCGCGGGTGTAGGGGTTCTGCGGGTCGGTCAGGACCGACTCGACGGGGCCCGACTCCACGACGCGGCCCTGGCTCAGCACGACGACGCGGTCGCCGATGCTGCGGACGACGGCGAGGTTGTGGGTGATGAAGATCATGCTCAGGCCGTCGTCCTGGAGGCTCCGGAGGAGTTCGACGACGGAGGCCTGGACGGAGACGTCGAGCCCCGAGGTGACCTCGTCGCAGATCAGCAGCGTCGGGTCGCAGGCGAGGGCGCGGGCGATGGCCACCCGCTGGCGTTGACCGCCGGACAGCTCGGCGGGGTAGCGGTCCGCGAGCCGCCACGGGATCTCGACGCGCTCCAGCGCCTCCTGGGCCTTGGCGCGGGCGGCCTTGCCCCGGTGTCCGTAGAAGTGCTTCAGCGGCACCATCACGGCGGTCGCGACGGTCTCGCGGGGGTTCAGCGAACCGTACGGGTTCTGGAAGACGTACTGCATCCGCTGCTTGACCGCCTTGGTCCGGTCGCGCAGCCGCGGCGGGAGCGGCTTGCCGTCCATCTCGAAGCTGCCGGACTGGTCCTCGTGGAGCCCGATCAGGCAGCGGGACATGGTCGTCTTGCCGCTGCCCGACTCGCCCACGACCGCCAGGCATTCGCCGGGCGCGACGTCGACGTCGATGTCGAACAGGACCTGGGTCCTGGCGTAGGACGCGTTCAGGTTCCGGACGCTGAGGACGGACGCCCCCTCCGCCCTGGTCTCGACACTTCGCAGCGGCTCCTTGACCAGGAGCGTCTGGTTCTGTCGGACGTGCTCGACGCGCACGCAGCGCGCCGCCCCGCCCGCGGGCGTGGTGACCAGTGCGGGCGCGGAGTCGCGGCAGCGGTCCTCGGCGAACGCGCAGCGGTCGGCGAACACGCAGCCCTCGAACTCGGCTCCCGGCGCGGGCGCCCGGCCGGGGATGGAGACGAGCGGCAGCCGCTGGCGCGTCGACGGCACCGATTCGAGCAGCGCGATGGAGTAGGGGTGCGCGGCGGAGTGCAGGACCTCCTCGCGCGACCCGGTCTCCAGGATCTGCCCGGCGTACATCACGGTCACCAGGTCGCCGACGGCGCCGACGACCGCGAGGTCGTGCGAGACGAACACGGCGGCCATGCCGTTGTCCGCGCAGAGCCGGGCGACCATCTCCAGGACCCTCGCCTGGGTGGAGACGTCCAGGCCGGTCGTGGGCTCGTCGAAGACGATCAGTTCCGGCCCCTTCGCCACGGCCATCGCGATCGCCACGCGCTGCTGCTGGCCGCCCGAGAGCTCCTGGGGGTGACGCCGCAGGAACGCGTCGTCCGAGGGCAGGCCGACGGTCTCAAGGACTTCGCGGATCCTCGGCAGGTTGTCCTTCTTGTTGCCGAGCAGTCCTTCGTTCAGCTGGGTGCCGATCCGCATCGCCGGGTTGAGCGCTGTCGCGGGGTCCTGGGGCACGAAGCCGATGAGCTTCTTGCGCGCTTCGCGCAGGTCGTTCGGCGCGAGCGCGAGCAGGTCGACGCCGCCCACCACGACCTTCCCGCCGGTGATGTTCGCGCCCTTCTTGGCGAAGCCGAGCAGCGCGAGCGACACCGTGCTCTTCCCCGAGCCCGACTCGCCGACGAGCCCCATGACCTGGCCGCTCTCCAGACTGAACGACACGTCGTCGACGATCACACTGCCGTCGTCGAGCGCAACGGTAAGCCCGGTGACTTCGACCGCCTTCATGAACGAGCCCCTTCGGTGCGGCCGATCACGCGCGCGGCGCCTTCGGCGAAGAGATTGCCCCCGATGGTGAACAGGGCGACGCAGGCGGCGGGAATGAGGACGGCGAGCGGCTGGATGGCGAGGCCGTCCTTGTTCTCGCTGACCATGAGCCCCCAGTCGGAGGCGGGCGGCTGGACGCCGAAGCCGAGGAAGCTGAGCGAGGCGAGGCCGACGACCGACCACATGAGCCTGAGCCCGATCTCCACCATGAGCGGGGACGTCACGCTCGGCAGCACCTCCCGCATGAGGATGTGGCGGGACGAGAGCCCGATCGTCCGCGCCCACATGACGTGCTCGCGCCGCATCACCGGACGCGCCGCGCCGCGCATCACGCGCGCCATCCCGGGCGTGAGGCCGACCGCCACCAGGATCACCAGGATCAACCGGCTCGGCCCGACCATCGAGATGAACAGGATCGCCATGATGACCGTCGGGAACGTCAGCAGCACGTCGATGATCCGCATGAGGATCGTGTCGACGATCCCGCCCGCGAAGGCCGCGACCAGCCCGATGGTGGTGCCGAGCGTCACGCCGCCGAACGTGGCGGCGATGCCCATCCAGGTCAGGTTGGCCCCGCCGCTGAGGATGCGGGAGACGATGTCCCTGCCCAGCGAGTCGGCGCCGAGCAACAGGCCGTCGCCGGGCGACGCGTACGGCTTCGCGATGACCGCGGTCGGCGAGTGTGGCGCGAAGAGGGGGCCGAGGATCGCGAAGAGGATCATGGCGATCAGCATGATCAGCCCGAGCCGGGTCTGCCGGGAGGTCAGGACGCGGCTGGTGAGGTTCTTCGGTGGAGCCTGAACACCCTGCTCCCTGGGTCGCGTTCGGATCATGGCCGCACGCTCCTTCGTCTGTCAGCGGGACTTGTTCAGGGTTCCGAGCACGTCGGCGAGCTGGTTGAAGCAGAAGAACGCGGCCGCCATGAGCATGATGATGGCCTGGACCATCGGCAGGTCGTGGCCGGCGACGGCGTCCACGAGCGCCGAGCCGATGCCCGGGTACGCGAACAGGTACTCGATCACGACCGACCCCGCGATGGTGTAGGCGGCCATGATGCTCGCCGCCGGGATGCTGGGCGCGAGCGCGTTCGGCAGCGCGTGCCGGAACAGGATCCGCCGCATCGACAGGCCCTTGATGATCGCGAGTTGCACGTACTCGCTCTCCAGCACGTCGATGAAGGAGACGCGCACGAGGCGCGACAGGTAGGTGACTCCGACGAGCACCATGACGGCGAGCGGCATCACGAGCTGCCGCGGATGCTGCCAGGGTGCGTCGCCCGGAGGGATCAGCGAGACCGGGGGCAGCACCTTGAAGACGACGGTGCCGAACAGGGCCACCACGAGGCTGCCGATGACGAAGTCCGGCGTCGCCGTCACGACGAGCGAGGTGCCGAGGTAGGACCGGTCCAGCAGCTTGTCGCGGAAGACGGCCGCGAGCAGGCCGACCAGGAGCGACAGCGGCAGGATGAGGATCATCGCGAACACGGTCAGCGTCGCGGAGTTGAAGATCCGCTCGGACAGGAGCTCGGACACGGGTTGACCGCTGACCAGCGAGTTCCCCATGTCGCCGGTGAGGACGCTGGTCAGCCAGTTCCAGTACTGGCTGACCAGCGGTTGGTCGAGGCCCAGGTTCTGATTCAGCTGGGCCACCTGGTCGGCGGTCGCCCCGGGTCCGAGGATGATCTGCGCGACGTCGCCGGGCATCGCCTGCGTCGCCACGAAGACGATGACGGAGATGCACCACAAGGTCACCACGCCCATCAGCACCCGCCGGCCGATGAGCCACGGAAGGGCGGCTCGCCGGGAGCGGCTGGGGGGCGGGGCGGCCTTGACCGCGTTGTCAGTCGTCGTCTCTATGGCCATCGCAACAAATCCCGTTCACCGTGTCCGGTCGCCGACCGTCCTACCTGCTCACTGGTCGAGGCTGGTCTTGCTGAAGTCGTACAGGTTCCCCGAGGGGAATTCCGGGATGAGGCCGTGCACCTTGGAGGAGTACACGCTCACCGTCGGGTTCGTCGCGGTGAGGATGCTCGCGCCGCGCTCGTACTCGATCTTCTTCATCTGCTTCTGGATCTCGCACTGCTCCTGCACGTCGGACGTGGCGTAGAGCTTCTTGGCGAGCGACTTGAACTCCGAGTCGTTCCAGTGGTTGTGGTTGAGCACCGCGTCACCACTGATCATTTCGGGCACGCCCTCCAGGTAGGGGCGCGTGTCGTAGCCGGTGTAGAACGTCCGGTCGCCCCACTTCTCCAGGTAGGCGCCCAGCTCCATCTTCTGCACCTTGATGGTCACGCCGATCTTTTTGGCGTCCTCGGACAGGATCTGGACCAGCTGGAGCATGCCGGGCTTGTTGGCGGCGGTCTCCAGGTCGATGGTGAGGTTCGACTTGCCCGCGTCCGCGAGCAGCTTCTTGGCCTGGTTGAGGTCCTGGACGCGCTGGGGGACGGCCGGCACGCACTTGTCGAAGCCGGAGTGGTCGTTCGCGACCTCCCCGAGGCCGTCGAAGGCGTTGGTGAGCGCGAGCTTGCGGTCGACGATCAGCCGCATCGCCTGCCGGACGCGCACGTCGTTGAAGGGCGGCTTGTCGGCGCGCATGCCGATGGAGACCTTCAGGTTCACGTCGCTCTTCATGACCTTCAGGCCCGGCGTCTTCTCGATCGTCGGCAGCGAGGTCTGGAGGATGTTGGAGCTGGCGTCGATCTGCCGGCCGATCAGCGCGTTGGTCGAGGCCTCCGCGGTCTTGAAGCTGATGATCTTGACCCGGTCGAGCTTGGCCTTCGGCCCCCAGTAGCCGTCGAACCTCTTGACGAGCGTCTCCCGTCCGGGGCTGAACGAGACGAGGCTGAACGGGCCCGTGCCCATCGCCTGCTCGGGCTTGGACCCCTTCTTGTAGAAGATGAGGTTGCTGTTGGTGACGGCGAACTCGAACGGCCCGTACGGCTCGGTCAGCTTGAACTTCACCGTCAGGTCATCGACCTTCTCGATGCCCTTCGGGTCGATGAAGTCGATGTAGTTGCGCTCGATGAGCGCGTTCTTCTTGTCGAGGACGCGCTGGAAGACCGCGATGACGTCGTCCGCGCTGAACGGGGTCCCGTCGTGGAACTTGACGTTCGGGCGGAGCTTGACGGTCCACTCGGTGTTGTCCTTGTTGTGCGTGATGCCGGTGGCGAGCGCCCACTGGTAGCCGCCGTCCTTGGTGCGGTGGGCGAGCGGCTCGAACATCGTGGCGTTGCGTACGTAGAAGTCCTGAGATCGCAGGTTGGCGTAGGCGTCGAGGGTGGAGATCGTGCTGGCGACGACGCCCACGCGGAGCATGCCCCCGGTCCCACCCCCCTTTCCCTCCGACGACGATCCTGACGAACATGCGGCGGCGAGGCTGACGACCATGGCGGAGGCCACGATGGGCGCGAGCATCCGGGGACGTCTCCTGTGCCCCTTGCCGACCAGTCGACTCAACATCCTTCCTCCTTAGAAAGACATTGGTGCGGGTGGGATGGGAGCTCTTGCCCGGAACGAGGTCGGTGGCTGTCCTTGGGTGGCGATGCTCCGTGAACGTGTGAACAGAAGGTCGTCCTGTCCGACCAAGTCTGGCTAGTTTGTATGACGTACCAAAGCAGACGTACTATGCCGCGTCAATGCCGGAAGCGGACAAGCTCGGCCGAAAGGGCAACTTTATCGTGGCTGACCAGTGGAAAAGCCGCAGAGCTACCGTACCGACACATCCGGTGGAGGTTGACCATGGTGTGGGCGTATGACTATCTTACGTCATACAAAAAATGAGGAGACGGCATGTCAGAGCCCGGACCGGACCTGCGGATCGACCGCCCTGCGGAGACCGTGCCGCAGCTCGTCGTGCGCAGGGTCCGGCAGGCCATCCTCGAAGGCACGCTGGCGCCCGGGCGCCGGCTCACCGAACGCGAGCTCATGGAGCTCACCGGCGTGAGCCGGACCTCCATCCGCGAGGCGGTCCTGCATTTGCAGGCGCTGGGCCTGGTGGAGACGTCGGGCCGCAAGGGCGTGCGGGTGGCGGTGCTGGGCAGCGACGACGTCCGGCAGCTGTATGAGGTGCGGGCGGCGCTGGAGTCCGAGGCGGCGTCGCTGTTCGTCCAGCGCGCCACCGACAGCGAGGTCCTGGAGCTGGTCAAGCTCACCCGGCCGGGCAAGAGCGATGATGAGGACCAGCTCTCCTCGATCTACCATTTCGACGAACTGCTGCTGGCGGGGGCGAGGAACGCCCTGCTGACGTCCACTCTTGCGCCGTTGCACGCGCGCATCCACGCGCTGCGCCGGTTGTCGCTCAGCATTCCGGGACGCCGGGAGCAGTCCGAGCAGGAGTACCGCGACCTGGTCGCGGCGATCACCGACCGGGACGCCGACCGCGCCGCCCAGCTCGCCCGGTACCACGTTGCGGCCGCGAAGGAGGCGGCGCTGGCGGCCATCGCGAAGCTGGAAGAAGAACGAGCCTCGGGAGCGTGACCGCCTCGGCGGGGCGCTGGTCCGCCGCGCGCCCCGCCTGACCGGGCGGCGGCGCACCCGAGAAGCCATGCCCGACCCGGGCGGGCGAGCAATGGCCAACCGACCGGAGAGACGCATGCAGCACGAGCAAGCTGAGATCGCCATCGTGGGCGTGGGGCAGTCGGACTTCCGCGCGCTCTACGCCACCACGGATCGGCCCCGGGACGCCTACGCCCTCGCGGCCGGCGCCCTCCGGGACGCGATCGAGGACTGCGGGATCGACAAGGACGAGATCGACGGCCTGCTCTGCTGTCGCGTGCGGTACGACCGGCTGGCCACCGTGGCCGGGCTCAAGCACCCCCGGTTCGTCCACGACCTGGAGGGGACGGGGCGGATGAGCGGCATCGCCCTCCAGGAGGCCGTCGCGCTGATCGCGAGCGGCACGGCCGACGTGGTCGCGTGCGTCTACGGCAACAACGGGCGGTCGGCGAAGGTCAAGTACGGCGGCGACGGCGGCGGCCCGACCGCCGCCTACGACGAGATGTACGGCATGACCTCGCCGGGCGCCTACGTCGGCCTGATGTACCAGCGCTACCGGGGGATGTACGGGGCGGGCGAGGACGCGCTGGCCCCGCTCGCGATCAACAACCGCCGGCACGCCGCGCTCAACCCGGTCGCCGTCTTCCAGGACGAGTTCACCCGCGAGGAGTACCTGGCGTCCCGGTACATCGCCGAGCCGCTGCGGCTCCTCGACTACTGCCTCATCAACGACGGCGCCGTCGCTTTCATCGTCACCTCGATGGAGCGCGCCAGATCGCTGCGCAAGCCGCCGGTGCGCGTCGCCGCGACGGCGGGCATGGCGCACCTCACCAACCACTACACGGCCGAGGACTTCTTCTACTCCGCCTGCCAGGACGTGGCGGGCCGGCTCTACCGGCAGGCCGGCATCGCGCCGGAGGAGGTCGACTGCTTGCAGATCTACGACAACTTCACGCCGACCATCCTGTTCACCCTCGAAGGCTTCGACCACGCGCCGCGCGGCGAGGCGTGGCAGTGGGTGGACGAGAAGAAGATCCGCCACGACGGCCCGCGCCCGCTGAACACGGCGGGCGGGCACACCAGCGAGAGCTACATGCAGGGCTGGGCGCACCACGTCGAGTCGGTGCGCCAGCTGCGCGGCGAGGCCGGTCCCAGGCAGGTGCCCGGATGCGCGACGGTGCAGTACATGTGCGCGTCGCCGATCGTCACCTCGCACATCCTCACCAACGACGAGGCGGCCACCCGATGAGCGTCGAGACCCCCAAGAGCCCTGTGAGCCCCGAGAGCCTCGCCGAGGACTACGAGCGGCTGCTGCCCGAGATCACCCCGGAGAACCGGCCGTACTGGGACGGCCTGGCCGCGAACGAGCTGCGGCTCCAGCGCTGCGACGCGTGCGGCGAGTACCGCTTCCCCGACAGCGAGGTGTGCCCGCGCTGCCTCTCCGCGTCCTTCAGCTGGCGCGCGGTCAGCGGGAAGGGACGGCTGTGGTCCTGGATCAAGATGCACCAGCGGTACCTCAGCGCGTTCGACGGGGTCAGGCCGTACCTGGTGGCCTACATCAAGCTCGACGAGGGCCCGCCCGTCATCAGCACGCTCGTGGACGTCGCGCCGGACGAGCTCGCCTTCGACCTGCCCGTCCGGGCCGTGTTCGAGCCCGGCTTCAGCGACCGGACGATCCTCAAGTTCGCCGCTGACCGCTCAGAGCCCGCCGGACAACCGGAGCCCGTCGAACGCCCGGAGCCCGCGGCATGAGCGCCGACCCACCCTTCACGAACAGCTTCCTGTACTGGATCTCCCTCGACTTCGCCGGCTCGGACCCGGCGGACGTCGCGCGCTTCAACCGGTTCTACGACGAGACGCACGTCCCCGAGGTCCTCGACAGGTATCCGGGCTTCGCGGTCGCGCACCGCTACGCCCTCCAGATCCAGGACCGTCGGGGCGACTTCGGCGGCGCGTACCTGGCGGCCTACGAGGTCGAGAGCGAGCAGGCGGTCGCCGAGTACCTCGCCGGGACGACCGCCCCAGGCGGCACCCGTCCCCCCTACTCCGCCGACCCGCCGCTCTGGCCCGACCTGCTCACCCATCGATGGCGCGTGGTCTACGAGAAGGTCGCGGAGACCGCGCCCTCGACGGGGAACCCGGGCGCGATCTACATCATCGGGATCGAGCCGCCCGCCGGCATCGGCGGCGACGAGCTGGCCGAGTTCGACGAGTTCTACACGAACGTCCACATGCCGGAGGCGACGGCCGTCGGCGGCTTCAGCCGGGGGACCAGGTACACGCTGCGGCGCTCGCTGGAGCATCCGGACCCCGGCTGCCCGCGCTACCTCGCCGTCTACGAGCAGGCGGGCGGCAGCGACGAGGAGTCGCGCGCGACGCTGCGCACGCTGGTCGAGTCGGACGACTGGACCCCGGGCCCCGCGTCCTGGTCCGGGAAGACGACGCCGTGGCGGCTCTGGTACCGGCACATCTCGGTCATTCCACGGACGACGTCGCCGGCCGGTGCGACCGTCCGGAACCCTTAGCGACCGTCCGGCAACCTCAGGAGGGGTAGGCGTGTTCATTCTCGACACCCAGATCCATATGTTCCTGCCCAACACTCCGGACCGGCCCTGGCCGGACATCGGCGAGACCTACACCGGGAAACCGGAGTCCACGCCGAAGCAGATCCTGCCCAGGATGGACGAGCTCGGCATCGACGCCGTGGCGATCGTCCCGGCCATCTGGGCGGGCGACGACAACTCGCCGCAGCTCGCCTGGGCCGCGGAGCACCCGGGCCGGTTCGGCGTGATGGGCAGGTTCAACCTCTGGGACCCGGACCGGGAGCGCATCGAGCGCTGGTTCGACGACCCGTGGATGCGCGGCATCCGGATGAGCTACCCGGACTTCCGCGGCCGCGACTGGATGGACGTCGACACGTTCCCGTGGTTCTGGGAGGCCGCGGAGCGGCTCGGCATCCCGCTGATGCTGCTGATCTACGGTCCTGAGGTCCGCAAGGTCGCCGGGATCGCGGAGCGGCACCCCGACCTCAAGCTGATCGTCGACCACATGGGCCTGATCATCGGCGACCCGGACAAGCAGGACCTCTGGGCGCACATCGACGACATCTTCCCGCTCGTGAAATACCCGAACGTCTACATGAAGTACTCGGCGATCCCCGACTACACGAACGAGCCGTACCCGTATCCGTCGCTGACGCCGACGCTGCGCCGCGTCTACGACGCGTACGGGCCGCAGCGGCTGATGTGGGCCTCGGACACGACGCGGGTGCGCGGGGCGACCTGGCGGGAGAACCTCGACCACGTCCGGTACACGCTCGACTTCCTCAGCGAGGAGGACAAGGTCTGGATGCTCGGCCGGACGGCGGCCGAGGTGCTGAAGTGGCCCCGTCCCGAGGGCGGTTTCGAGTGGGAGCGCGCCGATCCGGGCGCCCCCGGAGCGGCGCGCTAGCCCATGACACCCCCACACGAGGAGCGGGCCGCCGACCCGGGGACGCTGCGGGTCGTCGAACTGTCCGGCGGCGTCGCCACGAAGGTCTGCGGCCGGCTCCTGGCCGGGCTGGGACACGACGTGGTCCTGTGCGAGCCGCCCGGCGGGGACGCCCTGCGGACGCGAGCTCCCCTGGACGAGCACGGCGTCGGCTTCGCCTTCTCCAGCCTCGACGCGGACAAGCGCAGCGTCGTCGCCGACCTGGACACGCCCGACGGCCGGACGGCGCTGCACCATCTGCTGGACCGTGCCGATCTCCTGCTCACCGGCCTCGGCCCCGACCGGGCCCGGGCCGCCGGACTGACCGCGCCGGAGATCCGCGACGCCTGGCCGGGCCTCGTCGCCGTGAGCATCACGGCGGCGGGCCTCGACGACCCGCGCTCCGACCACCCGGGCGACAGCCTGCTCGCCGAGTGCTACGGCGGCCTCGCCTCAATGATCGGCGAGCCAGACCGTCCTCCACTGAGTCTCGGTGGGGAGCAGGCGGCGCACGCCGCCGCCTTCGCGGGCCTCCTCGGCGGCATGCTCGCGCTCAGCCGTCGCGCCCGCGCCGGTCAGGGCGACGTCGTCGATGTCGCCCTATGCGACGTCGCGGCGTACATCGACTGGAAGAGCGACATCGAGAGCGCCGTCGCCGGCACCGCGCCGACGCGCACGGGGGCCACCGCGGGGCAGTGGCGGATCGTCCGCGCGGCCGACGGCTGGGCCGGCGTCATCTTCGCGCCCGAGCAGTGGGATCTGCTGATCGAGCTCGTCAACGGGTCGGCGCCGGCGGTACCGGCCGATCCGGAGCGGTGGTGGCCGGTGATCGAGAGGTGGGCGGCCCGCCTGCCCAAGCGGACGATCTACGAGCGCGCCCAGGCGCTGGGGCTCGCCGTCGGCTTCAGCGCCGACCTGGGCGACCTGCGCGCCGACGGGCAGTACCGCTCGCGCGGCTTCTTCCGCGGCCCCCGGCAGGACGGGCGGACGTCCGCGCCCGTCGGCCCTCCGGCCCACGCCGCGGGCCTGCCGTGGCGCGCCGGCCCGCCCCCGGCACTCGGCGACGGCGCCCCGGCCGCGGCGCAGGAATGGGAGCATCCCAGGCGGCAGGCGCCGGTGCGCTGCACGTCCGCTCCGGCCCTTCACGAGGGGACGACCCCCCACACCGACCCGGTCGCATGCGGCGGGACGGCCCCCCTCACCCCCCGGAACGGAGCGGACGCGCCGCTCGCGGGCGTGACCGTGCTCGACCTCGGGACGATCACGGCGGGCGCGGCCACCGGACGGCTCCTCGCCGACTACGGCGCCACGGTGATCAAGGTCGAGTCGGCGAGCCATCCGGACCCGTTCCGGCACTGGCCGGTGGCGGGCCAGGCCCCGGACACGGACGTCTCGCCCATGTTCGAGTCCAACAACGCGGGCAAGCTGGGCGTGGTCCTGGACCTCAAGACCGGGGCCGGTCGCGAGACGCTGCACCGGCTGGCCGCCCGCGCGGACGTCGTGATCGAGAACTTCACCGTGGGCGTGACCAAGCGGCTCGGCGCCGACTTCGAGACGCTGCGCGCCGTCAACCCGCGGCTGGTCTACCTGTCCCTGTCCAGCCAGGGGCAGGACGGCCCCGAGGCGGGCCGCAGGTCGTACGGGTCGACGCTCGACCTCCTGTCCGGGCTGGCCTCCGTGACGGGATACCCGGACGGCGGGCCGATGTGGTCGTCCGGCGAGGTCAACTACCCCGATCAGGCGGCGTCCCTGTTCGGCGCCGCGCTCGTCGCGTACTGCCTGGAGCGCGGCGTCCGCGGCGTCCACCTGGACGTCTCCCAGCGCGAGCTCATCAGCTGGACGCTCGCCGACCGGATCGCCGAGCACGCGGCGACGGGCGTGCTCCCCGCGCCCACCGGCAACCGGCGCCCCGCCGGCACCCCGCACGACGTCTACCCCTGCGCGGGCGACGGCCAATGGGTCGCGGTCGCGTGCCACGGCCAGGCCGAACGGGACGCGCTGGCGGACCTCGTCGCGCCCGGCGAACTGGCGGGGAGGTCCGAGGAGTGGTGGTGGGAGCACGAGGATCTCGTGGACGAGCTGATCGGGTCGTGGACCCGCGCCCGTTCCCGGGAGGAGTGCGTCCGCGCACTGACCGAGGCGGGAGTGGCCGCCGCGCCGGTGCTCTCGGCGGCCGAACGCGGACGCGAACCACGGTTCGGTGAGCGGCGGGTCTTCCTGGGCGACCGCGGCTCCCGCCGCAAGGGATTCCCGTTCACGATGCGCGGCTACGCTCCGCCGGACCCGGCTCCGGCGCCGGCCCTGGGACAGGACCAGGAGGCGGTACTCGCGGACCTGAGCTTCACCGGCAGGAAGGGATCATCATGACACTGACCTCGCCTTCGGGCGCCGACTCCTTCGCGTCCTGGATCGACGGGTCGTGGAGCGAAAGCGACACGCAGTACCCCGCGATCAACCCCGCCGAAGGGCGGCCGTTCACCAATCTGGCGGCGGCGTCGATTCACGATGTGGACGCCGCCGTCGCCAGCGCGGGAAAGGCCTTCCAGAAGACCCGCACCGCACGGCCCGCCACCCGCGCCGAATGGTGCCGCTCAGCCGCCCAGGCGCTGCTCGCCAAGCACGAGGAACTCGCCGAGGTGCTCTCCACCGAGCACGGCAAGCCGATCGCCGAGGCGCAGGGCGAGATACTCTTCGCGGTTCGCGGGCTGGAGATGGCCGCGGAGACCGTCCTCGCCCTGGGCGGGGAGACGCCGCACGTGCAGGACGCGAACAAGCGGGCGATCGTACGCCGCGAGGGCCTCGGTGTGTGGGCCGTCATCACCCCGTGGAACTTCCCGGTGAACATTCCGGTCGAGTACATCGGCCCGGCCCTCGCGGCCGGCAACGCCGTGGTGTGGAAGCCGGCTCCGACCACGGCCGTCGTCGCGGCGAAATTCCGGGAGATCCTCCTCGCCGCGGATTTCCCGCAGGAACTGCTGCAATTGGTGATCACGAATGAGGTCGCGGTCGCCAGCCATCTGGTGACGCATCCGGGAATCGCCGCGGTCGGCTTCACCGGCGGCAGCGGGACGGGTCAGTCCATCGCCAAATCGGCCTGGGACAAGAAGCTCCTGCTGGAACTGGGCGGAAACTCGCCCATCGTGGTCCTCGGCGATGCCGACCTCGACGTCGCCTCGGCGGCGATCTCGAACGCGGCGTTCTGGAACGCCGGCCAGGTGTGCAGCGCCGCCGGCAAGGTGCTGGTGGCGGCGTCGTGCGCGGACGAGCTCGCCCCCCTGCTCGCGCAGCGGGCGACGGACACGGTGCTGGGGTCCCCGCTGGATCCCGAGGTCACGATGGGACCGGTCCACCTGGAGTCCAGCATCGCCCGCTACGACCGGCTGATCGAGGACGCCCAGCAGCACGGCGCGAACGTCGTGGCCGGTGGCGGACGGCTCCAGGACCAGGACGGCTTCTTCTTCCCGCCCACCGTCCTCACCTCCGTCGGCCGTGACGCCGCCCTCTTCGGCGAGGAGACCTTCGGCCCGGTCGCGTCGCTGTCGGTCTTCGACGACGAGGACGACATGATCGCGGCCGCGAACGCGGGCGACTACGGGCTCGTCGGCTCGCTGTTCACGTCCGACGTGTCGAAGGCCTTCAAGATCGGCGAGCGCATCGACTGCGGGCTGGTCGTGGTCAACGACACCTCCAACTACTGGGAGTACAGCCTGCCGTTCGGCGGCGCCGCCGGACGCCGGTCCGGCCGGGGCCGGCTCGGCGGCCGCTGGGTCATCGACGAGTTCAGCCAGGTCAAAACCCTCGCGATCGACATCCGCTGAGCCGGGAAGGGCGGCGGGCACCGTTGGCGCGCCAAGGGTGCCCGCCTGACCCTGTCCTATTCGGTGGGCGGGAAGGTGGGGAGGCCTGGCTCCGGCTGGACGTTGATCGTGTTGAGCATCGCGGCGACCGTCCAGTAGCGGCCGATGACGGCGATGAGGTCCAGGAGCTGGGCGTCGTCGTAGGTCTTGGCCAGGGCCGTCCAGGTGGGGTCGGTCAGGCGGCCGTGGGCGTGGAGCTCGTCGACCGCGTGGAGGAGGGTCGTCTGGAACTCCGTCCAGCCGTCGGCGGCGGGGCCCTGCGGGACGCGGTCGATCTCCTCGGGCGTCAGCCCGGCGGCGCCGCCCATCCGGACGTGCTGGCCGAAGGCGTACTCGCATCTGCTGAGCCAGGCGACGCGGAGGATGGCCAGCTCGCGGTCGCGGGCGGGGAGCGGCGACTGGCCGAGCAGGTAGTTCTGGAGCGGTCGCTGCGCCTTCGTCAGCCCGGGGCTGTGCGCCCAGGTGCGGGACACGTGGGCGGTGCCGGTCAGGGCGTCGTCGCCGAACAGCTCGCGTTCGAGCCGGTGGTAGGCGTCCACGTCAACGGGGCTTATGCGCGGGTCGGTTTCGCTCATGTCACGTCCTCCACGTCGTGGCTTGCGGTGCTCCGCACATGGCCGTCAGGGGTGCGGTCTACGTTGACGATGGTCGGGAGAGGGAAATGCGGGGCGAGGATCTTCGCGTTGCGGTCGGCGGCGAGGGCGGCGATGCGCTCGCGGCTGCGTATCGATTCCGAGGGCGCGTACTCGACGGACGGGAGCCAGCACGGATGGTCCACGTGCGCGGGATGGTGGAGGGCGTCACCGGCCAGGATCGCGGCCCCGTCGCCGTCCGCGACCAGCACCGACACGTGGCCGGGGGTGTGGCCGTGCGTCGGCAGGACGGTCATCGCGTCGGACAGGCGGAGTTCGCCGTCGAAGGTGTGCAGGCGCCCGGCGTCCTTGATGGCGCGGAGGCGGGCACGGACCTCGCCGGCCCCGTTGCGGTTGAACGCGATGGCGTCGACCTCGTCGCTCGTCCAGTAGGCGACTTCGCGCTCGTTGACGAGCACGGTCGCGTTCGGGAACGTGAGGGCGCCTTGGTCGTCCTTGGTCAGCCAGCCGCAGTGGTCGGTGTGCAGGTGGGTCAGGACGACCTGGTCCACGTCGCCCGGCTCGACGCCGAGCGCGGCCATGGCGGACGGCATCGCGCCCGCGTCCGCCAGCCCGGGGATCTCGTGCGCGCGGTGGCCGTAGCCCGCGTCCACCACGGTGACGTGGCCGTCGCCGGTGACGACGAATCCGCCGAACGTTACCGTGAACGGCGCGTCGGGCTGGGTGACGCCGACCGCGGGCATCCACTCGTCCGGGTCGGCGCCGGTGAACCAGTACTGGCGCGGCCCCCGCGCCACGCCGTCGCTGACGTGCGACACCCGTGTGCGGCCGACCTTGATCGTCGCCGAAGTCATCCCGTCCCTCTCCGTTCAGACCGCTCGCCGGTACTTGACCCGCCACCGGACCTGGCGTTCCTCCCACGCGCGCGGCCCCGGGCTGAGCGGCGGGACGCCGGGCGGCCTCGGCTCAGGGTCCTCCGCCTCGTAGACGGCGTTGTAGCGGGGGCTGCCCGGCGCGGGGTGCGTGAACTCGTGCCAGAGCAGGAAGCGGGTGCCCCGGTCGTAGCCGAGCCCGGAGACGATCTCGGGGAGGTGCGTTCCGGTGTAGAAGTCGTCGAACTCGGCGATCTCGGTTTCGGTGGCGTCCGCGGCCGGGTTCATGCCGATCATCGCCATCTTGCCGGGGGTCAGCTCCCCCGCGCCGGTCGAGCCTGCGCTCTCCCAGATCATCCGCCACACGACGGCGGCCCGGTAGAACGCGGGCGGGCCGGTCGTGTAGACCGGGCGCCGTTCACCCTGGCGGGCGACGAACGCGCGCGCGGCGTCCGCGTTCTCGATGCCGTAGACGGCCAGCCAGGACGGGACCGCGTCGTCGTCCAGCGGCTCGGTCAGCTCGTACCGCGCGCCGCTCACGAACCCCTCGTTGAGGCGGACGACCTCCGCCAGGTGGACGGTGTCGTAGAAGTCGGCGAGCGCGCGGAGCTCCGCCTCGGGCTCGTCCGGACGGGGCCTGAGCCCCACCGCCAGAAAGAACGGGCAGCTCAGCGGTTGCCTCCCCATGGACCGACCCCACCTCCGCTCGGAACAGTTCACTACAAACCATACATTTCAGACGGTCTGCCTCCGAACGGCGGGGGGTCGTTTCAGGATGTGGTCAGAGGGCGGCGAAGAAGGCCCTGACGTCCTTCAGGTAGAAGTCGGGCTGTTCCAGGGCTAGGAAGTTGCCGCCGTGTTCGAGTCCTCGACCGTCTTCTGGACGGCTTCCAGCCAAGGCTCGCGGACACCCCCGCCACCGGGTGACGACGGTGCCCGATCGTGTGGAACGGTGCAAGACGGTCTTCGGGCGGGAGTTCGTTCATGCAGGTCAAACGGCGTTCTGCGCGTCCACATCGGCAATCTTCGCCAGTCGTCCGCTCAATGATCAGAGAATTCTGACAATTCTTTGGAGCGGTCGAGAGTGGTTCAGTTCTCGGCCTGCGCTGGTCATGCGCACTCGAACGGTTCGTCCTGATCAGGCCCTTGCCTGCAATCGGACGGAGCGTTAACGTTCAGCTACCCGATAGGAAAGTTTCCTATCAGATGGAGTCCCGCATGCCCCGCTCCCCTCCATCGCTCCCACGGACGCGGCCGTGCCGCCCGCGAAGACGCGGCAGTCTCCCCGGCCCGGGGCCGTCACGCGGCCCGAGGCCGTCCCGGCCCGTCCACGCCACGATCATGACCACCCCAAGGCAAGGACCCCCCGCATGAAGAAGTCACAGCGCAGGCTCGCCGCCGCAGCGGCGGGCGTCGGAATCGCCCCGCTGATCGCCGTCATCCCGGCGAGCTCGGCCTTCGCGCACGGCTACGTCTCGGCGCCGATGAGCCGCCAGGCGCAGTGCGCCAAGGGAATCGTCCAGTGCGGCGCGATCAAGTACGAGCCGCAGAGCGTCGAGGGCCCCAAGGGCCAGCGCACCTGTAGCGGCGGCAGCCGCTTCACCGAGCTCAACGACGACAGCAAGGGCTGGCAGGCCACCAACGTCAGCAACTCGCTCACCTTCACCTGGACGTTCACCGCCCGGCACCGCACCACGAACTACGAGTACTACGTCGGCGGCAGGAAGGTCGCGGACATCAGCGGCAACAACCAGCAGCCGCCCTCCACCGTCTCCCACCAGGTCAACCTCGGTGGCGTGAGCGGACGCCAGAAGGTCCTGGCGATCTGGAACATCGCCGACACGTCCAACGCCTTCTACGCCTGCGTCGACGTCAACGTGCAGTGACGCCCCCGCCGGAGCGCCGCCGGAACCGCCGGCGGCCCCGGCGAACGCCGCGGCGGCCGCAGGCGCTGGAAGCGCCGGAAGCGGCTTGAAATGGTGAGACGGCCGGCTCGCCCCGGACCCCGGGGCGGGCCGCACCGCGTGAACTCTCAAGGACGTGATGTGGTGCATCGCACTAGGACGCTGCTCGGCGCCGCGCTGCTCGCGGCGGGGGCGCTCTCGGCCGTTCTGCCCCTGTCGCCGGCCGCCGCCGCGGACTGCGCGACGGAATGGAACGCCTCCACCGTCTACAACGGCGGCGCGGTGGCGTCCCACGGCGGGCACAACTGGACGGCGAAATGGTGGACGCGGAACGAAGCCCCGGGCAACACGATCGTGTGGGCAGACCAGGGGAGCTGCGGTGGTCCCAGCGGTCCCACCGACCCGCCCGACACGAGTGCCTTCGTGGTGACCGAGGCGCAGTTCCAGCAGATGTTCCCGAGCCGCAATTCCTTCTACACCTACAGCGGCCTGACCGCCGCCATGGCGTCCTTCCCCGCGTTCGCCAACACCGGCAACGACACGGTCAAGAAGCAGGAGGCGGCCGCATTCCTCGCCAATGTCAACCATGAGACCGGCGGGCTGGTGCACATCGTCGAGCAGAACAAGGACAACTACCCGCACTACTGCGACAGGAGCCAGCCCTACGGGTGCCCCGCCGGGCAGGCCGCCTACTACGGCCGCGGTCCCATCCAGCTGAGCTGGAACTTCAACTACAAGGCCGCGGGCGACGCCCTCGGCATCGACCTGCTGAACAACCCGTGGCAGGTCGAGCGGGACGCGGCCGTGTCCTGGAAGAGCGCCCTCTGGTACTGGATGACGCAGAACGGCCCGGGCACCATGACCCCGCACGACGCGATGGTCAACAGCCGCGGGTTCGGCGAGACGATCCGCAGCATCAACGGCAGCCTGGAATGCAACGGCGGAAACCCGTCCCAGGTGCAGAGCCGGGTGAACGCCTACAAGCGGTTCACCCAGCTTCTCGGCGTCCCGACCGGCGACAACCTGACCTGCTGAGCTGCCAATAGGACAACCTGACCTGCTGAGCCGCAGATAGATGGACCGATCGCGAATCGACCCCCTCGCGCGCGATCGACCCCGCGGTCGACCCGCGCCCGGCCGCCACCGGGCGCGGGTCGATCGCTTCTATCGCCTTTCCTCGCCGGGGACGTAGAGGCGGATGTCGTCGACGTACGCCGAGCCCTCGTAGTAGTTCAGGTGCGGGTCGCCGATGATGAACGAATCGGGATAGGCGGAGCCCTTGGGCCAGCTGTGCTCGGTCGTGTACGTCCCGGCGGGGCCGGTGTGCTTCAGCGTCCGCTCGAATCGGCCGTCGTATTCGCCCGGCGTCTGGTTGTAGTGCCAGATCGGACGGCCGTCCTCGACGAAATCGTGGTGGACGCGGAGCGTCGTCTGCCCCGTGTTGAGGAATGGGCCGCTCATTTCGAGTGTGTATCCCGTGCGGTCGCGTTCGATGGCGAACCTGTAGGACGCCTTCGGCAGCAGTTCCGGCCGCAGTTCGGCGCTGGTGAGGTGCTGGCGGAACTTGCCGCCCGGGCCGTACGGCTGGTCCATGGAGACGTTCCCGCAGGCAGTCTTGATGTAGTACTCGTTGCTGATGTTGTTGTTCGCCGCCTCGCGGAATTTGTCGCCGCGGACGAACAGCGCGTTGACGCCGTTGAAGGTGCCGTCGAACGTGCGGTAGATCTTCCTGGTCTTCGGGTTGCAGGTCCCGGCGTCCTTCCAGCGCTGGTCGTCGCTGTAGTAGCCGTCCATGATGACCTTGCGCCGGTAGTGGATGCCGGGGTTGCCGTGCGGCGCCGGGTTCCTGTAGTCGAGGATCGTCAGGTAGTAGAACCCGTTCTCTCTCGTCACGTCCGGATAGTCGCAGCGGGACTTGCCGGGCAGCGCGCCCTGGAACGTCCACGGGTACCGGGTCTTGCAGGGCTCGCGGGTGTAGCCGTTGTGCTTGCTGTCGTAGTCGAAGGTGCCGCCGCGCTCGCCGCCGAAGTCGATGCCGCGCAGCGTCATCTCCACGCGGTAGCGCGGCGGGAGCGGGCGCGTGGGCCGGATGAGGACCCCGGCGTCCCAGCTCGGCTCGGAGATCCGCGCGGCCCGCTGCCCGCCGGGCAGGGACGCGGTCGACAGGCCTGGACGCGAGTCGGGACGGCCGTCGCGGTCCTTGTCGACGGCGGCGACCTCGGCGGTCAGCCAGCCCTCGCGGCCGAACGCGACGCGCTTGCGGAACACGTTCAGGGTGGCGAGCTGCCGCGCGAACAGCGGTCCGCTGATCTTCTTCCAGGCGTCGCCGTCGTCGTCGAACGCGTCGACGTGCCACGGGCTGCCGGGACCCTGCGGGTCGATCCGCCACGGGGACTCGTCGACCTTCAGCGGCCGGTCGAAGCCCTCATGATCCAGTAGAACCCAGCGTCCCCGCCCGGCGGCGCCGGACGCGTCCCGCGCGCCGCCCGGCCAGGCCCCCGGGACGACCGCCGGCGGGACGACAGCCGCCGCCGTCGCTCCCGCGGCCGCCAGGGTGAGCTTCCACGATCTCCTCAAGACGAGCCCCCTCTCTCGCGGGGACCCTACGGTCGCCGGGGCCCGCGCCCGGGGGCGCTACACGGGCGCTTGCCCGCCCCTTTGCCCACCCCTTGCCCGGCTCGGGGATCTCTCTTGCAATAAAGTTGCATTTGCGGGATGGATGCACCAAGTGTGCCGTTTGTGAAGGGGTGATGTGCGGCGTGCCGAGCGGTACTACGCGGCGTGGGTTTCTCGGGCTGACGGGAGCGGCCGGGGCCGTCCTGCTGGGCGCGTGCTCGTCCGGCGGGACGGGGCCGGACGCGCCGCGCAAGGGCGGCACGCTGCGGGCGGTGTTCCCCGGCGCCGGCGCCAAGGAGACCATGGATCCGCACGCCCAGCGCCAGTTCGTCGACATCGCCCGGCACAAGGCGGTCTTCGACAAGCTCGTCGACCTCGGCCCCACCCTGCGGCCGGTGCCGCGCCTCGCGCAGCGCTGGGAGACCAACGACGACGCGACCGTCTGGCGGTTCCACCTGCGCGCCGCGACGTTCCATGACGGCCATGCGCTGGACGCCGACGACGTCCTCTACAGCCTCGCCCGCATCCTCGACCCGAAGGGCGTCGACCGCAGGGCGCGGGCCTCGCTGGCGAGCATCGACCTGAGGAGGTCGCGGGCCGCCGGAAAGCAGGTCGTGGAGATCGTGCTGACGCGGCCGAACGCCGAACTGCCGTCGCTGCTGGCCATGACCGGCACCGCCGTGGTGCGGCGCGGGTACGCGGACCCGTCGAAGCCGGTCGGCACTGGACCGTTCCGATTCCAGTCGTTCACGGCCGGCCGGTCGTTCGCCGCCCGCCGGTTCGACGACCACTGGGAGGGCGCGGCGCACCTGGACGAGCTCCGCATCCTGTCCGCCGAGACGGAGGCGCGGGCCAACGCCGTCCAGGCCGGGGAGGTCGAGTACGCGCACGAGATGACGCCCACGTTCGCCCGCGTCGTCAAGGCGGACCGGAAGGTGCGGATCATCGCCGCGCCCCGCAGCGGCGCCGAGGGCATCGTGATGAAGACCGACCGGCCGCCGTTCGACGACCCGGACGCGGCCATGGCCGTCAAGCTCCTCGCCGACCGTGCCCGCCTGGTGGAGGTCGTCTTCGGCGGACGCGGCGCCGTCGGCAACGACATGTACGGCAAGGGCTTCGCGTACTACCCCGGGAACGTGCCACAGCGCGAACGGGACGTCGACGAGGCCCACGCCCTCCTCCGCAAGACGGGCCTGCTCAACAAGGAGGTCGACTTCTACACGTCCACGGCCGCGAACGGCTTCGTGGACGCGGCGCACCTGTTCGCCGAGCAGGCGGGCGAGGCCGGGCTGCGCGTCAAGGTCGTCACCGGCCCGCCGGAGAGCTACTACACCGACCAGCTCAAGACGGGTCTGCTGGGCAGCCACCGCTGCGGGGCCATGCCGATTCCGACCTACATCAGCGACCGGCTCCTCACCGGCTCCCCGCAGAATGCCAGCGCCTGGGAGCGCGCGGACTTCGACAAGCAGTTCCGCCAGGCCCAGTCGATCGTGGACGAAGACCAGCGCACGCAGCGCTACGGCGTCCTCCAGCGGCGCATCCACGACGAAGGCGGCCTGCTGATCTGGGGGCATCCCGACTGGCTGAACGCGGTGTCCACGCGGGTGCACGGGGTGAAGGCCGCCCAGCCCAACACCGTCGACTGGGCCCGGTTCGACAACGTGTGGCTGGCCTGAGCGGTGCTGCGTCATGCTTTGCGGCGGGTGTTGCTGGCTGTTGTCCAGCTTGCGTGCCTCGCCGTCCTGATCTTCCTGCTGACCTCGCTGCTGCCGGGCGACGCCGCCGAGGTCCAGTTCAACGAGCAGGCGGGGCTCGGGGAGGTCGCCCAGCTGCGCGAGCAGCTCGGCCTCGACCGTCCGCCGGCCGAGCGGTTCGCCGACTGGGCGGGCGCGCTGCTGTCCGGCGACCTCGGCACGTCGCTGGTCGGCGGGACGCCGGTCAGCGAGATCGTCACCGGCTCGCTCACCGCGACCGTGGTGCTCGCCGCCGTCACGGCCGCGCTGCTGGTGCCGCTGGCGATGCTGCTCGGCCTGGCGATGGGGCTGCGCGCCGGCGGACGCCTCGACCGGACGATCACCGCCGTGACGCTCGCCCTCAACTCCATTCCGGACTTCGTCCTCGCGCTGGCGCTGGTCGCGGTGTTCTCGCTGAAGCTGGGGTGGCTGCCGTCCACCTGGCTGGGGGCGGAGGGCGGGCAGCTGCTGAGTCGGCCCGTCCTGCTGGTGCTGCCGGTCGCGGTGCTGCTCGCCCGGACGATCTGCACGCTGTCCAGGCAGATCCGGGCGGGCACGATCGCGGCGCTGGAGGCGGGCTACACCGTCCAGGCGCGTCGGCTCGGCGTGCCGCGCACGCGGCTGGTGCTGCGGCACGTGCTGCCGAACGCCGCCGTCCCCGGGGTCCAGGAGCTGGCGCGGACGGGCGACCAGCTCCTCGGCGGGGTGCTGATCGTCGAGGCGGTCTTCGCGATCCCCGGCACCGCCACGGCGCTGATCGAGGCGGTGCAGAGCCGCGACGTGCCGACCGTCCAGGCGCTGACGCTGCTGCTGGCGGCGGTGGCGCTGACGCTCAACATCGCCGCCGACCTCGTCAGCGAACGCCTCGCGCCCCGCGCGGAGGTCCTGCGATGACCCGCCGCCTCCCGGCGATGCCCCGCCGGTTCTCGACGATGACGCTGGTGGCGGCGCTGCTGCTGGCGGTGCCCGTCCTCGTCGCCGTCCTCGGGCCCCTCCTCGCCCCGGCGATCACCCCGGACGACGGCGCCCCCTACATCAGGGGCGACGGCCACCCGCTCGGCACCGACGGCACCGGACGCGACGTCCTCGGCCTGCTGCTCCGCGGCGGACCCAGCGCGCTCGGCGTCGCCTGCTGCGCGGTCGCGCTCGCCTACGTCCTCGGCGGGACGCTCGGGCTCGCCGCCGCCACGACCCGCCGCCGCTGGCTGGACGAGCTGGCGATGCGGCCGGTGGAGCTGATCCTGCCCGTCCCTTCGCTGCTGATCATCAGCGTGGTCGGGGTCGGGTGGCGCGGACGTCCGGAGGCCGTCGCGCTCGCGGTCGCGGCGATCAACGTCCCGGCGGTGGCGCGGCTGGTGCGGGCGGCGGCGCTGGACGCCGCCAGCGGCCCCGTCGCCGAGGCGATGCGGATGCAGGGCGAGTCGCGCGCCCGCGTCCTGTTCGGCCACGTCGGACGGGCCGTCCTGCCCGTCGCCGCCGCCGACGCCGGAACCCGCGTCTCGCTCGCCGTCTTCACCGTCGCCGCCGCCAACTTCCTCGGCCTCGGCCTGGACCCGAACTCGCCCGACTGGGGCGTCACCATCGCCGCCGGCCGCGAGGCCCTGCTCATCCAGCCGTGGGCGGTGTGCGCGCCCGCCGCGATGCTCGTCATGTTCACCGTCGGCCTCAACCTCCTGGCCGACCGCCTCGTCGCCCCCCAGAAAGGCAGGGCCCGATGATCGAGGTCAGGGGACTGATGGCGCGGGCCGGGGCGGTCGAGTTGGTGCGCGGGGTTGATCTCGGGGTGCGGGGCGGGGGTGTGACCGCGCTGGTCGGGCCGTCCGGCAGCGGCAAGACGACCACCGCGCTCGCGCTTCTCGGCGAGTCCGCGCCGGGCGTCGAGCTGCGCGGTTCGGTCAAGGTCGCGGGCGTGCCCGTGGTGGACGAGCGCGGCGTCACGCTCGAGGCCGCCCGCCTGCGCGGCGGGACGATCGCCTACCTGCCGCAGCATCCGGGCAGCGCCCTCAACCCCGCCCGCCGCACCGGCGCCGTCATCAAGGAGCTGGCGCGGCTGCACGGAGCCACGACCGTCACCGACGCGGTCACCAAGGCGCAACTGTCGCCGGAGAGATCCGTGCTGCGCCGATTCCCGCACCAGTTCTCCGGTGGGCAGCGGCAGCGCGTCGCCCTCGCGCAGGTCCTGGCCTGCGGGCCCGAAGCGCTCATCCTCGACGAGCCCAGCACGGGCCTGGACACCGTGACCCGCATGCGACTCGTCCAGGAACTCGCCGCGCTGGCCGCCGACGGGATGGCGCTCCTGCTGCTGAGCCACGACCACGACATTGTCAGGGCCCTGGCCGACCATGTCGTCATGCTGGACGACGGCCGCGTCACCGCCCAGGGCACGCCCCAGGACGTCCTGCCCGCCCCGGCCGCCCCGGCGCCCCGCCGCAAGCCCGCGCCCGCCGCGCCGCCACGCCTGGAACTCCGGAACCTGACCGCCTGGCTGCGCGCCGGAGGACGCGGCGAAGTCCTGCACGACGTGTCCCTGTCCCTCCTTCCGGGCGGTTGCCTGGGCATCGCCGGGCCTTCGGGCGGAGGCAAGACCACCCTGGCCCGATGCGTGGCGGGCCTCCACGAACGGCATCGCGGAAGGATCCTCCTCGACGGGACGGCGCTCCCGCCGCTCCGCCGCCGCGACCGTACTCAGACGCGCCGCGTCCAGTACGTGTGGCAGGAGGTCCGCGGCTCGTTCGACGAGCGCCGCACCGTGCTCGACCAGGTGGCCCGCACCGCCGTCAGGCTCCGCGGAACGTCCCCGGAGAACGCCGCCGCGGAGGCCGCCGATCTCCTCGCCCGGCTGGGCGTCGCCCCGGACACCGCCCGCCGCCCCCCGGCGGCGCTGTCCGGCGGGGAGCTCCAGCGCGCCGCGTTCGTCCGGGCCGCGCTGGCCCGTCCCGACGTCCTGGTCTGCGACGAGATCACCACCGCGCTCGAAGACGCCGCCACCGGCCGCGTCCTGGACGAGATCGCACGCCTGCGCGCGGACGGGACGTCCGTCCTGTGGATCGGCCACGACCTGGCATTGCTGGCCAGAGTCGCGGACGAGCTGGCCGTCCTCGACGGAGGCCGCGTCGTCGAGCACGGCGACCTCGGCCGCGTCCTCGAAGCACCCGAGTCCGACACGACCCGCCTGCTGATCCGGGCGGCGCGACCAGAGAAGGAGTGACCCATGACGGAGACCGCCGCCTGGCAGGCCTGGCAGGACAGCTGGGACCGCCAGCAGGAGTGGTACATGCCCGACCGCGAGGAGCGCTTCCGCGTCATGCTCGACACGGTCGAGGCCCTCGCCGGGCCGGAGCCGGTCGTCCTCGACCTCGCGTGCGGGACGGGCACCATCACCGACCGGCTGCTGAAGCGCTTCCCCAAGGCCCGCGCCACCGGCGTCGACATCGACCCGGCCCTGCTCGCCATCGCCCGCGGCCATTTCGCCGGCGACGACCGGGTGGAGCTGGTGACGGCCGATCTGACCGACTCGTCCTGGCGGGACGCACTGCCGCACCGCTCGTACGACGCCGTCCTCACCGCCACCGCCCTGCACTGGCTGGACACCGAACCGCTCCGCGTCCTGTACGGGGACGTCCACGGCGTGCTCATGGACGGCGGCGTCTTCCTGAACGCCGACCACATGACCGACGAGTCCGCGCCACGCCTCAACGCGGCGGCCGAGGCGTTCCACGCCGCCCGCCAGGAACGCGAGCAGGCCGCGGGCGCCCTCGACTGGCCGAACTGGTGGACGAAACTCGCCGCCGACCCCGTCCTCGCCGAGCCTGCCCGCCGCCGGTTCGAGATGCTCGGCGACCCCCGCAGCCCGGACGGCGCGCACCGGGCCGACCGTCCGACCACCACCCGGTGGCACCTGGACGCCCTCCGCGAACAGGGCTTCGCGGAGGCCCGCCAAGTCTGGTGCTCCCACAGCGACGCCTTGATCGCCGCCCTGCGCTGACCAGTGCGGGCGGGTCAGCCGGTGGCGGGGCTTGGTGCGGGGCGGCGTGGGGCGCTGACGGCCAGGTAGAGCAGCACCATGCCCGCGATCTGAGCGAGGTGGTAGACGGACGTCGGGTCCAGCGCGACGCGCCCGGTGACGTCCGGGTCGAGCGCCTTGGTCCCGGCGGCCGCGCCGCTCGCCGCCAGCGCGACGATCATCGGACCGGCCATCGGGTTGCGCCGCCGCGCCGCCACCCCCCACAGGATCAGGATGCTGATCATCGTCAGGCTCTCGCAGGCCAGCAGCGCGGCGACGCCCGCGTGCCCGGTGACCGCGAGACAGGCGTAGGCGATGATCCCGATCGAGCGCAACAGCCAGAACGTCCGGTGGTGGCGCGGGCCGAGAACCTCCGCGACGGTGGCGGCCAGCAGGTACGACACCGCGATGACGACCATGGCGCTGATGACGGCCCAGCTCGGCGCGTCCCATCGGTCCGAGTACTTCACGAAGCCGTGGTGGACGAACCCCGCCAGCGCCGCGAACCCCGCCCACCAGAACGACGTGCGCCAGTGCCGGTTGGCGAGCGGCGCGCGCCCCAGCCGGACGGCGAGCGCCAGCACGACCAGTCCGAGCGCGAGATCGCTCAGCGCGGGCGCGGGTTCGGCGAGCATACCTGCACGGTACCGGGCAAATTACTCACTAAGCGTGGCGGCCTCGCGTATAGCATGAACGGTGACCTCGTCAGGGGGACGCACCGTTGGGGAGCGGAGCGTCCACCCGTCCCCACGCCCGCGCCGCCGTGGAGTTTCCGCCATGAGCTCTCCCGCACACTCCCACCGGAGGGTCCACAGAGCGATCACCTGCGTCGACATCGAGAAGTTCGGCCGCTCCGTGCTCAACGACTCGCAGCGGGCCGACATGCGCGAGGGCCTCTACGCGCTGCTGGAGCGGTCCTTCGGCAGGGCGGGGATCGGCCCGGGGGACCGCTACCACGAGGACCGCGGGGACGGGGCGTTCTTCCTCGTCCCGACGGAGGGCCCGCAGTCCCGGCTGGTCGAGCCGCTGCCCTTCCATCTGGCCAGCGAGCTGCGCCGCTACAACCAGGGCGCGGACGCCGACACCCGCCTCCGGCTCCGCGTCGCGCTGCACGCCGGGTACGTCCACCACGATCCGAACGGCGTCGTCGGCACGGCGGTCAACGAGGCGTTCCGGCTCCTGGACGCCCCCGAGCTGAAGCGCGCGCTGCGCGACGCGTCCTGCGACCTGGCGTTCATCGCCTCGGCGCAGTTCCACCGGGACGTCATCAGATCGCGCGGCGCCCCCGGCCCCGACGTCGACCTCAGCGTCCGGGTCACCCTCAAGGAACCGCACGTCGAGGGGCTGATCTGCGCGTTCACCGAGCAGACCCGCGCGGGCCTGGAGTACCGCGAGGGGCTGGCCCGGATCCGGGACGCCCTCGCGTCCGCCGACGCGACGCTGCGGAAGGCCCGCGAGGTCCGGGCGGAGACCGTGGCGAAGGTGTCCTCTCCGGTCCCTGACGTCTCCGACCCCGCGGCCGGCCTGCGGGAACGCCTCGCGGCGCTCGACGAGCCCCGCGCCGCCCACCGGTGGCGGCGCCTCGTCACCGGGGTGCGGCAGCTCGAACGGGCCGCCGTCGCCGCCGTGGACCAGGCCGCGGCGGCGCTCGCCGTCGTCCAGGAGCCCCTCGACGTGCGGGAGGAGCTCCGCGGCCGCCTGGCGTCGCTGCAGGTGATGGCGCGCGACCTCGGACGCGCCGAGGACCCGCGCCTCGACGACCGGTACCAGGAGGCCCACGACCTGCTCTGGACGGCACCCTCCGATCTGGAGGCCGCCGAGTCGGCTGTGCTGCGCTACCTGCAGGCGATCCAGGAGGGATAGCCCATGAGGGAGTGCACGCATTGCCACGAGGGCGTCATCGGGCCCGCCGGTTTCTGCAACCGCTGCGGCATGGCGCCACCGCCACCGGAATCGTCGTTACCCCCGGCGCCGCCCGCGCCCCCAGAATCGCCCGCGCCGCCTGCTGCGTCGACGGCCGCGATGCCCACGGAAAGCGCCCCCGCAGACTCGCCGCCGGACGGTGAGCACCGGGACAGGCGGTCTTCGGCGAGGCGGGCCGCCACCGCGCCGTGGCCCGAACCGCCGATGCAGACCTCGTCCAGGCGCCTCACGCCCTACGGCCTGCTCGACATGGCCGGGGTTCCGTCCGTGGAGTACCGCGACCCCGAGTCGGCCGTCCTGCAGGACGCGGCCGTCGGCGAGCCCGCGCCGACGCTCCGTCCCGGCGACATGGTCGGCGGCCAGTACCAGGTGCAGGGCTGCCTGGCGCACGGCGGCCAGGGCCGCATCTATCTCGCGCACGACAACAACGTCGGCCACTGGGTGGTGCTGAAGGGCCTCCTCGACGCCGCGGGCGCGGACGTGTCCGACGTGCCGGAGTCGGAGCGGGCCGCGCTCGCCGCGGTCAGCCACCCCAACATCGTCAAGATCCACAACTTCGTCCGGCACCCCGCCGGGACGCCCGGCGCGCAGCGCTACATCGTGATGGAGTACGTCGGCGGCCGGACGCTCCAGGAGCTGCTGCACGACCGGCGGCGCGCCGAGGGCCCGCACGCCGTGCTGCCCGTCGACCACGTCATCGCCTACGGGATCGAGATCCTCTGGGCGCTGGACTACCTGCACGCCCGCCGCATCCTCTACTGCGACCTCAAGCCCGCCAACGTCATGCAGTGCGAGCAGCGGATCACGCTCATCGACCTCGGCGCGACCTGGCGGATCGACGGCGCCGCGGCGGACGCGCCGATCTACAGCACGCACGGCTTCGGGGCGCCCGAGCTGGCCGAGCGCAAGCCGTCGGTCAGCTCCGACCTCTACACGGTCGGCCGGACGATGGCGGTGCTGAGCTTCGACTTCGACTACACCGGCGAGTTCGAGACCGGGCTGCCCGAGCGCGACGAGGTGCCGGTGCTGCGCCGGTTCGACTCCTACGACCGGCTGCTGCGCCGCGCCACCCACCCGGACCCCGGACGCCGGTTCACCGACGCGGCGGAGATGGCGGAGCAGCTGTTCGGCGTCCTGCGGGAGGTCATGTCCGCGCCGCGCAACGCCGATCCGTGGCCGGTGCCGTCCACGCTGTTCGGACGGGAGCGGGTCGCCGTCGGCACCGAGATCGACCACGCGTCCGGCGGGCCGGTGCTCGGCGCCCTCACCCCGGACGCGGCCGCGGCGGCGCTCCCGGTCCCGGTGATGGCCGAGCCCGACGAGGCCGCAGGTCTCGTGGACCTGTCGGCGCGGCCGCCCGGCGAGATCGTCGCGACGCTGACCGCCAGGGCCCGGCGGCAGTCCCCCGCCCCGGAGGAGCGGCTGTTGCTGATCCAGGCCCAGCTGGATCTCGGCGACCGGGCCGAGGCCGACCGGCTGCTCCGCGAGCATCCGCCCTCGGATCACGACGTCGACTGGCGGGTCCTGTGGTACCGGGGCGTCAGCGCGCTGCTGGCGGGCGAGTACGCGGCGGCGCGGCGGCTGTTCGACGGCCTGTACGACCGGATGCCGGGCGAGGCGGCGCCCAAGCTGGCGCTCGCGTTCTGCTGCGAGGCCTCGCACGACATGGACGCGGCGGCCCGCCGCTACGAGAGCGTCTGGCGGACCGACCGCGGCTACCTCAGCGCCGCGTTCGGGCTGGCCCGCGTCCGGCTGGCGCTGGCCGACCGGGGCGGCGCCGTGGACGCCCTGGACGAGGTCCCGTCGCTGTCCAGGCACTACGGCGCGGCGCAGCTGGCCGCGATGGCCGCCACGCTGCGCGGCCGTCCGTCCGTCCAGCTGTCCAAGGAGCACCTGCGGAGGGCGGCGGAGCGGCTCGACCACGCGCGGGTCGACGGCGAGCGGCGCCGTCAGCTCGTCGCCGAGGTGCTGGAGGCCGCGCTGGGCTGGGCGGAGGCGGCCGGGGAGGAGCACCCGGACACCACGCTGATCGACGCGCCGCTCACCCGCGACGGGCTGCGAAGGGAGCTGGAGAAGACCTACCGCGCCCTCGCCCACGTCGCCGACGGGAGGGACGCGCGGCACGCGCTGGTGAACAAGGCCAACGCGGTCCGCCCGAGGACGTTCTTCGGCCCTTGACCCCGACCCCCGACCCGGCACCCCCGACCCCGGCCCGCGGCAAGCTCCGCGACCGGTCCCGAGACCCTGGCCCCAAGATGTCCGCGACCGCCTCCATCGAGCAGGAAGGTGACCGATGAGCGCCCGCCCCGACTTCGCGGTCAAGATCTACCAGAACCCGTACCTCCCGGTGGACGGCACGCAGGTCCACGCCATCGTGCGGGTCGAGGCCAGGACCGGCTCCCCGGCCCTGGGCGCGGCGGAGGTCATCATCGTCGACACGTCGGCGTCCATGGCGGGCGAGCGGCTGGTCGAGGCCAAGCGCGCCGCGAAGGCGGCCGTGGACGCGCTGCGCGAGAACGTCGACTTCGCCGTCGTCGCCGGGTCCCGCGAGGCCGTCATGGTCTACCCGGACGGCGTGCGGCTGGCCCCCGCCGACGACCGCGGCAAGGCCGCCGCCAAGGACGCGATCTCCACGCTGTCCGCCAGGGGCGGCACCCGGATCGGCCGGTGGCTGGCGCTCGCCGGCGACTTGTTCGACGCCTCGCCGCACGCCGTCCGGCACGCCGTCCTGCTGACCGACGGCCAGAACGAGCACGAGAGCCGCGACGAGCTCGACGCCGTCCTGACCCGCTGCACGGGCCGGTTCGTCTGCGACTGCCGCGGCGTCGGCGCCGGCTGGGACCCCGCCGAGCTGCGGGAGGTGGCCGTCCGGCTGCTGGGCCGCTTCAAGATGGTCGCCGATCCGCGGCACCTCACGGCCGACTTCACGGAGATGATCGGGCAGACCATGGGCAAGGCGGTCGCCGACGTGGCCCTGCGCGTCTGGACGCCGCACGGTGCCGCGGTGCGGTTCGCCAAGGAGGTGCACCCGGGGCGGCGCGACCTGACCGGCAAGCGGATCGAGCGGGAGCCGTCCGTCAAGGGGACGGCCGCAGGCGACTACCCCACCGGCATCTGGGGGACGGAGAAGCGCGACTACCACCTGTGCGTCACCGTGCCGCCCCGCGAGCCGGGGATGAAGATGCACGCCGCGCAGGTGTCGGTGGTGCTGCCGGGCTCCGGCGACCCGCCCGACCCGCCGGAGGAGACCCTGGCCGAGGGCATGGTCCTCGCCGAATGGACGGACGACAGGGCGCGCCCGACCGGCCGCCACCCGTCGGTCGAGCACTACTCCAGGCAGGAGGAGCTCGCCGACTCCGTCAGCCAGGGGCTGCGGGCCTACAAGAAGGGCGACGACGAGGCCGCGGGCGGCGAGCTCCGGCGGGCGCACGAGCTGGCCGAGCGGAACGGCGACACGGGGACGTCCAGGCGGCTCGCGCGGATCGTCGTCCCGGACACGGGCGAGATCCGGCCGCGCGAGGAGGTCGACGCCGCCGACATCCTCGCCCTGGACACCGATTCGAGCGAGACGGCGCGGCGGCCGCGCGGGGACGAGGACTGACGTGGCCCGCGGACTGTTCAGGCTCCATACCGTCCCGCGGCGCGTCCAGGCGCTGGCGGCGCTCGTCCTGCTGGCGCTGGTCGTGCTGTTCACCGTCACCGGCGTGGCGCTCTGGGACGCGCGGTCGGCGCTGCGCGCCATCGGGCACGACGAGGGGCCGATGGTCGTCGCGACCAACGACGTCTACCTGGCCCTCAGCGACATGGACGCCCAGGTCACCAACGTGCTGCTGACCGGCGCCGAGCGGGACTGGCTCTGCGACGTCGAGCAGGACGACCACAAGGACGAGGCCCAGAACGAGACCCCGAACGGCACCCGCGGCGGGGCCCCGGGCAAAACCCGCGACGGCGCGCGGGACGGCGGCCCGCCGTGCGAGCGGAGCCAGTCGCGCTACTTCTACGACATCCGCCGCGAGGACGCCCAGCGGGCGGCGCTGCAGGCGGCGCGGCTCGCCGAGGACGACCCGGTGCGGCAGCGGACCGTCCAGTCCGTGCTGGACGGGCTGCACCTGTACGACGAGCGCGTCCAGGCGGCGATGGAACGCGGCGGCGAGGCCCGGCACGCGTTCGGGCTCCTCCCGGAGGACGCGGCGGGCGAGTACCGCGCCGCCACCAGGATCATGACCGAGGAACTGCTGCCGAAGGCCGGCAACCTCACGCTGGGCGGCGCGGCGGACGTGGAGGCGTCCTACGGGAACCCGCTCTCCCGGATGGAGACCGGCCGGATCTGGGTGCTGGCGCTCGGCCTGGCGGTGCTCGCGGCGCTGGCGGGCCTGCAGATCTACCTCGCCAAACGCTTCCGGCGGGTGATCAGCCTGTTCCTGGTCGCGGCCGCTGTGGGCACGGCGGCGCTGACCGCGGCGGCCGCGTCGCTGCTGGCCACCGAGGCGGACTACCTGCGGATGGCCAAGGAGGACGGCTTCGACCCCGTCCTCAGGCTGTCGCGGACGCGGGCGACCGCCAAGAGCCTGGACGCCGACCGCACCCGCGCCCTCCTCGACCCGTCCGGCGCCGACCGGTACGACCAGACCTATTTCGAGAAGGCCCAGGCGATGCTGTACATCGCGGAGGCGAACGATCTCGGCGCCTACTACGCCATGCTCGACGAGCGGTTCGAACGGCACGGCGACGACGGGCGGCGGCAGCGCTCCTTCGAGGGCTTCTTCGGCGTCGAGGCGGCGGAGGCGGCCGTGCGGGGGGATCGGGGGCCCGTCCAGACGCTGCTGGCGCGGTACCGCGCCTACCAGCAGAACGACCGCCGCGTCCGCGTCCTCGCGCGGGGCGGCGAGCTGGAGGGCGCCGCCAGGGCGCACGTCGACCCGCGATGGCACTACCTGACACACCCCAGTTTCCGGGAGCAGGACGACGCGCTCGACGCGCGGGTCGTCCGCCACCAGGTCGTCGTGAACCGCATGGTGCGGGACGGGGAGGGGGCGCTGCGGCCCTGGGCGTGGGTGCTGCCCGTGTCCGCCCTGGCCATCGCCGCGCTGGTGGTCGGCGGCGTCTGGCCGCGGCTGGCGGAGTACCGCTGATGGAGGGAGCGACCGTGCGCGCACTCAGGAACGCCGTGGTGGTGATCGTGGCGGTGCTCGTCGCCGGCGCGGCGCTGGCCGTGTACCGCGCCGGCGGCGACGCGGACCCGGCGTCGATCGTCGGCAAGCGGAAGCTGCGGATCGGGGTCAAGGCCGACCAGCCGCGGCTGGGCCTGCGGATGACGGACGGCAAGATCAGGGGCTTCGACGTCGACGTGGCCACCTACCTCGCGGGCCGGCTCCACGTCGCCGCCGACGACATCACCTGGGTCGGGCTGACCTCGGACGGCCGGGAGAAGGCCCTGAGCGACGGCACCGTCGACATGGTCGTCGCCACCTATTCGATCACCCCGAAGCGCAAGAAGGAGGTCACCTTCGGCGGGCCGTACTACGTGACGCACCAGGACATCCTCGTCCGCACCGCCGACAAGAAGTCGATCAAGAACGTGAGCGATCTGGCGGGCCGGCGGCTGTGCCAGGCGGCCGGGTCGAACTCGTGGCGGCGGGTGACGCAGGAGCGCCAGGTGCGCGCGACGCTGGTGCCGGCGAACTCCTACAGCGAGTGCGTCGCCGACCTCGTCAAGGGCCGGGTGGACGCCGTCTCGACCGACGACCTGATCCTCGCCGGGTTCGCGGCCTCGACGGTCGGCACGGGCACCACGATGGTCGGGGCGCCGTTCACCAACGAGAAGTACGGGGTCGGGCTCAGGAAGGGCGATGTGGCGGGCTGCCGGGCCGTCAACCGGCACCTGACCGAGATGTACCAGAACGGCACCGCGAAGACCCTGCTCAGCGAGTGGTTCGGGTCGGTGGACTTCGCCGTCGCGACCGGGGTCCCGGAGTTCGAGGGCTGCGCCTGACCCCGGGAAGGCTGAACCTCCGTGCGGCCCCTGGAAACGCCGTACGGCGGGCGCCCCCGAGGGGACGCCCGCCGCACGGTCGACGGAGCGGGTCAGGCGGGAACGATGTTCTCCGCCTGGAGGCCCTTCTGGCCCTGGGTGACGTCGAACGACACCTTCTGGCCCTCCTGGAGCTCGCGGAAGCCCTGCGCCGCGATGTTGGTGTAGTGGGCGAAGACGTCGGCGCCGCCGCCGTCCTGCTCGATGAAGCCGAAGCCCTTTTCGGCGTTGAACCACTTGACCGTGCCGGTGGCCATGGTCATCTCCTCTGGTCGGTCAAGGCCGCACACCCTGTGCGACCGAGAACGCCGCGATGGCCCATCCGGAAGATCCAGAACAACAAAAATGCGCCCTAGGTTCAGATCCTACAGGCGCACGAACATGTCTATGGGAACCGCAACTACTCGCACGGTACCACACGATTCCGGTGCCCGGACGGAGCCCCTGATCACCGCCTGTCCGGTACGACCATGAATTCCGTTTCGGGTGCGGGGGAGTTCCCCGGACCGCGCTGTTGGGAGCATAATGCGGTAATGAAGCGCTCCGGACCCGCCAGGCGGCGACATCTTCCCACCAGCCCCTTCAAACCCCCGCCCGCTGCCCCACCCGCCAAGGAGTTCGCACTCCAGGACCAGGTCACCCACGACAAGTACGGGCTCGGGCGCATCCTGGAGGTGGAGCCGGGACGCGCCGTCCTGGTCGACTTCGGGACGCGCCGGGTCAGGATTCTCGCCCCGTACGAGAAACTCTTCAAGCTCTGAAACCCCTGCCGCGCACGCGCTGAGCGCGTCATCGAACGGCCAGGTGGCGTTCATTTTCGTAAAAATCGGTGCCGGCTCAGTCGCGCCGTAGAAAAGCATCTACCGGAGTCCCCGCCCGTTTTCAGTCGGTGGCGACCCCGTCGGTCCGCCACCAGGTGAACCGGTGGACGTACCGGACGCCCGCGCCGCCGCGGTCGGGCCGGCGGCCGTAGGTGAGGACGATGATCCCGCGCCCGCCCGCGCCGCCGTCGGCCGTGCCGCCGGTCCCGGTCCTGGCGGGCAGCGGATGGATCTCGCCGAGCAGCATCCGGGCGGACGCCCGCAGCTCCAGCCGGAGGTCGATCGTCCCGCGTCCCCGCATGGGGCTGCGGGCGAGGACGTCCTGGACCAGTGCCGTCAGCTGGTCGGCGAGGTCGTCGGCGGCGGCGCCGAGCCCCCACCGCCGCAGCGCCCGGCGGATCGCCCGGCGGGACTTCCGGCCCGTCGCGCGCCCGCCAGGCAGCTGCCAGCGGCCGGTGCGCAGCGCGGGTCGCGGTGCGCCGGCGTGGTCTAGCGATGACGTGGGCACAGGGGTTCTCCGGGTCGTAACAGCCAGGACGGGGACGCTCGGCCGACGTCGCCTGCCCCGGCGCGGTCTGGTCGTGTCACCGCACTTGTGCCCGGCATTCGCCCGCTCATGCAAGCCGTCCCAGAACATGATGCCGTCCAATTCTTGACTGGTTCCAGAAAGTGGGCCAGCCTGTGGTGCGTGGCGACGGCCTTGGACTTTCGGCGGATGCTGCGCGGGGCCGCCTTGCGCGTGACCCGTCCGCGGCTGGCCGTGCTCGAAGCGGTGCACGCGCACCCGCACGCCGACACCGACTCGATCATCGACGCGGTGCGCGGTGAGCTTCCGAAGGTCTCCCACCAGGCCGTGTACGACTCGCTGCGCACGCTGACGGCGGCGGGCCTGGTGCGCCGCATCCAGCCGGCCGGGTTCGTGGCGCGCTACGAGTCCCGGGTCGGCGACAACCACCACCACGTCGTGTGCCGGTCGTGCGGGGTCATCGCCGACGCCGACTGCGCCACGGGCGAGGCGCCGTGCCTGACCGCCTCCGACGACCGTGGCTTCACGATCGACGAGGCCGAGGTCGTCTACTGGGGCCTGTGTCCCGAATGTTCCGCAGCTTCCACCACCGGGAGCGCCTGAATCACCACCGCGTGTAGCCCTGGGAGGATCCCGTGTCCGAGAACAAGGAAAATGTCGCTTACAACACGAATGCGGAGAGTGAGGGCGGGTGCCCGGTCGCGCACACCCGCGCCCCGCACCCCACCGCGGGCGGCGGCAACCGCGGCTGGTGGCCGAACGGGCTCAACCTGAAGATCCTCGCCAAGAACCCGGCCGTGGCGAACCCCCTCGGCGAGGACTTCGACTACGCCGCGGCGTTCGGCGGCCTCGACCTGCCCGCCGTGAAGCGGGACATCGCCGAGGTCCTCACCACCTCGAAGGACTGGTGGCCCGCGGACTTCGGCCACTACGGCCCGTTCATGATCCGGATGGCGTGGCACAGCGCCGGCACCTACCGCGTCCATGACGGCCGGGGCGGCGCCGGGTCCGGCCAGCAGCGCTTCGCGCCGCTCAACAGCTGGCCCGACAACGCGAGCCTCGACAAGGCCCGCCGCCTGCTGTGGCCGGTCAAGAAGAAGTACGGCGAGAGCCTCTCCTGGGCCGACCTGCTGGTCCTCACCGGGAACGTGGCCCTGGAGACGATGGGCCTCAAGACGTTCGGCTTCGCCGGCGGCCGCCGGGACGCCTGGGAGGCCGAGGAGGACGTCTACTGGGGCCCCGAGACCACCTGGCTCGGCGACGAGCGCTACACCGGCGACCGGGAGCTGGAGAACCCGCTGGGCGCCGTCCAGATGGGCCTGATCTACGTCAACCCGGAGGGCCCGAACGGCAACCCGGACCCGCTCGCCGCGGCCCGCGACATCCGCGAGACGTTCCGCCGCATGGCGATGAACGACGAGGAGACCGTCGCGCTGATCGCCGGCGGCCACACCTTCGGCAAGACGCACGGCGCGGGCCCCGCCGACCACGTCGGCCCCGAGCCCGAGGCCGCGCCGCTGGAGCAGCAGGGCCTCGGCTGGAAGAGCACCCACGGCACCGGCGTCGGCCCGGACGCGATCACCAGCGGCCTTGAGGGCATCTGGACGCCCACCCCGACGACCTGGGACAACACCTTCTTCGAGACGCTGTTCCGCTACGAGTGGGAGCTGTTCAAAAGCCCCGCGGGCGCGTGGCAGTACCGGCCGAAGGGCGGCGCGGGCGCCGGCACCGTGCCGGACGCGCACGACCCGTCCAAGCGGACCCACCCGACGATGCTGACCACCGACCTCTCGCTCCGCTACGACCCGATCTACGAGCCGATCTCGCGCCGGTTCCACGAGAACCCGGACGTGTTCGCGGACGCGTTCGCCCGCGCCTGGTTCAAGCTGACCCACCGCGACATGGGCCCGATCGCGCGCTACCTCGGCCCGGAGGTCCCGGCCGAGACGATGGTGTGGCAGGACCCCGTCCCCGCGGTGGACCACGATGTCGTCGACGACGCGGACGTCGCGGCGCTCAAGGAGCGGATCCTGGCCTCGGGCCTGTCGGTGTCGCAGCTGGTGTCCACCGCGTGGGCGTCGGCGGCGTCGTTCCGCGGCACCGACAAGCGCGGCGGCGCCAACGGCGCCCGCATCCGGCTCGAACCGCAGAACGGCTGGGAGGTCAACGACCCGGACGAGCTGCGGACGGTGCTGCGCACCCTGGAAGGCGTCAAGGAGGCGTTCGATTCTGCTCAAACCGGCGGAAAGCGGATATCGCTCGCCGACCTGATCGTCCTCGGCGGCTGCGCGGCCGTCGAGCAGGCCGCCAAGGCCGCTGGGCACGCCGTCACGGTCCCGTTCACCCCGGGCCGGACGGACGCGTCGCAGGAGCAGACGGACGTCGAGTCCTTCGACGCGATGGAGCCGTCCGTCGACGGGTTCCGCAACTACCTCGGGAAGGGCAACCGGCTCCCGGCCGAGTACCTGCTGCTCGACCGGGCGAACCTGCTCACGCTCAGCGCGCCCGAGATGACGGTCCTCGTCGGCGGGCTCCGGGTGCTGGGCGCGAACCACCAGGGGACGTCGCTCGGCGTGTTCACCACGACGCCGGGGTCGCTCACGAACGACTTCTTCGTGAACCTGCTCGACATGGACACGACGTGGCAGCCGGTCGCGGAGGACGCCGAGACCTTCGAGGGCCGCGACGCGTCCGGCGCGGTCAGGTGGACGGGCAGCCGCGTCGACCTCGTCTCCGGGTCGCACGCCGAGCTGCGCGCGCTCGCGGAGGTCTACGCGAGCGACGGCGCCGAGGCGAAGTTCGTGTCCGACTTCGTCGCCGCGTGGGACAAGGTCATGAACCTGGACCGGTTCGACCTCGACTGACGAACCCCAGAACCGCCGCCCGGAGCCCAGGTCAGACGGGCTCCGGGCGGCGGTTCTGGCGTGTGGTGGTTCGGTCAGGCGGACGCTGTGCGGCAGGTTGGGCAGAGGCCCCAGAACGTGATGTCGGCCTCGTCGATCAGGTATCCGGCGTCGTCGACCGGGTCGAGGCAGGGCGGGTGCCCGACGGTGCAGTCGACGTCCTTGACGGCGCCGCACTTCCGGCACACCAGGTGGTGGTGGTTGTCGCCGACGCGTCCCTCGAACCGGGCCGGGCTCCCGGCCGGTTCGATGCGGCGCACCAGCCCGGCGGCGGTGAGCGCGTGGAGCGCCTCGTACACGGCCTGCAGGGAGATGTGGCCGACCCTGTCGCGCACCCCGGAGGCGAGCGCCTCTACGCCGAGGTGGTCGCCCGCCCGGACGGTCTCCAGCAGCGCGACCCGCGCGGCCGTCACCCGCAGGCCCACTCCGCGCAGGTCTTCGGCGGTGGTCGGGGGCGGGCTCGGGGGCGTGGCCGGGGGCGGGGATGCGGTCATGGCGCCGAACCTACCCTCATAAACACAAGCGGCTTAAGACTGTGAACGACACAATTCTATTCGGACATTCGACGCATGCCGCACTTCCCGGGCTGGGGCGGGCGGCCGGCCGGCGGTCGGGGAGGACCGCCGGCCGGCGCGGACAGGTGGCCGAAGTGCCTGGCCAGACGGTTAGACGGACGGCTGGCCAGGCGGCTGGACGGACGGCCCTCAGCGGACGCGGATCAGCCCCCACAGACCCTCGGTCAGCGCCCAGCGGAACACGCCCGTCCGGTAGGCGTAGTCTCCGGGCGGCCCGGCCCTGAACGTCAGGGTGCGGAGCGTCCCGTTGGTCAGGCCGCCGATCGCGCCCACGCGCGGGTTGTCCAGGTGCTCCTCCATCGGCCAGGTCTCACCGTGGATCTGGAAGGAGTGGTTGCGCGGACGATCCGCCCCCACCGCCAGATGGACCCGGACGACGTCGCCCGGACGGCACCGCAGGATCGGCGTGCCCGGGTCGTCCACCGCCAGCGACGGGCGGTGCGGGAACAGGTGGGCGCTCCGGTAGTTGAACGCCTTCTGCCCTGAGTCCTCCGGCTCGTCTTCCAGGTCGGTCACCGGCTGGGTGGGGTCGCCGTGGTGGTACTGGCGCACGCCGTCCTGGAGGATCAGGACGAGTTCGTGGACGTCCTCAGCGCCGCGGCGGCGGATGATCGCCTGGTGGCCCGTCCACGTCCCGCCCACCGGGGCGGAGCCGGGCGGTTCCACCACCAGCGCGCCCACCAGGCCGCGGTGGCGGTGGGTGCGGAGGTCGGCGCGGTCCTCCAGGAGGATCACGCCGGGGGTGTCGGCGTACCAGCGGTAGGTGACGTCCGCGCCCGGCTTGACGGTGCCGTCGCCGTTGCGGCCGACGAACGCGCCGTCGCTGTCGCGGACGTCGTAGCGCAGCGGACCGACGGGATGCAGGGACACCCGTTCGGACACCTCCCGGTCGGCCGGGTCGTCCAGCGCCGGGAGGGGCGGGTCGTAGGGCGTCGGCTGCGGCGGGACGTCCACCTCGTTCGCGAGGGTCAGCTCCACCCACTCACCGGCGCGGCACCGCAGGACGAGCGGTTCGCCCTCCGGCGCCCCGTCCACGACGTAGGCCAGGCCGTACGGGTCGCTGCGCCGGTCGCTGTAGTGGATCTCGCGGGCGACGGCCCGGACGTGGTAGCGCCGCGCGTTGCCGGCGTCGAACGGCGGCGGGCCGTCGTCGGTGAACGCGTCCGGCAGCGGCGGGAGGTCGTTCTGCTGCTCCTCGTGGAGGCGGAACAGGCCCCAGCAGCCCAGCCATGTGTCGTCGATGGCGGAGAAGGCCCACATGTGGTCGCCCGGGCTGTGCGTCGGGTCGAGGTGCAGGCTGAACGCCTCCGAGATGCCGAGGGTCTGCTGCGAGCGGAGCGGCGAGCGCGGATCGTCCCGCCAGGCGTGCCAGCGCATGCCGTGCATGGTGAATCCGTGCTGCTCCTCGTGCGACCCCTGGTAGAGGCGGACGCGGAGCCGCTCGCCCGGGTAGGCGCGCAGCAGCGGCGTCTGCGGGTCGCCGTGCGCGGCGCTGGAGAACCAGTCGGACGGGTCGCCGGGCCGCTCGTGCAGCGGCTCGCACCGGTACCCGACGGCCATGGTTCCCTGGTCGTCCAGGGAACCGGGGAAGGACGGCGGGTTGATCGGCTCGCTCTTCTCCCCGGCGCCGTGCTTGACCAGCGGGACGAAGTCGGCGACCGGGATCACCTGCTCGCGGAAGGCGGTCCCGTCCGGGAGCTTCACCACGGCCTGCGCCGCGTTGCGGACCTCCCGGGCGTGGTCGCGCGGGTCGACCCAGACGGCGCCCTCCGGCTCGGCGATCATGGAGCCGAACAGGCCGTGCCGCTGCCGCTCGTTGGCCAGCAGGTGGTCGTGGAAGAAGACGACGCCGAACTCCTCGTCGCAGTACCACCGGTACATCCAGGAGCGGTACCGCTCGTGGTCCTCCGGGCCGGCGTCGGCCGTGGTCGTCCCGGACAGGTAGTTCCAGCCGACGCTGGCGCCGTCCGACACCAGCGGGTCGAACTTCACCAGGTGGACGTGCAGCCCGGCCTCCGGCTGGAACGGCAGGACGGCGTCGAACGCCGTCTCCGCGTGGCAGCCGGGCGGGAGCGCGTTGGTCAGGGTGAACTCGATGATCTCGCCCTTGCGGCCGCGGATCGCGATCGGCTCGATCTTCCGGGTGCCCTTGGCGAGCTCCTTCCGGAAGGTGTCGATGCCGCCCGCGGCGTCGAGCTCCTCCTGGAGGACGAAGAACACCCCGCGATGATCATGCCAGGTCTCCTTGTGCCCGCCGTCGTGGTCGCCGTCGTGCCCGCCGCCGTCGTGGTCGCCGTCGTGCCCGCCGCCGCCGTGGCCGTGGCTCTCGAAGTAGTGCAGCGTGCCCTGCATGACGACGAGGTGGTAGCGGCGGACGGGCGCGTCCGGGTCCAGCGTGATCTTGGTGAACGCCTCGCCCGGCTGCGGGTCGGGGACGAACGCCGCCCGCTCCAGCGCGGACGGCTCCCGTCCCATCCCCTCCGGCATCGCCGGCGTGCGCGGCGGGCGGGGCGACTTCTGCGGGAACGTCCCGTCGATGAACGCGGGGAAGCCCGGACGCTCCGCCGTGGGCGCGGGCGGCTCCGGACGTCCGGGGAGCGGGCGGAGCGGCGCGATGGGGGTGCCGTCCGGGTAGCGTCCGGCGCCGTCCTGGCGGACGTCGAAGACCCGCCACATCCCCCACATGCCGGAGTGGAAGTGGGGATAGAGGTGGCAGTGGAAGATGATGTCGCCGGTCGCCGCCTGCACCGAGCCCGCCCCGCCGATCGGCTCGATCGTGAACGCCTGCTGCGGGCTGATGGTGATCGAGTCGATGATCGGCGAGTTCCCGTTCCCGGGGACGGCGCGCCACTGGTGCAGGTGGAGGTGGAAGACGTGGGTCTCCTTCACCCCGGCGTGCACGAGCCTGATCTTCGCCGGGTCGCCGCCGTAGGCGCGGAAGATCGGGGTGTCCGGGTCGCCGAACAGCCAGGAGCTGTGGTGCTGCTCCTCGCCGACGATCGCGTCCCGCGCGGGGTCGAGCTCGCCGGCTTCGAGCATCCGCTCGTAGGCGAGGGACCGCCAGCCCATCGGCTCGGTGCGGTAGCTCATGAGCATCATCGACGCGGCGTGCTCGTCCTGCGGGTGCTCGTGCCCGCCCCCGTGGTCGTCGTCGTGCTCCGGGAACAGGACCGGGGCCAGCCGCTCCCCGCCCGCCGCGGGCGCGTGCGTGTGCGGCCGCGGCCGCTCGCACTCGTAGATCGGGTGCGGCGGGAGGACGGGATTGTCGTTGGGCGACTCGTCCTGCATGAACAGCGCGTACTCGCGGAAGCTCGGCTGCCCCGGGACGTGGACGTCGGCGTACAGGCCGTCCAGCAGCGGATCGCCGGTGACGGGGTCGGTCCAGGTGGCGTCCTCGGGCTCGACGATCAGCGCGCCGAACAGGCCGTGGGCCTGGGAGCCGTCCTCGCCGCCGCGGAGGTCGGCGAGGTCGCCGAGGAAGAACACGCCCTCGTCCGCGGCGTCCCATTCGTAGGTGAGGCTGCCGCCGGGCGCGACGGCCGAGTCCGGGTTCCGGCCGACGGCGCCCCCGTCGGCGGTGACGACCCGGTATCCGACGCCCTGCGCGTGGATCCCGGCGCGGTGCCGCAGCTCGTTGCGGAACCGGACGACGACCCGTTCGCCCGCGCGGGCCCGCAGCACGAGCGGGCGCACGAGCGGATGCGGGTCGGGGAGCAGTTCCGGATGCTTCACCGGGTCGGGAAAGGGCGTGGGAAAGCTTTCCCTGACCTTGTTCAGCTCCGGCTCGTGTTCGGCTAGCGTGAAGATCATTCCGTTGCGGTCGTGGTCCCCGTGTGCGTCGAAGACGATGGGCACGTGCAGCGCCACGACGTCGTACACCCTCTTCACGGGCATCTGTGAATCCCCCTGGACTCCCGTTGTCTCGGAGGCCGCCTCTGGTCAGGGCGGCCCTCGGCCTACGCGGGGTGCGCGGGGTATGCGAGGTGCGCGGGGTATGCAGTGCTCGCGGGGTATGCGGTGCTCGCGGGGTCCTTGCGGGGTGTTGACAGTATGACGAACTGGAGAGTCAGGATGTTCCGGCCGAATCCGGTCAGCCCGGGGCGAGCATGGGACGAAACCACCCTAAGGCCCATCCTTAAAGAGGATAGAAAACGCGAAGTTAATTGTTAATAAGGCGCAAAGGCAAAGTGTTGACCAAGTCGGCGGGGCCCGAATACCCTCTCGGATGATTCTCCAGACCGAGAGGATCGCCATTGACGAGTTGACGTCAAAGTCGCCGTAAATGCGCTGGAAACGACCGGCGCGACGTGTACACGGCGACACGGGCGTCGGCCGACTACCCCCTGAGAGACCCGACCCATGAAGAACGCCAAACGTGCGGCGATCGCGGTGGGCGCAGCTCTGCTCCTCCCCACCCTGGCCACGGCCACCACCGCCTCCGCATCAATCGACCCCCCCGCCTCCTCCGAGACTGCGCCCCCTCCGGGCAAGGTCACCATCGGTGTGGAGACCATCAACGGCTCGGGTTGCCCGGCCGGCACGACGAAGGTCGAGCCCTCCCAGGGCAACGCCGCCTTCACCGTCGTCTACGACAAGTACGTGGCCTGGGCCGGCGGCGACGCACCGCCCACGGAGTTCAGGAAGAACTGCCACATCAGCGTGGACGTCAACGCCCCCGAGGGATACACCTACGCGGTCGTCGGCATCGTCTCGCGCGGCTTCGCCCACGTGGAAGAGGGCGCCACCGCGCAGCGGCGGACGAACTACTACTTCCAGGGCGACGCGAAGAACACGTCGGTGAGCCACGAGCTCAAGGGCCCCTACGACGACAACTGGCGGTTCGCCGACCGGACCGACCCCGCCCAGCGCGTCTACAAGCCGTGCGGCGCGGAGCGCAACCTCAACATCAACACCGAACTGCGCGTGAACAAGGGCAGCTCGTCCAAGTCCAGTTTCATCGCGATGGAATCCGCATACGCCAACGCGGTCTACCAGCTCGACTGGAAACGCTGCGACAGTTGATCGGATGGTCGCCGGGCGATCACACAACGTCGTGTGATTCGGACAACTGAGCGAGCGTTCCACAACGCCTTGAGTTTCATGCGAACGCCCGGCCGGGTCATGCCCGGCCGGGCGTTCGCTTTCCGTTCCGAAGCGGTTACAGCGAAGCGGTTACAGCTTCGTCGGGCGGTACGCCTTGTATTCGCTGCCCGAGTCGAGGCCGTAGTCGCGCGTCCGGTGGTCGGTGCCGTACCGGCCGCGCTGCTCGTACGCCCAGTAGGACGTGCGGTCGCTGTTCGCCCACTTCTCGAAGATGACGACGTGGCGCGTGGTGTTGGTGCCCTCCGCGTCCATGACGAGGTCGCCCTTCTTCAGCTCGGACATCTTGATGCGCTCGGTGTACCGCGACGAGGTGAGGCCCACGGTGTTCGGGCCCGGCTTGGGCAGGCCCAGCGTCATCGCCACGAAACCGGAGCAGTCGGCCCGGTATCCGTTGTGGCTGCGAAGCTGGCTGTAGCGCACCCGGTCGTCGGTCCCCGGGTTCCAGGTCCTGGCCCGGGCGATCACCTCGGACCGCTCGACCTTGCCGGACGTTCCGTTCGACCTCTCGTTCGACGCCTCGGACTTCTCGCCCGACTTCTCGCCGGACTTCTCGCGGGACTTCTGGTCGGACTTCTCGTCGTCGGACTCCTTGCCGGAGCCGCCCGGCGAGGTCCGGTCGGACTTCTGCTTCTGGGGGAGGACCTCGACGGCGGCCACCTTGTCGCCGGGGTCGGTGCCGTCCGACAGGACCGACGCGTGCGCGGTGGACGCGACCACGCCGAAGAAGGCGAGGCCGAACAGGGCGCCGGTCGTACGGGGGCCCAGGGGAAAACGGTTCTTGCCGTGCTTGCCTTGCAAGGGGGTCTCCTTGGCTTCCAGGACGCCTACCGGGTTAGCTGACGGGTTCGGGCGTGGAAGTCGCCCTACGGCCTGGAGGACAGGCCGATTCACCCCAGTGCGGGTGAATGCTTTTCATCCGGCCTGTCTGCGACGGCCTGGCCGCGCAGGGCGACCGAGGATGAAAGGTATTCAGGTGGGTCCCCGGCTCCGCGCGACGGCGGACTCGGCGTTGCCGCTGCGATCCTGTGGGCACGACGGCCCGTCCACGGGACCCTTGTGTCCCGGGTGCGAAAGAGCGGCGCTGATGGTGTGGCACACCCCGTGGCGGGGCGCGGCTCCGAGAGCCGGTCCTGGCTTCGCTCAGCGCCAGCACGCTGCGGCGTGCACATGGTCGGGCCGAGGGGCGGGGGTCTTGGCGAGACCCGCGCGGCAGGACGTCACGAGACGACGCGTGGGTCGCGCCGCCGCCACCCCCGTCCGACGTCGTCGTCGGCCCGGGGGACGATCGTGTCCGAACGGACACGGTCCGGCAAAACGCCTGGCGAGCGCCTTGGTGAGCGACAAGCTACTCCCTACGTCAAAAGAAGGCAAACCCGGACAAAATCAGCAATGCCCCAGCTCAGCGTGCTGCCCACCGGCCGGCCGCCCTCCCGCGGCGGGCGGCGGCTCGCGGACGCGGCTACTTGATCACGGTTGAGTTGCGGAGCGATCAGCCGTCCTTGTCGAGGTCGGGGCGGTTTCGTAGATTCACCGGCAACGGGGTCCTGTTCCTCGCGGCGCCCCCGTCCGGACGGCTCGAAACCCGGGCCCGCGGAACGGGCACGGCGTCCTGATCTCCCCGAGGAGACGCCCATGTCCGAGGTCCACCGCCGTGACCTGCTGGCCGGAGCCGCGGCCTTCGCCGGTTTCGCGACCGTCGGCCTGCTTCCCGGCACCGCCGCCGCCGCGACCCGGCAGCGACCCGGCGCCCTCCTGCCGCCCTCCCTCACCATCGGCGACAAGGCCGTCGTCGGCCGCGTCGACGCCCGGCGGGCGCTGCGGCACCTGAAGGTGCTCAGCGACGGGATCGGCTGGCGCATCGCCGGCACCGAGTCCGAGCACCGCGCCGCCCGCTACATCGCCGGGGTGCTCCGCGACCTCGGTTACAAGGTCGAACTGCAGCCGTTCCCCGTCGCTGACAAGTACCTGGCGGAGATCCGCGCCAGGGGCGAGCGGCTCTGGCAGGCCAGCGCCTCGCCGCAGGGCGCGACCGACTCCGTCCACGGCAGGGTCGTGGACGTCGGCAAGGTCGTCGACGTCCCCGGCGACGCGCGCGGAAAGCTGGTGCTGTTCGACCGCGTCGTCGGCAAGGAGACCGACCAGGCCAAGGCGGCCGCGGCCGCGGGCGCCAAGGCGGCGCTCATCGTCAACGCGCGCTCGGACACCTTCCCCGAGCGCAAGGCCGCCTCGTTCGCCCCGGCCCTGACCGAGCAGGTCGCGATCCCGGTGCTCGGCCTCGCCGGGTACCACGGCGAGCGGATCCGCGCCGGGGCCAAGCGGCTGTCCTTCGAGATCACCCACCACAGCGGGCTGACCTCGTACAACGTCCTGGCCGAGCGGAAGGCGACGCTGCCGAACCCCGACGGCAAGGCCGTCATCGTCAGCGCCCATTACGACAGCGTCCCCGGCTCGCCCGGCGCCAACGACGACGGCAGCGGGACGGTGCTGTGCCTGGAACTGGCGCGCGTCCTGAAGCGGCTGCCCACCCAGCAGGCGATCCGGATCTGCCTGTGGGGCTCGGAGGAGTACGGGCTGATCGGCGCCCGGCACTATGTGAAGCAGCTCGACGACGCGGGCGCGAAGCGGATCACCGGCTGCTTCCAGAACGACATGGTCGCCACCAGCCATCCGCCCGCGGAGACGTACTGGCTGCTGTCCGTGGACGGCAAGGACAACACCACCACCGCCGCGGTGAACGCCGCCGCGCGCCGGCTCGGCTACGTCGACCAGGTCCAGGGCCCCACCGCCCGCGGCTCCAGCGACCACGAGGCGTTCTTCGAGCGCGGCATCGCGGCGGGCAACTTCAGCTGGCGCGGCAACGAGGCGCCGAGCCAGCTCGAACCGATCTACCACACGCCCGAGGACACGATCGCCCAGAACATCAGCCTGAAGCGGCTCCAGGTGTCCCTCGAACTGATCGGCTGCGCCGCGTACGACGTGGCCCGCCACAAATAGCGGCGGGGATGGCGCGGCGTCACCATACACGTCCGGTCCGTGACGCATGTCCGGACTGCGGCGCTGTAGGAGACATCGGCGGTCCCCCGTAGGTGCACGGCCGCCGGTGGGCCGCCCCGTCCTGGGAAGAGGTGCGGGGCGGCCCGGCCCCGCCCCCGTTTCCGCCCAGGTCACGCCGGGGCGGGGCCCTGCGGAGCCCGGCCGCGCCGTCAGCCGCCGGCCATCGCGCCGACCACGATGAAGGGCTCGGCGCCCGCGGTCACCGGTCCAGGCAGGACGGTCTCGACGGGCTCGTTGGAGAGGTCCTCGGCGCAGGCGTAGAAGCGCACGAACGCACGGCGCCGTCCGGTGGCGTGGTCGCGGATCGTGCCGCGCAGCACCGGGTGGCGGGTCTCCAGCGCGTCCAAGACCGAGCGCACCGTGACCGGCCCCGGCACCTCCAGCTCGACCTCGCCGTGGACCTCGGCGAGCGTGCGCAGGTGCGCGGGCAGCACCACGCGGATCATGGCAGGGTCTGGACTTCGACGGACAGCACGGCCGGCAGGTCGCGGACGATCGGCGCCCACGTGTCCCCGGCGTCGGACGACGCGTACACCTGCCCGCCCGTCGTCCCGACGTAGAGGCCGCACGAGTCGAGCGAGTCGACGGCCATCGCGTCCCGGAGCACGTTGACGTAGCAGTGCTCCTGCGGCAGCCCGCTGGTCAGCGGCTCCCACTCGTGCCCGCCGGCGCGGCTGCGGTACACGCGCAGCCGCCCGTCCGGCGGGTAGTGCTCGGAGTCGCTCTTGATCGGGACGACGTACACGGTGTCCGGCTCGTGCGCGTGGACGGCGACCGGGAACCCGAAGTCGCTCGGCAGGTCGCCGCTGATCTCGTACCAGGTGTCGCCCGCGTCGTCGCTGCGCATGACGTCCCAGTGCTTCTGCATGAACAGCACCTCGGGACGCGCCGGGTGCATCGCGACGCGGTGGACGCAGTGCCCGGTCTCCGCCTCCGGGTCGGGGATGCCGTCCGAGCGAAGGCCCCGGTTCACGGCCTGCCACGTCGCGCCGTCGTCGTCGCTGCGGAACACGCCCGCCGCGGAGATGGCCGCGAACATCCGCCCGGCCTTCACGGGGTCCCGCACGATCGTGTGCAGGCACATCCCGCCCGCGCCCGGCTGCCAGGACGGCCCCGAGCGGTGCTCGCGCAGCGCCGGCAGCTCGTGCCACGACGCGCCGCCGTCGACCGTGCGGAACAGGGCGGCGTCCTCGACCCCGGCGTAGACGGTGTCCGGGTCGGACGCGGACGGTTCGAGGTGCCAGACCCGCTTGAACTCCCACGGCCGCTGCGTGCCGTCGTACCACAGGTGGGTGCCGGGCTCGCTCTCGTACCCGAACTCGTTGCCCACCGGCTGCCACGTCGCGCCGCCGTCGTCGGAGCGCTGCATCACCTGCCCGAACCAGCCCGTCGACTGGGCCGCGTACAGCCGGGACGGGTCGGCGGGCGATCCGGCGACATGGTAGATCTCCCAGCCGCCGAAATGCGGGCCGCTGACCTCCCAGTCTTCGCGCGCGCCGTCCGACGTGAGGATGAACGCGCCCTTGCGCGTACCGACCAGAACCCGTACTCCGGTCATGGCTGCTCCCTCCGATGGGGCTGTCCGGCATGACTTCACCATTGATACGGACGGCCGCCGCCCGGGAAACTCATCGGCGCCGCGTCCATTGCTAGGGATTTCCTATGAGCGGGCCGAGGCAAGCCCGGCCGGACGGCCGCAGCCCCCGCCCCAGGCCCACTCCGGGCCCGCCCCGGACGGTGGATTCACAGGATTCTCTCTGAAGCTCCCAGAATCCGGCCAGCCCGGCCTTGCACGCTCTCTTCCATGACGACGATCGAAGTACGCGGGCTGACCAAGCGGTACGGGCCCGACACCGTGGTGGACGACCTGTCGTTCACCGTCGAACCCGGGCAGGTGACCGGCTTCCTCGGCCCGAACGGCGCGGGGAAGTCCACCACCATGAGGATGATCATGGGGCTGGCGGCGCCCACGCGCGGCACCGCCGTCATCGGCGGCCGTCGCTACGGCGACCTGCCCGTCCCGCTGACCGAGGTGGGCGCGCTGCTGGACGCCGCCGCCGTGCACGGCGGCCGCAAGGCGTACGACCACCTGCTCGCGCTCGCCGTGAGCAACGGCCTGCCCCGCCGCCGCGTCGACGAGGCGCTCGCCAGGACCGGCATCGAGAGCGTCGCGGGCCGCCGCGCCGGCGGGTTCTCGCTCGGCATGCGGCAGCGGCTCGGCATCGCGGCGGCGCTGCTCGGCGACCCGCGCGTGCTGATCTTCGACGAGCCGGTGAACGGGCTCGACCCGGAGGGCATCCGCTGGATCCGCGCGTTCATGCGCTCGCTCGCCGCCGAGGGCCGGGCGGTGCTCGTCTCCAGCCACCTGATGAGCGAGATGGCGCAGACCGCCGACCACCTGGTCGTCATCGGCCGCGGACGGCTGATCGCCGACACCGGCATGAGCGACTTCCTGCACGCCAACGGCGAGGGCACGGTGCTCGTCCGGACGCCGGACCCGGCCTCGTTCGCGCGCCGCCTGACCGAGGCCGGGGCCACCGTCCGGGACGGGCTCGAATCGTCCCTCGTGGTCTCCGGCATGACGGGCGAGGAGATCGGCAAGCTGGCCGCCTACCACGGCGTCGCGCTCAGCGAGCTCAGCCCGCAGCGCCCCTCGCTGGAGGACGCCTTCATGGAACTGACCAAGGACGCCGTCGAATACCACGGCGCTGTCGAAAACGGCGCTGTCGAAACCGGCGCCGTCCAAAGCCATGGAGCCGCCCTGTGAGCTCGCTCGCCACCGCGCCGAAGGTGACCTTCGCCCGCACCCTCCACGCCGAGTGGATCAAGCTCCGCAGCCTCCGCTCCACCTGGCTCACGCTGGCCTGCCTGCTGATCGTCGGCCTCGGCGTCACCGGCCTGTCGATGAGCTCCGCCGGGGACGACTACGCGTCCGCGACCACCGCGGAACGGCGGGACTGGGACCCGACCGCCCTCAGCCTCACGACGTACATCATCGCCCAGCTGATCATCGGCGTGCTGGGCAGCCTGGTCGTGACGTCCGAGTACGCGACCGGCCTGATCAGGACGTCCCTGAGCGCCACGCCGCGCAGGCACCGGCTGCTCGCCGCCAAGATGGTGCTCGCCACCGGGATCGCCCTGGTGGCGGGCCAGACGCTGATGTTCTGCTCCTTCTTCCTCGGGCAGCTCATCCTGGGCGCGCAGGACGTCCCGAACGCGGCGCTCGGCGACCCCGGCGTGTTCTCCGCCGTCGCGGGCGGCGGGCTCTACCTGTCGGCCATCGCGCTGCTCGCGGTCGGGATCGGTGCGCTCCTGCGGGCCACGGCCGGGGCGATCGGCACCCTGGTCGGGATCCTGCTGCTGGTGCCCGCGCTCGGCGGGCTGTTCCCGTCGTGGCTGCACGGCCTCGTCGACATCTGGCCGACGATGGGCGCGGCGGCGGTCCTCAGGACGGTGCCCGATCCGGAGTTCCCGCACCCGTGGCTGAACCTCGGCGGGATGTGCCTCGCGGTCGCGGCCGTGCTGGCCGCGGCGTTCGCCGTCCAGCGCCGCCGCGACGTGTGATGCGCGCGCGCCCGCACGCCGCCGGGTCCCGGGCCCGCGCCTACATATCCTGGTCGGCGTGCGAGGACAAGGGCCAGGTCAGGCGATGACGCCAGGGGAAGGCGCCGAGCGGCTCCTGGTGGTGGACGACGAGGACACCGTCCGGGAGCTGCTCTCCGCGACGCTGCGTTTCGCCGGGTTCCGGGTGACGTCGGCGGGGACCGGCGCCGGCGCGGTCGCCGCCGCCGAGGAGCCCCCCGACCTGGTGCTGCTCGACGTCATGCTGCCGGACATGGACGGTTTCGAGGTCGTCCGGCGGCTGCGGGAGCGGCGCCGGGAGAGCCGCGGCGGGCCGGTGCCCGTCCTGTTCCTCACCGCCAGGGACGGGCAGGCCGACAAGGTCGCCGGGCTCTCCCTCGGCGCCGACGACTACGTGACGAAGCCGTTCGACCTGGAGGAGCTGATCGCCCGGATCCGCGCGATCCTCCGCCGGACGACGGGCCACCACGCCGGCGTCCTGACGGTGGGCGCGCTCGCGCTCGACGCCGAGGGGCACCAGGTGACGCGGGACGGGCGTCCCGTCCGCGTCTCGCCCACCGAGTTCCGGCTGCTGCGCTACCTGATGGAGAACGCCGGGGCGGTGGTGTCCAAGGCGCAGATCCTCGACCGGGTGTGGCACTACGACTTCGGCGGCGACGCGAGCATCGTCGACACCTACATCTCCTACCTGCGGCGCAAGGTCGACACCGGGGAGCCGAAGCTCATCCACACCGTCCACGGGGTCGGCTACGTCCTGCGCGAGCCCCGCCGATGACCTATCCACCGGGCCGGTTCTCGCCGCGGCTGAGCCGGTTCTCGTTGCGGACGAGGCTGCTCCTGCTCACCGCGGCCCTGCTGCTGACGGGGCTGACCCTCATCAGCGCGGTCGTGTCCGACCGGCTGGAGCGCTACCAGATCGGCCGGCTCGACAGCCAGCTGCGCTCGCTCACCATGCTCCTGTCGCGCGTGCCGGAGACCGGGCCGCCGGAGATGGAGGGCGCGCTCGCCCGTCCCGACCTCCTCGATCCCGGCCTCGACCTGTTCGGCACCGCCTACCTGGTGTACCTGAACGCGGACGGCACGGTGGCGCGGAGCGTCCACACCCCCAGGCTGGACCCCGCGACCCTGCCGCCGCCGGACGCCCTGCGGAAGATCCCCGCCGGCGGAAAGGCCGCGGACCTGCGCGCGGCGGACGGCTCCGCACGCTGGCGCGCCGCCGCCCACCCCGCCGTCGGCTGGACCGGGACGGTGATCGCCGCCACCCCCCGCACCGAGGTGGACGCCACCATCGACCGCCTCCGGACGAGCAGCCTGGTCAGCGGCTCCGTCCTGCTCGCCCTGCTGACGGCGGCCGGCTGGTTCGCGCTCGGCCGGGGCCTGCGGCCGCTGCGCCGGATCGAGCACACGGCCGCCGCGATCGCGGACGGCGACCTCACCCGCCGCGTGCCCGGCATCGCCCCGCCCGGCACGGAGATCGGGCATCTCGCGGCGTCGCTGAACGGGATGCTCGGCCAGCTCGAACGGGCCTTCGCCGACCGGGCCGCGTCCGAGGAGCGGATGCGCACGTTCCTCTCGGACGTCAGCCACGAGCTGCGCACCCCGCTGTTCGGAATCAAGGGCACGACCGACCTGTACCGGATGGGCGCGCTGCCCGACCGGGCGGGCGTCGACGAGGCGATGCGCCGCATCGGCCACGAGGCCACCCGGCTCACCGCGCTCACCGAGGACCTGCTGCTCCTCGCCCGGCTCGACGAGTCGCCCGAGGGGCAGCTCGACCCGGCGCCGATGGACCTGCGCACCCTCGCGGGCGACGCCCGGCACGATCTTCGGGCGCTGGATCCGTCGCGTCCGGTGGAGCTCACCGGGCCGGACGGCGTCGGCCCGCCCGGCCCGGCCCCCGTGCACGCGGACGAGTCCCGGCTGCGGCAGGTCGTCGTCAACCTGGTGGGCAACGCCGCCGCCCACACGCCGCCGGGCACGCCCGTCCGCATCGGCGTCGGCACGGCGGGCGGCCGCGCCGTCCTCGAAGTGGCGGACGAGGGCCCCGGCATGACGGCCGAGCAGTCGGGCCACGTCTTCGACCGCTTTTACCGGACCGACCGCTCCCGCAACCACGCGGGCGGCGCCAACGCCGGGCTCGGTCTCGCCATCGCCCGCTCCCTCGCCCGCGCCCACGGCGGCGACGTCGAGCTGCGGACCGCCCTCGGCGAGGGCGCCTGCTTCCGCCTGACGCTGCCCGTGCCGACCCAGGACTAGCCGCTCATCGCGGCACGTCGCCGACCGCCTCCCTCCGTTCGTCGACGGCGGGCGCCGGGCCGCGCGGGCGCGCGAGGCGTCCCGGCCACCAGATGCGGGGGCCGACGTCCAGCGCCAGCGCGGGGACGAGCAGCGACCGGACGACGAACGTGTCCAGCAGCACCCCGACCGCCACCAGCGCGCCGAGCCCCGCCATGAAGGTGATCGGCAGGTTCATCAGCACCGAGAAGGTGGCGGCGAGCACCAGCCCGGCGCTGGTGATGACGCCGCCGGTGGTGGTGAGGCCGCGCAGCACGCCCGTCCGGTGGCCGGACGCCAGCGCCTCCTGCCGCACCCGGTGCATGAGGAAGATGTTGTAGTCGATGCCGAGCGCGACCAGGAAGATGAAGCCGAGCAGCGGGGTGGAGTTGTCCAGCGCGTCCACTCCGAGCGGGCCCTTCAGCAGCAGCCACGCGGCGCCGAGCGCGGCGAAGTACGACAGGACGATGGTGCCTAGCAGCAGCACGGGCGCGGTGACCGCGCGCAGCAGCAGGATCAGGATCATCAGGACCACGATCAGCACCAGCGGGATCACCAGCAGACGGTCCCGGGACGCGCCCTCGGAGCTGTCGAGCGACTCCGCGGTGGGCCCGCCGACGACGGCGTCCGCCCCGTCTACGCGGTGCACGGCGTCGCGCAGGCGTTCCACGGTGCGTTCGGCGGCGGCGCTGTCGGCGGCGTCCCGCAGCGTCACCGAGATCTGGACGAGCCGTCCGTCCAGGGACCGCCCGCTCTCCTGGACGGCGACCACGCCTCGCGTCGCACGGGCCGCGTCCAGCACGGGCCCGGCGGACGGCGCGGCCGCGATGACGTCGGCCGGAGCGGACGCCCCCGCCGGGTAGTGCGCGGCCACCAGCCGCTGCCCGACGACCGACTCGGGCTCCGTGCGGAACATCTCCGCCTGGGACGGGCCGATCCGCATCGTCCCGGCGATCAGGCCGAGGCCCACGAGGAGTGCGGCGGTCGCGATCCAGTAGGTGCGCGGACGCGCGGAGATCGACGCCGCCACGCCCGCCCAGACGCGTCCCGGCCGGGCCTGCCCGTCCGGGCGGGGGACGAACGGCCAGAAGATCCACCGTCCGAAGATCACCAGCAGCGCGGGCAGCAGCGTGATCATGGCGGCGAGGCCGCAGAGCACGCCGACGGCGCCGACGCCGCCGAGCCCGCGGCTGGAGTTGATGTCGGCGGCGAGCAGGCAGAGCATCCCGGCGACGACGGTCGACGCCGACGCCAGGATCGCGCCCCGGGACCGGCGCAGCGCCGCCGCCATCGCCGCGTGCCGGTCGGTGTGGACGTGCAGCTCCTCCCGGTAACGGGCGATGAGTAGCAGCGCGTAGTCGGTGCCGACGCCGAACACCAGCACGGTCAGGATTCCGGCGCCCATGCCGTCCACGGGCATGTCCGCGTGCTTGCCGAGCAGGTAGATGAACGCGTTCGCGACCTGGCTCGCCAGCGCGACGCTGAGCAGCGGCAGGATCCAGATGATCGGGCTGCGGTAGGTGAGCAGCAGCAGGACGGTGACGACCGCGACGGTGGCGATCATCAGCTTGGCGTCCAGGTCGCTGAAGACCTCGACCTCGTCGGCGGTCTGCCCGGCCGGTCCGGTCACCTTCACCTGGAGCCCGGCGGGCGCGTCGGCGTGCGCCCTGTCCCGGATCTCCTTGACCTTGTCGGTGAAGCCGTCCTCGGTCAGCGGCATGGCCACCGTGGTCAGCAGCGCCCGCCCGTCGGACGACGGCCGCACGCCGGGCGCCTGCCGGTCGGCGGTGTAGGCCGCCAGCGCGCGGCGGTCGCCTTCGGCCTTGGCCCGGTCGGCCTGGGTGACGCCGCCGTCGCGGGCGTAGACGACCACGGCCGGAACCGGCTTCTCGGAGCTGAACCGCTTCCGCAGCTCGTGGTGCTCGGACGTCTCCGCGCCGCGCGCGAAGTTGAACGTCTCGTTGTCCTCGACGTCGCCGACCTTCCCCGCGAGCGGGGCGGCGGCGAAGATGACGCCGATCCAGGCCAGCACGACCAGCCATTTGGCGCGGCGTCCGGCGGGCAGGGCGGCGATGCGGCCGAGGAGGCCGCCGGGATCGCCGCCGGTATCGCGGCGCAGGGCGCCTCGCCTTGCGTCGGGAAGCATGAAATGCTGTCCTTCCTGGGAGTACGTACCGTGACGCACGCGGCGCGCACGGCCCGTCCGGGGCCCGGCGGCGTGGATGTGCCGTCCAACGCCGGGTCGCGAAAAGGCCGGATGCCGCGTGCGGGAGTGCTTCCGGATCGGGCCGTCGGGTGGCCGCCCGACGGCCCGCCCTCTCAAGGGGCGGCTACGGGGCCGCTCAGTCGATCTCCCGCATCACCCTCTCGATGGACGTCATCCGCTTCTGCAGGTCGGCGAGGTTCTCGCTGATCCGCAGCAGGTCCTCACGGGTCTCCATCTCGGTGGTGATCGACCGCTCCGCCAGCTTGCGGTACGCGTCCTCGCGGGCGAGCTGGACCTTGGCGCGCCAGGTCGCGAACACCTGCCAGATCAGGACGATCGCGACCGCGCCGACCACGATGAACAGCACGCCGCCGATGATGATGCCCCAGGCGTCGTCCTCCATCAGCCGTTCCCCTTGCCGTCGTCGTCGCCGCCCACGCTCTTGACGGTGAGCGTCCGCACCGCGTCGCCGATCCGTTCCAGATCCAGGCGCAGCACGAACGGCACCACCTCGAAATACCGCATCGCCTTTCCGTCCTCCGAGACCTCCAGCGAGCTGCGCACGAGCCCGGCGGCCTCCAGCCGGCTCAGATGCACCCGCAGCAGCGGCCGGCTGATCCCGACCAGGCGGGCCAGCTCGCTCACGTACCTGCGGCCGTCGCCGAGCGCGGCCAGGACCCGCAGCCGGTGCGGGCTGGCCAGCGCGGACAGCGCCAGCAGCAGCTCGTCTCCCGTGCCGCTCGCCAGATCAGTGATAACGACTTCATCCATGTGTAAAGAAAAACTATCACGTGTAACACACTGCTGCCCATCCACGCCGGGGAGGGGCCGGAAAACGAAAAGCGGGCCTTCCCCCAGTGGAGGTGCTGGGGGAAGGCCCGAGGGAGTCAGTGCGCCCGGAAGCCGGTTTCCGGGACGCTGATCACCGGCGCCGGACGGCGCCGATCATCAAACCTGCTCCCACAGTGCCGGCACATCGGCGGGGTTCCAGCCAGGCTGCGCCTGGTGGCCCTGGATGCACCGGTAGTTCTGACCGTTGTAGGTAACGGTGTCACCGATCTTGTAGACGATGCCCGCGGCCCAGGTGCCCGTGGGCGGGTCCGGCGGGTCCGGCGGGTCGGGGTTGCTGCCGCCGGTGTGGAGCGTCAGGCCGTACACCTGGAGGATCTCGTTGATCGGCTGGTAGAACGTCGTCCCGCCGCTGCTGCAGTTGCCCGAGCCGCCGGACGTCACGCCCTGCGCCTGGGACCCGGAGATGTACGAGCCGCCGGAGTCACCCGGTTCGGCGCACACGGTCGTCCTGGTCACCCCGGTGATGGTGCCCTCGGGGTAGGTGACGCTGGTGTTGTGCTGCGAGATCGTCCCGCAGTGCCAGCCGGTCGTGGAGCCGGAGCGGCACACGGGCTGGCCGACCTGGGTGACCGTCGAGCCGCCGACGGTCGGGTCGGCGACCTTGCCGTAGCCGTTCACCTTGTTGGTCGAGGTCCACTGGCTGTTGGCCGCCACCCAGGCGTAGTCGTTGCCCGGGAAGCTGGAGCCCTGGAAGCTGCCCAGCGCGACACGGTTGTGCCCCTGGACGGCCGTGCCCGCCCGGCCGCAGTGCCCGGCGGTGGCGAAGCCGTGCGTCCCGCTACGCGTGATCGGGAAGCCGACCGAGCAGCGTCCGCCCATGTAGTAGGCGTCGCCGCCGCGGATGTCGTAGTACGTGCGCGGCTTGACGTTCGAGCGCTGGATGGCGACCTTGTCGAGGCTGACCCCGACCGCCTTGACGAGAGCGCGTGCCTTGGCGGGAGAGGAGCTCTGCAGGACGACCTTGTTGCTGCGGACGTCGACGTACCAGACCGGGGTGTGGGCCGGTCCGTTGTGCTGCATGGCACGATCCAGCTGGGCCTTCGCGGCGTCGAGCTCGGCGAGGCTGTGCTCGACGACCTCGGCGCGGGCGCCGTGCGCCGCGATCAGGGCCGCCTTGGCGGGGTTGGTGGTGGCCACGTGGAGCGTGCCGCCGGTCTTGCCGGTGACGTAGCTGCCGGAGTAGCTGCCGGCCAGGCGGATCTGCAGCTTGCCGGCCTTGGCGCCGGTGTCGACCTGGTTGGCCAGCGCCTGCTTCGCCTGCGCCTGGGTGAGGCCGAGGTCGCGCTGCATCGCCTTCAGCAGGTCGGCGGAGGCGCTCGCGGCGTTCGCCGCGGCCAGCGGCTTGGTGTAGGAGCCGGGGGGCAGCTGGTAGGAGCCGGGAGGCTTGGTGTAGGAGCCGGGAGGCTGGGCCGTCGCGGTGCCTTGAATGCCGGCGAGGCCCAGCGCGCCGACGGCGATCACGGCGACCCGAAGGCCGCGTCTGTGAGACATCGTCTCTCCTTGTGTGGGGGTGCGGCAAAGGTAGATTGACTTTGCGCAGGTGAGAAAGCCTCTCCCCGGCCGAGTTCTGGCGAGTTATCGCCGGTGTCGATCTTCGCCATCGCGCATACTTGCCGGGTTCGCCATATCAGGCGGAAAATCAAAGAACTCCATTTGAGTGCGCGAAGATCACGCGCGGACGTGGAAGATGTGCGGTCGCCGCAGCCGCCACGGCAAGAATTTGCGGGTTTCGGACGCGAGTTGGGCCCCGGTCAGCCGGGTCGGATAGCGCGTCCGGAGTCGGATAGTGCGTAGAGGCTTGGCTGCCCCACGCCCTTGCTTCATAATCCGTGCATGTCTCCCGCGCCCGCCACAACCGACGAGAATCCATTCGCGGCTCTCGGTATCACCACTCTGCAGCAGACCCTTTACAGTACGTTGCTGCACCACCCCGGCTGCACAATGAGCGAGCTGGCGGAGTTGTCGGACGAACCCCGGCCGCGGCTGGCGGGGCTCCTTAAGGAACTCGAAGCGCTCGGCATGGTCGGCGTCGACGCGTCCACCGACCCGAAGTACTTTCCCTACCCGCCGGACGCCGTCGTCGAGACGCTGATCCGGCAGCGGGAGACGGAGTTCATCCGCGCGCGCATCGAGGCCAAGCGCCTCAGCGGCGACCTGCTGGCCGCCGAGCAGCGCACCAACCCGCAGAAACTCGTCGAGATCATCGACGGTATGGACGCCGTCGTACAGCGCTACGAGCAGGTCCAGCGCAGCGCGGTCAAAAATGTCAAGGCAATTGACAAGCCGCCCTATGCCGTCGACCCGACGAGCCCGAACGAGGTCGAGCGCGAGCAGATCGGACACGGGGTCGAATACCGCGTCATCTTCACGCCCGACGCGCTCGCCATCCCGGAGAAACTGGAATTGGCGCGGCAGGACGCCGTCATCGGGGAACGCGCCCGCGTGCTGGAGAGCGCGCCGACGAAACTCATCATCGTGGACGACGAAATGGCGTTGATGCCGCTGCGGGGCGACGATCCCGGCATCAGCGCGGTGATCCGCCCGTCGACCCTCCTCGACATTCTCATCAACGTGTTCAACACCTGCTGGGAACAGGCCACCCCGCTGCACGGCGACAACGAGACGGGAGACGTCTGGCCGCGGCTGTCCGAGGCCGACCGGCACCTGCTCACGCTGCTCGCCGCCGGGCTCAAGGACGAGGCGGTCGCCCGCCACACCGGAATGGGCGCGCGTACGGTGAGCCGGCACGTCGCCCGCCTGCTGCGCACCCTCAACGCCCGCACGAGATTCCAGGCGGGCGTCCACGCCGCGCGACGCGACCTGGTCTGAGGCCGCACCTCAATTTGGCTTCACCGGAACCGGCTTTTCAGCCTCTCGAACGATCGGCGCAGGCGCGGCGGAATTCGCGGGACGGCTGCCGAAGCCGGACAGGATCGTTTCCAGCAGCGGCAGCGCGTGCCCTGCCCTTTTCGCGCGGATGACCAGGTCCCACGCGGGCTCGAATTTCTTCCAGCCACCGGCATAGGCGGCGTGCCTGGCCTTGCCGCGCAGCGTCGGCTTGGTCGCGGCGCCGCGCAGGATCGAGCCCCGGCGGTAGAAGTCCCGGTAGGCCCGCCAGTAGCCGTCCTCCAATTGCCGGGCGGTCATCTTCGCGGGCTTGAAGACGACCGTCCGGGTGTCGTAGCGGTCCCAGTCGGAGTGCAGCAGCCGGCCGGCCTTCGCCATGCGGTCGTAGAGGCGCGTCCCCGGATAGGGCGTCAGGATGTGGAAGGTCGCGGTCTCGATCCCCTGGCCGACCGCCCATTCGACGGTGCGGGCGAAGACGCCGGGATCGTCCTCGTCCATTCCGAACACGAAACTGCCGTTGACCATCACGCCGTTGTCGTGCAGCCGCCGCACCACCGCGCCGTAGTCGCGGTCGATGTTCTGCCATTTGCGCTGCTCGGTGAGGTTTCCCGCGTTGACCGTCTCGAACCCGACGAACAGGCTGCGCAGCCCGGACTCGACGGCCTTCTCCAGCAGCCCGGGACGGAGCACCGCCTGCACCGTCCCGGCCGCCTGCCAGAGCCGTCCCATGCCGCGCATTCCGTCGAACAGCGCGGAGGCGAACCGCGCGTTGCCGAACAGGTGGTCGTCCAGGAAATACAGATGCCGCCCCGGCAGCCGCTCGATCTCTTCGAGCGCGGCGTCGACGGTCTGGGTGTAGAAGGATTTCCCGCCCTCGAAGAACGCCTCCTTGTAACAGAAGTCGCACACGTGCGGGCAGCCGCGCGACACCACGATCGAGTTCGGCACCAGGTACCGCTCGCGGGCGATCAGGTCGCGGCGGATCGGCGGCAGCCCGGCGAGCGTCCGCTCGGACGACTCGTACCTGGCCGCCGGGCGCCCGAGCCGGAAGTCGACGAGGAAGCGGGGCCAGGTGTCCTCGCCGGGCCCGCAGAAGATCGTGTCGGCGTGCCGCGCGGCCTCGTCCGGCAGCGAGGTGACGTGCAGCCCGCCCAGGCAGACGTGCGCGCCCCGGGCGCGGTAGAGGTCGGCCAGCTCGTAGGCGCGCCGCGCCGAGGTGATGTAGACCTGGATGACCACGAGGTCGGGCTCGTCGGACGTGTCGACCTTCTGGACGTGCTCGTCGGTGATCGTCACTTCGTCGTCCGGGCCGAGGTACCCGGCGAGCGTCGCGAGGCCCAGCGGCGGGAACAGCGAGTACTTGATCGGCCGGAAGAACGGCGACGTCGCCTCGGTCAGGGCGGGCAGGATCATCTTCACGCGCATGCCCCATTGGACGCCGCCCGCCCCGCTCAAGTGGTGCCCGCCCTGTGCGGATCGTGTGAAGATGTCGTGCCCGCGCCGACGGCCCGCGCGGCCCGCGCGGCCCGCGCCGGCGGGCGGCCCGGGAATCCGCCCGCCGGCGCTGGTGTGCCGCCGGGCCCGGCGCCAGCCCCGCCGGACCCGGCCGTCCATCCCCGTCAGGCCGCCGACGACACGACCGGGGTGTAGTGGGACGCGTCGTCGCCCTCGACGAGGTAGCTGCGCTGGCCGTCGACGCCGACCGGGACGTCTCCGGCGACGGTGACGCGGTGCAGCAGGCGCGGCAGGTCGCCGTAGTCGTCCGGGGCGTAGTGCTGGGTGATGCGGTTGTCGAACACGACCAGGTCGCCCGGCGCCCACACCCACCGCAGGATGTTCTCGGGACGGGTGACGTAGCTCTGGAAGATGTCGAGGATGGCGCGTCCCTCCCGCTGGGACGACAGCCCGACGACGCTCTGCGCGAACCCGCCGATGAACAGGTTCCGCTCGCCCGACTCGGGGTGGACGCGCACGACCGGATGGGCCGTCTTCCACTTGCGGGACAGGAACGCCCTGCGGTGCTCGGCCGCCTTGGCGGGGTCGGCGCCGCCGGCGCCCGGCTTGACGTAGTCGTAGTCGTTGGTGTGGACGGCCCACAGCCGTTCGGCGAGCTCGCACAGCTCGTCGGGCAGGTCGCGGTAGGCGGCGGCGGTGTTGGCGATCAGGGTGTTGCCGCCGTAGGGCGGGATGACCAGGCCGCGCAGCGTGCTGATCTTCGGTGGGGTGCGGACGAAGGTGACGTCGGTGTGCCAGTGGTTGGCCCGTCCGGACTCGCTGTCGACGGGCAGGATCTCGGGCCGCCCGTCGACGGCGGGGACCGTCGGGTGGGCGCCGGTGAGCGCGCCGAACCGGGAGGCGAAGGCGATCTGGTCGTCGTCGGTGAGGTCCTGGCCGCGGAAGCCGAGGACCTTGTGCTCCAGCAGCGCGGCGTGGATCTCGCCGAAGAGCGTGTCGGACAGGTCGCGCACGTCGACGCCGGTGATCTCCGCGCCGATGCGGCCGCCGATCCGGCGGATGTCGAAGTCGGACATGCAGCTACCTCTTCTCGCAGGGGACGCGTAAGGGGAAGGAGCAAGGAGGAAACCCAACGTCCTCAGAGCGAAGCACGGCTCAGGCATGTAGTCAACTATTCCTATCGATTGAGTCGGAAATATTTCCTACTAAAGCTGTTGACTAAGTAGGAAATACCGGGGCATAGTCGCCGTGTGCCCACCCTCCGCTCGCTCGTCGCGCGCCTGCACGTCGACCTCCGGCGCCAGGCCAGCGCCCTCTGTCGCCCCGGGACCTGACGACACGTCCAGTCCGCACCATCCAGGGAGAGGGCCCTTGACCACGACGACGGCAGGCACGGGAACGACACGACGACGACTCATCTCCACGCTCGCGGTGGCGGCCGCCGCCGTCCCGCTCACCGCCGCCTGCGGGGGCGCGGCGGGGAGCGCCCGCCGCACGAGCACCCTCCGCTACCAGGGCTGGACGGGCCAGGTCACGCTGCCGGAACTCGCGGCCGACCTCGGCCACCTGGGCGACGTGCGGCTGAAGTGGATCGGCAACACGATCAGCGGGCCGCAGGACGTCCAGTCCGCGGCGACGGGCCAGGTCGACTTCGGCGGCGCGTTCAACGGCGCGGTCGTCAAGCTGCAGGAGGCCGGGGCGCCGATCACGTCCGTCATCGGCTACTACGGCTCCGACGCGGGGTCCTACACCGGCTTCTTCGTGCTGGACGACAGCCCGATCAGGTCGCCCCGCGACCTGGTCGGCAAGAAGGTCGGGATGAACACGCTCGGCGGCCACTCGCAGGCCGTGCAGGACCTCTACCTGCGCCGCAACGGGCTGTCCAGTGCCGACATCGGCAAGGTCGAGTCGCTGGCGGTGCCGCCGGTCACCATGGAGCAGTCGCTGCGGCAGGGACGGCTCGACGTCGCCGCGCTCAGCGGGATCTTCCGCGACAAGGCGATCGAGGCCGGCGGCGTGCGCACGCTGTTCAAGGACCTCGACTTCCTCGGCGAGTTCACCGCCGGCTCCTACGTCTTCCGCGACGACTTCGTCGAACGCAACCCCGGCACCGTCCGCGCCTTCACCGCCGGCATCGCCAGGACCATCGAATGGTCGCGGACACGGCCGCGCGCCGAGGTCGTCGACCGCATGACGAAGATCCTGCGGTCGCGGGGACGCAACGAGAACGATGCCGCGCTCCGGTACTGGAAGTCGTGGGGCGTGGCGGGCGCGGGCGGCGTGATGACCGACCGGGAGTTCGACACCTGGCGCGCCTGGCTGGAGGACGTCGGCCAGATCCCGAAGGGCCGGGTCAAGGCCGCAGACCTGTACACCAACGAGTTCAACCCGTACGCGGGCGGCGGGAGCGGGCGATGACGAAGACCGCGAACACTGCGAAGACCGGAGACATCGCCAAGACGGCGAAGATCAGCGTCTCCGGGGTCGGGAAGACGTTCGCCGTCCGGGGCGGCGGCGCGGTCACCGCGCTCCACGACGTCCGGCTGGACGTCGCGAGCGGCGAGTTCCTCGTCGTGGTCGGGCCGTCCGGGTGCGGCAAGTCCACCCTGCTCGACCTGATCGGCGGGCTGGCGGCGCCGTCGTCCGGGCGCGTCCTCATCGACGGGAAGGAGGTGACAGGACCCGCCCTCGACCGGGGCATCGTGTTCCAGCAGTACGCGCTGCTCCCGTGGCGGACGGCGCTGCGCAACGTCGAGTTCGGCCTGGAGGCGGCGTCCGCCCGCACCGGGCTCCGCCGCCGGGAACGGTCCCGGATCGCCCGCGAGCATCTGGACCTCGTCGGCCTGTCCGGGTTCGCGGACCGCTACCCGCACGAGCTGTCCGGCGGCATGAAGCAGCGGGTCGCGATCGCCCGCAGCCTCGCCTACGACCCGGACGTGCTGCTCATGGACGAGCCGTTCGCCGCCCTCGACGCGCAGACCCGCGAGTCGCTGCAGGACGAGCTGCTGCGCATCTGGGCGCGCACCGGCAAGACCGTCGTGTTCATCACCCACGGCATCGACGAGGCCGTCTACCTGGGCGGACGCGTCGCCGTGCTGACCGCGCGGCCCGGCACCGTGAAGGAGGTCGTGGACATCGACCTCGGCCCGCGCGACGCCGACGAGGACGTCCGCTCCAGCCCGGAGTTCGCGGCGCACCGGCACCGGGTCTGGTCGCTGCTGCGCGACGAGGTCCAGACGGCCCAGCGGCTGACCGCGCCGTCGACGCCGCGGAAGGAGGTGGTCCGCCATGGTTAGCACCGAGCAGGCGCCCGCGCTCGTCGAGCCCGCCGAGCCCGCCGCCGTACCGTCCAGGCCGGGGAGGCGCCGCCCGGACGCCCGGCGCGCTGTCGCGGCGACGGCCACCGTGCTGGGCTCCGCCTTCCGCCGGACGATCGCGCTCATCGCGTTCTTCGCCCTCTGGGAGCTGGCTCCGCGCGCCGGCCTGGTCGACCCGATCTTCCTGCCGCCGGTGTCGGAGGTCGTCCCGGCGCTGTGGGACCTGGCCGTAGGCGGCCAGCTGTGGCGCAACACCGAGACGAGCCTGGTCCGCTCGCTGTCCGGGTTCGGGCTGGCGATCGTCGTCGCGGTGCCGCTCGGCCTGCTGATCGGCTGGTACCGGCCGGTCGCCGAGCTGCTGAACCCGCTGCTCGAACTGTTCCGCAACACCGCCGCGATCGCGCTGCTGCCGGTGTTCATCCTGATCCTCGGCATCGGCGAGACGTCGAAGGTCGCCATCGTCCTGTACGCGTGCACCTGGCCGATCCTGCTGAACACGATCAGCGCCGTCCGGACCGTGGACCCGACGCTCGTGAAGTCCGCGCGGTCGCTGGGGCTGCCCGCGCCGCGCATCTTCCAGAAGGTCATCCTGCCCGCCGCCGTCCCGACGGTCTTCACCGGCATCCGGCTGGCCGGCGCCACCGCCGTGCTGGTGATGATCGTCGCCGAGATGGTGGGCGCGAAGGAGGGGCTCGGGTTCCTGATCAACTCGTCCCAGCAGAACTTCGCGATCAACGACATGTACGCCGGGATCATCGCGATCTCGGTGCTGGGGCTGCTGTTCAACCAGCTGCTCGTCCTGCTGGAGCGCCGCTTCACCCGCTGGCGCACCGACACCGGCCGCTAGCCCCCCGGGCCGCAGGGTTCAGCGGCCTCCGGTCCCGTCCGCCGATCCGCGGACGGGACCGTCCGCATGAACGAGGCGATTCTTACGTCAAAGCCATGTATCGGCGCCCCCAAATGTCTGTATCATTCTATCTCGATCAAACATGTAGACAATGTAGGGGAGGGGCGCGATGTCCGGACGCAAGGCGGGGTTGGCGCTGGGGCTGGCGGCAGTCGTCGTGGGGGCGGCGGCGGGCTGCGGCGGCTCGGCGGACGCCGGTGGCGGGAAGGTCCGGCTCTCGCTGGTGGCCTACTCAACGCCCCAGGCCGCGTACGAGGCGATCATCAAGGAGTACCAGAAGACGCCCGAAGGCAAGAAGGTCACGTTCACCAAGTCCTACGGCTCGTCGGGCGAGCAGAGCCGGGCGGTGGCGTCCGGGCTGAAGGCCGACGTCGTCGCGCTGTCCCTGGAGCCGGACATGACGCGGCTGGTCGACGGCGGCCACGTCGCCGGCGACTGGAACACCGGCCCCGACAAGGGGATGGTCACCGACTCGGTCGTCGTCCTGGCGACCCGCAAGGGCAACCCCAAGAACGTCAAGACCTGGGACGACCTGCTCAAGCCCGGCGTCGAGGTCATCACGCCCAACCCGTTCACGTCCGGCGGGGCGCGCTGGAACGTGCTCGCGGGCTACGGCGCCAAGGCGAACAAGGGCACCGACAAGGCGGCCGGCACCGCCTACCTGCACAGTCTCTTCAAGAACGTGCCCGTCCAGGACTCCAGCGCCCGCAAGTCGCTGCAGACGTTCGCGGGCGGCAAGGGCGACGTGCTGCTGGCGTACGAGAACGAGGCCATCTTCGCCAAGCAGAGCAACCAGCCGATCGACTACACGGTGCCCGACTCCACCATCCTGATCGAGAACCCGGTCGCGGTGACGAAGAAGAGCGCCCACCCCAAGGAGGCCCAGGCCTTCCTGAAGTTCCTGTACGGCAAGAAGGCGCAGGAGATCTTCGTCAAGAACGGCTACCGCCCGGCGGTGGACGGCGTCCCAGGCGCGGAGAAGTTCCCGCGTCCGGCCGGGCTGTTCACGATCAACGACCTGGGCGGATGGAAGACCGTGTCTGACGAGTTCTTCGACCCCAAGGGCAGCATCATGGCCGAGGTCGAGAAGAGCATCGGCGTCTCGGTGGAGGGTTAGGCCGCCTCGGATGAGCGAGACGACGAAGAACACGACGACGACCGAGACCGAGATGGTCCCGGTGGCCGGGACGGCCGGCCCGAACCTCCCGCCGGGGGGCAAGGGCCGGTCCGTCCGGACCGGGCGGGGCGGTGCCGGCCGGCCGGCGGGGCTGGGCGGGGCGGGCGGCACCGCGATCGGCCTGGGCACCGCGACGATCTTCCTGAGCGCGGTGGTGCTGATCCCGCTGGCCGCCGTGATCTGGAAGGGCGCCGAGCAGGGGCCCACCAGTTTCTGGGAGGCGATCACCACCCCGGACGCCTGGGCCGCGCTGAAGCTGACCATGATCGCGTCGTTGCTGGTGGCGCTGGTGAACCTGGTCATGGGGACGCTGATCGCGTGGGTCCTCGTCCGCGACTCCTTCCCCGGCAAGGGCCTGATCGACCTGCTGATCGACCTGCCGTTCGCGCTGCCCACGATCGTGGCGGGCCTGGTCCTGCTGACGTTGTACGGGACCGACAGCCCGCTGGGCGTCTCGCTGGCGTACACCCGGGCGGGCGTGGTGGTGGCGCTGCTGTTCGTGACGCTGCCGTTCGTGGTCCGCACCGTCCAGCCGGTCCTGCTGGAACTGGACAAGGACATGGAGCAGGCCGCGGCGTCGCTGGGCGCCGGCAACTGGACGATCTTCCGGCGGATCATCCTGCCGAACCTGGTGCCCGCGATGCTGGCGGGCACCGCCCTGGCCTTCACCCGGGCCGTCGCGGAGTTCGGCTCGACGGTGCTGATCTCCGGGAACGTCCCGTTCAAGACGCAGGTCGCGGCCGTGCACATCTTCGGGCAGATCGAGAGCGACAACACCGCCGCCGCGGCGGCGACGTCGACGGCGCTGCTCGTGCTGTCGCTGCTGGTCCTGCTGTCGATCGACCTGCTGCGCCGATGGGGGGCCCGCCGTGGCTAAGCACGGGATGCGCGTGATCGTCCTGGCCTACCTGCTGTTCCTGCTGATCCTGCCGGTCGGGCTGATCTTCTGGCGGACGTTCGAGAAGGGCCCTGGCCCGTTCATCGACGCGCTCACGACGCATTCGGCCCTGCACGCCTTCCAGGTGACGCTCGTCGTCGCGGGCTGGGCGGTCGTGCTGAACACGCTGTTCGGCGTGCTGACCGCGCTGCTGCTCGTCCGGCACACGTTCCCGGGGAAGCGCCTGCTCAACGCGCTGATCGACCTGCCGCTCGCGGTGTCCCCCGTCGTCGTCGGGCTGGCGCTGATCCTGGTGTACGGCGCGTTCAGCCCGGCGGGCGGCTGGCTGGAGGGCCGCGGCATCCAGATCATCTTCTCCACTCCGGGGATGGTGCTGGCGACCGTGTTCGTCTGCCTGCCGCTCGTCGTGCGGGCGATCGTCCCCGTCCTGGAGGAGATGGGCGACGAGCAGGAACAGGCCGCGCAGACCCTGGGCGCGGGCGGCTGGCAGACGTTCCGCCGCATCACCCTCCCCGGCATCCGGGCCGCGCTCGGCTACGGCATCGTCCTCTCCCTGGCCCGCGCGCTGGGGGAGTACGGCGCGGTGGCCGTCGTGTCCGGCCGGACCGTCGACCAGACCCAGACCCTGACGCTGTTCGTCGAGGAGCGCTTCGAGAACTTCGACGTGCAGGCGTCCTACGCCGCCGCGCTCGCGCTGGCGGTCATCGCGGTCGCCAGCCTGCTGGCGACCAAGCTCCTGCGACCGAAGGACGGCTCCTGATGGCGATCGAAGTCCGAGATGTGAACAAGTCGTTCGGCGAGGGGGCCGTCCTGAAGGACGTGTCCGTGGACGTGGCGTCCGGCTCGCTCACCGCGCTGCTCGGCCCGAGCGGCGGCGGCAAGTCCACCCTGCTGCGCGTGATCGCGGGCCTGGAACGGCCCGACTCGGGTCTGGTGCTGATCTCCGGCAAGGACGCGACCCGGCTGCCGCCGCAGCGGCGCGGCGTCGGGTTCGTGTTCCAGCACTACGCGGCGTTCAAGCACATGACGGTTTTCGAGAACGTGGCGTTCGGGTTGAAGATCCGAAAACGTCCGAAGCCGGAGATCAAGAAACGGGTCGAGGAGCTGCTGGAGCTCGTCCATCTCGACCAGTTCGCCGCCCGGTACCCGGCGCAGTTGTCGGGCGGGCAGCGGCAGCGGATGGCCCTCGCCAGGGCGCTCGCCGTCGACCCTGAGGTGCTGCTGCTGGACGAGCCGTTCGGCGCGCTGGACGCCCAGGTCCGCAAGGAGCTGCGGACGTGGCTGCGCCGCCTGCACGACGAGGTGCACGTCACGACCGTCTTCGTCACCCACGACCAGGAGGAGGCGATCGAGGTCGCCGACACGATCGTGGTGCTGGCGGACGGCGTCGTCCAGCAGGCCGGGGCACCGGGCGACATCTACGACAACCCGGCGAGCCCGTTCGTGATGCGGTTCCTCGGGCCGGTCACGGAGATCGGCGGGCGGCTGCTGCGGCCGCACGACGTCGAGCTGTCCGCCGAGCCCGGGCCCGGCACGACCCCCGCGGTGATCACGCGGGTGGTGCGGCTCGGGTTCGAGACGCGGGTGGAGTTCCAGGTGCGGGGGCCGGGGGCCGAGCACGAGGCGTGGGCGCAGATGACGAGGGAGTCGGCCAGGCGGCTGTCGGCGGAGGCGGGCGCCGAGGTCCATGTCCGGCCGTCCGCGCGGGCCGCGACCGTCCCGGCGAGCTGATGCGACCTGGGACCGGGGAGCAGCGCGTTGTACGTCACCGCCCGCACCGACTACGCGATGCGCGCCCTGCTGGCCATGGCGGCCGCGGGGCCGGAGCCGATCAGCACCCCCGCGCTCGCCGAGGCCGAGCAGATGCCGTTCACCTTCTTGCAGACCATTCTCGGGGAGCTGCGGCGGTCGCGGCTCGTGGTCAGCCAGCGGGGCCACGACGGCGGTTACCGGCTGGCGCGGCCCGCGTCGCAGATCACGGTCGGCGAGGTGTTGCGCGCCATGGACACCACCTTCGCCCCGTCGGACGGCGACCCCCGGCCGACCGACCGTCCTCCCGCGTCGCGTGCCGCGGAGAACCTTGAGCGGCTGTGGCGGGCGGCGGACGTCGCCCTGCGCCGCGTCCTGGACGAGACCACGCTGGACGATCTCGCCCGCGGCCGCTTGCCCGCCCACGTCCAGACCCTAGCGAACTATTCAGATTGATTAAGTAGGGAATTCCTGTCATGCTGGTCCCCATGAGTTCCCGGGCCCCGCTCTGGTCCCGGCGGCATGTCGATCTCGGACGCCTGGCCGCCGGGCTGTGTCGTCGTGCCCGCCTGACGACGGATGGACCGACGAGAGATCAGGGGAACGAATCGCATGACTGTCAGCATCACCGCACTGGGGGGTTCCGGCCTGGCCGCCACGGTTTCTGACCTGGCCGAACGGTGCGACGAATGGCTCCCGCGGGTCCGCCTGGACCCGCGGGGCCGCTGGTACGAGCGCCTGCACCGCGACGCCGGGCAGGAGATCTGGCTGATCAGCTGGCTGCCCGGCCAGACCACCGGCCTGCATGACCACGGGGGTTCGCGGGGCGCGTTCGCGGTCGCGCTCGGCAGCCTGGAGGAGCGGGACCTGAGCGGCGTGCGCGAGGTCGCGTCCGGCGGGACCCGCGCGTTCGGCGCCGAGTACATCCACGAGGTGCGCAACGTGTCGGCCGCGCCCGCGGTCAGCGTCCACGTCTACTCGCCGCCGCTGGCGACCATGAACCGCTACGACATCGTCGGCGACCGGCTGGTCCGGCTGGCTACGGAAGAAGCCACCCAATGGTGAGCGACGCGGCGGTGAGCGAGAGGGTGGGGCGCGCGGCGGCGGGGCGACGGCGGTGACGCGGCCCCGCACGATCGACGACGTCCTGGCCGACGCCCGCGCCCGCCTCCGGCGGCTGACCCCGGAGTCGGCGCACGCCCGGTGGCGGGAGGGCGCCCTGCTGGTCGACATCCGCCCGGCGGCCCAGCGCGCGGACGAGGGCGAGGTGCCGGGCGCGCTCGTGATCGAGCGCAACGTCCTGGAATGGCGCCTGGACCCCGCCTCCGACGCCCGCATCCCGGAGGCCACCGGGCACGACGTGCGCGTGATCGTCCTGTGTTCGGAGGGCTACACGTCCAGCCTGGCCGCAGCCGCGCTGCACGAGCTGGGCCTGGAGCACGCGACCGACGTGGCGGGCGGCTTCCGCGCCTGGCGCGCGGCGGGCCTCCCCACCACGGGCCTCCCCACCACCGGCGGCGGCCCGGCCTGAGGGCCTTTTCCTATTTAACCTATTGACTTAGTAGGAAATATGGATGACGATGGGCCCGTGAACCCGAGTGAGGCACTGGTCGCACGGCTGCACGTCGATCTCAGGCGGCAGGCCGGCGCGCTGTGTTCCCGTCGCTGATCCCGCGTGCCCAATCCGTACCGGATCCGACGGCTCACCCGGAGGTCTCATCATGCCGATCGCCGACAGCAACGCTTCGTCCGCCCGCCATCCCCGCGCACGCTCCTTCGAGCTGTACGGCCTCGAAGACCCCCGCCTCGACGACGTCGAGGTGTACCTGCGCGACCCGCAACCCGAGGTGCGCGACGCCGCCCTCGGGATCCTCATCAAGAGCGCGCGCGCCGGGCGCGCCCCCCACGGCACGGGCGACGCGCTGGCGTGGGCGCTGGCCGACGAGCACGAGCGCGTCCGCCGCGTCGCGGCCGGGGCCCTGCGCGACCTGCCCGAGATCTACCTCGCCGACGACGGCGTCAAGGCGCTGAGGCTGGCCGCCGCGCGCGGGCGCGAGCCGTTCGTCCGCGAGATCGCCGCCGAGCTCCTCGCCGGCCTGACCGAGGCGGCGGGCGACCTGTACGCCCACGGCCTGGACGGCGGCGAGGTCCACGTCCGGGTGCAGGCCGTGCTCGGCCTCGTCGCGCTGCACGCGGTCGAGCGGGTGGTCGAGGCCGCCGACGACCCGGCCCGCGAGGTCCGGGTGGTCGTGGCCCAGGGGCTGGCGCGCATCGCGCGGCCCGACGGGCTGCCCGCCCTGGCGCACCTGCTCGTCGACCACGACCCGGGCGTCCGCATGGCCGCGCTGGACGCCGCCGCCGCGCTCGGCGTGCCGGAGGACCTGGAGCTCCGCGTGGTGGCCGCCCTCTTCGACGACGCGAGCTGGCGGGTTCGCAAGACCGCCGCCGCCGCGCTGGCGCAGGCCGACCCGGACGGGGCCGTCCAGCCGCTGATCAGGGCACTGCGCGACCGGACCGTGGACGTCCGGCGGGCCGCCGTCCGGTCGCTGGAGCAGTGGGCGCCCGACCGTCCCGAGGTCCTCGCCGCCCTCACCGAGGCCCTGTCCGATCCGGACCCGGGCGTTCGCACGCAGATCCGCTGGGCGCTCGCCTGACACCGTCGACGGCCAAGGCACTCCCCGCTCACACCGTCTTCCATGGTATTCCAGTAGGTTTTATCAGAAAGGGTCAGGCATGAGTGAGACCGGCGACGGTGGGAGCGTGAGCAGGAGGGGCTTCGCCGCGGCGGGAGCCGTCGTGGCCGGGGTCGCGGCGGGCGCGGCGCTGCCGGGCGGCACCGCATCGGCGCGGACGGCCGAACGGGAGTTCCGCGCCGACCCCGACCGCGGTCACCGCCCGACCCGGCCCAACATCCTGGTCGTCATCGGCGACGACCTGGGCTGGGCCGACCTGAGCAGTTACGGCTCGCCCCACATCAGGACCCCCAACCTGGACCGCCTCGCCCGCGGCGGCGTGCGCTTCACCCAGGGCTACTCGGCCGCGGCCGTCTGCTCGCCCACCCGGTTCGCGCTCTACACCGGCCGCTATCCGGGACGGCTCCGCGGCGGGCTGGAAGAACCCATCGCCCGTCCTGACAAGCTCGTCGGCATCCCGCCCGCGCATCCCACCCTGGGGTCGCTGCTGAAGGGCGCCGGCTACTCCACCGCCATGTTCGGCAAGTGGCACTGCGGCTTCCTGCCCTGGTACAGCCCGGTCAAGTCCGGCTGGGACGTGTTCTTCGGCAACCTGTCGGGCGCCGTCGACTACTACTCCAAGGTCTCCGGCACGGGCGTGGACCTGTACGAGGGAGAGGTGCCTGCCGAGTCGCTCGACTACTACACCGACACCCTCGCCGACCGCGCCGCCGACTTCATCCGGCGCGACCACGACAAGCCGTGGCTGCTCAACCTCAACTTCACCGCCGCGCACTGGCCGTGGGAGGCGCCCGGCGACCGGGACGTGAGCGCGCACATCACCGCGCGCATCAAGGCGGGCGACTCGCGGGCGCTGTGGCACGACGACGGCGGCTCCCTGGACACCTACCGCAAGATGGTCGAGAGCCTGGACGCCGCCGTCGGACGCGTCCTGCGCGCCCTGCGCGCCACCCGCCAGGACAAGGACACCATCGTCCTGTTCAGCAGCGACAACGGCGGCGAGCGCTGGTCGTACCAGTGGCCGCTGTCCGGCGGGAAGGGCGAGCTGCGGGAGGGCGGCATCCGGGTCCCGAACATCCTGCGCTGGCCGGCGGCGATCCGGCCCGGCCAGGTCAGCCACGTGCCCGTCATCACCCACGACTGGACCGCCACGCTGCTGGACGCGGCCGGTGTGCGCCCCGGCGCCGCCCATCCGCTCGACGGGCACAGCCTCGTCCCGTACCTGCGGCAGGGGGCGCTGCCGCCGCGCCGCGACCTGTTCTGGCGGACGAGGGAGGAGCGGGCGCTGCGCCGCGGCGACTGGAAGTACCTGCGCACGGCCGCCGGCGAGACCCTCCACAACCTGTCCGCCGACCCCCGGGAACAGGCCGACCTCGCCCGCCGCCACCCGGCCCTGCTCACCGACCTGCGCGCCGCCTGGGAGAAGATCGACGGTGACCTGCTGCCCTATCCGGAGGCATGATGGCGGGGTGAACGTCGCAGACTCGTCCCCGTGGCGGGAACTGACCAACGTCGAAGGGCTTCCGCTGCTGGGCGGACACGGCCGCGTCAGGCTCCGGCTGCAAGGAGACCAGGGCATCCTCTGGGAGGTCTTCTACCCGGCCGGTGTGCGCTCGCCTGAGCACCGCCATTCCCACGACAGCTACATCTACCTGCTCAGCGGGCTCCTCACCGGGACGGTCGACGGCGAACCCGCCCGGCTCGAACCCGGCCAGACCCTGCTCCACCCCACCGCCGTCCCGCACACCGTCGAGGCCGTCCGCGACAGCACCTGGCTGGAGTTCAAGGCACCCCCGAGCGCCGCCTGGAAATAGAGCACCCGGGGCGGCTGGGGCCGTCCAACCGCGAGATAGCGAATTCGCTCCATTTGGGTGTCACCATGGTAAAGACCCACGTCACGAACCTGATGCGCAAGACGGGGTGCAGCAATCGGATCGGTTCGGCGGTCCTGGCGGTCCAATCCGGCATAGCCTCCGACTGAGCTACTCGCGAAATGGTGGACGGGCGGGCGGCGGTACGGGGTGGCGGTGCTGGGAGTCGCCTGCCCATCACCGCCGCCCGCCATGTCTACCACCGCGTTGGACGAGGCCCCGCCCCAGACGAACACCCGCCGGTCGTCGCGGGACCCGACCTGCCCGAGCGGCTTCGTCCCCGGGACCTCGGCCCTCATGGCGGACTTCAGCGCGCGCACCAGGAATATCTGCTCCGGCAGGGCCGTGTCTCGGAGGCGGTCCAGCTCGACGTCGACAACAGCCGGAGCTTGTTCGGCAACAAGTACGACAGCGCCGTCAAGGAAATGCTGTGACCCGAGGAATATCGCGAGCTTCATCAACGCGCTGGACAAGGCGGCGGGGTATTGAGGGCCGGTCAGCTAGCCCGACCTGTAGTCGATTCCCGGGGAAGTCGAGCCCTGGGGAATTGGTTTCTTCAGTAGTAGCCCTCAATGGCGAGCAGCACGCTGTTGAAGAAGGTGGGGTCGCCGTTGTCGTCCACCCGGTCGTGGTCTTCGCCGCCCCGCCAGAACTGCATGAACAGGTCGGGGACCATGAGCGAATCGCCGTAGCTGTCGATCTCGGTCTCGGCGCCGAGCGTACGGATCACATCGCGGGCGGTGGAGCTGAAGACGTCGAGCTTGGAGTAGGTGACCTGGTCCTGGCCCTGGCCGGGCTCGTTCCTGGGATTGGGGTTGGCCAGCTCGATCGCCTCGACGCGGCCGTCCTCGTCGCCGTAGGCGAAGCCCGACACCCGGTCGACGGGCCCATGGAAGAACAGGGCGTCCGGTTCGTCGGGGGACCGCCGGAAGTCCCGCACTTCGAGGAACCCGAGGCCCTCGATCGCGGACCTGGCCTCCGCCAGGGTCGCTCCCAGCAGCACGGGCGGAACTCCCTGCCGCGGGCGCAGTTCGAACTCCATCGTGCTCCCCTGTGTCGAATGTGGTCGAGTCGAGGGGGGCCCGGGCCGCCTCGTCCTGCCGCCCGCCAGTGTACGCCGGGCCGTCATCGGCGAACATTCCCTGACCACGCACTATTCTGCAAAAAGAACGTGAATCCGAAGAACTCTCAAAATCCTGTCGAGGCCATTTCCTCCATTTTGGTCGCACCCTTGTTCGTCGGAAGTAGCGCCCGGTGCCGTGAAGGCCGTGCGCGAATCGTTCACAAAGGTCCGCCGAAACTCGGCCCCGCCCCCCGGCCCCCGGCTCCGGCGTCGCCCGCCCTGCCCGGCCCCGCCTTGCCGACGCGGCCCGGGGTCCATCCCGGAGAGAGAGCGGTCTGGCCGACTCGGTGATCCGCTCATCCGGCGGCAATCGGCGTGATTTCCCCACACCTGGGGCGCTGAGTCCGGAATGGGGCGTCGGGTGCTGAAGTGGCCAATGATCCCAGGTCGGGGCCGAGTCCGAGTGGCGCCTAGCCGATCGTCAAGTGATGAAGCCGACGCCCATAGGGCGGAACGGCAACCATTCTGATAACGATTGAGCGCGGCGGGTACTGATCAAGCCGGTCGTGGATGGATCCTACGACCATGGGCGGGACCGGTGGTCTACGGACCTGTCTGGCCGACTGCGTGGTAGAGCAGTTGAACGGTTGGCCGGCGCTGAGGTTGTGCCGAGCCGACTGCGGCTTCGGCCGGGCATTCGCTTGCGGCGGGGATCAGATCGTCCATTTGCATGGGCGCGACCAGGCCGAGCTCTATTTGACGTGGCCGCTCATCCAGCGCATGCGAAAACCCCTCCGCGACTGCGCCTCGGTGCGGATCCGGCCCGGTGACGGCTGGCTGGGGATCTGGCTCGGCGGCAACGACGACGTCGCGTTACTGGTCTCCCTGGTCAGCGTCGCCATCAAGGCCAACCTCGCGACGCTCGACACCGTGCAGCCACGGGTTGGCCCGTGCTGGCTGGGCTACTCCCATCTCGCCGAACGGTTCATGCCGCAGCCGCCCCCGGGCCGCGGCGGGCTGACGATGACGCCGTCCGGGAACCCGGTGGAGCGTGAGGAGCACGTCATGCGCGAGGTGGCCGACCGCCTCGTCCGCAGCCTCGCCGGGAGCCACCAGCCCAAGCACGTCACCCAGGTGCTCGACGCGATCTACCGCCGCTTCGAGGACAGGCCCGTCCGCGACTTCGTGCCCGTGCTGGTCGAGCGGCTGGCCCGCGAAAAACTCACCCCCGATCCACCGGCCTGAACCGCATTTTTATTGCACCGTTCCAATGAATCAGGGCGTGCGATAGCCGCGCCCGTATCCGCCCGGTCGCGCCCGTATCCGCGTGCGCGTGCGGGCCGGTCGGTGGCACAGTGAAATCTCCACCTCTCACCGCCACACGTACGGGATGTGCGCTGATGACGTCGGTCCAGAGATTTGAACTGCGGCTCGTGTCGATCGAGGACAGGCCGAAGGCGCTGCGGCTGCGGGACGAGGTGCGGGACGTGCTGGCCGACCTGGGCGCGCTGAAGGTCGAGGAGGTCGACGTCGGCGACCCCCCGCCGGGACGCAGGTCGGGTGATCTCGACATCGTCGGGCTGCTGGTGGCGATCGCGGGCTCGCTGGCCGCGATCGTCCAGGTCCTGGAGGGGTGGCAGCGGAGGCACGCCAACCGGGGCGAGACCGACACCACGCTCACCCTGACGATCGGGGAGTTCACGGTGACGCTCTCCCACGTCCCGACCCCCGAGGAGCTGGACCGGATCCAGGACCTGATCGAGCGCTTCGACGGGCGGTCCGACGATGCAGGGAACTGAGCCGTTCACGATGCTGAACGTCACCGTCGTGGAGAACGACGGCGTCACCCGCTACCGGTACGAACTGCGCACGTCCGGCGGGACGGAGTTCAGCGCGCTGGAGCAGGAGTACTCGGTCGAGGTCAACCAGCAGCTCGTCCGCGACCTGTGCGACAAGATCGACAAGACGCTGACGGCGGCGCTGTCGGGCGGGACGGACTACCGCGACACTCTCGTCACCTGCGGCCAGACCCTCTACAAGCACCTGTTCCGCCCGGTGCGGGGGAACGAGGAGCCCGCCCTCCTGGTGCGCGTCCGGCAGTCGCAGAGCCCGCTGATGGTGCGGAGCAACGAACTGCTGGTCCCCTGGGAGCTGCTTCACGACGGGGCCGACTTCCTCGGGCTCGCCCACGATCTCGGCCGCGGCTCCGTCGTGGCCGGGTCGCCCCTCGACGGCCGGGACGTCGGCAGCATCGAGCGCGCCGTCATCGTCGGGGATCCGCTCGGCGACCTGCCCGCCGCCCGCAGCGAGGCGGAGCACATCGCCGACTGGCTGGAGGAGCGCGGCACGCGCTGCAAGCTGCTGCTGGGCGACCAGGCGACGCTCGCGGACGTGGTCAACGAGCTGAGCTCGACCCGCTACGACCTGCTGCACTACTGCGGTCACATCACCATCAGGAGCAAGCCGACCGACAGCGGCCTGCTGCTCCACGAGCGGCGCCTGCTGAACGAGAGCGCGCTGCTGACCGCGTCGCGGGTCGGCGCCCCTCCCGTCGTGTTCGTCAACGGGTGCCGGGCGTCCGGGCCGATCTCCAACCTGTGCGTGTCCTTCATGACCATGGGCGCGAAGGTCGTGGTCGGCACGAGGACGGACGTCGCCGAGCGGAGCGCGCAGCGCTTCGCCGAGGAGTTCTACCGGCGGCTGCTCGCCGACGAGACCGCGGGACGGGCGATGCGCGAGGCCCGCCGCTCGATCCTGGACGAGCCGGACGGGGCGTGGGCGTCCTTCCTCCTCTACGGGAACCCGAGCGTCCACATCACGGGCGGTCCGCACGCGTCGTCGTCTCGGAAGGCGGCCCGGAGGGCGCCCGGGCGCGGGCCCCACTCGCCGGAGGCGGCCGCGATGATGGACCGCGTCCGGTCCATCGCGCGCGGGCGGGGGGTCGTCACGTCCCTCGACCTGCTGTACGGGCTGGCGACCTGCCCGGAACTTCAGCCCACGCTGCGGCGCACGATGGGGGCCGAGAGGCTCGCGGTCCTCGTCGACATGCTGAACGCCTTCGTCCTGGTGTCCCCGGTGCTGGGGGCGCGTTCGCCGGAGAGCAACGGAAACGGCAACGGCAACGGCGCGGACGTCCAGCTCTCCGACACCGTGCACGCCGTCCTCATCAAGGCCAGGGACATCACGGCGGCCGAGGGCCGGTCCGCGGTCACCCCGCGCGACATCGCGACCGCGTTCGCGGAAACGGGCGGCGGCAGCTCGGCCTCAGTGCTGGAGCTGCTCGGCGTCACGGTGCGGCAGGCGATGTCCGCGGACGCCCCGCCGCCGATGTCCGCGGACGCTCCAGGGGACGCCGACCGGGCCGTCAGGTCGCACCGGTCGCGGACGCCGCCGGGCGTCGGCGGGAAGCTGTTCGACGATGCCGGACGGCTGCGCGCCGACGTGCTGGACGAGCCCACCGCGAAGGCCGTCGGCGCGGCGCTGCTGATCGCCGCCGCGGGCGGCAGCGCCATCGGCTCGCACATCCTCCTGCAGGGCTTCGGGGTGGCGGGCAGCGGGACGCTGCGCGACGCGCTGGAGGCGCAGGGCGAGGCCGGACGTCAGGCCGTCGCGGCCCTCTTCCGTCCCGTGCCTCGCCGCCGGGACTTCTCCCGGCGCTCGCTGACCGCGCTCGAACAGGCCCAGGACGGCGGCGCAGGGGAGCCCGCCGGAGAGGCCGCCGTCCTGCTCGCCCTCCTGGACGACGAGGGATCGGCGGCCCGCCGCCTGCTGGACCGGCTCGGAGTCGACGCCGAACGGCTCATCCAGGACCTCCGCAACAGCGAGCAAGCGGACTGACACCACCCCGGCCGCCCCGATCAGACCGATCGCCCCGCAGGCCTAGTCGACCCGCTCTGATCGCTCTGCCTGGTCGGCTCGCTCTGTCTGGTCGGACGGGTCGGGCTGCGCTGCCTCGTTGGACGACGGCTCTGGCTCGTCGGGCGGTTCTGGTGGCTCGGATTGGTCGGGTTGGTTGGCGGGGGTGAGGCGGGCGAGGCCTAGGCGGGCGAGTGGGTCGTCTGGTTTGAGGTCCTGCACCGCCGTCCACTGGCGGGCGGCGTCGTCGAGGTGGCCTAGCTCGAAATCGGCCAGTGCCAGCGCGTTGCGCGCCTCGACGTCCGCCGGGCGCCAGTACGCCACCGCGGCGAAATGGTCGCGGGCCTCGGCGAACCGGCCGCCGGTCGCGGCGGCCAGGCCCAGGTTGAACACGTACGACGCGTGCGCGGACAGCCGCGCGTACCCGCCCAGCGGCACACCGCATCCGGCGCAGGCGTCGCTCTCGAAGGCGTTCTCCGCCCCGCAGCGCGGGACCGGGCAGCGGACCTTGAACGCGGTCACCGCAGCCCCCGGTCGTGCGGGTGGTCCTCGGGCAGCTTGCCCGCGTCCGGCCGGGGGACGATGTCGTTCTGCAGCCGCTGCAGCTCGTTCTCCATCACGGCGCACTCCCGCAGCACCCCGGTCGCGTCGTCCTGGACCAGGTCGCCCGCCCGCTCGATCCGGCGCCGCAGCCGGTCGACGTCGCCCAGCAGGTCGTTTCGCTGGTGGGCGAGGACCAGCGACCGGACCCGCTCCAGCTCCTCCATGAGCGTGCCCAGCCGCATCATGGCGATCTCCGGCTCGGACGGCTGGTACCCGCTCGGGAGCGTCGACCTGATCTGGTTGACGAGGAACTCCCGGTAGCCCGTCAGCTGGCGGAACGCCTCGGCGTAGGACGCCTGGTCCGCCGCGCGGAACGCCTTCTCGCCGTGGGCGCGCTGCGTCTCGATCCCCCGGGAGACCTCGCTGGGATCGAAGGCGGGGCCCGTTCCCACGCCGCTCGCGCCCATGCTCGACACGTTCTGGAGCAGCTCGGTGCAGTCGTCGACGAGCTGGTCGAACGTCGCCTTGGGCGGTTCGAGCGGGCCCGACTTCCGGCTGATCCGCGCGACGATCTCCTCCAGCTGCTCCAGCTCGTGGACGGCGCCGTCCCCGTCCCCCATCTCCAGGGCCTTGCGGAACGCGTCGTGCGCGCTCTCGTACTGGATGCGCACCGTGTTGGCCTGCCCGGCGGGCAGGTAGGACACCGCCTCGTCGAAGGAGCGGTCGGTCTCGGCCAGGTCCGCCTCGGTGGGCATCGGACGCTCGGGCGGCGCCTCCACCTCGAACTCGAAGGTCTCCCCCTGGATGGTGCCGAGCGCCGTGAGCAGCGACAGGGCGTCCATCTCGACGCTCAGCCGGATCGGGGTCCCGCGCGGCACCGACCAGTCCACCGGCACCTCGATGACCTTGATCTTCTTGCTCCGCTGGTAGACGTGGAACAGCAGGGTCGCGGTGTCGCCCGGATGGACGAAGGTGAAGTCCGCCCTGGTGGGCAGCGCCGCCAGCTCGGGGATCAGCGTCACGAAGCCCGTGCCGCCGCCCTGCGTCACCTCCAGCTTGATGGGCTTCGCGCACACGGCGGTGCTGCTCGGCCCCGGCAGGCGGCGGGCGCCCTCGTCGCTGTGCACGATGGGACGGCCGACGCGGGCGTGGGCGCGGCCGTCGGCGTCCAGCACCTCGAAGGACAGCTGCGTCTCGACGTCCGGCTCCAGCGGGACGCCCCGGAACGAGAACGCGCCGTTGGCGTCGAGGTCCGACTCCTCGCCGCCGCCGTCCGGCGTCATGAGCCGGATGAAGCCGTCGGTCAGGTCGGGGCCGCCGGGCAGGGACTCCACCGTGCCGCCGACGTGCGTGGTGGTCTTGCGGCTCGCCGACGTGCCGCGGAAGAGGACGCGGACCGTGCGCCCCGGGTCGTAGAGGGCCAGCCCGCCGGTCACGGACGCGCGGACGGCCGCGCCCAGCGCGACGATGGTGTCCACCCTGTCGAACACCGGCTCGTCGCATCGGGCCCGTCCGCACAGCTCCGCGGTGACCAGCTCGCGGACGAGCGGCAGGTGCGTGGAGCCGCCGGCGAGGATGACTTCGTCGACCTCGCCGACGTTCACCCCGGCGTGCCGCTCGGCCTGTTCGAGGGCCTCGTGGCAGTACTGGAGCGTCCGCTCGACGAGGGGGCGGGCGACGGCGTCCAGGTCCGGGCGTTCGATCATGGTCTCGATGCTGACCGCGTCGCCGTTCTTGTCCTTGAGGGTGCCGGTGTCGCGGAGGATGAACTCGCTCGTCCCGGACAGGCCCTTCTTGACGCCCTCCGCGAGGTGCTTCAGCTGGTTGAACCGCGACCGGTCCGCCGGGTCGCCCTCGGGGTCGAGGTCGAGGGCCCAGCCCTCGCTGACCAGCATGTCCTGGAGCCGGAGCGCGAGGTCGGCGTCGATGTTGTCGCCGCCCAGCCGGTTGTTGCCGCTGATGCCGAGGACCTCGTAGACCCCGGCGGTGCAGCGCACCACGCTCACGTCGAACGTCCCGCCGCCGAGGTCGTAGACGAGGAACACGCCGTCGCGGGTGCCGGTGCGCCAGCAGTGGTAGGACGCGGCGGCGGTCGGCTCGTGCAGCAGCTCCAGGCATTCCAGCCCGGCCAGTTCGGCGGCCTTGCGGGTGGCGTCGATCTGCGGCTGGTCGAAGTAGGCGGGCACCGTGACGATGGCGCGGTCGACGAGCCAGGTGGTGTCCGCGGTCGCCATTCCCGCGACGTCCTCCTCGATCTGGCGTTTCATCTCGGCGAGGATCGCGGCGGAGACCTCCTCGGGGAGCATCTCCGCGCCGCCCACCAGCACCGCGGAGCTCTGGCCCATCCGGCGCTTGATCGACCGGACGGGCTCGTTCCGGTTGCCGATGCGCGCCAGCGCCTTCCGCCCGACGATCAGCTCCGAGCCCGGGTCGGCGCGCCACACGCAGCTCGGCGTCGTCCGCGACTTCGACACGGGATCGCGGTGGATGACGATGTCGGTGTCGGTGGGATCCATGACCGCCACCGCGCTGTTGGTGGTGCCGAGATCGATGCCGACGGCCTTGCTCGCTATCTGGGTCATCCCTGCTCCCCGATGTCGTTGACCTTCTCGTCCGGTGCGGTTGGCTCGTCTGCCTCGTCCGGCGCGGTTGGCTCGGCCGGCTCGGGCGGGGTCTCGGGCGGGGCGCCCATGTGGACGCGGCCGGTGCGGGCGACCGCCCCGTCGACCAGCACGATCGGGTCGACCGTCTCGGCCACCGCCTCCGCCTCGAACTCGGCGCCGTAGCGCCAGCCGATCACCTCGACCAGGTCGGCGACCTCGTCCGGCGGCAGGCCCACCGGATCCCGGACGTCCACGCCGCCGTCGCGCAGCGACTGGGCCATCTGCGACCTCAGGATGCGCAGCTCGCGGTGGGCGAGGCCGAGCCCGGCGTCCTCCAGCGCCGTGCCGAGCCGGGCCAGCGTGCCCGCGAACCGGTGGACGAGGACGGCCTGCTCCACCGCGATCGCCATGGCCCGGTCCACCTCGGCGGCCGCGCGTCCCCGTTCGGCGCCGAGCGCCGCGCGGTACCGCTGGAGGACCGCGACCATCTCGGTGGCCGGCGGCCGGACGTCCATCGCCGCGGGCGCGGGGCGCGGCGCGAAGACGTCCCAGCCGTAGGGCGGGTCACCGGCCGGCGCGGGGGCCTCTCCGGCCGCGTCATCCGAAGAGGACATCGGCCACCTCCAGCGGCGGGCCGCCCGGCCGCGGCGGACGCGGCATGGCCCGGACGCCGTTCGCGACGTCCGGTTCGGCGGGCCGCAGCAGCCGGTCCAGGACCTCGCCCGCGATCGCCGTGAGATCGAAGTCGGCGGGCTCCAGCGAACCCGCCGCGCGCAGCGCCGCGACGTTCGCCGGGTTCCTCCGGTGCCTGCGCTCGAAGGCGCTCCACAGGTCGTCGCGGTAGCCGGCGCCCGGGGCCTCAAGCACCTCGTAGCGCGCCCGGGCGGCCGCGTCGTGGATCAAGCGGCCCACGGCCCACCGGTAGAGGTCGCGATCCTCGTCGGTGGCGGCGGTCTCCGCGAGCTCCTGACCGCGCTCGGCGATGTCGTCCCGGTCCGCCCCCGCGGGCAGGCCGAGCACGTGGAACGGGTTCGGTCGCGCGTCCTTGTTCACCAATAGCCCGATATCTCCTTCGCGGTCCGCAGGTTCTGTTTCGCCGTCCTGTTGCGCGGGTCCAGCCGGATCGCCTCCTCCAGCAGCGTCGTCGCTCCCCGGGCGGCCGTCGCGAGCGCGGGCGTCGGGCCGAGGGGGCTCTGCGCGGAATTGAGCACGGTCACCGCCTGGGCGTTCAGCACGACCGAGAGCTGCTCGCGGACGTGCTTGGCGTCACCGGGGTCCACGGCCAGGGCGAGCGCCTTTCGCAGGTCGGTCACGGCGATCGCGAACTCGTTGGTGTCCCGCATGAACGCGAACTCGTTGGTGTCCCGCGTGAACATGTCGAGGATCTGATTCCTCGAGGTGCGCCCGGTGCCCGCCTTGTTGGCCGTGCTCAGGCCGCGGTTCAGATAGGCGACCATGCGCAGTTGCCGGACCGTGTCCGCGAACCGGGAATCGGCCGGGACGCCGTCGAGCGCGCGGAGGGCCTCGCCGAACCGCTCGGCGTCCAGGGCGTCCTTCGCCTTGGTGAGCGCCTTGAGGGCGGTCTCCTCGGGCGCCATGTCGTCCATGTCGCGGGCGAACGCGGTGATGTCCGGGTCGGTGGGTTGCAGGCGCCGCGCCTCGTGGGCCATCTTTTGCGCCTTGCGCATCTCGCCCTTCGCGGCGAGTTCGTCGCCGCGCGTCACATAGCGCTGTGCCAGGAGCTGCGTCGCGTTGTCGTTGGCCGGATTCCATTCCAGCGCGACCTCGTAGTGCCCGATGGCGTCGGCGTGATCGTCGCTGACGAAGCCGCGGTACATGAAATGCTTGGAAAGGGCCTGGTTCTCCACCAGGTGGCCGTTTCCCTTTTCGCACAGCGGCGCGAGGCATTCGGCGAATGCGTGGGCCGACGACACGACCTTCTTCAGCCGGGCGGGCTGGTCGACCGTATAAAGGCACCAGGACCATTCATTGAACCATTCGAGCCCGGTCGTCAGCACGCGGGGTGCGGTCACGCCCAGCTCGACCAGCGGCCTCAGCCGGGCGATCCCCGACTCGAAGTCCGCGCTGACGCCCCGCGGCAGCCGCTGGACGGCCTCCGGGTCCCGCACCTCGCGGTCGGCGGCGTCGACGACGTCGGAGCACCAGCGGTCGATCAGCCTCCCGGCGAGCGCCGAGATCCCGGCCAGGCGCCTGCCGTCCACCCGGAGCTGGTAGCGGACGGACGCCGCCTTGAGCAGGGCCTGGATGCGGAACATCCCCCCGGACCGGCAGGCGCTCAGGCACTTCAGGTGGAGGCGGGCCTCGTCGATTCGCCCGTCCTGGAGCGCGTGCGCTCCGCGTGCGGCGTGGAGTTCGAGGAGTTCGCCCGCCAGCTCGTCCCGCAGCTCCGTCTCGTCGATCTCCTCGTGCCGCTCGGCGAACCGCTTCAGGAAATGGGGCGTGGTCAGGAGGAGCACCCAGAGTCCGGTGGCCGTGACGAGGAATTCCGCGGATCGCTCGTTCCGCTCGTCCTGTTCGTCCTGCTCGTTCTGCGGGAGTGCCCTTTCCCTGTAGAGGACGGCGAGCGTATGCAGGAGATCGACGTCCTGTGAACTGTCGCGCAGATGCCTTCTCCAGGCCGCGCTGATTTCGTCGGGGTCTTCGAGGAGCGCCTGCCGGAGCGCGTCATTCGCCGCGATCGCCTTTTCCAGGGCCGCGTAGCGGCCGGGGCGTTCCAGCGGGGCCGGCGCGTCCGGGAACAGGTGGTCGAGGAGCCGGTTCGTCGCGACTTCCAGTGTCAGGGTGTCGGCGAGTCCGCCGGATTGCGCGGGCCCCTTGTCCGGGATCAGCTGATCGGCCTTCCGGAGGAAGTGCGCCGCCTCTTGCGGCGCCTTTCCGGAAAGCGAGCGCTGGGCCCGGTGGCGCAGGAACCTGGCGTACTCCTCGCGTATCTCCCGCGTTTCCGCCTGCTCGCGTGCGGTGTCGTCGGCCACCGCCCGCGGCCACAGGCGCTCCGCGCTCTCGCGCGCGCCGACCGCCGTCGCGCACCGCGCCAGGGTGAGCGGGGTGATGCGCGCTTCGGGCAGCTCCGCCAGCCGTTCCACCACCGCGACCAAAGGGGAGGTGCGCCTTCCCGCCTCGGACTTGGCGGCGCACAGGGCGGGCAGCGCCCTTTCCAGGACGAGGAGCCGGCTCATCGCGTCGACGTCCAATTCGGAGAACGCCGTCATGACCATGTCCCGGCACGTTTGCGGATCGGTTTCGACGGCGCTCGCGGCGCGTGCGACGTTCAGCGTCGCCGCGAACTGGAATGGCAGGCCTTCCGGTGGTGGCTGCGGAGCGGGATTGAATTCCAGGGCGCCGACGAGGATCTCGCGAATGCCCTCCTCCTGGGGCCCTTCGGTTCCGCGTGCGGCGCGCAGGAGACGGGCGGCCTCAAGCCGGTCGCCTTTCCGGAGAGCGTGCTCCGCGACGGCCAGGGTTCCTGCGAGCCCGTGCGGGAGCTCGGGTGGGGGCGTCCCGTCCGGCGTGTGGCGGAACAGCGTGATCGCGGCCACTTGTTGGAGCTCGCCCAGCTCGCCCAGCTCGCCCAGCTCGCCCAGCTCGTCCGGCTCGTCCGCGTCTGGACGGGGCGCGGCCCGCTGGGCCACGCGATCGAGCATCCGCGCCAGCGCTTCCGCGCGCTTCGGGTCCGTCGCGACGACGAGGGCGCGGGTGAGGGCCCTGGCGAGGGCCACGAGCCCCGGCGCTCCGGGCGGCGCGGCGGCGCCCGCCTCGCGCACCAGGTGTTCGCACAGCTCCAGGTCGGCCCCGGCGGCGTCTCCGGCTACGGCCGCGAGCCCGAGCACCCAAGCCGCCCAAGGATGCTCGTCGAAGGACGGCCGCGGTTCGACGTCGGCCTCGTCCGGGAGGGCGCCGGACGCGAACAGGGCCGCGGCCGCGTGCAGCGTCCGGGCGTCGCGGCGGAAGGGGACGGGCACCGCGACGGCGGCGGCGTCCAGTTCGGCCGCCGCCGTCTCGGCGAGCCGGGTCGCCTCGTCCCGCCGCCCTTCGGCCTGCCATGCGGCCGCGCGCGCGATGTGGAGCGGGCCCAGCAGGTATCCGGCCTGCCGGTATCCGCGTTCGACCAGCCGCTCCAGGACGGCGGTCGCCTCGTCCGCGCGTCCGGCGTGCTCCAGCGCCCAGGCGACGAGCGTCTCGGCCTTCGGGCCCGCGAGCGCCGCCGGATCGGACAGGACGTCGAGCAGCTCGATCGCGGTCTCGGGCCGTCCGTCGTCGGCGTCGAGCGTGGCCAGCACGAGGGCCGCCCTGCCGTAGCGGTACTGGCGCGCCGCCTCCCACAGGAATTCCCTGCCCTTGCCGGGGTCGGTCGGCAGCCAGGCGAGCCCGATCCAGAGCATCTGCTCCTGCCGGGGCAGCCGCCGGAACATGGGGAGGTGCGTCGTCTCCGCGAGCCGCGGGTCGTCCCGGGCGGTACGCAGGCCCAGCACCGTGCGGAGCGCTTCGAGTTCCTCCGGCAGGCCGGCCTTGCCCATCGGCCATGGCGGGTCGTCGTCGTCCCACTCCCCGCGGGCCAGGTTCGTGCGGGCGGCGGCCAGCGCGGCCAGGCTGCGCGGCGCCTTGAGCGTGGTCCGGGGGAGCGCGCCTTCGGCGTCGAGGAGCAGGCACCCGAGCGCCCACCCGCCGCGCGAGCGCTCGAAGCATCGGGCCACCCCCTCGCGGTCGCCTCCGAGGAGCATCGCCCACGCGGTGTGATAGGCCAGGTCGGGACGGTCCGGAGCGGCCTCCGCCAGGGGACGCAACATGCTCAGGGCCGCCGGGGCGTCGCCTTCCTGCAGGAGCATCCTGCCGGTCGCGTACCGGAGCGAGTCGCCCGCCAGCTCCGTGACCGCGAACCCGGCGAGGTCGGCGGCCGTCACGGGGGGCGGGCCGTCCCCCATGGGATCGTCCAGCCAGGTGAGGAGCCGGCTGAGCGTCAGCAGTTCGTCGATATGGCGGGACGAAGGGCGGCCCGGCCTCGCCGCCATGGTCTCGACGTCCGTGTGGGCGCCCTGCCGCAACGAGGTCGCCAGCAGGACCGTGAAACCGGTCTCGTCCCGCAGCGCGGCCGCCCGGCTGCCGGCCAGCGCCGTGGCCGCCGCCGCGGGGTCGTTCTTGATCAGCAGGTGGAAGAGGCCGAGTGCGGTGTCCCGTCCGGGGACGTCGACCTTCGACTGGTCGAGCAGGTGGGCGAGCCGCCCGGCCTCCTGGATCCGGCTCCGGCCGGAGTCGACGCCGACCGCGAGAACGCGCCGCACGAGCCTGTCGACCGCCGCGGGCTTCCGGTACCGGCGCATGGCGTGCGCGTAGACGCGCAGCTCGTCCTTGCCGATCGGCTTCCCGGCGTCGGGCCGGTCGGGCCCCAGGCTCCTGGCCACGGACCTTCGCTCCGCCAGCCCGGTGGCGGTCAGAAGCTTGTCGGGATCGTCCCCCGACAGGAGCGGGTACAGGCGGGTCAGGATTCCGCAGGACGCGTCCGGCTCGTCCCGCTCGTCGCGGGCCACGACGAGCGGCGCCCGGGCCACGGCCGGACCGCCGACCCCGCGGCGGGCCTGCCCGGCCGTATCGGCGATGCCCTCCAGATCGTGGAAGTCGCCGTCGGTGAGCAGCGGCAGGAACCGCTGCCCGAGCGACGCCTGGACCAGCGCGTACAGGTGCTTCCCCGCCAGGCCCGCCGGGTGCTCGACCGCCTCGGCGCGGGCCTCGCGCAGGACGGCGAGCGCCTCGCCCGGGTCGGGTGTCGCGTTGCTCGCCGCCAGTGCCGCGCGGAGCCAGCGCCCCCGCTGGAAGCTCCGGAGAAGGCTCAACGTCCGCCCCCGTTCAGCTCGTCGTCGCGCCTGCGGCGGAAGCGGGCCGCCTGGAAGTCGTTGTCGTCGCGCGCGTACGCGTCGGCCACCTGCCCGGCCAGGTCGGCCCGCTCGCGGCGGCTCGGCAGCAGCGTCGGATGGCGCTCGGCCAAGGCGTGGGCCTCATGCAGGACCCGCGCCGCGGGGCCGTGCTCCCCGGACCGGGTGAGGCGGTCCGCCCGCTCTCTCAGCCGCGCGAACCGTTCGGCCGGCGACTCCGGGGCCGAAAGGGACGACGGCGACGGCGCCCGCACGGCCTCGTCGAGCGCCTCCAGCAGGTCGGTCGCCGTCCGGAACCGCTCGCCCGGGGCGGTCCGCAGGCAGCGGAGGACGACGGCGTCGATCGCCGGGGTGAGTGAACCGCTGTGCGCCGAGGGCGGCTCGACGACGCAGTCATGCCGCGCGTGGCCGACCCACTCGTGCTCCAGTTCCCGGGGCAGGTCGGCGGGCGGGACGAGATGCTCGAACGGGTGCCGTCCCGTCAGCCCCTCGTAGAGCAGGATCCCCACCGAGTAGCAGTCCGAGGCGGGGAGGCTCTTCCCCTGCATGGTCTCCGGCGCCATGTAGGCGAGGGTCCCGGCCACACCGGGGGCGTATCCCTGCTCGATGAGGCGGCCGGCCAAGCCGAAGTCGACCAGCCGCACCGTCGGCCCCGGCCTGCTCAGCAGGACGTTGCTGGGCTTGAGATCGCGGTGCACGAGCGGCGGGACGAGCGCGTGGATGCCGCGCAGCGCGACGCAGATCTCCCGCGCCCACCGCAGCATCAGCTCGACCGGCACACCGCGCGGATGGGAGCGGAACTCCGCGTCCAGGGACCGGCCCCTGACCAGCTCCATCGCCAGATAGGCGCGCCCGCCCACCTCCTGCGCCACGCCCGCGTCGTACACCGGGACGAGGTGCCGGAGCGCCTCGGCGTCGATCATCTCGTCCATGGCGCGGGCGAGGACGAGGGCGTCCGCGAACTGCTCCTGGGCCGTCTCCTCCGACAGCCCGTCCTGCCGGGAGACCTTGACCGCGACCTTGCGGACCCGGACGCCGAGCATCCGCTGCTCGGCGGCGAACACCGCGCCGAAGCCCCCGTCGTCGATCCAGTCGCGGAGCAGGTACCGGCCGTCGATCACCCGTCCGCTAAGCGCGCGCAGATCCACCCCGGGGGCGGTCATGGGGCGTCCGCCTGTCCGGTGAAGGACACGCGGACCTCCGGGATGGCCCGGTCGCCGCCGGGCGGCGCGAGTGCCAGCTCGATGCGCGCGCACCGCTCGTACTCGGCCTCCCGCTCGGCCATCGCCTCCGTGAGCGGGATCTCCACCAGGTCCGCGATCTTCTTCTCGACGATGCGGCCGCCCTCGGTGCCGCCCGACCGCACGTTCTCGGCATGGCTGAGCAGCGCGATGTGCGTGACGAGCCCGTCCGGGACGACCAGCTCCTTGCCGCGGCGCTCCCGCCAGAACCGCTCCCGCTGGTCGAAGAGGCGGCGGCTGATGCCGACCATCGCGGTCTTCTCCAGCGGCCGGAAGACGATGATCTGCCTGATGCGCGCCAGGAACTCCGGCGGGAAGACGGGCTGGCCCGACCGCGGGTGGCGCTCCTGCCGCAGCCGGTCGCGGACGGCGTCCGCGATCTCGCCCGCCGGTCGCCCCCGCCGGTACATGTCCTCGATCGTCTTGTGCCCGGCGTTGGACGTGAGGATGAAGATGGCGCGGTCGCCGAACGCCCTCGTCCCGCGCTGGTCGGTGATCCAGCCCTCGTCGAACAGGTTGAGGAAGGGACGCCACACCTCGGGGTGCGCCTTTTCGGCCTCGTCCAGCAGGAAGACGCAGTACGGGTCGGAGTTGAGGTCCTTGATGAGCCGTCCGCCCTCGTCGTGGCCGTGGTAGCCGGGCGGCGCCCCGATGATCCCGGAGATGCTGTGCGGCTCGGCGAAGTTCTCCATGGGGTAGATCTGCAGCCGCTTCGACGACGAGTAGAACCGCGCGATCGTCTTGGCCAGCTCCGTCTTGCCGACGCCGGTGAGCCCGGCGAAGAACATCACCGAGGCGGGACGGCCGCCGACCCCGGTCAGGCCCGCCCTGATCCGGCGCAGCTCCCCGGCGACGATCCGGACCGCGTCCGGCTGCCCCACCACGGACTCGCTCAGGGCCCGCTCCAGGTCGATCCGCTCGCCGCCCGCGCCAGAGATCTGCCCGGCGGGCACGCCGGAGATCTCCGCCACGACCGGGACGATGTCCGCCTCGGTCAGCCGCGACTGGTCGCTCCCGGCCTGGGTGCGGCGGTAGTGGAGGTCCTCGCACGCCCGCCGCAGCACCCGGATCGCCTTCGACGGAAGCCGCTCGTTGAGGACGTAGTCGCTGGACAGCACCACCGCGGCCTCGACCGCGCGCCGGTCGACCTCGATCCCGAACTCCGCCGCGAGGCCGTCGCCTGACTGCGCGGTCATGTCCCGCGCGGCGGGCTGGGCGGGCTCGTCCATCTCGATCCGGGCGGTCAGCTCGGCGAGCGCCCGGTCGCTCCCGATCAGCTCGTCGTAGTCGTTGCCGCTGAGGACGCCGACGAGATGGACGCGCCGTTCCCTGAGCGCGCTGCGGAGCGCCAGCCGGTGGTCGGTCCCGCCGGGGCCGCGCAGCAGGGAGCCCAGCCCGTCCACGCAGGTGACGAGGTCGGTGCGGCCCCCCACCTGCGCGATGATCCCGGCGAGCTTCGCGCCGCTCTCGTCCGGGGCCACGTCGCCGCAGTCGATGCGGACGAAGCGCTTGCGCCGCAGGGACGGGATGTCGCCGGCGGCGGCCCGGCGGGCCAGCTCGCGGAGCAGCGTCGTCGTCCCGACCCCGGCCAGCCCGGTGATCATCACATGGTTGGCGGTGGTGCGGAACAGCGCGCGGCTCAGCGGCTCGAAGTAATGGTCGAGGTGCAGCGCGGGGCCGATCCCCTCGCTCCGCGCGAGCCAGGTCAGGTCCTCTGCCGGGGGCAGCCCGGGCGGGAGCCGGAAGGCGACCTCCAGCGGCGCGCCGTCGCCCCATTCCCGCAGGGCCTGGTCGAGGTGGTCGCGCAGGCGGGCGAGGTCGAGGCCCAGCGGCGGCGCCGTCAGCACCGAGGCGAGCTTCGGCGGCACGTCGGCGAGGAGGGCGGCGAGCAGGTGCGGGCTGTCGATCCGCTCGGCGCCCCAGCTCGTGGCGCTTCGCCGGGCGCGTCCGAGCATCTCGGTCAGCGCGTTGCCCATCGCGTCGCGTTGCAGCGGCAGCGGCGCGAGGCTGCGGGGCCGGTCGGAGATCCGGAAGGCGTCGGCCACCGTCGCCGCGACCTTGGCCAGTCCGGTCTGCGGCGGGACCTGGAGGCGGATCAGCCGCTCGGCCGGGCCCTCCGTCTCGCCGAGCAGCGCGAGCAGGCAGTGCGGCGGCAGGACGCGGTCGTAGCCGAGCCTGGCGGCGTGCTCGCCGGCGCGTTCGAGGACGGCCCAGGCGCCGTCGGTGAACTCCTCGGACCGCACCCGTCCGGACGGCTCCACCAGCGAAGCCGGGGTTTCGAGGGTGATCCGCACCTGGTCGCGGAGGGTCCGCGCGGCCCGTTCGGCGTCGAGGATGCCCAGGTGGCGCCGGTCCCGCGCGTCGGGGTGCTCCAGGACGCAGGCGACGAGCAGCTCAAGCCCCACCTGCCGGGCCGCCCCGGCCGCCCCGCCGTTGCCCCCGCTGTTGCCCCCGCCTCCGTCGCCGCCCTGCTCGGACAGTTGCGCGGCGAACAGGTCGAGCGCTTCGAGGGCCTCGGGGGCGAACCGCTCGCGCTTGCCGTCGAAGTCGAGCCCGGCCGAGCGTCCCGGGTTGTAGGCGTCGATGCCGTCGAGCACGTCCTGGAGGTAGGCGCCCCCGACGAGCGCGCGGGTGAGGACGGAGCAGACGGCCCCGTCCCCGGCCTTGATCGTGGCGTACAGCAGATCGCTGGGGCGGACCTGGGAGGCGGCCCGGTCGGTGGCGCCGTACAGCACGTCGGTCACGCGACGGTCGGCGAACTCCTCGGGCGTGAACACACCATTGGTGAACAGCAATAAACGCGCACCCCCGAGCGAGCGGCAGAGCAACCGTCTCGATGGTGGCAAATTCGTCCCGCCGACGCCACTTATGTGAACAATTACCGTTCGGAACCAGGGCCTTCGGGCCGGGCGCCACATTCGGACATGGCGCGGAGCCAACCTTCAGCGGACACGAGGCGTCATCTTCTGCACTTGATGCTCCCGCAATGGAGGTCCGGAATGCGCGCATTGTTCGGAGGGTTGCTGGCACTCGTCGTGTCGGCCGCACTGGTCGGGGTGCTCGGCACGCCCGCGTCGGCCGCGTGCGACACCGCATGGGGATCGCTGCCGAAGGGGACGCTGGGCGACTACTCGGACGGGCCGCTGGAGCGGGTCCGCACCGGCCGTCAGACCTGCTACGACCGGCTGGTCATCGAGGTGGCCGGATCGAACTTCGGCCACCGCACGGAGTACGTCGACCAGGTCGTCCAGGAAGGCTCGGGCAAGCCGGTTCCGCTGCGCGGCGGGGCCAAGCTGCGGATCATCGTCCAGGCGGCCGCCGCGCCGGGGTTCCCCGCCGTCTCGCCCAACCTGGCCGATGTCGCCGGCTACACCACGTTCCGGCAGGTGGCGGGGGCGGCCTCGTTCGAGTCGCAGACGACGATCGGACTGGGCGTGCGGGCACGCCTGCCGTTCCGCGCCTTCACGCTCCCGCGCGACGGCGGCGGCACGCGGCTCATCGTCGACGTGGCCCACGCCTGGTAGTCCGGCGCGTCCAGCAGATCGCACGGCGCCCGCGGGGCGCCGTGCGATCATGGGTCTCAGGCACCGCATTAGGCCCTTACCTGGAAGGTTCGCCAGATGTCCGGATCCCCGGTAACCCTGATCACCGGTGGGGGGAGCGGCATCGGCGCGGCGACGGCCCGGCGGTTGCTCGCCCAGGGTCACCGCGTGACGATCACCGGCCGCGGCGGGGAACGGCTCGACGAGTTCGCCGCCTCGGTCGGCAGACCGCCGGAACTGCTGACGGCGCCCGGCGACGCCGCCGACTACGACGCGGTCGTGTCCGCGGTCGAGTCCACGGTCGGGCGGTTCGGGCGGCTCTCCGCCGTGGTGGCCAGCGCCGGCTACGCGACCTTCGACGACATCGCCACCGGCGATCCGGCCGGGTGGCGGGACATGGTCCTGACCAACGTGCTCGGCCCGGCGCTGCTCATCAGGGCTTCGCTGGCCGCGCTGAAGGAGACGAAGGGCCGGATCGTCCTCGTCGGCAGCGTCGCCGGCGTGGTGTACAGCCCGGGGAACATCTACGGGGCGACGAAGTGGGCCGTGACCGGGCTCGCCGAGAACACCCGGCGCCTGGTGACCGACGACGGCGTCGGCGTCACGCTGGTCAACCCGGGCGCCACCGTGACCAACTTCTTCGACGCCGACGGCGGCCCGCCCGACCGCGCGATGATGTCCGCGGATCAGATCGCCAACGCCATCGTGTTCGCGATCGACCAGCCGCACGGGGTGGACGTCAACACACTGACGATCCGGCCCCAGCCGTCACCCCTGTGAGCCGCTGCCGGTTCGGGGCGGCCGCGCCGTCCCGCTGATCACTGTTTCCGTGCTGGTCAGGGAGGCTCTTGCGCCCATGTAGGCGTGATGTATACATTACGTCTATGAGTCGGACACAAGGGCGTCGAGAGAGTGCGCAGGACACCACGTACCGGTGGCTGAAACGGCATATCGGGTCGCTGCCGCGGCAGGAGGGGACGTTCCTCACCGAGGCGGAGGTGTGCGAGGCGACCGGGACGTCCCGTACCCCGGTGCGGGAGGCGCTGCTCCGGCTGGAGACCGAGGGCTTCCTGAAGATCATGCCGAAGAAGGGCGCGTTCGTGCCGCCGGTGTCGGACGCCGAGATCGAGGCGGTCATGCAGGCCCGCGAGCTGGTCGAGGACTGGTCCGTGCGCCGCGCCGCCCCGCTCGCGGAGGAGCTGGCGCCCGAGCTGGCCGAGCTGGTCGGCCGCCAGGAGGAGCTGCTGGACGACCCGGTCGCGTTCATCGAGTGCGACAGGGCGTTCCACCGCGCGATCGTCCGGACGGCGGGCAACCCGGTGCTGGCCGAGTTCTACGAGTCGCTGCGCGACCGGCAGGTCCGGATGGGGCTGCGGGCGATCGCGGCGGCCGAGGACCGGGCGCGGGTCGTGCTCGCCGAGCACGGCGCGATCGTCGAGGCGATCCGGTCGGCCGACCCGCTGCGGGCGGCGCAGGCCCTCGCCGCGCACCTGGACGGGACGCTCACCGTCCTGCGCCTCCCCTCGGTGGCGAACTGGGACGGCCGATGACCCGCGTCGCGCTCGTCCAGGTCGAGAGCCCCGCGTCGGAACCGCCCGCGCGGCGCAGAGAGCGCGTCGGCGGGATGGTGGCGGACGCCCGCGGCGCCGAGCTGGTGCTGCTGCCCGAGCTGTGGGTCCCGGGCTACTTCGCGTTCGACCGGTACGCCGAGCTGGCCGAGCCGCTCGACGGCGACACCGTGACCGCAGGCCAGGAATGGGCCCGCGAGCTGGGCTGCTTCCTGCACCTCGGGAGCGTCCTGGAGCGGACGCCCGACGGACGGCTGCACAACACGGCCGTGCTGATCGACCCGTCCGGGACGGTCGTCCACACCTACCGGAAGATCCATGTGTTCGGGTACCGGTCCCGCGAGGCGGAGCTGCTGACGCCCGGCGAGACGGTCGGGACTGTCGCGTCCCCGTTCGGCACGATGGGCGCCACCACCTGCTACGACCTGCGTTTCCCCGAGGTCTGGCGGGCGCTGGTGGACGCGGGCGCGGAGACGGTGGCGGTCCCGGCGGCGTGGCCCGCGCGGCGCCGGGCGCACTGGCGGCTGTTCACCGAGGCCCGCGCGGTCGAGCAGCAGATGCTGATCCTGGCCTGCAACGCGGCGGGCGCGCAGGACGACGTGACGCTCGGCGGGGCGTCCCGCGTGGTCGACCCGTGGGGGACGGTCCTCGCGGAGGCGGGCGACGCCGAGGAGATCCTGCACTGCGAGATCGACCCTGGCGTGGTGGCGCGGACCCGCGGGGAATTCCCCGTCCTGCGCGACCGCCGCCCCGTCGCCTTGTCCGTGGCGGAGGCGGAGGCGGAGGCGGTGCGGGCGTGAGCGAACTGACCATGCGGGTCGGCGACGGCGAACTGCGCTGCGCGCCCGAGCATCTGATCGTCGCCGGCTACACCGGACGCGACGCGACCGCGACCCGCGCGCACATCGCGGAGCTGGCCGCGATCGGCGTCCCGGAGCCCGCGACCGTGCCCGCGTTCTATCCGCTCGACCCGGGGCTGCTGACTGGCCGTCCCACGATCGCGGTGGCGGGCGGGAACACGTCGGGGGAGGTGGAGCCGGTCCTCGTCCGGCACGCCGGGCGGCACTACCTCGGCGTCGGCTCCGACCACACCGACCGCGACCTCGAACGGACCGACGTGGCGGCCGCGAAGGCCGCCTGCCCGAAACCCGTCGGCGACCGGTTCGTGGAACTGCCGGCGGACGACTCCTGGGACGGCGTCCGCGTCGAGTGCAGCGTCGACGGCCGCCCGTACCAGTCCGGCTTGCTCACCGAGCTGCGCACGCCGTCCGACCTGCTGGCGCGGCTCGCCGCCGCGTTCGGCGACCTGGACGGCGACCTGGTCGTCTTCGCCGGGACGCTGCCGCTGCTGAACGGCGGGTTCGTGCCCGGCCGCCGCTGGCGGCTCACGCTGACCGCCGGCGACACCACCCTGACCTGTGACTACGAGACCGAACGGAGGGCGCCGTGATGCGCACGGGAGCCGAGTACCTCGCCGCGCTGAAGGACGCGCGCCGGATCCACCTGGACGGCGAGCGCGTCGCCGACGTGACCGTCCACCCCGCGTTCGCGCCGATCGCCGCGACGATGGCCGAGCTGTTCGACCTGGCCGCCGACCCGGCCGCGAAAATGACCGCGCACGCGCCGGAGACGGGCGCGGAGGCGAACCTGGTGTTCACGATCCCGCGCAGCCGCGACGACCTCGCCGCGCGGCGGCACGCGATCGAGACGTGGGCGCGGCACACCCACGGCTGGGTGGGGCGCAGCCCGGACCACGTCGGGTCGTTCCTCGCGGCGTTCGCCTCGTCGCCGGAGTCGTTCGTCACCGAACGCCGCGACCTGTCGGGCAGCGTGACCGGCTACCACCGGCGGCTGCTGGACGAGAGCCTCTACGTCTCGTACGCGATCATCCCGCCGCAGGTGTCGCGGGCGACGACCGCGCACGCGTGGGAGGGCGACTTCGTCCAGGCGGGCGTCGTGGAGGAGCGTCCGGACGGCATCGTGGTGCGCGGCGCGCAGATGCTCGCCACCGGCGCCGCCGTCGCCGACGAGATCTTCATTTCGTGTATCAAGCCGCTGACTCCGGACGACCGCGACTTCGCGGTCGGGTTCACCGTCCCGGTCTCGGCGGACGGGCTGAAGCTGTACTGCCGCCGTCCGTACGCGACGACCGGCGCGCCCTACGACTATCCGCTGTCCACGCGCTACGACGAGACCGACGCGCTCGTGGTGTTCGACGACGTGTTCGTCCCATGGGAGAGGGTCTTCGTCGACCGGGACGTGGACGGCCTCCGCCGCCAGTTCTTCGCGACGGGCGCGCACGTCCTCGGCAACTGGCAGGCGCAGATCCGGTTCACGGTGAAGCTCCGCTTCATCGCCGGGCTCGCCGGGAAGGTCGCTGACGTCAACGGCGTCGGCCGGATCCCCGGCGTGCAAGAGAAGCTGGGCGAGCTGGCCGGGCTGGCGTCGCTGGTCGAGTCGGCGGTGTACGCGGCCGAGTACCGCGCCGCGCCCGACGCGAACGGGATGTGGCGGCCGGACGCCCGCGCGGTCTACGGCGCGATGGGCCTCCAGGCCGAGCTGTACCCGCGCGTCCTGGCGATCCTGCGGGATCTCGCGGGCGGCGGGGTGCTGCAACTGCCGTCCAGCGTCGCTGACCTGCACGATCCCGGGACGCGCGCGGACATCGACCGGTACATCCAGTCGCCCGGGGTCGAGGCCGTCGAACGGGTGAAGCTGTTCAAGCTCGTCTGGGACGCGATCGGGTCGGAGTTCGCGGGCCGCCACCACCAGTACGAGATGTTCTACGCCGGTGCGCCGTTCGTCGCGAAGGGCTACGCCTACCGCAACTTCGGCTACGACCGGGCCATCGCCGACGTGGACGCCTTCCTCGCCGCCTACACCGACACCGCCGCCTGAAAGGGAGGAACGACATGGCCAAGCCCGAACACGAGTTCTTCCCCGCCGGCAAGGTCGGTTTCACGCCGTGCGAGGGGGACGTCCCGCGGCTCACCGAACGGATCCTCGCGGCGGACTCCGCGTCCGGCGTCGCCACCCGGATGCTCCGCTTCGAGCCCGGCACCGACACGACGCCGAACGGCGTCCAGGCGCACGACTTCTGGGAGGAGGTCTACATCCTCGAAGGATCGATCACCGACCTGCGGCTCGGGGACACGTTCACCGCCGGGATGTACGCCTGCCGTCCGCCCGGCATGGAACACGGGCCGTGGCGCAGCGACGACGGGTGCCTCACCTTCGAAGTCCGCTACCGCAGCTGAGGTGAAGGACATGTCCGCTATCGCCGGTCCGCTGGGCCGCGTCGCAGATCCGGCGACGATGCGCCGCGTGATGGGCCGCTTCGCCACCGGGGTCGCCGTCATCACCGCGCTGGACGGGCGCGGCCACCCGCACGGGATGACCGTCAACTCGCTGACCTCGGTGTCCCTGGACCCGCCGCTGCTGCTGGTCTGCTTCGGCGCGCGGGCCCGCACCGCCGTCGCGGTCGCCGAGTCCGGACGGTTCGCCGTGTCGATCCTCGCCGCCCGCCAGGAGCCCATCGCGCTGCGGTTCGCCGGACGCGGCGAGGACCATTTCGCCGGTCTGCCGCTGACCTACGGCGAGCACGACGTCCCGGTCGTCCCGGACGCGCTCGCGCACCTCGAATGCACCGTCGACCGGCGCGTCGACGCGGGCGACCACGTCGTGGTGTTCGGCGCCGTGCAACGAACCTGCGACCGGGACGGCCAACCGCTGGCCTTCCTCGGCGGCCGTTTCGGCGACTTCACCGGACGCGGCCACCAACCCCAATCCTGGTTCTTCTGACCGGCCGCCGTAACCGGCCGCCGTAACCGGCCGCCGTCCGCATCCTTTCGCTCGACAACACCTGACCTCACACCATTTCCGGCGCCACCCGCCCGAGGGCCCCGGCGCCGTTTCCACCTGCCCGTTCCAGGGCCATGCGAGGAGTTCACCATGCCCTCGATCACCTTCCCGGCGCCCAGCCCGGAGCACGTCGACGTGCCGATGAGCGACGGGGCGACCCTGTCGGCGCTGCGGTATCCGGCCTCCGGCGGCGGCCCGGCCCCCGCGGTCGTCGTCATGACGCCGTACCGCAAGGAATCCCTCATGCACGGCGAACTGCTCCAGGTCCCGATCCGCGAGGGGTACGAGGTGCTCATCGCGGACGTGCGCGGGATCGGCGGCTCGTCCGGCCCCTACCACGGGATCCTCGCGCCCCGCGAGGTGGACGACGGGGTCGAGCTGCTCGCATGGACGGCCAGGCAGCCGTTCTGCGACGGCCGGACGGCGCTGATCGGCGGCTCGTACTCGGGCCTCAACCAGCTCCTCATCGCCGCGCGCCGCCCCGAGAGCCTGCGCTGCATCGCCCCCTGGATCGCGCCCATCGACTTCTACCGCGACATGTGGAAGCGCGGCGGCATCCCGTCCCACACCGCGTGGGGCGCCCGCGCCTTCCTGGCGTCGCAGCGGGCCGAGACGCGGCGGCGCGGCCTCCAGAACTTCTACGGCGAGATCGTCGGCGAGGACTTCGACACCGAGCTGTTCCACCGCGGCACCCCGGACCTGTCCGCGATCGAGGCGCCGGCGCTGTTCCTCGGCGGCTGGTACGACTACTTCCTGCGCGGCACCGTCCGCGGGTTCCAGCGGGCGACCTGCCCGAAACGGCTCGTCGTCGGCCCTTGGAGCCACGACCCGTTCCTGTCGGACGAGCAGCGCGGCGAACTCGCCGCGTGGCTGAACCACTGGCTGCGCGGCGAGGGACCCGACCCGTCCGCCGAAGGGGCCAACGTGCGGCTGTCGTGCGTCGGCACGGACGAATGGGAGACCCGCGGCGACTTCCCGGAGGCCGGTGACATCGCCTGGCTCAGGTGGCGTCCCGTCGAGGCGGACCACCCCGTCCCGATCGTGCCCGCGCTGTCGGCGACGCCGATGCCGCCGCCGTCGAACGTCGATCCGATGGTCGACCTGGTCACCGAGTCCGGCATGCGGATGTGGGGCGAGAGCACGGTGTTCGAGCTTCCCGCGGCCGAGGCGCCGGCGCGGCTTCTCGGCCCGGTCGGGCTGCGGGCGGTCGTGCGCGCCGGCGGCTGCGAGGACTTCGACGCGCACGCGCGGCTGTCGATCGTCCGCCCGGACGGGCAGGTCGTCCCGGTCACCGAGGGGCGGCTCCGCGCCTCCCACCGCGCCGTGGACGCCGGCCGGAGCGCGCACGACGAGGCCGGCGACATCGTCGTGCCCTGGCACACGCACACCCACGCCGATCCGGTGAAGCCAGGCGTCCCCGTCACGCTGCACGTGGAGATCTACCCGGTGCACCTGCGGCTCGCGGAAGGGGACCGGCTCCGCGTCGGGCTCACCCTCGTCCGGGCGGACGAGTCGGCGGCCCCGGCACAGGCCGTCCTCCTGCCGGACACGACCGTCTCCCTGCCCACCGGGCCCACCGAGGCCGCCGGGGCCGCGCGGTCCGCCGGACGGGATGGGTGACGGCCGTGCTGCGCATGGTCGGCGGGCGGCTGCTCTGGTCGGTCCCACTCCTGCTCGTCCTGTCGGCGCTCACATTCACGCTGTCGTGGCTGACGCCGGGCGACGCCGCCCGGACGATCCTCGGCACCAACACCGACCCCGCCGCCTACCGGCAGGTCAGAGAGCAACTCGGCCTCGATCGTCCGCTCTCCGAGCAGTACTGGACGTGGCTGACGCACGCCGTCCGCGGCGACCTCGGGAACTCGCTGTTCACCGGGGAGCCCGTGGCGTCGGCGCTGAACGCGCGGCTGGGCGTCAGCCTCTGCCTGCTCGCCGGGGCGGCCCTCGTGATTGCCGTCGCGGGCGTCGCCGTCGGCATGGCCGGCGCGCTGCGCGGCGGCCTCACCGGGCGGATCCTGGACGCCGCGTCCGTCATCGGGATGAGCGTGCCGCAGCCCTGGTTCGGCCTGGTGCTCGTGGTCGTGTTCGCGGTGAATCTCGGCCTGTTCCCGGTCACCGGGTACGTGCCGTTCGTCCAGTCGCCTGGCGACTGGGCGCGGTCACTGGTCCTGCCGGCCGTGTGCCTGGCGGCGGGCGGCATCGCGATGATCGCCAAGCAGGTCAGGGGCGCGATGGTGGACGTCCTCGGCCGCCCGTACGTCCGCGCGCTGCGCGCCAACGGCCTGCCCGCCCGGTCGATCGTGTTCAGGCACGCGGCGAAGAACGCGGCGCTGCCCGTCGTCAACGTCTTCGGCGTCGTGCTGATCGGCATGCTCGGCGGCTCGATCGTCGTCGAGCAGCTGTTCGCGCTGCCAGGACTGGGCCAGCTCGCCGTGTCCGCGACGGCGCAGCACGACCTGCCGGTGCTCCAGGGCGTCGTCCTGTACTTCACCGCGCTGGTCGTCGTGGTGAACCTGCTGACCGACCTCGTGTCCGGGTGGCTCATGCCGAGGGCGGCGACGTCATGATCCGCCGCGTGCTGCGCCGTCCCGCCGGGTTCCTGAGTGCCGGGTGGCTCGCGCTGATCGTCCTCGCCTGCGCGCTGGCCGGCCTGGTCGCGCCCTACGACCCGCAGGAGCAGGATCTCTCCGCCGTCTACAGCGGGCCAACCGCCGACCACTGGCTCGGTACCGACCAGCTCGGACGCGACCTGCTCAGCCGCGTCCTGCACGGCGGACGGGTCAGCCTGCTCGTCGTCGCCGAGGCGGTCGCCGTGTACGCCGTCCTCGGCCTGCTGTTCGGGCTCGTCGCCGGGTACGGCCCGGGGCTCGTCGACCGGATCGTCATGCGGTTCTGCGACCTGCTGCTGTCGGTGCCGTCCGTGGTGATCCTGCTGGCCATCCTGGCGATCTTCAGCCACAACGAGTCGGCCGCGATGGTGACGCTGGGGTTCCTCACCTCGGCCGGCCTCACCCGCGTCGTCCGGGCGGGGACCCGGGACGTCCGGGACGAACCGTACGTCGTCGCCGCACGCGTCGCCGGGCTGTCCGCCCCGCGGATCCTGTGGCGGCACGTGCTGCCCCGCGTCGCGGGCCCCGCGATCTCGATCACCTCGCTGATCGCCGGGGCCGCGCTGCTGGTCGAGACGTCCCTCGGCTACCTCGGCCTCGGCGTGCAGCCGCCGCGGCCGAGCTGGGGCGGGCTCATCGCCGAGGCGTCCCAGGCGATCTTCCGCCAGACCTGGATGCTGGTGCCGGCGGGCGGCGTGATCGTGCTGACCGCGCTCGCGCTCGGCGTCCTCGGCGACGTCGTCCGGGACGCCGCCGACGACCGCACGTCCGCCGAACCGCTGTCGTGGCGGCGAATGCGAACCCGCGTAACCCCGCGAAAGCAGACCAGAGCGCCGGACGGCAACGCCCTGCCGCCGGACGCCAACGCGTTGCTGCCGGACGCGGCCACCCCGCCGCCGGACGGCGACGCGCTGCTGTCGGTGCGGGGTCTGTCGGTGCGGCTCCACGACGCCGCCGGTCCCCTGACGATCGTCGACGACGTGAGCTTCGACGTCCGCCCGGGCGAGGCCGTGGGGCTCGTCGGCGAGTCCGGCTGCGGCAAGACCATGGCGGTGTCCGCGCTGATGCGGCTGCTGCCCGCGGGCGGGACCGTCAGCGCGTCCGCCCTGCGGTTCGACGGCCGGGAGCTCCTCGCCCTGACCGAGCGTGAGATGGGGCGGCTGCGCGGAAGCGCCATCGCCTACATCGGGCAGGACCCGGTCGCCGGCCTCGACCCGCTGTTCACCGTCGGGGCCCAGCTCACCGAGGTCGTCCGGCACCACACCGGGCTGGGCCGCCGCGCCGCCCGGCGCAGGGCAGCCGAACTGCTGGAGCGGGTACGGCTGCCACGCGCCGGCGCCGTCATGCGCCAGTACCCGCACGAACTGTCCGGCGGGATGGCGCAGCGCGTCTCGATCGCCCGCGCGCTGGCCGGCGAACCCGCCCTGCTCATCGCGGACGAACCGACCACGGCCCTGGACGTCACCGTCCAGGCCGAGATCCTCGACCTGCTGCGCGACCTGCGCGAACACACCGGAATGGGGCTCGTCCTCGTGACCCACGACTGGGGCGTCGTCGCCGACTCCTGCGACCGCGCCGTGGTCATGTACGCGGGCCAGGTCGTCGAGCGGACCACCGTCGACCTGATCTTCGCCGGGCCGCGGCACCCCTACACCGGCGCGCTCCTGTCCGCCGACCCGACCGCCGGGACCCCAGGACGGCACCTGCCCGTCCTGTCCGGCTCCGTCCCCGCACCGGGACACCGGCCGGACGGCTGCCGTTTCGCGTCCCGCTGCCCGCGGGCCGACACCGACTGCGGCGCGGCGCCGGTGCCGCTCACCCCGGACGGCCCCGCCGCCTACCGGTGCCTGCACCCCACACCCGGAGGCTGACCGATGCCCGAACCACTCATCGAGGTGCGCGACGTCAGCGTCCGCTACGCGGGACGGCGGCGGACGCGCCCCACGCCCGCGCTGTCGGAGGTGTCGCTCGACATCCGCCCCGGCGAGACCGTCGGCCTGGTCGGCGAGTCCGGATCCGGCAAGACGACGCTCGGCAAGGCCATCCTGCGGCTGGTCCCCGTCAGCGAAGGCACGATCCGGCTCGACGGCCGCGACATCGGCCTGCTGTCGCGCCGCGAACTCGCCCGGCACGTCCAGGTCGTCTTCCAGAACCCGTACCTGTCGTTCAACCCCAGCAGGACGATCGGCCAGACCGTCGCCGAGACGCTCCCCGGCAGGCACGACGCGGACCGGGTCAGGGAGGGGCTCGAAGCGGTCGGCCTGGACGGCTCCGCCGCCGCCCGCTACCCGAGCCAGTTCTCCGGCGGACAGCTCCAGCGCATCGCCATCGCGCGCGCACTGCTGCCCGGACCCCGGCTCATCATCTGCGACGAGGCGGTCAGCGCGCTGGACCTGTCCGTCCAGGCCCAGGTGCTCAACCTGCTCACCGACCTCAAGGCGGGCCACGACCTCGCCTACCTGTTCATCACCCACGACCTCGCCGTCGTCCGCCACCTGGCCGACCGCGTCGCCGTGCTCCGCCGGGGACGCCTCGTCGAGACCGGCGACGTCACCGAGATCTGCGAGCACCCCGTCCACCCCTACACGCGGGCGCTGCTGGCCGCCGCACCCGTCGCCGACCCGCGGGAACAGGCCCGCCGCAGAAAGCTGCGCCGAGACCTGCGGACCCCCGAAAGGACCACCCCATGAAACGCGCCCTCACGGTGCTCACCATCGCCGCCCTCGGCCTCACGGCGTGCTCGCCGGGCGGCGGCTCCACCGCCGACCGGACCCTCACCGTCGCGCTGCCCGCACCACCCGAAAGCCTCAACCCCGGCCAGAACGGCTCCGGAGCCCAGGGCATCGTGCACTGGCTGACGTACGAGCCCCTGATCCGCGCGAAGTCCGACGGGACGTTCGCACCGGCGCTCGCCTCGTCGTGGAAGTACGTCGGCAAGGGCAACGACCGGTTCGAGCTGACCGTCCGCCCCGGTGTGAAGTTCGCCGACGGCACGACCGTCGACCCCGCCGCCGTCGCCGCCACGATCAACTACTACCTGAGGACCCCCGGCTCGATGAGCCCGTTCCTCACCGGCATCAGCGGCGCGAAGGCGACCGGCGGGCGGACCGTCCGCGTCGACCTGTCGTCACCGAACCCGATGCTGCCCTACGTGTTCAGCCAGCTCGTCAACTGGGGCGACGTCATCAGCCCCGCCGGGCTGAGGAACCCGGCGCAGCTCACCACCAGGACGTTCGGCGCCGGGCCCTACACGCTCGACGCGTCCGCCACCGTCGCCGGCGACCACTACACCCTCGTCAAGAACCGGAACTACCACGATCCGTCCGCGCAGCGCTGGGACAAGGTCGTCGTCAAGGTCATCAGCGACCCGAACTCCGCCCTCCAGGCCCTGAACAGCGGCCAGATCGACGTGGACCTGAACGCCACCGCCGCCCTCAGCGCGCAGGCCAGGGGCATGGGCGTCACCGTCCTCAGCGGGGACCCCGGCGTCATCTCGCTCTACCTCCTGGACCGGGACGGCAGGACCGTCCCCGCCCTCGGCGAGCAGAAGGTCCGGCAGGCGCTCAACCACGCGATCGACCGGGCCGCCCTCGCCAAGGCCCTCGGCGCCGGCTACGACCCGTCCGGCCAGCTCGCGCCGCAAGGCACCGACGGCCACGACCCCGCACTGGAGAAGACCTATCCCTACGACCCGGCCAGGGCCAAGAAGATGCTGGCCGACGCCGGGTACCCGGACGGCTTCGAGCTGAAGATCGTCGACATCTCGACCTTCGGGCTCAACGTCGTCTCCCAGGCCGTCGTCGCCCAGCTCGCCAAGGTCGGCGTCCGCGCCACCATCGCCAACGTCGGCAACGACCTGAACAAGTACGTCGCGGAGCTCGGTTCCCACAGGTACGGGGCCACCACGTTCCGGCTCGCCAACCCGATGTTCGCCAGCGCCCTGTTCAACTTCGCCGGGGCCGCCTCACCGCTCAACCCCTACAAGAGCCGGAACCCCGAGATAACCCGCGCCTTCACCGGTTTCGCCGCGGCCCCCGCCGACCGGCAGAAGGCCGCCGCCCAGAACCTGAACAAGACCGTCCTCGACCAGGCGTGGTTCGTGCCCATCACCACGGTCCACAACTACATCTTCGCCAAGGGCGTCAGCGGTCTCGGCTCGTACGGCGGCAACGGCGCCATGGACGTCCTCACCTGGACCCCACGAGACGCCGCCGCCTGAACAACCCCGGGCGTGGGGGCGCGTCAGGTGTTGAAGGACGATGCGCGCCGGCGCGCATTGCGCCTGGAGCGCCTGGCGGTGGCGTGGGCGTCCTCGCGCCGGCCGGCCGTGGACGCGGGCGGCGCCTTCCGGGACCGGGCCGCGTCCCTGGCGGCGCTTGGCGCGGCGTCGCGGACCGGCGGACGGGCGCCGGTGATGCGGGCCAGATCGGCGTCGCCGGGACGGACGCTGGTGGTGCGCGGAGTGATCCCGGCCTTGGCCATCAGGGCGTTCATCTCGCGGCGCTGCTCGGGCAGGACGAGGGTGACCACGGTGCCGGTGCGTCCCGCGCGGGCGGTGCGCCCGCCGCGGTGCAGGTAGTCCTTGTGGTCGGCGGGCGGGTCGATGTTGACGACGAGGTCGAGGTCGTCGATGTGGATGCCGCGGGCGGCGACATTGGTGGCGACCAGCACGGTGACGTCCTTGGCGTGGAAGCCGTCCAGGGCGCGGTTGCGCTGGGACTGGGTCTTCCCGCCGTGCAGCGCCGCGGCCCGGACGCCGCGGGAGGTGAGCTTGCGGGTGAGACGGTCCGCGGCGTGCTTCTTGCCGACGAACATGATCACCCGGTCGTCCCTGGCGGCGATGTGCGCGATGGTCTCGTGCTTGTCGGTGTCGGCCACGTGGAGCAGGTGGTGCTCCATGGTGGTGACGGCGTCGGTGGGCGGGTCGACCGAGTGCGTGACCGGGTCGCTGAGGAACCGGCGGACGAGCTGGTCGACGTTGCGGTCCAGCGTCGCGGAGAACAGCATCCGCTGCCCCTCCCGCGGGGTCTGCTCCAGAAGCCGCGTGATCTGCGGCAGGAAGCCCATGTCGGTCATCTGGTCGGCCTCGTCGAGCACGGTGATCCGCACCTGGCCGAGCCGGCAGTCGCCGCGCTCGATCAGGTCGGCGAGGCGTCCCGGGGTGGCGATCAGGACGTCCGCGCCGCGGCGCAGCGCGTTCGCCTGCCGGGAGATCGGCAGGCCGCCGACCACGGTGGCGAGCCGCAGGTCCAAGGCGTCGGCGTAGGGCGCGAGCGCGCCGGTGACCTGCTGGGCGAGTTCGCGGGTGGGAACCAGGACCAGCGCCAGCGGTTCGCGAGGCGCGGCGCGGTGGCCGGAGAGGCGGGTGAGCAGCGCCAGGCCGAAGGCGAGGGTCTTGCCGGAGCCGGTGCGGCCGCGTCCGAGGACGTCCCGGCCCGCGAGGGCGTTCGGCAGGGCCGCGGCCTGGATGGGGAACGGGGTCGTCATGCCGTTGCGGTTCAGGGCCGTCAGCAGCGGCGCCGGCATGCGCAGGTCGGAGAACGACTCGACCGCGGGCCGCGATCCGACCGCGGGCCGCGACGCGGCGGACGCCTCCGGACGCGCGGGCTCCGCATCGGGTCGGCGCGCCTGCGCCTGCGCGGGTCTGCGACGGTCGGAGCCGGGACGCCGGCCGACGGAACGTTTTCGGGCGCCCTGATGGGGACTGCGGGACATTGGTGGAGCCTTCCTCGAAACGGTGCGTGTCGAGGAAGTGCTCCGCCGAGCCCGGATCGCTGCACGGGCGACTGCGGAGGATTCTCAAGAACGAACCGGATGACGACCGGGGGAGCCTGGGTCGCCCGGTGGTGAGACGAAACGGTGGCCGCGCGGCCACATGGGCCGCGCGGCTGCCGGAGCAGGTCAGGCGGGGGTGATGTTCTCCGCCTGCGGGCCCTTCTGGCCCTGGGTGATGTCGAACTTCACCTTCTGGCCCTCCTGGAGCTCGCGGAAGCCCTGCGCCGCGATGTTGCTGTAGTGCGCGAAGACGTCGGCGCCGCCGCCGTCCTGCTCGATGAACCCGAAGCCCTTTTCGGCGTTGAACCACTTGACCGTGCCGGTGGCCATGGTCATCTCCTCTGGTCGGTCAAGGCCGCACACCCTGTGCGGCCGAGATCGCCGCGATGGCCCATCCGGAAGATCCAGAACAACAAAAATGCGCCTGAGGTCAGATCCAACAGGCGCACGAACATGTCTATGGGAACCGCAACTACCCGCACAGTACCACAGGTCCGCGGAACGGAACGGGAAGCGGAAGGCGGTCGGCCGGGGCGGCTGTGATTCTGGTATCGGTGCCGGTGAGACCCCCCATAATGCTCCGCCACCGCGCATACTGGAGTAATGAGATCGCCCCGATCCGCCAGGCGGCGGCACCTGCCCACCAGCCCTTTCCCGCCTCCGTCCGCTGCCCCGCCCCTCCGCGAGTTCGCCCTCCAGGACCAGGTCACCCACGACAAGTACGGCCTCGGACGCGTCGTGGAGGTCGAGCAGGGAGCAGCCGTCCTGGTCGATTTCGGGACGGGAAAAGTCAGGATTACCGCCCCCTACGCGAAGCTCTTCAAACTCTGAAAACCACGCCGTCCCCGCCCGGTTCACGCCGCGTTCCCGCGCATGTTCCGCCCGTGTTCCCGCGCCGCGGGCCCGCGAAAAGACAGGCCCGCCGAACCAGACCGGTGAAACACACGAATCGGCGTCATCTCCGGCGGAAGCCCGATTTCTCGGAACGATGCAGAAAAGGTCCGCCCGGGGCGGCGGGCGTGCCCGTCCCGGCGGGGTCCGCGCGCCCGTACCTGCGGTGACCCCGTATCCGCGGTGACATAGACTCGCGATGCCAGGGACCCTTTGAGCGCGGGCCGCCTTGCCGGCGACGTCCCCGGTGACACACGAACCGGTTCCGTACGAACCGAGAATGGGGCCCTTCATGGCCCGCGACACCGCACAGCTCGCCTCCCCACCCGCCGCGACGACGACGTCCGAACCCGTGGCACCGCACGCGCCGCGCCTGCGTCTGGCCCCGGGCCGCGCCGAGCGCGGGGTCATGAACGGCGGCTGGTGGCCGCGATCCCGCGACACCGCCGCCGAGCTCACCGGACTGCTGACCGCCCTGGCCGTCCCGCCGGACGTGGCCGCCCGCGTGACCATCGACTTCAACGACTGGGACGACATCCCGCTCCGCGTCACCGTCCTGGGACGCGACGTCAGGGTGGGCTGGCTGGCCCACCTCGACCACATGGTCGCGCTCACCTGCGGCAGCGCCGCCCCGACGCTGCTTCTCGTCATCCCGCCGGAAACGACGCCCGCGTCGGGGGAGGACGCCCTGGCCAGATGCGCGGCCCAGATCGGTGACACGGTGCCGGAGGAGATCCTGGCCTCCTGCGACGTCCTCACCGGCAGCCCCTGAGCCACCCAGGCCCGCGCTCGTCCGCGAGCGCCCTCACCCGCACCGCAGCCCGTCCTGTCGTCCGCGCAGCCGCCCGTCTCGGGCGGGGTCCTGCGGGCGGCCGTCCGGCCGGGAAAGCCCCTCGGCAATATCACCTTTCTACGGGATGACCTGGGCACGGAGTGTTCGGGATGAACCAAAGGGAATGAGCCTGATGTCCGATCGAGGGGGTGAGAATGACCGGGCAGGTGGACGATCGACCGGGCGCGACTCATGACCGTCTCGTGGAGGCGATGAACTCCGGGGTTCTCGCCACCGACGAGTCCGGCCGGATCACGGCGTGGAATCCGCGCGCCCAGCAACTGCTCGGCTACACCCGCGACGAGGTGCTCGGAAGGCCGATGCACCCCTTCCTGCACCGGGACGCCGACGGACACGTCCCGCCGGAACGGGACTGCCGCCTCATGCACGTGCTGCGCACCGGCGTCCCCGACCACGGGGACAGCCAGAGATTCGCGCATCGCGACGGGCGGCTGGTGATGTGCTCCTGGTCGTCCGCCCCGATCTACACCGGCGACCAGCCAGGGGCCGGGCCCGAGACGGGTGCGGTGGCCGGGTTGGTCATCGTCTTCCAGGACACCGCCGACCGGATCGCGGTCGAGCGTGAGCGGCGCGACCGGCTGGCCCAGGTGCAGCGGGCCAACTCCCGGCTGTCACTGGTCGCCGAGATCACGACGGTGCTGGCGTCCACGCTGAACGAGGGGGAACTGCTGCGGCGGCTGGTCCGGCTCGTGGTCCCCGCGCTGGGGGACTGGGCCGAGGTCGACCTGCTGATCCCCGACGGCCGCGTCGAGCGGGTGGCGGCGACGCACCACGAGCTGTCCGCCGCCGACATCGCCGGGCTTGAGGGGCCGCTTCCGCCCCTCCCGCGACTACCGCGCGGACCGCTGGCCCAGGTGCTGCGCGGCGGCGCCGCGGTCGTCGTCAGCGGCGACGCCGACGCCCGCTTCGACGAACCGCTGGACGCCGCCCAGCACGAACTCTTCGAGGTCATGGACGCCCAGAACGCGATCATCGCCCCGCTGGCGGCCCGTGGCGAGACCTACGGCGCGCTGACGCTGGGCTACTCCCGTCCCGGGCAGGTCTACGGGCCGGGCGACCGGCTCGTCGTGGAGGACGTCGCGCGCCGCACCGGCCTGGTCCTGGCCAACGCCCGCCTGTACGCCGAGCAGCGCAACACGGCCGAGGCGATGCAGCGCAACCTGCTCACGCCGCTGCCGCAGCCGGGCGAGCTGCGGCTGGAGGCGAGGTACGTGCCGGCGACGCAGGTCAGCTGGGTCGGCGGCGACTGGTACGACGCCTTCGCGTTGCCCGACGGCGCCACCGGACTGGTCATCGGCGACATCGAGGGCCACGACCTGCCCGCCGCGGCCCGCATGGCCCAGGTCCGGAACATGCTCAGGGCCCTGGCCTGGGACACGGCCGGGCCGCCCAGCCGAGTGCTGGCACGTCTGGACGGCGTCATGGCCGCCGTCAGCGACGCCGAGCTCGCCACCGCCGTGTTCGGCCGCGTCGAGGAGGACCTGGCCGGACGATGGCGCCTGCGCTGGTGCAACGCCGGCCATCCACCGCCCCTGCTGATCACCCGCGACGGCGGCACGCGTTTCCTGGACGAGCACGGGATGCTCCTCGGCGACCCCGGCCTCACCGGGACCCGCCCCGACGGCACCTGCGTCCTCCCGCCGTCCTCGACGCTCCTGCTCTACACCGACGGCCTCGTCGAGACCCGCGACTCCGACCTGTCCGACCGTCTGACCAGCCTCCGCCGTCATGGTTCCCACCTGGCCCAGCTCCCCTTGCCCGACCTGTGCGACAAGCTCCTGGAACGCGTGGAGCCCAGCGGCGAGGACGACGTCGCGCTCCTGGCCCTCCGCATCCCCGCCTGACGGCCACCGCACTTTGGCGCGGCATGACGCGGGTGGGGTTCAGTCCGTCGTTGGGTCTGGGGTGGGCCGGTCTGGTGCGGTGAGCCAGCCGAGTCGTGCGGACATGGTGCGTGCGCAGGTGACGACGGCGGTGACGCGGTCGGAGTCGTCGTCGGCGCGCCACAGGACCGACCAGGGGTAGTAGGACGCCGGTTCGGTGAGCGGCCGCCACAGGGTGCCGGGGAGCGCGCTGATGCACGAGGACGGGACGCAGTACAGGCAGCGCCCCTGGGCGACCAGGTCGGCGGCGGCCCGGATGCTCTCGACCGTCCCCGCGTACACCGTCGGCGTGAAACCGGCGGCCCGGCACAGTTCGACGGTGAACTGGTTGAACTCCGGGGCCTGGGCCTCTTCGGCGAGCAGCAGCGGCTCCCGGGCCAGGTCGGCGACCGGGACCGCGTCCAGTCCCGCGAAACGGTGCCGGTGCGGGATCAGCACGCCGAGCGGGTCGTGCCGGAACACCTGCGAGGCGATCCGGGGCGGGGCGAGCGCGGCGCGGCCGATGCCGACGTCGAGCCGGCCGTCGGCCAGCAGCTGGTACTGCTCGGGCACGCCCGCCTCGATCTGGTGGACGACCAGGCCCGGGTGCCGTGCCTGCGCCTCCTGGAGGATCTGGGGCATCGAGTCGTAGCTCGCGTCGGTGATCCCCACGCGCAGGGCGGGCGCCGTGCTGCGAGCGTCGCGGGCGACCGCGGCGGCACGGTCCACGTGCGCCAGGATCTGCCGTGCCTCGACCAGGAACGCCGCGCCGGCGGCGGTCAGCGCGACATGGTGCGTGCTGCGTTCCAGCAGCCGGACGCCCAGCTCGCGCTCCAGCCGCTGGATCTGCTGGCTCAACGCCGACTGCACGATGTGCTCCCGGGCCGCCGCACGGCCGAAATGCAGCTCCTCCGCGACGGTCACGAAGTAGCGCAGCTGGCGCAGCTCCACGACCGGCACCTCCGCACACGACATCGCCGCCATCCGGACCGGCTCAGCGCCGACCTCGGCGAAGCGTTCGGACGTGGCCGAAACGGTCCGCCACCGAGCATAGGTTCGCGCCCGACCGTCCGGAAGGCACTGGCCGCCGCCCGGTGCGGGGGTTATGGGCGCCGGTGATGAGTTCCGCTCGACTTGGCGGTTTCCGGGACGACGTCGGCGGCGCTTGACTCGGCAGTGCCGTGTCCGGGTGTCCACCCGCCGGACGCGGAGATCGCAGGGGACGGAGGAGAGGAGAACCCGCTGTGGGCACTGACCGCGACAGTCATCTCCAGATCGTGTCCGTCTTCCCGCTCGCCCCGAACGGGTCGGCGCCGCGTTGCGAGCACCTCGACGGGCTGGGCCCGGTGATCCCGAGGTCGGACCGCTGCCCGGGCTGCCAAGCGCTCGGCGCCACCTGGGCGAGGCTGCGGGTCTGCCTGAACTGTGGCTGGGTGGCGTGCTCCGACGACTCGCCCCACCAGCACGGCCGAGCGCACTACCAGGAGACCGACCATCCCGTCGTCGGCGCCCTGGAGCCCGGATCCGCGTGGAAATGGTGCTATGTCCACCGTCGCGAAGTCTGACCCCGCCGGCGGGATCCGGCGCCTCAGGCTTTCGTCGATCAGGCGGTCCCGGCCGGTCTGGGCGCCGTATGCCCGGACCGGCCGGGACGGCACCGCGCGGGCGGCCACCACGATCGCCCCTGTAAGGACCGCGTGGACACCCTGGAGCGGACGGCCAGGGCCGTCCGGTGTTGTGAGGGACTGCTCACCGCGCACCGGACGGCCCCGGTGGATCAGCGTGGCCCCAGCAGTGACCCGCCACCGTCCAGCCAAGTCCGGCGATCTCTCCGGGGACACAGGCGATCGGTGAACGGCTCATCACGATGGCTGATCGGCGGTGGCGGCGGGCGCCGTCGTGCGCCCGGGCCGTCCGGAGGGGAGCGACGCGCGCATACACTGCGGGTACCCGGCCATCACGGCACCGCGCTCGCGGTGATCCGCCACGCCGGCAACTTCGGCCGCCGGAGCGGCCCTCATCGTCTGAACTTCGCCGACCTTCCGGCCCGTGACCTCACGCTTTGCGACCTCACGGCTCGTGACCGGATTCGCCCCGCCACGTCCTGTGGCGGCAACGCTGACCTCGTCCGGTGGGACGGCCTGGGCCCCCACCGGTCAACGATCGGAGACCTCATGCCCGCCGGAAGCCATGCCGGAGGGGACACTCGTCGCCCCCGCCGGCCCCATGTCCTGATCGTCCGTTGAACGGCGGCGGAACGCCGACCGGTCCCACGCCGTCCGGTCCCATGCCGTCCGGTCCCACGCTCGGGGTCACTGCGCGGTCGGGCAAGGAGAACGAGCGGCGGCAGCCGATCCACCCGCTGCACCTCGCCCGGCTCGACCCTGTCCTGCGCTCGCGGATCTATCTCGAACGCGGATACGGCGAACGGTTCGGTGTCCCCGACGAGGACCTGGCGCCGCACGTCGCCGGGCTGCTGTCCCGCGAGGAGCTCATCGCCCGCTGCGACATCGTCGTGATCCTCAAGCCCCAGCCCGCCGACCTCAAGCAGATGCGCCCACACCAGACCCTGTGGGGGTGGCCGCACTGCGTCCAGGACCCGGAGATCACCCAGCTCGCCATCGACGGGCGGCTGACGCTGATCGCGTTCGAGGCGATGAACCACTGGACCTCCGACGGCGGGTTCGCCCTGCACGTCTTCCACAAGAACAACGAGCTCGCCGGGTACAGCTCGGTGCTGCACGCCCTGGCCCTGACCGGCGCCACCGGGGCCTACGGACGGCGGCTGCGCGCCGCCGTCATCAGCTTCGGCGCGACCGGCCGCGGCGCGGTCACCGCGCTGAACGCGCACGGTGTCCACGACGTCGACGTCCTGACGCAGCGAGGCGTCAGCGCGGTCGCCTCGCCGATCCACTCGGCCCGGATCGTCCACTTCGACCGCCACCCCGACGACCCGGCCCGCACCCGGGTCCTCGGCGACGACGGCCTGGTGCCGGCCGCCGCCTTCCTGGCCCGGCACGACATCGTCGTCAACTGCGTCCTGCAGGACCCCAGCGCCCCGCTCATGTTCGCCACCAACGCCGACCTGCCGCTCTTCGCCCCGGGCACCCTCGTCATCGACGTGTCCTGCGACGCCGGGATGGGGTTCGAGTGGGCCCGGCCGACCTCGTTCGACGACCCCATGTACACCGTCGGCGACAACGTCCGGCACTACGGCGTGGACCACAGCCCGTCCTACCTGTGGGACTCGGCGACCTGGGAGATCAGCGAGGCGCTGCTGCCGCACCTGCACGCGGTCCTCGCCGACCCCTCCGCCCTGGAGACCGACACGATCATCGAGCGTGCGGTGGAGATCCGCGACGGCGTCGTCCAGAACCCCGACATCCTGTCCTTCCAGCACCGCTCGCCCACCTACCCGCACGCCCGGCTCTGACGGCCCGGCGTCCCGGCGGCGGCCAGCTCATCGGCCGCCACCGGGCGTCACCGGGCGTCACGGGTTTGAGGGGGCCTCGCCGTGGGCTCGCCACCAGTCGGCGGCCGCGTCCACGGCGAGGCCGGTGGTCCAGAGGGCGGCCGGGTCGTCGGGCAGCAGGCGTTCCCGCACCGCGTCCCGCATGGGGAAGGAGAGCGTGGCGCCGGTCGCGGGGATGTCGTCGTCCAGGACCTCGGCGGGGAAGTTGCAGACCGCGACGGCGTCCGCCAGCTCGAAACCCGCACGTTCCGCCAGCCTGCGGACGGTGGCGGCGGCATCGATCGGCGCCGGTCCGCGCTCGGTCAGCAACCGGATGAGCCGGACGACGCGGTCGGCACTGCCCCAGCACGGAATGGGGGCCCGAGCCGCTCGCCAGCCTGGCGGCTCGATCGGGTCGAACGTCCCGCCGGGTGCGTACTCGACGGCCGTCGCGGTGCGGTCGCGCCGCTGGTAGTCCAGGATCAGCAGGGCGCCGGTCGGGGTACGCCAGAGCTCTCCGGGCGCGTCCTTCTCCAGTTGCCTGTCGACCATCTGGCGTTCGGCGTTGGACCGCTCGCCGCCCGCCGGAGTGATGCGCGATATCCGGCAGGCCGCCGTGCCGTCGCCGATCGGAGCGTTGGCCCAGAGGCGCAGGACGTCGAGGATGCCCTCGCGCCGTGCGTCAGACGTCCACGGCAGGACGGCCGGGAACGCGTAGCCCGCCAGGGTGTCCATGCCGGCGCCCACGTGGCCGCCGCGTGGCAGGGAGACCGTCCGGACGAGGTAGGGCTCGCCGGCCGCGGGCTCGCCGGTCGCCACCGACTCCAGTGCGCGGGCCACAAGCCGTTGGCGCACGAGCCACCTCGTCCGCACCGTGGTGCGCGCGAAGGGCAGGTCGGGGGCCGGTGAGACCAGCGCGGGCAGCGCCGCGGGCTGGGGACGGCCGGTCCGGTCGCGCAGCTCGACGGCCAGGAGGAGGCACTCGACGGCCGTACGGGCCGCTTCGAGGACGCCGTCGCGCAGGGCCGGCGCGGTCACCTCGGGCAGCACGGCCGCCAGCGCGTCGGCGGCCGCGCGCGGTCCGGCCAGCGTCGCCTCCAGCAGGCGCGCCGCGTCCTCGCGGTCGAGACGCCGCAGCGCCGCCGAGCCGTCCGGGTCCACCGGGTCACGCCGCGGCCACCAGCCGGGCGGCGGCACGAGCCCGCCCTTCGTGCTCATGACGGGCGAGAAGGGCAGCCGGGCCGTCCGGGTCCCGTCGGGGGCGGTGACGGTGATCGCGCCGCGGCTCAACCGGACGTCGCTCGGCCCGGCGGCGCCCGGGAACGTCACCTCGGCGGTTCCCGGCGCCTGGGGCCGGGCGGTGGCGGCGCCGGGGTCCAGGGTCAACGCGACGGTCTGGCCCGTCTGCCCCTCGACCCGGAACGTCTGCCAGACGCCGTCCCGAATTCGTGACACGAGGCCGGTCGTGCCGTCGTACCAGGGCAGCAGCCCGTCGGGCAGTTGGGGAAGCCGCACCGACAGGGCGTCGTCGCCGGTGACGGACGCGTAGGCGTGCCAGGACCGTTCCGTGATCGTGAGGTATCCGAGGTGCTGGACGATCGTCCGGCCTGATTTCGGAGACTTGTGCGGCACTCCATCGCCGGGCACGGCCAGTTCGGCGGGAATGCCGCCGCGCAGGGCGGCCAGCAGCGCGTCCACGGGGTCGGCCGGTTCGAGCCCGTCGGCCGCGCCCGGATCCAGGTCGAGGAGAGCGCCGGGGCCGGTGAGCCGCACCAGCTGGTGCAAGGCGTCGTGCAGGAAGGGAAGGTCGGGGCGGCCTGCGTCGGCCTTCCAGCCGTCGACGGCTTCGACCAGCACCTCCCGGGTCTCCGGCAGGCCCCAGAGCGCCCTGACCGAGGCCGCGTAGTCGATGTTGCCGAAGTACCCCAGGTCGCGGACGAAAGCGTCCAGCAGGCCGGCGAAACGCTCGCGTCCTTCTGGCCCGGACGCCACGTCCGCGGCCTGCCGCTCCACGTCGAAGTCCGGACCCCACCAGCGGGGCGAGTCGGTGGTGTTCTCCTTCTGGGGAATGATGTGCCGGTGGCCGGGAGGCGGAAGCGCCGGGTCCGTTTCCTCGCCGAACGTCACCTCGGCGTCCGGGAACAGCCGATCCCCCGCCTGGTCGGCGAGCTTCAGCAGGACGGCGGCCGCGCAGCCCCGTCCCGCGGTGCCGAACCACCGCGCCGGCAGGTGCGCCCCCGCCCCGCTCTCGGCCAGGGACTCCAGCCACATCTGCCGGATCTCCTCGGCGACCCCCTCGCCGCTCTCCTCCTCGTGCCGGATGCGGTCGGGCTCGGCGGCGATCAGCAGCTTCATCAGGTCGCCATCGCGTCCGGCCACCGCGGCGAGCGGCTCACGGGCGGCCGCCCAGATCTGGTGGGACGCGACGGGCATGAGCCCGGCGCGGAGCAGCCGCTCGGCCAGGAACGCCTCCTCGTCCCGCTTCTTGATCTTCGCGGCGCGGGCCAGCGTGCGCAGGTCGGGGAAGATCCGGGCGTACGGGATGCGCCCGGCGTCGAATCCCGCGCAGATCAACGCACGGAAGCGGGCGTGCGCCTCCTCACCCGGCAGCTCCGCGGCGAGCGTCTTGGCGTAGTCGCGCAGCGCGGCCGGTCCGACGCCGCCCGCGGGCACCAGTTCGAGGAAGACGTCCTGCACCCGGTCGAGGTCGAGGAGCGCGGGATGGTTCTTCTCGACCTTGCGCGCCTCCCCGAACGCCCAGAACGCGAGCTCGTCCTCCCCCGCCCGGACCAGCTCCCGGCAGGCGTGCTCGAAGAACGGCGCCAGCTCGGCGGCGAGCAATGGGGCCGCGGCCTTGGTCAGCATCTTCTTGGCGCCCTTGGGCCCGGCGGCGGCGAGGTCCGCCGGCGCCGGCAATTGCGGAAACTGAGTCATCGCGTCCTTCGTCCCGTGGTCCTGTGAACGACCATGAAACCCTGCGACGGCCCGTCCGCGTGATCGGTTCCGCCGATGCCCGGCTGACCAGCGTGGTTCCCTACGACCGTCCCGGCCATGGGGCGAAGCCGATCCGGCCCCCAAGCCTCCGGATCAGTGACGAGCTCCCGAATTGCCCCGTGCGTTCTTGGGCTTTTCTTTCTTTTTCTTGCCCGGCTTTTCTTTCTTCTTCTTCTCTTTCTTCTCTTTTCCGGGTTCCTTCGGCTTCTTCTTCTGGGGGTCGGCCGGCTTCTTCTGCTGCTCCTCGCCGGGCAGGACCTTCGCGCAGTAGCCGGCGACCTTGCCGGGGCCGCCCGCGGCGGCGATCAGCGGGGCGAACTCCGGGGGCGGCGCCGACTTCTTGTCCCGGCCGGTCTTCTTGGTGGCCAGGTAGCTGCGGCAGAGCTCCGCCATGGCGGGCGAGTGCGGCGATCCGGGTGCCGCGGACGCGCCGGGCGGGCTGGTTCGCGGCTGCCCGGACGGGGGAGCGGAAGTGGTCGCGGTGGCGGGGGCGGAGGTCGGAGCAGGCGAGTGCGGCGGCGATTCCAGGACGGGCAGATGACCGGTGTTCGCGGCCAGGGCGGCGGCTCCCGCGGCCGTCCCGGCGACCGCCAACGCGATGATCACCTTGGCGGTGGCGATCTCCAGCAGCGACGGGCGCAGCGTCCGGCGGCCGCGGCCGCGCCGGGGGCGCGCGCTGAGCCGGGCCTGCCGGAAGGCCGCCGCGGCCGCGTCCTCGCCGCCGAGTTCTCGCTCGCTCGGCGGTGCGGTGGCGGCGGCGAGGAGGCCCGCGACGGGATGCGTGACCGTCTTCGGGTCCCGCCAGACACCCGCCAGCAGGTCCTCGGCGGTTTCTCTGCCGAGCTCCCGGTCGGCGTCCCGGTCGCCGCGGCGGCGCTCAAAGCTCATTGGGGGGTCACCTCATGCCCCTCGGTGTCGCGTTCACAGGCGGTGTCACCGTGGCCTTCGTCTACCGGTCGCCCTGGGACGGATGCGGGGCGGCGGCTCCCGGCCCGTCCTCCGCCCGCGGCGCCGCATCGGTGCGGTCGAGGCGGTCGGCCAGGTTCCGCAGCCCCTGGTGGGCCGTCGCCTGGACGGCCTCGGCGCTCCGGCCCAGGATCTCGGCCGTCTGCCGGGTGTCCAGGCCCATCACGACCCGGAGCAGCACCGCCTCCGCCTGGTCGGCGGGCAGGTCGGCGATCAGCGCGATCGCGGCGTCGGGGGACAGCGGCTCGGCCGGCCGATCGGCGTCGTCGTCGTGCACCGTCCGCGCGGGCCGTTCCTGGACCGGCGCGGCCGAGCCGTGCCGGCTCAGATGGTCGAGGGCCCGGCTGCGGCCGCTCACCGTGACCCAGCCGCGGAAGCGATGGAAGTCGCCGCGGAAGTCGGCCAGACCCTGCGTGATCTCCCGCCAGGTCTGCGCCGCCACCTGGTCGGCGGCCTCGCCGACCAGCACGGACAGGTAGCGCAGCAGCCGCGGCTGGACGGCTCGGTACAACCTGCGGAAGGCGTCCTGGTCGCCGCGCTGTGCCGCCCGCAGGGCCGTTGACAAACACTTGTCAGTCGTGGCCACGTCCACTCCCGCCGCTCGGTCGCTCCGTGGGACCGCCGGACACGCCGCCAGCGCGGCCAATGACGCACGCTGGTGGCGTCAGGTAAAGGTCCACACTAGTGATACCGCGACTTCAGCGGCCACAGGACCACTTCACCTTTCCTGGTCCTGGACGAACCGACCGCCGTTGCCCGTGCCTCTAACCTGGGCGGAATCCTTGACGAGGAGGCGCGAAATGGTCCTGTCACACACCGCGTGGGGGCACGACACCGTTCAGGTGACCCATGCGCCGGACGGCGTCGCCACGATCGTCGAGTTGCAGGGCAACCGCATCAGCACCCTCTTTGCCTTCGGCGTCATCGACACGGCCGAACGTCTGGAACAGGGCGACCTGCTCTGCAGGCAGAGCCGCAATCGCCACACCGTCCGTGCGATCGTCCCTAAGAAGTACTCGCATCTCCGGGTGAACAGCCCCAAGAAAGAGGTCGCGGGACGATGGCAGTTGGGCTTCTCCACGGGTGACGCGTGCCGGGCGCTGGAAAGAGTCGTCACCGGTGAAGGCTCGGACGTGCTGGCTTACACGGGCCCTGAAACGACCGTCACCCTCGAACTTCTGAAGAAGAAGGGCGATGCCAGGCTCCTGCTCTTCGGAATGAAGGGCTCCAAGCCCAAGGAGCTGAAGTACATCGCCACGGGTCCGTTCCGGGGCCCGATCAGGCTGCCGGGGCGGGGTCTTCTCCAGGTCGACAGCCTGGGCCCCTGGTCGCTCACCGTTCATTGACGGCGCTAGGGACGCGGCCGGACGGAGATGTCGCGGAACTCGACCTCCGCGTCCTCGGTGTAGAGGCCGACGGACCCAGCGGTGTACGGGCGTTCCGCGTCGGTGAACGTGGTCAGTGACCGGCCGTCCACCTGGACGGTCATGGTGGCCCCGTGCTGAAGCACGCTGACCTTGTACCACTTGCCGATGGCGAAGGCGCGCTCGCCGGTGGCGAGGAACCGCTGGCCTCCCCGGTAGGCGGGGTCGCGCTTGCCCAGCTCCCAGCCTGTGGGCTTCAGGATGAAGTAGTAGAAGCGGCTTTCGTCGGAGTAGGCCCAGACGATCCACGCCGCCTCCCAGGGGTTGGGGGCGCGGTCGCGTAGCTGGGCGACGGTCCGGGCGCGCAGGCGGAAGGTCATGTTGCCGTACCGGGTCTGGGACACGACCAGGCCCGCGTGCGTCTCCGCCGGATCGGTGGCCGGTTTCGGGCGCAGCGAGATGACGTCGCCGCGGGAGCCGTTGGCGCCGTGGCCGTCGAACACCGACCGCCAGGGGGCATGGTGGGTGCCGTCGCGCCACCGGACGAACCGGTCCCCGCCGCGGTCGGACAGGACGGTCACGGCCGCGACGGCGAGCAGCGCGGCCAGGGCGAACGCCGGCGACCATCGGAGGGCGCGGGGCGCGGCGGAGGGCGACATGGTTGCCATGATGCGGCACCGGTTCAGTCCGGCGCCGTGCAGCGCACGGCGCCCGGCCGGAGGCAGTCGCGGACCATCGCGCCGACGATCCGCTCGGCCGCCCGGCCGTCTCCGAAGGGGTTGACCGCGCGGGCCATCCGGTCGCGTTCCGCGGGGTCGTCCAGCAGCCGCGACGCCGCGGCGTAGACCTCGCCGGGGTCGGTCCCGACGAGCTGGGCGACACCGGCGTCGATCGCCTCGGGCCGTTCGGTGGTGGCGCGCAGGACCAGCACCGGCTTGCCCAGGCTGGGGGCCTCCTCCTGGACGCCGCCCGAGTCGGTGAGGACGAGGTCGCAGGCGGCCAGGGTCGCGGTGAAGTCGGGGTAGCCGAGCGGCTCGCGGATCGTGACGCCGGGGTGCCCGGACAGGCCGGGGAGCAAGGCCTCGCGTACCGCGGGGCTCTTGTGGAGCGGTAACAGCACCTCGCAGTCGCCCCGGTCGGCGAGGCGCCGGACGGCCCTCGCGAGCCCGCGCATGCCGCTGCCCTGGTTCTCGCGGCGGTGCAACGTCACAAGGATCCGCTTGCCAGCGACGGCGGCGCCGGTGCCCGTGCCGGTGCCGGTGCCGGTCGTGCGGAACGCCGCCTCGCCTTTGCCCTGCCGAAGCATCCAGTGGAGGTTGTCGATGACGGTGTTCCCGGTCGTCATGACGTCCGGCCCGGCGATCCCCTCGGCGCGCAGATGGGCCGCGGCGCGTTCGGTCGGCGCGAAGTGCCAGCGGGCGATGCGGCCGATCAGCCGCCGGTTCAGCTCCTCGGGGAACGGGTTGTACAGGTTCCCGGTGCGCAGCCCCGCCTCGACGTGGGCGACGGGGATCTGCTCGTAGGACGCGGCGAGCGCGCCGCACAGCGCGGTGGTCGTGTCGCCCTGGACGACCACCACGTCAGGACGCTCAAGGCGGATGATCGCGTCGAGCGCGGTGACCAGCCGGCCGGTGAGCCCGGACAGCCGCTGCCGGTCCCGCATCACGGCGAGGTCGGTGTGCGCCTTCACGTCGAGGTCCGCCAGGATCGGCGCGAGCATCTCCCGGTGCTGGCCGCTGCTCACCACGAGCGGCTCGCAGGCCGGGGACGCGTCCATCGCGCGGACGACGGGAGCGAGCTTGATCGCCTCGGGCCGGGTGCCGAGCACGATCATGGCCCGGATCGGGGGGTCGGCCCTGACGTTCCACGGCCGTTTCCGGGCAGGGTGGCGCTGGGGGAGAACAGCCATGTTTCTGCTCCTTGTCTAGGTCCGTGCGGTCTTGAACCAGGTGTGCCTGCCCGTGAGGACGCGGCCGACGGCCCACCAGCCGGAGACGAACCAGACGTAGCCGTAGATCACGTAGAGGTGACCGAGCAGCAGTGAGTACGGCCTGCTCACCGGCTCTCGCTTGCGGTAGACGAACGCGTAGGCGGCCGCGAAGCCGAAGGTCATGACGTAGAACCAGGGCAGCAGCCACAGGGAGAGGGGGCTGTCCCCGGTCCGGATCGAGGTGACGGCCGTGTCGCCGAGCATGAGGGCGAACGAGATCGGCAGCAGCGACGTGAGCAGCAGCAGCGCCGGGCTCGACAGGTGGTAGAGCAGGTCGGCGGCCGGGCGCGGCGCGATCCTGCGCAGGATCAGCGGCGCAAGCCGCGAGGCCTGCATGTGCCCCTGGAACCAGCGGGACCGCTGCCGGAGCAGCCGCCCGAGGGTGAGGACGGCCTGCTGATGGACGGCGGCCGTGCCGCAGTAGGCGTTGGTCCACCCGGCCGCGATCAGTCGGACGCCGAGGTCGAGGTCCTCGGTGAGGCAGTCGCTCCAGGGCCTTCCGGGCAGCGACCGCAGCGCGGCGAGCCGCATGAACTGGCCGTTGCCGCCCATCCCGACACTGCCGATATGGCGCCGCGCGCTCTGGAAGATCTCGCCGTAGACGACGAATTCCATGTCCTGCAACCGGGCGAGCAGACGATTGTCGCGGTTGTACATGCGCACGCCCACCTGCACGGCGCCGACGTCGGGATCGTTGAAGAAAGGGTCGACCTGTGCTGCGGCGTGACGGTCGAGCCGTCCGTCGGCGTCGACCACGCAAATGATGACGTCGCGCGGATCCTGGCGGCCGAGGACGTCAGTTTCGGTCAGCCATTCGAGGCCCGCGTTCAGCGCCGCGCCTTTTCCTTTGCGGGCATCCGGAAATCGGCGCTGGTAGAGATGTATTCGGCCGGGTGCCGACGCTTCCGCGGCGGTGACGATTTGGGCCGTTCCATCGTCGGACGCGTCGTCCACGACGAGGACCATAAAATCGTCCAGCGGGAGGCCGGTGAGGCGCGCCAGGCTTTCGCCGAGCACTTTTTCCTCGTTCAGGCAGGCGAGCAGGAAAACATAGGTTCGCGCCCTCCTCGTTTCAGGGGGATGCGGCGTCCGGCGCCGGGACAGGACGAACATTCCGCCGTTGTAGGCGACGGCGAGCACGATGATGGCCAGGCTTCCGGCCACCGCCAGCTGGCCGATCATGGCCACTCCCTGCTGTGACGGGCCCTTACCCGAGCCGCGGCGCGCATTCTCGCACCGGCGAGGAAAAGTCCGAAAGCGGCCACGCAGTATAACCCGAAGCCGATTCCAGAGATCTGTAGAAAGGTTCGTGCCACCTGCATGACAGGCGTCGTGTCGGGTGCCGTCACGATCCCGATGAAGGTGAGAAGGACACCGATGGAAGACTTTATGTACACCGCCATATACCCCCGTTTCCTCGCATGCCTGCGGGCGGAGGCGCCGCGTTCTCCGCAGCTCCCCTACGACGGATGCGGGGCTCCTCCGTGGCGTTCAGCCTGGGACTCGTCAAGTGTTCCTTGGGAACGGTACCCCGAAGTAAAGTCCTCGCAAAGCCGAGAAAGAGGAAAAAGCCCGCGGATCGGCCGGATCGCGCCACGCCGTATCGATTGCCATGGCCGCGGCGCGAGAATTAGCTGAGTGTGCGGAGTTTTTCACTCTTCGTTTAGGGACGTGGAGGAAGTTGCATGACCATGAAATGGCGCAGCCGAAAAGCGGCGGCCCTGCTGGCGGCGGTGGCCGCGCTGGCGTTGCCCGGAACGGCCGTCCAGGCCCTCCCGGCCGCGGCCGACGGTGCGACGGGTCGCACCGCCGCGCCGGTCGATGCCGGGCCTGGACGGCCCGGGCCTGGAGGGCGTTATGACGGACAGCTCTCCTTGGGGCGTCCGGCCCCCGCGCTGAAGCTGAAGGGCTGGGCCAAGGCCCAGCGGGCGGCCGATCGGCACCGCCGGCAGAACCCCGCGACGGTCCGTCCGCTCAAGGGGGTCGAGCTCGCGCCCGCCACGGCGAAGCCGAGGACGACCGCGGCCACCTCGGCGCTCGTGCTCTATGACTCGACGGGTCCGTACGGGTTCCTCGGCGAGCTGTACGGGATGGCCACCGCGAACCTGGCCGGCCACTTCGGCGGCGTCACGGCCAAGCCCGTCTCGCAGTACACCGCAGGGGAGGTCGAGCAGCACACGGCGACGATCTACGTCGGCTCGACCTACTACGGCGGCGACGTCCCCGACGCCATCCCGAACGCGTTCTACGCCGACGTGGCCGCCACGGCGAAGCCCGTCGTGTGGATGAACGACAACATCTGGACGCTGGCCGGCAAGATCGGCGTGCGCGCCTTCAACCGCAAGTACGGCTGGGACCCGACCAGGTCGTCCTTCGACCCCGTCGGGGCCGTGACCCAGGTCGACTACAAGAACGAGCCGCTGACCCGCAAGATCCCCGCGGGAGCCGACTCCGGCATCCTGCGCCCCTTCGTCATCGACCCGGCGGCGGTCACCACCCTCGCCACGGCCCACGACACGAGCACCACGCCCGAGACGGCCTTCCCCTGGGCGATCAGGTCCGCCAACCTGACCTACCTCGGCGAGATCCCCTACACCTACACCAGCGAGACCGACCGGCTCATCGCCTGGCACGACCTGCTGTTCGACGTCCTCGCACCGGACACGCCCGCCCGGCACCGCGCCGTGCTGCGGCTGGAGGACGTCAGCCCCGCGAGCGACCCCACCGCGCTGATGGCCGTCGCCGAGTACCTGGCCGAGCAGAAGATCCCCTACGCGTTCCAGGTGATCCCCGTCTACACCGACCCGAAGGGCGCCTACAACGACGGCATCCCGGAGACCATCACCCTGGCCCAGCGACCGCAGGTCCTCGCCGCCCTGAAGTACATGGCCGCCAACGGCGGCCGGATCGTCGCGCACGGCCACACCCACCAGTACTCGGACGTCGAGAACCCCTACACCGGGGTGACGGGCGACGACTTCGAGTTCTTCCGCTCCCACGTCGACGCGAACAACTTCGTCGTCCTCGACGGCCCGGTCGCGGAGGACTCCCCGACCTGGGCGTCCGAGCGGATCACCGCGGGCAAGGCCGCCTACGAGCCGGCCGGGCTGCCCGCTCCCACCATCTGGACGACCCCGCACTACGCGGCCTCCGCCGTCGACTACGACGCCGTCAAGCAGTCCTACGCCGCCCGGCTGGAGCGCAGCCTGTACTTCTCGGGCCAGCTCAACGGCGGACCCATCGACGGGAAGCGGTTCATCGGCCAGTACTTCCCCTACCCGGTCCGTGACATCGGCGGCGCCACCGTGCTGCCGGAGAACCTCGGGAACTACGAGCCCGAGGCCCAGAACAACAACCCGGCACGGCTTCCCGCGGACATCATCCGCGCCGCCAAGTACAACCTCACCGTGCGCGACGGCTTCGCGAGCACGTTCTACCACCCGTACTTCGGGACGGGCCCGCTCACGGAGATCGTGAACGGCATCCGGGATCTCGGCTACACGTTCGTCGACCCGGCGAGCCTCGTCCCGTAGGGACCGGCTCGTCCCATCGAGGGGCGGGCGGATCCTCCGGCGCCTGTTCCTGGGCGCCGCTCGGGACGTGAGACGTCACCCGGGGCGCCACCAGCGCCGGAGGATCCGCTCCGCGGGCTTGCCGTGCGGTGAGTACGAAAGGCTCCGGGGGGTCTCGGCCGCGCCGGGCCAGTCGTCCCACATCCACCAGTGGACGCCCGCCCACCACGCCTGGCCGGTACAGCTCGCCAGCAGGGCCTCATAGGCGGCGGCCTGCTCCGCGGCTCCGTCCGCCTCGCTGATGTTCCACGCCCATGGCTCGGTCGTGGATCCCCGCTGGCTCACATACCCGGCCTCGGTGAACAGGACCGGACGCCCCCGGCTCGCCGAGAAGCGGCCGACCCGCCGCAGGATCGGCTTCCACGCGCGCCGCAGGGCGGCGACGTCGGTGGTGGGACGGCCCGCCAGCGGCCAGTAGGCGTCGATCCCGATCAGGTCCAGGACGTCCCAGAACGCGACGTGCTCGTATTCGTCGTAGTTGGCGGCGTAGACGAGCGTCCCGCGGAATTTCGCGCGCACCGTCTTGACGATGGTCAGCCAGGGCTGGCGGTCGTCCGACAGCCCGGCCAGTTCGGTGCCGACGGCGAACGCGTCCACACCGGTCTCGCGGGCCAGGTCGGCGTAGTGCCCGATGACACGTGTGTAGGCGGCGTACCACCGGGGTGCGTCCTGTGGTCTGATGTCGGCTCGGTCCTGGTCACCGGGCAGGTCCACGTGCGGTTTCAGCAGGACCCGAAGCCCCGCCTGCCGCGCCAGGCGGATGATGTGCCGCAGGCTCGCGTCGCTGGCCGTCTGCTCCGTGCGGTGCATCTCGCCGGCCCGCGGCGAGCGCTGGTACCAGGTGGGGTTGAGCTGCAACCAGGTCGCGCCCGCCGCGCGAATCGACGCGACATAGGCGCCCGCCTGAGGACCGGCGTAGTCGCCGGAGCTCCAGGACGGCAGAGCGATCCCGTGCTGCTGCCGTTTCGTCGAGGCCGGAGCGGTCGGCGCCGGTGAGCGGTCCGCCGAGCCTTCTGTCCCCGCGTCTCCGAAAATCGAGCATGAGGCGACCGCGGACACGGCGACGAGTAACGCCGCCGCCCGCACCCCGCGGCTACGGACCGAGGACCCGCCCGAGTTCATCATTCGCACCATGATGCCCGGTCGCGGTTGGCGACCCGGTCGGCAGGGACGCGGTCGGCACGGAGGCGGTCGGCACGGAGGCGGTCGGCACGGAGGCGGTCGGCACGGAGGCGGTCGGCACGGAGGCGGTCGGCACGGAGGCGGTCGGCACGGAGGCGGGTGGGAGGGAGGTGGGTCGTTTGCGCGGGCCGTTCAGGATCAGGACGGTGATCAGCGCGATCCACACCAGCATCACGATGATCAGGACGACCGGCCAGCGCACCCGCGTCCATGCCCGCACCGAGCCCGCGGCCCGCCGTCCGGCGCCGGGCTTGCGCGGTGCCGTCACAGCCACCCCCCGCGGCGCAGCCGGACGTAGATGAGCGCCATCACCGCGACCATCACCGTTAGCACGATGGGGTAGCCCAGCAGCCAGCGCAGCTCGGGCATGAAGTCGAAGTTCATCCCGTAGATCCCGGCGATCGCGGTCGGCACCGCGATGATCGCCGCCCACGAGGAGATCTTGCGCATGTCCTCGTTCTGCTGCTTGCCCAGCAGCGCCAGGTGCGCGGTGAGGGCGCTGTTGAGCAGCTCGTTGTGGGCGTCGACCTGGCCGTCCACCCGGAGCAGGTGGTCCAGCACGTCCCGGAAGTACTCCCGGGTGCCGTCGAAGATGGCGACGCGTCCTCGCACGATCTGTTGCAGCACCGGGATCAGGGGATCTTCGGCCGCGCGGAACTCCAGCACCTCCCGCTTGAGCGAGTAGATGGCCTCGGTGACGTCGGCCGTGTGCGGGGTGAAGACCGCGCGTTCGAGCTCGATGATGTCCACCTCGACCTCGTGCGCGACCACGCCGTAGTGGTCGACGACCTCGTCGCAGATCGCGTGGACTACGGCGGCGGGGCCGTTGGCCAGCAGCGCGGGCTCGGCCTCCAGGCGGCCGCGCACCGGCCCCAGCGGGTTGGCCGCGCCGTGCCGGACGCTCACGACGAAGTCGCCGCCCAGGAACATCATGATCTCCCCGACGTCGATCTCGGAGGTGGCGTCGTGGTAGTCCAGGGTCTTGAGCACCATGAACACGGTGTTGTCGTACAGCTCCAGCTTGGGACGCTGGTGCGCGTTCACCGCGTCCTCCACCGCGAGCGGGTGCAGCAGCAGCTCCTCCTGGATCAGCCCGAACTCCTCGGCGGTCGGCTCGTGCAGGCCGATCCAGACGAAGCAGTCCCGGTCCTGCCGACGCGCCTCGTCGAAGGCGTCGCTGATGTCCCCGTCGAGTTCGTGGCGTCGACCACCGCGGTAGATGGCCTTGTCAACGATCATGTGCGCGTCCTCACCCGGTGGAAGGAATGCCGGGGTTACAGCCTGCCATCTCCGGCCGGGCGGTCCGGGGGTTCGAGGCCGATGTGCCGCGCGACGAGGGCGATCTGGTCGGCGAAGTGCTCGGCGAACTCCGTGGAGCGGGGATCGGCGCCGCACACTCCCTCGATCACGTGCGGCAGCGTGGTGGGCGCCATCGCGGCCGCCATCAGCATGACCATCAGGCAGGCCGGGTCGGCTTCCGGCGGCAGCCGGCCGGCCTCCTGCAACGCGCGCACGTCCTCGACGGCGTCGGCGAGCATCCGGGTGCGCGGCGCCTGGTCGGGATCGCTCTCGGGCCCCGTGTACTCCAGGCCGCTCCAAGCCAGCAGCCGGACCCCTGCCGGGTTGTGCACCCCCTCCAGGGCGTAGCGCCGCAACTGCTCGGGCAGCGGCGTGCCCGGCGGCGCCAGCTCGCGCTGCCGCTCCTGCCACTGCTGCGACATGGCCTGGTAGAGGCCCTCCTTGCCGTCGAAGTAGTAGGAGATCAGCTGCACGTTGACGCCGGCGCGGGCGGCGATCGCGCTGACCCGGGCGCCGGCGTACCCGTGGGCGCCGAACTCCGCCTGGGCCGCTTCGAGGATCAGGCCGCGGGTGCGCTCCGCGTCGCGCTGCCGTTCCTGCGGCTTCGGCGACCTGCGCGGTCTCGACTCGGACACCGCTCGATCATATACGTCCATGGCTTAATCAAATGAACGTTTGACAGAGCTGTATGCCTGCGTGACTATGGGGCGATGACGACCACGCCACGCATCCTCATCGCCGGCGCCGGGCTCGGCGGGCTCGCGCTCGCGCAGGCCCTGCGCCGCGGCGGCCTCGACGTCGCCGTGCACGAGCAGGACCCCACCCCCCGGACACGCGGCCAGGGCTACCGCATCCACATCGACGCCAACGGCAACGCCGCCCTGCGCGCCTGCCTGCCCGCGGAGACCTTCGACCTGGTACGGGACACCAGCGGCGTCAACGACGACGTGATGGGCGCCTACACCCACCACCTCGAACAGGTCATGGTCCAGCACTTCCCCGGCATCACCGACGACCTGATCACCAACGTGGACCGCGACACCTTCCGGCAGGGCCTGCTCACCGGGCTGGACGACGCCGTCCACTTCGGGCACACGGTGACCGGCTACCGGATCACCGCTTCCGGCCGCGTCCGGGTGGAGTTCGCCGAGGGCGGCGCCGACGAGGGCGACCTGCTGGTCGGCGCCGACGGCGTCGGCTCGGCCGTGCGCCGGAAGTTCCTCCCCCATGCCGAGACGCGGGACGTCGGCCTGCGCTGCGTCTACGGCCGCCTGCCGCTGGCCGGAGCCGCGATCCCCGCGGAAATCGCCCACGGCTTCACCTGGGTCTCCGACGGCACCGGCCACGGCGCCGGATTCGCGCCGCTGAGGTTCCGCTCCAGCCCGCACGGCGTCCCCGACTACCTGATGATCACCCTGCTCGCGAGCCCCGAGCGTTTCGGCGTGCCGGACGAGGACCTTTTCGCGCGTTCACCGGAGGGGCTGTGGGAACTGGCCGTCAAGGAGACCGCCACGTGGCATCCCGACCTCCGGGAGGTCTTCGCGCAGGCCGATCGGGAATCGTTCATCCCGATCGCCATCCGCGCGGGGCGGCGCGTCCAGGGGTGGCGGCCCGGACCGGTCACGCTGCTCGGCGACGCCGTCCACACCATGCCGCCCACAGGCGGCGTCGGCGCGAACACCGCCCTCCAGGACGCCGAAACACTGGCCGCCGAACTACTTGCGGAAACACCCCTCGTCGAGGCGGTCGCGGCCTACGAACGCGTCATGCTTCCCCGCGGCTTCGACACCATCGACGCCTCGCTCCAGATGGCCGCCCGGCTGTTCGACGAGGCCCCCTGAACGCAAGCCCCGCCACGGCGGCCACGGCCTCGACCGCCTCCCCGGTTCTACGGCAGTTTCCAGAACGGGCCCGTGAGGCCGCATTCTTCGAGGAGCCCCTGGTTGTGCTCGCGGCTGTGCGGTCGGAACTCCGGGTCCAGGCGATCGCCGTACCAGGGACCTGCCAGTCGCCAGACGGTCGTCGCGTCGGCGATATAGCCGCTGCCCGGCGCGTTGTCCGTCGTCCACCGCTCCGCATGATCGCGGTCGCAGAATGCGCGGATCATCGTGCAGGTGCCGACCACGTCGTCCCACCATTCCGCGGCGGGCCGCGGGAAGCGGACCGCGAGCGGCTGGGGCGGCGCAGTCTCCGGGCCGGTCTGAAAACTGATCGGGGATCCGCACTGCGGGCATGCCGTGTCGACACGGACGTCCAGCCAGAGGGCGGCGCTGATGCCGAAGGAATCCCATGCGCATCCGCCCCACCAGCGGCGGTCGTCGTACCCGTCCAGCGGGGTCACCGTGAACGCCATGGGGGCCGACGTGAACGGGTGCGCCATCCGCACCGCGTCCCCGTCGGGCGTCAGGACCAGGGCATGGGCCTCCGCCAGGTCGCGCAGGACCCCCTGAACCGCTTCGGCGGTGCTCCGCGTCCTGCGTGCCAGTTCGGCCACCGACGGAGCGCGCCCCTCCGATGCGAACGTCTCGTAGACAAGATCGCGCACTCTCCGCGAATCCGGCGTATCCAATGGCGCCTCCCGCCTCCCGTTCTCGAACGTGACTCTAATCGGGGGGTGGGACGCCCCGCTCACCGAGCCCGGACGAGGGTCAATCGCGAAGCCGGGCGGCTCGGTGCGCGACGCGGCCGTCGACGATCGTCATCGCGACTGGGAGGCCCGGGAGGTCGTCGGGGGGAGTGGCGAGCGGGTCGCCGTCGAACAGGGTGAGGTCGGCGCGGAAGCCCTCGCGGACGCGGCCGGCGAGATGTTCCTCGCCCGCTCCGTAGGCGGCCCAGGCGGTGTATCCGGCCAGTGCCTGGACAGGCGTGAGCGCCTGATCTTCGCCCACCGGAGACCGATCCCGCTGGCCGGCCGGCCTGCGCAGGACGGCGCCCGCCATGACCGTGCGCGGGTCGTAGGTGGCCAGCGGCCAGTCGGAGCCGAGCGCGACGCGGCCGCCCGCGCGGACGATGTCGGCGCAGCGCCAGCCGACCCGGCAGCGGTCAGGTCCCAGCCGCCGCGACCAGTTGTCGGTGTGATCGGGCAGCGTCCAGTCCATGTGGGTGGGCTGCATGGAGGCGGCGACGTCGAGTTCGGCGAACCGGACGATGTCGGCGTCGGCGAGGATTTCGGCGTGCTCGATCCGGTGGCGACCCCGGCGGGGCGCTCCCGCGCGCTGGTAGGCGTCGAGGGCGTGGGTGACGGCGTGGTCGCCGATGGCGTGGGTGAAACACGGCAGGCCCAGTTCCACTACGCGGCGGACGGCGGCGTCGTACCGTTGCGGGTCGTTCCACACCGGATGGGTGCCCTCCCCGTGGCAGTCCGGCTGGTGGAGCCAGGCTGAGCCGCCGTCGATGGTGCCGTCCAGGAAGAACTTGACGGCGCCGGTCCGCCAGCGGCGGACGGGGTCGCGGTGGTGCAGCGCGCGGACGGTGTCCAGGGTCTCGTCGAGCGCGGCGGGCAGGGCCCAGGGGGCGAGCAGCACCCGGATCGGCAGCCGTCCCTGGTCGTCGAGTGCGTCGAGCACCTGCCGGGTGCCGGGCCACAGGTCGGGCACGTGGACGCCGGTGATCCCGGCCGCGGCCTGGGCCTCGAAGAGCCGCGCCGCGGCGGCGGCGAACTCGTCGGCGCCCGGCGGCGGGATCGTGTCGTAGCCGAGCAGCACGGCGGACATCTCGTGCAATTGGCCCGTGGGCGCGCCGTCGTCGTCGACCACGATCTCGGCTCGGTCGCCGAAGTCGATGGGGCCGGTGATCCCGGCCCGCCGCAGCCCCTCGCTGCTCATCAGGGCGTTGTGGGCGTCGGCGAACCAGAGGAAGGCGGGCCGTCCGGCGACGGCGTCGTCGATCAGGCGCCGGTGCATTGTCTGAGGCGGAAGGGCGCTGTACTCGACGCCCGTGACGACGACCCACGCGTCCGGTGGGAGCCTTTCGCCGGCCTCGCGGAGCAGGTCGAGCAGGCCGGCCGGGGTGGTGACTCCGGCGGCGTCGACGCCCCGTTCGCCGGCCACGCCCACCAGCGGGTGCTGATGCGAGTCGACGAGGCCGGGCGTGACCGTCCGTCCCCGGCCATCGATGATCTCCGTGCGCGGCCCGGTGTGCGGACGCACGTCGCCCGCGTCGCCGACCGCGACGATCACACCCGCCCGGACGGCCAGCGCCGTCGCCCGCGGCCGCGCGCTGTCGAGCGTGTGGACGGTCGCGTCCCGGATGACGAGGTCGGCCGCGGTCACTGCGAAGCCTCCTCGGCGCGGGTGGCGAAGGCATCGCCGGCACGGACCTTGTCCTGCGGACGGGCGATGACGAGGTACGCCGCCCCGACCGCCAGGACCCCGGCCGAGAGCACCGACGCCGCCCAGATCTGGTACCACGGCGCTCCGGGAGGAGCCAGGACGGCGCGCGGCCAGGTGATGTTGACGAACTGGAAGGCCAGCCAGACGACGGCCAGCGCGTTGATGACGGTACCGGCGGCGCCGAGCCGGATGTGCCCGGCGGGCGTCCAGGCGCCGCGGACCCGGCTGATCAGCGCGGCCAGCGCGACCAGGAGGAAGACCAGGTAGAGCCCGGAGGTGCCGAACGTGATCAGGCTGCCGATGGCGGAGCTGTCGAGGGCGAGCAGCAGTCCCGCCCAGCCGACGGCGGTCACGGCGACCGTCCCGCCGATCGGCGCGTGCCTGCGGTTGACCGATCGCAGGAAACGCGAGGCCGGGAGCACTCCGTCGCGGGCGACGGAGTACACGGCGCGGGCGCTGGCGCCCTGCGCCGCGAGCCCGCAGGCGACGAAGGCCACGATGACGACGCAGATGAACGGCTTGGACGACCAGTCACCGAACGCGGCCAGGACCGCCGTGGTCACCGGGTCGACGTCCTGGCCCGACACCATCCTCGCGGGGTCGGGGTGGGCGAGGGTGGTCGCGAACGCGTTGAGGATCACCAGGCCGCCGACGCTGAGCAGCGCCCACCAGATGGCGCGCGGGATGTGGCGGGCCGCGTCGCGGGTCTCCTCCGAGGACATCGTGGTGGCGTCGAAGCCGACGAACGCCCATCCGCCGACGGCCAGCGCCGCCAGCATCGCCGCGAACACCGACCCGCCCGAGCCCGCCTCCGCGCCCATGGTGCCGGTGAGGAGCGACCAGGGCTGGGACCGGAACGCCAGCAGCAGCGCCACGCCGACCCCGACCGACGCGATCGCCTCGGCCGCGATGCCCGCGTTCAGGACGCGGCGCAGCACGTCGATGCCCAGCGCGTTCACCAGCGAGCACCCGAGGATGAACACGGCGGCGACCGCCACCTGGAGGCGCGGAGTCGGCGTGACCTCGACGAGGCCGAGGAGCCACGGCGTGGACAGGTAGGCGATGGTGGTGTTCGCGGCCAGGTAGCCGCACAGCGACACCCACCCGGTCAGCCAGGCGTAGGACGGCCCTACGAGCCTGCGGGTCCACTGGTAGGGGCCGCCCGCGATCGGGAACTCGGACGCCAGCTCGGAGTAGACGGTCAGCAGCAGGCACTGGCCCGCCAGGCAGATGGGCAGCGTCCACACCCAGGCGGGGCCCGCCACCGCCGCTCCGACCGCGACCACCGCGTACAGGCCCACCACCGGCGAGATCGTCGCGAAGCCCATGGCGATGGAGCCGAACATCCCGAGCCGCCGGCTGAGCCGCTGCTCGTAGCCGAGTTCCCGCAGGCGCTCGTCGTCGGCCGTGCCGCCCGTGCCCGGGGCGGCGGCCTGGTTCTCGATCATGGCACGTCCTCCGTACTGTTCTCGCGTGCCGTGGGCCGGACGGTGCTGCACCGGCTGACCAGTGCGGCGACAGTAGGTGACGCGTTCCGACCTGGTCGATCGACCCGGTGTCGAACATCTCCATGTGATGCTGGACACTTTGTCCATGCCGTTCACCGTGGAAGATCTGCTCGCCGTCCCGGAACTCCACCTGGCCTTGGTAGCCGGAGCGGACGGGCGGCGCCGCGTGATCGAGGCGGCGCACGTGTCCGAGCTTCTGGCGCCGGGGGAGTGGCTCCAGGGCGGTGAGCTGCTCATGACGACGGGCCTGGTGCTGCCGGTCGACCGGGCCTCATGCCGCGCGTTCGTCGGCGACGTGGTCGGCGGCGGCGCCGCCGCGCTGGCGCTGGGCCTCGGCCACGGGCAGCCCCACCGGCGGCCGCCCGCGACCCTGGTCGAGGCGGCGGAGGACGCGGGCCTGCCGCTGCTCACCGTGCCTGACCAGGTACCCTTCATCGCCGTCACCAAGGCGGTGTTCGCGGCGCGGGCTGCCGAGGAGCGGCGGACCCTGGAGCACACCGCGGACGTGCAGCGCAGGCTCACCGTGGCCGCCGCGTCGGGCGCCGGGCTCGACGCCGTCCTCAAGGTGTGGCTGGACGCCACCGGCCGGACGGCCGTGGTGACCGACGCCCTCGGCCGTCAGCTGGCCGCCGCGGGCGCCGATCCGGGGCGCCTGCTCGACGCCTCCCGCACGATCCTGGAGGAGGTCTCGGCGCGCGGGCTGCGAGGCAGCGCGGTCGTGGACGCCGCGGACCTCACGGTCGGGGTGCAGCCGATCGGCGCCCGCCGCCTGCGCGGCCACCTCCTCCTCGCCGCCTCGCCCCCCACCCCGCACAAGCCGACCGGTTCGGCCAAGGCCGCGGACAAGCCAGCCGGTTCGGCCAGGGCCGGCGACCGGTCGGCCGGTTCGGCCAGGGCCGGGGAACGGTCGGCCGGTTCGGCCAGGGCCGGGGAACGGCTGATCGACGCCGCCCTGCTCTCCCTCCTGACCATGGAACTGGAGCGCCGGCACCTGGCGCGCGAGCCGCACCGGCGGGCGCGGACGGCGGCCATGGGCAGGCTGACGTCGGGCGGGATGTCCGACGAGGACGCCGAGCGGCTGCTCACCGCGCTGGACGTCTCGACCGGGAACCTGCGCGGCCTGGCCGTGCAGGCGTCGCCGGGCGAAGCGGAGGAACTCGCGGCCGACCTGTCCCTCGCGCTGCCCGGCGGCCTCGTCCGGTTCTCAGGCGACATCGTCGAGGCGCTGGTGGTCGACGACGTCGACGTCTCCGCGGTGCTGGCGCGGTTCGCGTCCGGACGGCCCGCGGGGATCGGGTCGCCCTTCGGTCCGGGCACGGCCGCGATCACGTTGCGCCAGGCGCGTTCGCTGCTCGCGGCGAGTGCGCGCCTCGGCCGTCCCGCCGAGGCCGCCGAGCACGGCGTGGGACGGCTGCTGCTCACGCTCGGCCCGCCCGACCTGCTGGCCGCGTTCGCCGACGCGATGCTCGCCCCGATCGACGCCGCCGACCCGCGCGGGGAGATCCTCGCGACGCTGCGGGTGTGGCTGGACGCCAACGGGGTCTGGGACACCGCGGCCGAACGGCTCGGCGTCCACAGGCACACGGTGCGCAACCGCATCGACCGGGTGGAGAGGCTCACCGGCAAGGCGATCGCCTCGGCGGCCACGCGCCACGAGCTCTGGCTCGCGCTCGAAGCCAGGGAGGCGCTCGCGCACACGGCGCCTCGACGCCGCTAGCCGTCTGTACACGGCGTCCATGCCCTGATCCACGGGTTGGACATTTCCGCTATCGACCGGCCGCTCGACGCCACATAGCGTGAGCGGACGCACCGGCCCCCAGCGGTGCGATCACGCGTCTCACCTGGAGATCTCTCGACCATGAACCATCCGCAAGTCGATGTCGTGATCGTCGGCGCCGGTTTCGCGGGCCTGACGGCCGCCCGGGATCTCGGGGCGGCGGGCGAGCGGGTGCGCGTCCTGGAGGCGCGCGACCGGATCGGCGGCCGCACCTGGTACCGGACGGACCTGTTCGGCGGATGCGGCCTCGAAATGGGCGGAACGTGGATCGTGCCGCAGCAGACGTTCGTGTCCGCCGAGGTGAAGCGCTACGGGATCGCGATCAGCGACAGCGAACCACCGAGCCGTATGACCTGGTCGGACCGCGGCACCGTGCTGGACTCACTGCTGCCGGTTCCCCCCACCGACCTCGATCGGCTGGAGCACGCCGTCCGCGCCCTGCTCGCCGCGGGCGCCCGCCTCGACGTGAACCGCCCGCTGTCCGCGCAGGGGCTGGCCGATCTCGACGTGCCGATCCGGCGCTGGGCGGACGAAGCCGGGCTGGAGGGCAACGCCCGCGAGCTGCTGATCTCCTGGTTCTGCGGCTGCGGGAACGCCTCCGCCGACACCGGATCCGCCCTCGACGTGCTGCGCTGGCTGGCCGCGATGGACAACTCGCTCTGGGGCATGATCAAAGCGAGCGTGCTCGGCCAGACCTTCGACGACGGCACCGCGTCCCTGGCCCGGGCACTGGCCGACGACGGCGGCGCCGACATCAGGTTGTCGTCCCCGGTGCGGTCCGTGCGCCGCGACGCCGACCACGTCGTCGTCACCCACGACGGAGGCGCGGTCACCGCGCGGCGCGTCCTGGTCACCGTGCCGATCGGCGTCCTCAAGGACATCGACTTCGAGCCCGCGCTCGCTCCCGCGAAACTGGCGATCTCCAAGGAGAACCACGCCGGGCAGGGGCAGAAGGTGTGGGCGCTGGCCCGCAACGTGCCCGAAGACCTGAGCGGCTACGGCTGGGGCACGGTCTTCGACTACGTCGGGGCGATGCGCACGCTCCCCCAGGGAGTGGTGCTGGTCTGCTTCGCTCCCGAACACGACGCGGTGGACGGCGACGACCCGCAGGCGGTGCAACGAGCCGTCCGGGAGTACGCGCCGTACGCCGAGGTCACCGCCACCGCCACGCACGACTGGGTCCACGATCCCTGGTCCCGAGGCACCTGGACCACGTTCCGGGCAGGGCAGATCTCCAAATACGAGCCCCACCTCGCCGCACCGGAGGGCCTGGTGCACTTCGCCGGGGCGCACACCGCGCACCGCTGGCCCGGTTTCATCGACGGCGCCATCGACAGCGGCCGCCGCGCCGCCACAGAACTCCTGGACCAACTGTGACGACCCCGCCCCCGCAGACCCAGCCTGTCGGCCCGGCGGACGCGACGCGCGTTCCCCGCTATGCGGGCGATTCCACGTTCGCGCGGCTGCCCAGGCTCACCGACGTCCCCGACGCCGAGGTGCTCATCTGGGGCATCCCTTTCGACTCCGGGGTCAGTTACCGGCCGGGCGCCCGGTTCGGTCCCGGCCATGTCCGGCAGAGCTCCCGGCTCCTGCGTCCCTACCACCCCGCCCTGGACGTCGAGCCGTTCGCGGCGAGCCAGGTCGCCGACGCCGGAGACGTCGGGGTCAACCCGTTCGACCTGACCGCCGCGATCACCGCGATCGAGGACGCCGCCCGCTCGCTGTCGGGCACCCGCCGCCGCCTGATCACGATCGGCGGAGACCACACCGTCGCGCTGCCGCTGCTGCGCGTCCAGCACGAGCGCCATGGCCCGGTCGCCATGCTGCACTTCGACGCGCACCTGGACACCTGGGACACCTATTTCGGCGCCCCCTACACGCACGGCACGCCGTTCCGCCGCGCCAGCGAGGAAGGGCTGATCGACCCGGCCCACTCGACGCACGTGGGCATCCGCGGCCCGCTGTACTCGCGGCTGGACCTGGACGAAAGCGAGAAGCTCGGGTTCACCGCCGTGCACGCCCGCGACTTCGCCCGGCAGCCGATCGACGCCATCATCGAACGCGTCCGCGCCCGGCTGGACGACAGGCCCGTGTACGTCTCGGTCGACATCGACGTCCTCGACCCGGCGCACGCGCCCGGCACCGGGACACCGGAGGCGGGCGGCCTCTCCAGCCGCGAACTGCTCGAAGTCCTGCGCGGCCTCGACGGCCTCAACCTGGTGGGGGCGGACGTCGTCGAAGTCGCCCCCGCCTACGACCACGCCGAGATCACCGGCATCGCGGCGGCCCATGTCGCCTACGATCTGCTGGCCCTCCTCCAAGGAGCCGACCGATGACCGCCTTCGAGACCGTGCGCAACGTCATCGGCGGCAAGCCCAGCCCCGCCGCCGACGGACGCGCCGCCGAACTGATCGTCCCGTCCACCGGCGACGTGTTCGGCAGCGCCCCGCTCTCCGGCCCGCCGGACGTCGACGCCGCCTACACCGCCGCCGCGAACGCGTTCGACGCCTGGAGCGGCACCCCCCCCCGGCCGGCGGCAGCGCGCCCTGCTGAACTGCGCCGACCTGCTGGAGCGGCGAGCCGACGCGTTCGTCGCCGCCGAATGCCGCAACACCGGCAAGCCGATCGCCGCCACCCGCACCGAGGAGGTGCTCGCCGCCGCGGACTGCCTGCGCTTCTTCGCCGGGGCCGCCCGCCTGCTGCCGGGCCTCGCCGCGGCCGAGTACACGCCAGGACACACGTCCTACGTGCGGCGCGAGCCGGTCGGCGTCATCGGCCAGGTCGCCCCATGGAACTACCCCCTGCTGATGGCCGCCTGGAAGTTCGCGCCCGCCCTCGCGGCGGGCAACACCGTGGTGCTCAAACCCGGCGACACCACCCCCGTCACCGCCGCGATGTTCGGCGAGCTCGCCGCGGAGTGCCTCCCGCCCGGCGTCCTCAACATCGTCTGCGGCGACCGCGACACCGGCCGCGCGGTCGTCGCGCACCCGGCCGCCGCGATGGTGTCCATCACCGGCTCGACGAGGGCCGGCGTCGAGGTCGCCCGCGCCGCCGCCGAACGCGTCGCCCGCACCCACCTGGAACTCGGCGGCAACGCCCCCGCCCTCGTGTTCGCCGACGCCGACCTCGACGCGGCCGTCGACGGCGTCGCAGGCGCCGGGTACTTCAACGCCGGGCAGGACTGCACGGCCGTCGCGCGCGTCCTCGTCCAGCGTGACGTCCACGAGGAGTTCGTCGCCCGCCTGCTGGAACGCGTCGCCGCCGTCCGTACCGGCCCGCCCGCCGACCACCACGCCGACTACGGCCCGCTCAACAACGCCGGCCAGCTCGCCCGCGCGCTGAGGACGCTGGACGAGCTCCCCGCGCACGCCACCGTCGCCACCGGCGGTCACAGGGTCGGCGACCGCGGCTACTTCCTGGCGCCCACCGTCATCACCGGAGTGACCCAGGACGACGCCGTCGTACGCGAGGAGAACTTCGCGCCGCTGCTGACCGTCCAGCCGTTCACCGACGAGGACGAAGCCCTCCGGCTGGCGTGCGACGTCGACCACGCCCTCGCCTCAAGCGTCTGGACGGCGGACCACGGACGAGCCATGCGCACGGCCGCCCGCCTGGACTTCGGCTGCGTGTGGATCAACACCCACATGGTGCTCGTCCCCGAAATGCCCCACGGCGGCTTCAAACGCTCCGGCTACGGCAAAGACCTCTCGCACTACGGCCTGGAGGACTACACCCGCCTCAAACACATCATGCACAAACACTGAAAACAGGGACGCGCTGAGCACGAGTGCCGAAGGCCTGGCCGAATCAGTTGTCGCGAGGGCGGAAGGCCTGGTCGAGGACGTCGCGGGCGACGGCCGTGCCGAGCCGGTTCCCGTCGACGGTGGCGAAGCGGTAGTGCACGCCCGCCCAGATCCTGGCCTGGAGCAGCTCGGCCAGGGACTCGGAGAGGCTGTCGTAGTGGCGGGTCGTGCCGGAGTCCGCGCTGTAGGCGCTGAACGAGAGGTCGTCGCGACCGAAGAACTTCCGCAGGCCCGCCGTGACCGCCGTGTTGTAGCAGGCGTGGCCGGACGGGTACTCCGCCGATGGCGCGGTGGTCCGCAGCGGAGCCCAGCTGGGATCGGCGTGGGTGGCCGGGTTGCCGTCGGTGTCCGCCAGCGGGATCGAGGTCACGGGACGCCAGAAGCGCCAGTGCTTCTTCTGCACGTAGCAAGCGATCAGCGTGTCGGCGGCCGCGATGTCCACCATCGCGAACATGCGGGCCGTCTCCAGGGTGCTGAGCCGGTGGGTCTGGGCGAGCTGGCGGAGGATCGACCACTCCACCTGCCGCGGGTCGTCCCACCAGGTCGCCGCCTCGGTCTGGTCGGGCGTGCGGACCGTGCTGGTGGCCGAGCCGAGGGCCTTGACCTCGTTGAAGCCGCGGGCGTAGGCGGCGCTGGCAAGGGCGGGCGGCCCCGGGGTGTGGTAGTCGCCTGGGTCGCGGACGACGAACGGCTTAAGAGTGGCGAACCAGGCGCCGACCTGGAGATACTCCGGCGGGGTCGGCCGCCACTGTCCGGGCGCGGTGCCGACGGGCCACTTCGCGTCGGAGAACGCGCCGTCGTCGTGGCGGGCATCGATCATGGCCTCGGCGGTGGCTTCGCCGACGGCGATGCCGCCGCGCTTGGGACGCCCGCTGGGGATCGCGTCGAGCGACTCCCGGTACTGCGCGCGGAGCGAGTCGGCCTGCTTGGGGAAGAGCCAGAGGAGCGCACGGTAGGCGGCGGTGGCGACGGCCGCGGGCGTCGAGTCGCCGGACCGGGCGCGGGGGGCGATCAGGTACGGCTCGTAAGGGGTGCCGGCGATCGCGTTGACCGCGTCGTACACGGCGCCCTGCACGATCGCGAAACTGCGGGCGGCCGCGGTCGGCGACTGCCGGGCGACTTCGTAGATGGCGGTCTGGGCGTGGACGTCCCAGGTGATGACGGCATTGGACGCGGCGACGGGCCGCGCCTGCGCCGCGGTGGTCGTGGACACCACCGGCAGTGTCAAAGTGAGCGCGGTCATGACCGCCACGCCGCGGAATCTTCCAGATCTACATACCTGCTGTTTCATGGCATCCCCAACAGCGCATCGATGTCGGCTCACGCAGGAAGACTTCAGTGTGCGACTACAACGGAGCCTGAGCAACGAGGTGATCTGACCGAAATGTGCCGATAGACGTGTTAAAAACGGAGCACGACGAGCGCACTCAGGCAACACGTCCAAGGCACGCCTGCAATCTATGCGCCGACTTCCGACGATCCACCCCCACCGGGCCAGAGCGGCCATTCTTGGGGTCAGATTGACCATGCCTTGATCATGTGCGCCGCTGACCGTCCGAGCCCGCCGCCTGGGTCGCCCTAGGCGGACGCCGCCGGTGAGCGCGGGGGCTCGGCGGTGAGGTCGCAGGTGAACAACCAGTGGATGGCGCTGTTCAGGTGCGCGGCGACCGTTTCCAGGTCGGCCGAGGCGAGCGGCTCGATCGCGATGACGTGACGCATCAGCACCGTCCCCATGAGTTGCGACGTCACGAGGGTGCCGCGCAACTCGGGCTCCTCCACCCCGGCCGCGAGGACCACCTGCTGGACCAGGCCTTCCCTGACGAACTCGCCCAGCGCCCGGTTGGCCTCGTCGTTGTTGACGGCCGATCGGGCCACGGCGAGGAGCGGTTCCCGGACCGTGGGCTCCTCCCACATTCGCAGGAACGTGGTCACCAGCCGTTCGACCCGGTCCTCTTCCGGGCCGTCCTGAATCCGTTCGAAGAGGCCGGAAGTGTCGCACAACTCGCCCACCGCGGCGGCGAACACGTCCGCTTTCGCCGGATAGAAATAATGGACGAGCCCGGGGTCGACGGATGCCTCCTTGGCGATGGCCCGCACGCTCACGCCCTGAAAACCCTTCTCCGCGAAAAGGCGCCGGGCGGCGCGGAGAATGAACTCGCGGCTGCTTCCGGCCGCAGACGCCTGCTCGCGCTGCGTTGCCTTGTTCCGCGCGACCGTCCGCCGAGAGGTGTCACTGCTCTCGCTGCCGGACGCGTTCATGGTCTTGTTCTCCCGGGGCGTACAACAACAACGTCGCAACCATTACCTTCGCACGATACCCCTGCTCGGCAACGCGTGCGCGGTGCGCCCCGCCGGGACGCCGCCCGCCCCGTTCCCCGTCGGATTCATCGCCGGGCGTTCGGTCGTTCGCGGTCGGCGGTGAGGATGGTCTTGATGAAGAACTCCGTGTGCCGGACGGAGCGCTCGCGCGCCTTCCGCAGGTCCTCCGGCGTCGCCGAGTCGTGCTGCCACAGGAGGCGGGCCTGCACGATGGGGGTGAAGAAGGCGTAGCCCAGGTCCAGCGGAGAGCCGAGGTCCGCGCGCACCCGGCCGTCCTCGATCCACGCGGCGAACGACCCGGCGAGCCGGTGCACGGACGTGACGACCCCGGCGACGAGCGCCGGCTCGTGGATCAGCCGGTCCTGGGCCATCAGCCCGGCGATCCGCCGCGCCTCCGGGGTCTCCCAGGCGCTCACGGCCCGGTCGGCCACACACCGGAGGTAGCCGCCCGGATCGCTCGCGGCGAGCGCCGGGTCGATCCCGGCGATCGGCGCCGCCGTGTCCTGGGCGCCGAGGGTGGCGATCGCCGCCCCGAAGATCGCCTGCTTGTCCTCGAAGTGCGCGTAGAGCGCGCTGTCGCTCAGCCCCGCCTCGCGCGCGATGGCCCGGATCGAGGTCCCCGTGAACCCCTTCGCGGCGAACAGCGTCAGGGCCGCGTCGATGAGCCGGGCCTTGGCGTCGCCGGACTCGGATTTCGGCGGGCGGCCGGGACGTCCGCGTCGCGGGGTGTTCGGCATCGCTCGTCCTCCGTCGCCCCGAACGCGGTCGCCCTGCCCCTGCCTCCGGCGGCCGGGCGGGCGGCCGCGCCCGCGGGCGCCCTGGTCACCCCTTGGCGCCGTGGGGGAACACCGGCAGCTCGGCGATGTGGCGGGCGAACGACTTGAGCTCCCACCGCAGCTCGCTGTCGGGGACGGCCAGTTCGAGACGGGGGAAGCGGCGGATCAGCGATCCGAGTACGACCTCCGTCTCGATGGTGGCCAGCCGTGCGCCGATGCAGTAGTGGATGCCGCCGCCGAAGGCGACGTGGTCGGTGTCCTCGCGGTGGATGTCGAGCCTGTCGGGCTCGGGGAACCGGTCGGGGTCGCGGTTCGCCGCGGTGAGCGACAGCACGACCAGGGAGTGGGCCGGGATGGTGGTGCCGCCGACCTCGACGTCCTCCTTGGCGTACCGCAGGATGCCGGGGATGACGGGGCCGTCGAACCGGAGCAGCTCCTCCACCGCCTTCGGCAGCAGGCCGGGATCACGCCGCAGCTCGGCGAGCTGTTCCGGGTGCTTGAGCAGCCGGTACGCGCCCGCCCCGATCGCGTAGATGGTGGTCAGGTAGCCGGCGAACAGCAGCTGCACGGCCCCGCCGACGAGCTCGCCGTCGGTCAGGCGGCCCTCCTCCTCGGACGCCTCGATCATGGCGCTGAGCACGTCGTCGCCGCGCGACGCGCGCTTGATCGCCACCTGCTCGGCCATGTAGGACGTGAGCGCCTTGGCCGGGGCGCGCTTCTCCTCGGCGGTCCCGGCCCCCATCAGATCGTCCATCTGGGTGTTGAAGAAGGGCCGGTCCTCGACCGGGACGCCGAGGATCTCGCAGCTCACGGCGACCGGGACGGGCGTGGCGAGCTTCTCGATGAGGTCGACGCGCTCCTCGCCGTCCATCGCGTCGAGCAGCGTGTCGGTCAGTTCCTGGACGCGGGGCCGCATCGCCTCCACGCGCCGCGCGCTGAAGGCGCGGACCACCGTCTTCCGGATGCGGGTGTGCTCGGGGGGATCGTGGTTGGTCATCGCGTTCTGCAGCGTCTCGTCGATGCGGAACCGTTTCTGCCCGTCGGCGAGCCCGGGGTCCAGCACCTTGGTCAGGGCACTGCTCATCCGGGGATCGACGAGCAGCCGCTTGACGTCGTCATAGCGGGTCACGATCCACTGGACCACTCCGTCGTGGCCGACGACGCGCTGGACGGGACCGCTCTCGCGGAGGCGCCGGTAGACCGGGTAGGGGTCGAGGGCGAACTCGGGTCCGAGGCGCGGGAGGGCTTCGTGGTCGGCGACCTTCTCTGTCATCGCTGTACCTCATTCCATGTGGTGGGCGGGACTCCGGACGCCGCGGCGGGCCGGGCGGCCGGCGTCACCGCGGCGTGGGGACGCGCAGCGGCTTGCCGATCACCGGCATCGCCGCGATCGCGTGCTTGAGTTCCTCGGCCAGCGCGAACTCCTTCAGCGACAGCCGTTTCTTGAGGAAGAGGGTCAGTCCCTCGATGGCCAGCTCGCCGATCTCCGGCGGCGCGTCGCGGCGGGCCCAGCGGAGCATCTCGACGACCTTGGGGCCGCTGACGTGCACGCACCGGTTGTCGGGGTCGCCGAGTCCGAGGGCGGGCGGGATGAAGTCGGCGGTCTGGAGCAGCCGCATCACGGCGGCCGCCGCGTCCGCGGGCGTCCTGGTGCCGTCGGCGACGGCGCGCAGCTCCTGGTTGGCCTGCGCGAACATCGCCCGCGCCGGCGCGTAGTCGGGGCAGACCCCGTTGACGGCGAGCCGTTCGAGACGCCGCACGCCCGCCACGTCGTTGTCGCCCTTGTAGCGGGCGTAGGCGCGGTTGATCTCGAAGATGGCCAGCCGCTGGCTGATCGACCACACCCGGAACCACGCGTTCCACAAGTCGTAGTCCTGGAACGAGGTGTAGGCGTTGGCGACCAGGTCGTCGTTGAAGTCGAGCAGTCCCTGTTCGAGGGTCTGCACGAACTCGAAGCGCTCGACGGAGAAGTCGTCGTCGCGCAGCGCGTCCAGGATCCGCCAGCCCAGCGCGTTGACGATCTCGAAGGTGTTGCTCAGCCCCCGCGAGAACAGCGCGTCGATGAACCCGGCCGCGTGCGACGTCAGGCACCAGCGGTGACCCACGGTCTGCTTGGAGGAGTACTGGAGCCGGTCCGTGGACACCCACTCGCGGACGGAACGGGCGTCCACGAACTGCTTCTGGATGTCGGGGTAGTCGGCGATGAAGTCCCGGAACTCCTCCTCGGGTGTGACGCCCTCGCGCTTGGGGTGGATGCGCGGGTCGAGGCTCAGACCGACGCTCACCAGCGCGTTGGTCGCGCGGGCGTGGTTGTTGAACGGGATGACCCAGAGCCAGCCGCCCTCGAACAGGTGGTGCAGGGTCCCCTCGTTCCACGGCTGGTGGTTGCCGTGCCCGCCGCGCGGGCGCACCAGCTCGTCGTACGGGGTGACGTCGACCATGTGGGTGAACAGGGACCGGGAGTGGTGGCGCAGCCTGCTGGGCGTCTCGCGCAGGCCCAGCTGGGCGGCCAGCGGGGAGCGGAACCCGCTGGCGTCCACGACGAACTTCGCGCGCCACCTGTCGCCGTTCTCGGTGAGCACGGTCACGCCGTCGTCCTCGAACTCGAAGCTCGACACCCTGGTGTTCGGGACCAGGCGCGCGCCGTACTTGAGCGCGACGTTCATCATCCAGGCGTCGACGTCCTGCCGGAAGAAGTGGTTCTCGGTGTTGGTGATCTTCGGGATGGGTAGCTCGTTGCGCTCGGTGATGTCGTGGCGGCGGCCCTGGCGGTGGTAGAGGAAACCGAAGTTCCGCTTGACCCCGCAGTTGGTGCTGATCTTGGACTGGACGGCCTCGAAGGTCGCCAGCCACTTGATCTCCGGTACCTGGTAACGCTCGCTGACCAGGCGCATCAGCATCGAGGTGTAGGGGATCGTCGACTCACCGATCGCGAACCGGGGATGGCTCCCGGCGTCGATCACGGCGACGTCGGCCCCGTTCCTGCCGAGCACGGCGGCCATGGTTCCGCCGGCGAGTCCCGATCCGAGGACGATCACGTCCGCGCGGTGTGCTGCCTTCGACCCGTTGATCTGCACTGCGCTCCTCCGTGTGCCGGGGGCGTGTGACGGAATGCCATACGCGATGAATTCTATATTTGATGACTTCTTTCCACAAGAATCGGCCGGGCCTGGGGGCCAGGCGCGGTCACCGTGGCGCGGGCAGGCGGAACGGGCGGCCGAGCACCGGCCATTCGGCGACCGTATGCCGCAGCTCGCCCCGCAGGTCGAACTCGTCGGGCGACAGGCGCTTGCGCATGAACAGCGTGAGTCCCTCGTGGACGAGCCGTCCGATCTCCGGCGGCGCCTCGCGCTTCGCCCAGCGCAGGGTCCGGATGACGTTCGGCGTGGTCGCGTTGTACCAGCGGTTGTCCCGATCGGTGAGGCCGAACGCCGGCGGGGAGAAGTCCGCGTCGCCGAGCAGCTTGAAGATCCGCTCGGCGGCGCTCGCGGAGTCGAGGCCGCCGTTCTGCACCTGCTGGACGGTCTCGCTGACGGTCCTGAACAGCTCGCGCGCGGGCGCGTAGTCGGGGACGCTGCCGTGCGGTTCGAGCCGGGCGAGGTGCTCGATCGCGGCCATATCGCGGTTGTCCAGGTACTTCGCGTAGGCCCGGTTGATCTCGAAGGTGGCGAGGATCTGCGCGAGCGACCAGACGCGGAACCAGGCGTCCCAGAGGTCCCAGTCCTGGAACGAGGTGTAGGCGTTGGCGACCAGGTCGTCGTTGAAGTCGAGCAGTCCCTGTTCGAGGGTCTGCACGTACTCGAACCGCTCGACGGAGAAGTCGTCGTCGCGGACCGCGTCCACGACGCGGTGCACGAGACTGTTGATGATCTCCATCGTGTTCTCCAGGCCGCGGGAGAACAGGGCGTCGATGAACCCGGCCGCGTGCGAGGTGAGGCACCACCGGTAGCCGACCGTCTGCCTGGAGGAGTACTGGAGCCGGTTCGTGGACACCCAGCCGCGCGCGGCCCTGGCGTTCACGAACTGCTTGCGGATGTCGGGATAGCCGCTGATGAACTCGGTGAACTCCCGCTCCGGCGGTCCCTCCGGCTTGGGGTGGACGCGCGGATCCAGGTTGATCCCCACGCTCACCAGCGGGTTCGTCGCGCGCGCGTGGTTGTTGAACGGGATGACCCACATCCAGCCGCCGGGGAACAGATGGTGCAGCGTCCCCTGGCTCCACGGGCTGGGGTTGCGGTGCGCGCCGCGCGGGATGACGGTGTCCTCGTACGGGCGGACGCCCGTCATGTGGGTGAACACCGAACGGGAGTGGGCGCGCAGCCGGGTCGGTTCCTCGCGCAGGGCGAACTTCTCCGCCAGCGGCGAACGGAACCCGCTCGCGTCGATCACGAACTTGCCCCGGACCGGCGGACCGTCCTCGGGCGTGAGCGTGACGCCCGCGTCGTCCACGGCGATGTCCACGACCTTCGTGCGCTGCCGCACCTCGGCTCCGTAGCTCTGGGCGACCTTGAGCATCCACTCGTCCACGTCCTGGCGGAAGAAGTGGTTCTCGGTGTGGGTGATCTTCGGGATCGGGAACTCGTTGCTCTGCCGCGGGTGATGCGACCGGCCCGGCTCGTGGTAGAGGAAGCCGAAGTTCCGCTTGACCCCGCAGTTGGTGCTGATCTTGGACTGGACGGCCTCGAAGGTGGTCAGGTACTTGATCTCCGGCACCCCGTAACGCTCGCTGACCAGCCGCATCATCATCGAGGTGTAGGGGATGGTCGACTCGCCGATGGCGAACCTCGGGTGCTGCCCCGCGTCCAGGACCAGCACGCTCACCCCGTTGCGGGCCAGGCAGGCGGCGGTGATGGTCCCGGCCAGGCCCGAGCCCAGGATGACCACGTCGTGGCTGGGCGGCTCGGGTTTCGCGGCGGTCCTCCGGCTTCGGTTCTTGCCTGTGTTCTGCACGGCGCGCGTTCCCTTCGAATCAGAAGATGCGGCGTCCGCGGAGCTTGTGACGGACCGCCTCGCCGAAGCTGTTGAGCATGAGCTGCCGTACGACGGGGTCGGCGTCGGTGCGCGCCCATCGCACGGTTTTCAGGAGCGTGGCCGGGGTGGGGTTGATGAACCGGCGGTCGCGCTCCGCGAAGCCGAAGTGCTTGGGGACGAAGTCGGCGTCCCGGAGGAACTCGTAGAGATCGTCGCCCGCCTGGGACGCGGTCACCTCGCCCGCCTCGTAGGCGGCGCACTTGGCCACCATCTCGTCGAACAGCTTCCGGTAGCCCGCGTGGTCGGGCCAGTAGAAGCCGAGATTGGACGCCTCCTCCAGGTCGAGGAAGTGCTCGTCGCGCCCGTCCTTGAGGAACTGGGTGAGCGCGTCCTGAAGCCGGAAGGTGCCCGCGTTGGAGCCCCACGCCCAGATCCGGAACACCGCCGACCACAGGTGGTAGTCGGAGAAGGAGATGAACGCCGCGTTCACCAGTTCGTCGTTGTAGTCGATCAGGCCCTGCTGGAGCCGGTCGACGAACTCGAACCGCTCGGCCGAGAAGTCGTCGTCCTTGATCGCTCGCAGGAGCCGCCAGGACAGGGCGTTGATCGCCTCCGCGGTGTTGGACAGCCCGCGCGAGAACAGCGGGTCGATGAAACCCGCGGCATGCGCGAGCAGGCACCATCGGTCGCCGATGGTCCGCTTGGAGGAGTACTGCAGCCGTTCGGTCGAGGTCCAGCCCCGGGCCGGGACCGCGCCCGCGTACTGCCGGGCGATGTCGGGGAACCGGTCGGCGACCGCCGCGAACTCCTCCTCCGGCGTGCCGGACGGGTCCTTCGGGTACATGCGCGGGTCCAGCGTCAGTCCCACGCTGCACAGCGGGTTGCGGGACCACTTGTGGTTGTCGAACCCGATGGTCCAGAACCAGCCGCGGGGGAACAGGTGGTGCACGGTGCCCTCGTACCAGGGGACGGGCGGGGTGTCGGCCCTGGAACGATGGCGGAACAGGTCGTCGGTGCGGGGGACGCCGGACATGTGGGTCCAGAGCGAGCGGGAGTGGTGCTTGAGACGGGTCGGCGTCTCCCGTAACGCGAACTTCTCGGCGAGCGGCGAACGGAATCCGCTGGCGTCCACCACGTAGCGGGCGCGGTGCTCCTCGCCGTTCACCCCGGTCAGGGTGACGCCCGAGCCGTCGAAGTCGACGTTCGCGACGCGGAAGTGCTGGCGGGCGTCGCAGCCGTAGTGGACGGCGGTGTGGAAGAGGTACGCGTCGGTGTCCTGCCGGTAGAGATGGCTCGCCTCGTGCAGCAGTCCCGGAGTGTTGAACTGGTTGGTCTCCTGCGGGTCCTGGGGCCGCCCCTCATGGTGGACCATGAACGCGAAATGCTTCTTGACGCCGAACGAGGGGCCGATGATCTTCGTGCAGTTGGTGAAGGTGGCGAGCGTCTTGATCTCGGGAACGTCGTACCGTTCGGCGATCGTCCGCAGGGCCACCAGCGTGTAGGGGATGGTGGACTCGCCGATCGCGAACTTCGGGTGCGCGTCGGCGTCGATCAGCAGGACCGACGCGCCGCCACGCGCCAGAATCGCGCCGAGCATCGAACCGGCGATTCCCGATCCCAGTATCGCGACGTCGTAGGCGGGAGTCCTTTTCGGTGCGGCTTGGGCTGACTTCGGCATCGAGCCTCCAATGGGGAGGAGAAGAGAAACCGAAAGCTGAGTTCTAGAATTCTATACTTGATGAGTTCATCACGTCAAGTATTCTTTAATTGATGAGTTCGATCCCGGAGCCCGGGCCGGCCGCCGCCGGCCACCGTCCCCGGCGCGCGGGCGCGCGGTCATGCGCTCGGTGCGACGTCCAGGTCCAGTACCATCGCCGCGATGTTCCTGACGTTCTTGAAGTTCTCGCCGTTGATCTTGGTCGCCGGTACCGGCACGCCGAGCTCATCCCGGATGAAGGTCAACAGCAGTGCGGTGTTCATCGAGTTGAGGACGCCCCATTCGAGCAGCGGGGTGGAGTCGTCCAGCTCGTTCTTGGGGTCGCCTGACAGGAACGACTCGCGAATGAAGGCCAGCACACCGGCCGTGACTTCTTCGACGGACATGACAATTCTCCTTTTCTCTGGTCTGCGGGGAAACACTCCGGTTCGCTGGACCGCGCCTCAACCGGCCGGGCCGGTGCGCGGCGTCTCCCTCCCGGTCGCCGGTTCCGCGGTGGTCTCGGTGCGGGTGACGCCGGGCTCCCCGCACCATGCCGTGAGTGCGGTGCGGAGGGACGCCTCGTCCTCGGGGCCGCCGCTCCAGGCCGCGTATCCGTCCGGCCTGCACAGCACCGCGGACCATGCGGCCAGCGGAGAGCGGCTCCGGGGCTGGGCGAGGACGGTCACGACCTCCGCGCCCCAGGGCTCGGCGACCTTGGCGAGACGTCCGCCCGCCTGGTCGACCAGGACGAACCGACCACCGTGGAACAGGTCCGAGAGCCGCTGGTTGTCGCCGCCCGCCACGCGCAGCAGAGCGTCGGGGACACGGCGGCCGGTCAGCGAGGACCCGCGGCGGCGTCCGCCGCCCAGCGGGTAGGCCCACGCGAGCCCGGAAACGTACCCGGCGAGCGTCTGGTGGCCGCGGGGCACCCGCAGCACGGTGGGCACGATGGCCCGGCGGGCCATCCGGACCGGCAGCCGCTGCGACATCATGACGCGGATCGCCTTGTCGGTGGCGAACAGCACCCGGTCGGCCACCGGCCGGCGCTCGGCCTCATAGCTGTCGAGGAGCGATTCGGGACCCTTGCCGCGGATCACCGCGCCCAGCTTCCAGCCGAGGTTCATCGCGTCCTGCATGCTCAGGTTGAGCCCCTGCGCGCCGAGCGGGGCGTGCACGTGCGCCGCGTCGCCGAGCAGGAAGACCCGTCCGCTCCGGTACCGCGTGGCCTGGCGCTTCTGGAAGCGGAAGCGCGTCATCCACAGTGGGTCGTGCACGCCGAGGTCGTAGCCGAAGATGGTGGTCAGCGCGGCCGACAGCTCCTCGGGGGTCGCCGGCTCGCCGGGGTCCCCGGGGGTGCTCCAGTCGACGACGCCCATGCGCCACCAGCCGTTGCCGAAGTCGATCGCGACGACCAGTCCGCTCCGGCCGACCTCGATCAGCATCCCGGACTCGGGCGGCCTGGCCAGGCGGACGTCGCCGACGACGATGTTGTACGGGTAGGTCTTGCCGGGGAACCCGATGCCGAGCGACTCGCGCACCGTGCTGTGCGACCCGTCGGAGCCGACGACCCAGGACGCCCGTTCCTCCCAGGTCCGGTCGTTCCCGCGCACGCGCAGCGTGACGCCGTCCGCGTCCTGTTCGACCGCCACGACCCGCGCGTCCCGTTCGATCTTGGCGCCGAGTTCGGTCGCGCGTTCTTCGAGGAGCTGCTCGGTCAGGCTCTGCGGGCAGATGTTGAGCTGCTGGAACATGGTGTCCAGCCGGCGCAGGTCGATGCGCGCCGGACCGACCGTCACCCTGAAGTGGTCCAGCGGGTTCCCGCGCGAGGTGAACCGGCCGGCGATCCCTCTGAGCTGGAGCAGCTCCAGGGTGCGCGCCTGGAGGCCCAGCGCCCGGGACTCGGCGGAGCGGCCGGACCGCCGTTCGAGCACCGTGCAGGGGACACCGGCCAGGGCCAGCTCGGCGGCGAGCAGCAGGCCGCCGGGCCCGGCTCCGACGACGATCACTCCGTCAGCACTACCGATCATGGGATTCCTTTCTCCGGTGGGAGAGGCGGACGCGCGGAACGGTGGCGTGCGCGCACGCGTCGTGGCGCTGTCAGGACCGGTGTGACGCGCGGCGGCTCACCGGCGGGCACGCGGGACGGCCGAATCGGTCCGCCGAGTCCGGCCGGTGACGGCTCGTGGACGGCGCGGCCCGTCGGCGGCGGGGTGATCGGGACCCCGGTCTTGGTCGGTTGTTGAATTCCAGCCTGATACTATGCATGATGACTTCATCAGGTCAAGAATTCTTTGGGAGGGTGCCCGTGGGGTCCGAGGGTCCGCTGAGCCCCGCGCAGCGTTCCGGCCGCACCGGTCGGCGCGCCGGGCCGACCGAGACGCGCGACGACATCATCCGGGCCGCCAGGCGGCTGTTCGGCGAGCGCGGCTACGACGGCACGACGCTGCGCGCGATCGCGACGGAGGCGAACGTCGACGCCGCCCTCATCCATCACTTCTTCGGCTCGAAGCAGCGCGTGTTCACCGCCACCGTCGACGAACTCTTCGAGAAGGTGGCCATGCCCTCCGGCCCCAGGGTCGAGGCGGGGGAACGCCTGGTGCGCGAATTCCTTCGCATCTGGGAGGAACCCGACACCGGCGACGCGCTGCGCGCAATCTTCAGCTCGTCGCTCTCCCATGGCGAGGCCGCGCGGCTGTTCGGCGAGATCGTCATGGTCCGCCTGGTCGGGCCCACGGTCGCGGAGGCCCGGCCGCCGGACCCGCACCTGTGCCTGGAGATTCTCAGTTCCCAGCTTGTCGGAACCGCACTGCTGCGCTATATCGTCCTGTCCGGTCCCTTGACCGATTCGAACAGCCTGGTCAGATCTATGGGCCGCTACTTTCAGGGCTTTCTGGACGGACAAATCCGGGCAGCCGATTTTCCGCGGGCCACACCGTAAGAGGGAGGGCTTGCGTCCAAAAACTGGCCCATCGTATACTTTATTTGAAATAGGTTGATTTGGTTGGTTCTCCATCGGGGAGCGGCTCCGCCGGGCCGAATGACGCCGTGCGTTCTGTTCTCGGCCGGCGGATGGCAGTGGGGGAATGACAGTCGCTGTCCCTGGACATGATGACTGAGGGGAGTCGGCCATGGTCTCGAGACGGGGAGTTGAGAATTGACTCGGGCCGCACGGGCGTTATCAGACGCCAGATCACGGGAGAACTCATGGCCGTCCGCCGTTCCCGTTCCTTCCGGGACGGGACGTCCCGACCGCGTCCACTATAGATCGGTCCACTTCTTTGGGGCCTCCCTCTCGAGTCCGCTGGGGGAGGCCGCGCAATATGTCGGCCTCCTTGAGCAGATGCGCGAGTACGGGCCGTATGTGCTGTCCGTCAACCTGGAGTTCTCCTCCGAGGACGACGAGACCGACCTGGCCTGGCGGGTGAGCGTGATATTCAGCGAGGTTCCGCACGACCTCTACGACTGACACGACCTCTACGACTGACACGACCTTTACGACTGGCGCGACCTCTGCGACTGGCGCGACCTTTACGACTGGCGCGACCTTTATGAATGAAAAGTGCCGACGTCGCAGACCAGCAGCGCGTCGACGGCGGCCGCCAGGTCGGCGATCAACGTGTGGCGGCCGGCGGAGGCCAGCGGCTCGATCCGCAGCACGTAACGCATCACGGCGGCGCCCAGGAGCAGCGAGGTCACCAGCTCGATGCGCAGGTCGGGATCTGACACGCCCATCCCCGGCACGACCTGGCGGACGCAGCCCGCGATGGTGAGGTCGGTGAGCAGCCGACGGGCGTCCTCGTGGCTCGCCACCGACCGCGCCATCGCCAGCAGCGGTTCGCGGGCGCCCGGCGACTCCCACAGATCCAGGAACGTCCCCACCAGGCGAGTGCTCATTCCGTCCGGGCGGGCTGCGAGGATGCGCACCGCGAGGCTCGGGACTCCGCGGATGTCCTCGATCACCGCCTGAAAGATTTCGGCCTTCGTGGAATGGTAATAATGGATCAGGGCGGGATCGACGTCGGCCGACATGGCGATCGCCCGGACGCTGACGCCTTGGTAGCCCCTTTCTGCGAAGAGGTGGCGTGCCGCCTGCAAAATGGCCGATCTGCTGTCGATGGCCGGGGGCGCCGACTTCGTCTCAGCGGTGTGAACCCGCATGACCGTCCGATGTATGCGATCGGGGTGCGCGTCGCCGGACGAATACATCGCCTTATGCTCCCAGCGTGTCGCCAATAACGCCTCTTTCTGAGAGTGTAGCCAATCTTGCCCTGATCGCCACTATCCACCGACTTCGGTTGGCGGACGTTTGTTCTGCCCGACCCGAGTTGCCCGCCCTTCAGAAGGCGGGCGCCGCCGACGGCGCGCGCAGCGTCCCGAGGTAGGGGTGCCAGAGGTGGGTGTCGTCCTCTTCCACCGCGGTGACGATTTCCCGCATGGCCTGGAGGGCCCTCGGCTCCTCGTCGTCGTAGACGTCGCCCTGGAGCAGCTTGAGCACGTCGAGCCGGTACCGCGGGTCCTGGACGAACGCCGTGAAGAGGATGTTCAACCGGTAGTAGATGGAGATGAACTCGTACCAGTTGCGGACGCCCCTGCGTAGTTTCCCCTCGTATCCGGCGAACTTGGAGTGTGAGAAATCTCCCGTCCCGGCCGCGGCGATGATGTCCGCGCACGCTATTCTCGCGCTGTTGAGCGCCACGCTGACACCACTGGAGAAGATCGGGTCGACGAATCGCGCGGCGTCCCCGATCATGACGAAGCGGTCGCCGCAGATCTCCTTCATCGAGTAGCTGTAGTCGCCTTCCTGCCGGAACGGCCGCACCCGCGTGGACCGCTTGAGTTCCTGGTGCAGGTCAGGGCGGGTCCCGATGATGTCCCAGAAGAACCTCTCCCGGTCCGGCCCGGCCGCGGTGAAACGCCGCTTCTGCGTGACCACACCGATGGACGTCACCGTGTCGGTGATGGGTATCTGCCAGACCCAGGTGTCCTCGACCGGCAGGAAGTGGATGAAGATGTAGTCGTGCTGCTCGGGGTCGACCGCCAGCGCCTCGCGGTCCAGGCCCTCGAACCAGGTGTGGATGGCGTACTGGTTGAACACCGGGTCGGGCTCCTTCACGCGGAGCTGGCGTCCGAGGAAGGTCTGTCGGCCGGACGCGTCCACGATCATGCGCGCCGTGAACGGCACCTCGCGAGGGCCGATCCGGCAGCGCAGCGTCACCCGCTCAGGGTCGTCGAAGTCCGCGGTCAGCACCCGCGTCCGCTGGAACACCTGCGCGCCGAGGTCCTCGGCATGCTTGAGCAGGACCAGGTCGAACTTCCCGCGGTCGACGTGGAAGGTGTAGTCGCGGTCCACGCCCGGCTGGTCCCGCTCGCTGAACTCGATCTCGGCGGCGCGGAAGTCGTGGGTGAGCCCGGAGAACCCGTTGTGCGGGACGGCCCGGGACTCGCCCGTGGTCCAGGCCGCTCCGTACTTCCTGGGGAAGCCCTCCGCCTCCACCTTCGGCATCGCCCCGGTCTCCAGCAGGACCGGCGTGGTGGCCGGCACCAGCGACTCGCCCACGTGCGGCCGGGGGAACATCTCGCCTTCGAACACTGCCACCGACAGGCCGGCCTTGGCGAGATACGCCGCGGCCGTGGACCCGGCAGGCCCTCCGCCGATGATCGCGATGTCATAGTCGGTTGTCATCGAACCTCTCTCGGATGCGTGATGGAGGATCTCGGATGCGTGATGGAGGAGCGTTCCGTGGACGGCCCTTCACGGCCGTCCGCGCCGCTCGACGGAGGAGGCGCCTAGCCGTCCTCGCGGGAGTCCTCGGAGACGGGCAGCGCCCAGCGCCCGTAGCTGCGGTTGTAGTAGACGAGCGGACCGCCGTCGCGGGCCGTGCTGCCCGCCGACCTGACCAGGCCGATCAGGATCACGTGCGAGCCGGCGACGAGCTCGGCCTGGAGCGCGCAGTCCACGTGCGCCAGGACGTCGGCGTGCAGCAGCGGCAGCCCGGACGGCGTGCTCGGCCGCCACGGGGTGCCGGCGAACTTGGACGGCGACGCGGACGCGAACCGGTCGGAGAGCCGGTATCGGCCCTCGCGCAGCAGGTTGACGACGAACCCGCCGCTGTGGCGGATCGCCCTGAGGCTGCCGTTGCGCCGGTTGACGCAGACCAGCAGCGACGGCGGATCCATCGACAGGCTCGCCACCGCGCTGCAGGTGAGACCGCGCGGCAGGCCGTCCTCGTCGAGAGCGGTGACCACGGTGACCGGGGTGGGGAACGACCCCATCGCGTCCCGGAATCCGCCCGCGTCCGCGGTCTCTCCCATCATCGGGATCACGGAGGTCAGGGTGCGCGCGGGAAGGTGCCCGCCGATCGTCATCGCGTCCTCCCCACGGGCGGGCGGGCGCGCAGCCGGGCCCGGTCCACCTTGCCGTTGGCCGTGCGCGGAAGCTCGGGGACGATGTGCGTCTCGTCCGGGATCATGTGGCGTGGCAGCCGCTGGGCGCTGTGCCGCTTGAGGTCCAGCACGCCGGGGGATTCGCCGGGTCTCGGCACCACGAAGGCCACCAGCCGGGAGTCCACCCCGGAGCCGGTGGCGATCGCGGCGGCCTCCGCCACCGCGGGATGGGCGGCGAGGGCGGACTCCACGTCGCCCGGTTCGATCCGGTGCCCGCGGACCTTGACCATCTGGTCCCGGCGTCCGACGTAGTCGAACGACCCGTCCGGGAGGACCCGCACGATGTCACCGGTGCCGTAGGGGCCGTCCTGCGGCGGCGACCCCCAGTAGCCGCGCATCACGGTCGGGCCCGCGACGATGAGCTCGCCCTCCTCGCCCGGTCCGGCGGTGTGCCCGTCGGCGCGCCGCGCCCAGACGATGTCGCCGCAGCTCGCGAAGCCGATCGGGACAGGCCGTTCGCGGGCGAGGTCGGCCGGGGTCACCTCGTGGGACGTGCACACGTTCGTCTCGGTCGGGCCGTACAGATTGAGCAGGCGCGCGGACGTCCAGCCGGCCAGCGCCCGCACGCCGGAGATCGGGAACACCTCTCCGGCGAACAGGACCGCCCGCAGGGACTCCGGCGCCGGCCGGTCGAGCAGTCCGCCCTCGCGCATCATCAGCGAGAGCGCGGACGGGACCGAATACCAGACCGTGATCCCCTCCCGGTACAGGAAATCCACGAGCAGGCCGGGGGCGTGCGCGAGTTCCGACGCGATCAGGTGCACCGACGCGCCGACGGCGAACGGCGCGTACAGGTCGAGCACCGACAGGTCGAACGTGAACGGCGCGTGGTTGGCGAAGCGGTCGCCCGGCTCGGCGCGGATCGTCCGCACGGCCCAGTCGACGAACGCCCGCGCGCCGCCGTGGCTCACACAGACGCCTTTCGGCGTCCCGGTCGAGCCGGATGTGTAGAGGATGTACGCGAGGTCGTCCGGCTCGACCACCGTCTCCGCGGTGCGGGACGCGCCGTCGGCGCCGGGCTCCGCGTCCGGGCGGCCCGCGATGTCCATGCCCAGGTCGACCCTGGCGACGCGGGCGCCCATCGCGGCCGCCTCTGCCAGCCGGTCCGTCGTGGTGCAGACGGCGCGGGCGGCGCAGTCGGCCGCGATCGTCGCGACGCGCCGCGCCGGGCTCGTGCCGTCGGCCGGCACGTACGCGGCGCCGGTCCGCAGGACCGCCTGCATGGCGGCGACCGCCGCGGCGGACTTCCCCGACCAGACCACGACCCGGTCTCCGCGCCCGACGCCGGCGGCGCGCAGGCGGTGCGCGATCCGGTCGGCGGCGCGGTCCAGGTCGCGGTAGGTGAAGCGGCCGGACGGATCGGCGACGGCGATCCGGTCCGGGGTTCGCGCGGCCGTCTCGCGGAGCAGTCGATGCAGAGTCACAGCCCCATCTCCCTGGCGATCAGCTCCCGCTGGACCTCGGTGGTGCCGGAGAAGATGGTGCTGGGCACCGCGTCGCGGAGGTTCCGTTCGATGCCGGTCGGCGCGAGGAACCCGGCCCCGCCGAAGATCTGGACGGCGTCGAGGCTGTTGGCCACGGCGGCCTCCGAGACGGAGACCTTGGCCAGCGCGACCGCGAGCGTGTTGTCGCGGCCCTCGTCCAGCAGCCAGCACGCGCGGCGGAGGAGCAGCCGCGCCGCGTCGAGGCGCTGCCTCATCACCGCGATCCGGTGCGAGACCGCCTGGAAGCCGGAGATGGCGCGGCCGAACTGCCGTCGCTCCTGAGCGTGCTCGACACAGCGTTCAAGCTGTCGTTCCATCATCCCGAGGTAGCAGGCGAACAGGCACGCGCGTTCCCAGGCCATCGAATGCTGGAAGACGGCGGCGCCTTGGCCCTCGGTTCCGAGCCGATGGGAGGCCGGCACCCGGCACGCCGTGAAGGCGACGCGTCCGGCGGGACAGCCGTGCAGGCCCATCTTGCGCAGCGGCTCGCCGACGGACACGCCCGGCAGTTCGCGGGGGACCGCGAACGCGGTGAGGCCGAGGAACCCCGCGCGGGCATCGGTGGTGGCGTAGGTGACGATGACGTCGGCGGCGGGCGCGTTGCTGGCGAACGACTTCTCGCCGTCGAGGACGTATCCCCGGCCGTCCTCGCTCTCCTCGCTCTCCTCGCCGTGCTGGCCGTGCCGGCCGTCGCCGTCGCGGCGGGCGACGGTGTCGAGCCTGCCGATGTCGGAGCCCGCGTCGTCCTCCGTCATGGCGTTCGCCGCGATCAGCTCGCCCGACGCGAGCCCGCCGAGCAGTTCTTCGCGGACGCCGGGCCCGGCGAAGTCGCGGATGGGGACGGCGCAGGCGAGCAGGTGCGCGGCCACCGCGAAGACCAGTCCGGTGTCGGCGCAGCCGCGGCCGAACGCCTCAAGGGACAGCGAGGTGTCGAGGGCGCCGAGGCCACCGCCGCCGAACTCGTCCGGAACGCACAGGCTGGTCAGGCCCAGCCGCGCCGCCTCCTTCCACCTGGTGCGGGTGAAGATGTGCTCCGCGCCTTGCTCGGGTTCCCCGTCCAGGTGGTACCGGACCGCTTCGAGGGTGTCGTCGTAGCGTTTCTGCTGGTCATCCGTTAGGTCGAAGTTCATCCCGTTTCCTCACCGGGTGTTGGCCGGCGGATCGAAGGACGCACCGTGGCCGGGGCGCCTCGCCGGGTGGATTCAGCGATTGATGACTTCTCTACTTGATGAAATTAACCATTCCGGCTTAATTCGTCAAGCGGAGATATCATCATGTGTGAAGCCACGGGCAGGTCTGACGCGTGCGCCGCACGGCTGAGAGCGGGCTCGTGCCCTGCGCCGCCGAGTTCGCCCGGCGGCGCGCCACTCGGGTGGTCCGATGGCACACCGCTGCTCCCGGCGAGCGACGGGGGGCGGTCGGCCGGGAGCAGCGGCTGGTCGGGATGTCAGCCGGGGACGCTTCCGTCCTCGCGGATGGGAGCGATCACCGGGAAGGGGGCGGAGGATGCTCCGCGGTCTCGGTCTCGGTCTCGGTCTCGGTCTCGGTCTCGGGCGCTCACGTCGTCGCCATGCCGGCGCCGGCGGTCTCCTTGGAGCTGGCGCGGACGAGCACCAGGGAGACCAGAGCGCCGGCCGCGAAGAACGCCGCGGCCCAGAGGAAGCCGACCGAATAGCCGTGGACCGCGCCCTCGGCCATGGTGAGGCCCCCGAGCGCCGGGTCGGTGACGGGGTGGGAGGAGAGGTAGTTCGCGGTGGCCTCGGCGGCGATGGTGTTCAGCAGCGCCGTGCCGATCGATCCGCCCACCTGCTGGGCCGCGCTCACGAGCCCACTGGCGACACCCGAGTCCTCCCCGCCGACGCCGAGCAGCGCGAGGTTGGTGGCCGGGACCAGGATCCCGGCCATGCCGAGCCCGACCACGATCTCCGGGCCCAGCACGTGCGAGACATAGGACGTGTCCGCCCCGATCCGGCTGAACCAGACGAGCGCCACGGCGCAGACGAGGAACGACACGGTGATGATGGTCCGCGGCGGGACCACGCGCATGAGCGCGGTGACGACGCCCGCCCCGACGACGACCACCAGCGTGAGCGGAAGGAGGGCGAGCCCGGTCTTCAGCGCCGAGTAGCCGAGGACGCCCTGCAGGTAGTACGTCTGGAACAGGAACATCCCCATCATGGCCAGGAAGATCAGCAGCGAGGACAGGAAGGCGCCGCCCCGGTTGCGGTTCAGCACCACGTGCAACGGCAGCAGCGGGTACCGGGTGCGCAGCTGCACGGCGACGAACGCGATGATCAGGACGCCGCCCGCGACCAGCGAGCCGACCGTGCCGCCCGAGTCCCAGCCGCCGTCCGCGGCCTCGGCGAACCCGTACACCAGCAGGGCCAGGCCCGCCGTGATCAGCAGCGCACCGGGCGCGTCGTACCTGGTGACGCCCGTCGCCCGGCTCTCCCGGATCAGCGGGAAGGCCCCGAAGAAGGCGACGGCGGCGATCGGGATGTTGATGTACAGGCACCAGCGCCAGTCGAGGTAGTTGGTGAGCAGGCCTCCGGCGAGCAGCCCGACGGCCGAGCCCGCGCCGAGGACCGCGCCGTAGACGCCGAAGGCGGTGGCGCGCTCCCGCCGGTCGGTGAAGGTGGTGTTCAGCAGGGAGAGGGACGCCGGCGCGAGCAGCGCGGCGAATGTGCCCTGCAGGGCGCGGGCGGCGAACAGCATGCTCTGGCCCGTCGCGGCGCCGCCGATCGCGGACGCGACGGCGAAGCCGGCGAGCCCGATCAGGAACGCGCGTTTGCGCCCGCTGTAGTCGGCGATGCGGCCGCCGAGGAGCAGCAGACCTCCGAAGGGGAGCGTGTAGGCGGTGACCACCCACTGCCGGTTGGCGACGGATATGTGCAGGTCGTTCTGGGCCTGGGGGAGGGCCACGTTCACGACGGTCGCGTCGAGGACCACCATCAGCGTCGCGAGGGACAGGACCGCCAAGGCCCACCAGCGCCGTGGATCGGCCCCTGCCCGACCGGCGGTGACGCCGCCTTCGGAAGCGAGGGTTTCGCTCATCGTACGAATCCTTCGTCTGGTCGATATTAATATGACCGGTCATCTTAAGAACTGCGCACCACCGCGCGGGTGGCGAGGCCTGTTCGGTTCGGTGTGGGGTCAGACCAGGATTTCGGTGTGGGGTCAGACCAGGATGGAGCCGAAGACGACGGTGAAGAAGTCGTCCAGGGGAACCCGGCTCCGGGACACCTTGGAGCGCACCACCGCTCCCTGCCAGGCGTCCACGAGGAAACGGCTCAGCTGGTCGGGGTCGTGGGACGCGGCCAGCAGCCCGGACGTCCTGGCCTCGCGCAACGGGACGGCCAGCGACGACGTCCAGCGGTCCAGGCTCTGCCCGATCTGCGTCCGCATCGCGCCGCTGTGATCGGCCATCTCGGTGCCGAGGTTGCCGAACAGGCATCCCCGGGAGTAGCCGAACCGTTCCAGGGAGGCGCGCAGGGACTCGAAGAACGCCCGTAGGCGGGCGATGGGCTCCGTCGAGGTGTCCGCCAGCGAGTCGAGCGAGCAGTCCGCCTCGTAGCGGCGCAGCACCTCCAGTGCCAGCGCCTCCTTGCTCTCGAAGTGGTTGTAGAACGACCCTTTCGGCGCCTTCGCGGCGTCGGTGATGTCCTTCACGCCGCAGCCGTTGTAGCCGTGCAGGTGGAACTGGTCCATGGCGGCGTCGACGATCTGCTGCCGCACACTCCCACGTGGCATCGCTCTGAATCCTCCTCCGGTGCCGGCACCATGAATATGACCGGTCGTCTCAACCGATGTCAAGCGGGGCCGGTTGCGGTCACGCGGAGCCTCACGTATGTTCACTATCCGATGACTTCATCACACGATGACTAATCGGAGACGGAGCTTCGGATGGCGGACGCTGACTCGACCACCGCGGCGGTGCTTCTCGGATTCGCGACGATGACGGCGGTCGGCGGCCTGCTCGCGGCGGCCGCGGTCAAATGGCGGCAGCCCGCCGTGATCGGTGAGATCGTCGCGGGGATATTACTTGGGCCGACACTGCTCGGCCTGCTCCCCGGCGACCCGACCGACCTGCTGTTCCCGCACTCGGCGCGCCCGTTCCTCTCGGTCCTGGCCGAAGTCGGCCTGGTGCTGTTCATGTTCGGCGTCGGCTTCGACCTGGAGCCGGCGCACTTCCGCGCGAGCGCGCGGCCCGCCCTCGCGGTGTCGGCGGGCTCGATCGTGCTGCCGCTCGCGCTCGGCTTCGGCCTGGGCATGCTGATCCATCCCTGGCACCGGGACATGCTGGACGAATCCGCCGGCGTCCTCCCGTTCGCCCTGTTCCTCGGCGTCGCCATGTCGATCACGGCCTTTCCCGTCCTGGCCAGGATCCTCACCGAGTTCAGGATCGGCGGGATCGGGCTCGGCGCGTTCGTGATGACCTGTGCCGCCATGGCCGACGTCATCGCGTGGGCGCTGCTCGCCCTGGTCGTGGCGATGGTCGGCGACGGCGGCTGGGCCGAGGCCGGGGCCCGGCTCGGCGGCATGGTCCTGTTCGTGCTGGCGCTCGCCGCCGTCGTGCGGCCGGTGCTGCGCCGGGCGCTGCTGAGCGGGTGGGTCCGCCGCCGCGACGGCAGCGCCCCGCTCCTGCTCCTGGTCGTCGGGCTGACGCTGTCGTCCTGGGTGACCAGTCGGCTCGGCTTCCACCCGATCTTCGGAGCGTTCCTGTTCGGCGCGATCGTGCCCCGGGCCGAGGTCGCGGAGGTGGCCGTGGAGGCGCCCCTCCTCATCGAGCAGACCAGCCGGCTGCTGGTCCCGGTCTTCTTCGTCACCACCGGCCTTTCGATCAACATCTCGGGGCTGAGCGCACGTGGCTACCTGGACGTCCTGCTGGTGCTGCTCGTGGCGTGCAGCGGGAAGTTCCTCGGCGCGGCGGGGGCCGCCTACGCGGTCGGGATGGGCGGGCGCAAGGCCGCCGCGACCGGCGTGCTGATGAACAGCCGGGGCCTGACCGAGCTGGTCGTGGTCCAGGTCGGGCTCTCGCTCGGCGTGCTCGATCCCGGACTGGCCTCCGCGATGATCATCATGGCCGTGCTGACCACGGTCGCCGCCACCCCCCTCTTCCGCAGGCTGTACGACCAGCGACTCCAGGCGGAGGACGGGGTCGCCGGAGCCGGCGTACGGGCGCTGTCGCCCGTCCTGAAGGAATGAGTCAAGTATGCTTCACCACAGGTCGTCAGGCCCGCTTTTTCTACCACCAATCAAGATCATTTCAGCCTGCTGGACTACCGTTCTCATCCATCGGCGGCCCGCCGCCCGAGATCTTGCACGAGCGAACCGGGCTGTCGTATCTTCCGAGTGTTCGACGATAATCTCGAATCTGCCGAACGAGGTTGATCGGTTGTGCTTCCGTTACACGTGTCCTTGCTCCTGCCAGTCGTATCTGTGTAGCAGTGCGTACCAGTACGCGTATTCCGAAACGCCATGTACCAAGGCCTCTCCGAGACGTGCAACCTCCCACCCAGGTCGGCGTCTCATCGCAGCTGAGGCGCCAATTCCCGTCGATCGACCCAGCCGAACGCGGCCGAACCTCGAACTGGACACAGGGAGAGATTTGTCTCGGTACACGCGGACGATAGAGAGCAGCCCTCCCGCCGGGGTGCATTCGATGGCGGGTCCGATGATTCCTCGCCCGGCTCGCGGGACGGGGCGTCTGGACAGCGGCATATATCGGTCGGTGCATTTCTATGGCGCTGTGCTGTCCAAGCCGCTCGCCGAGGCGGCCGAATACATCGAGCAGCTGGAACAGATGCCCGCTCCACCGCATTTCCTGGGCGTGCGCAACCAGTTCTCCGCCCAGGACGAGGGAAGCGCAATAGCCTGGTGTGTGACGGTCGTCTTCAGCGAGCCGCTGGAGTTCCCCCCGTGACGCGCCGGTCACCCGCACGTCATGTACGGGAGGTTCTCGCCGGGACGGCGCGCGACTCGGCCACCGCCGTTACGTTGTCGAGGGTGAGCAGCCGGCGGAAGTCGTCGGGAGCCGACGTCCTCACCCACAGCAGCATCCGGAGCCGCCGCAGCCGGCCGAACCGGTAGTAGCGTGCGTCGGGATCGCCGAACCGGAACAGCGGCGGGACGAACCGGGACCGCCGGAGCCGCGCGTAGACGCGCCCGGCGGCGGTCGTGCCGTCCAGGCGCGCGGGCACGTCGAGCAGGTCGCGCAGCGAGCCGGACACGAGATCGGGCAGCCCCCCGGGGACGCGATACCAGTACTCGCCGTCCTCGAAGCGCTCGACGGGCGACCAGCGCGCGTCGTCGTCGCTCCGCCCCTTCTCACCTTCGAGGCGGGCACGCTTGAGCGACATCGCGGACAGGATGGTCCAGAGAAGCCACACCCGGAGGTAGGCGTTCCACAGCGGGAAGTCGGCCGCGGCATGACGGCCCGCGGCGACGAGCCGGTCGTGGAAGTCGAACAACCGCAGCTGGAAGTCCGCCGCCGGTTTCATCCGCTCCCCGGCCCAGTCCCGCGCACGTCCCATTTCCAGCAGCGCGGCGGCCGTGGCGTGCACCAGCTCCAGGCTCATCGACAGGTCACGGGAGAGCAGCAGGTCGTGCCGTCCGGCGGAGCGGTCGAACAGGAACCAGCGGGGGCCTGAGCACCGGTCCACGACGGCCGGCCACCGCTCCACCCGCCGCCATGGGCGGACCGGGACGGCGTCCAGGAACTGCCGGGCGATGTCCGGGTAGCGTGCGACGATCCGCGCGAACTCCTCGTCCGGGCCCTCGCCGTCACCGGCGGGGTGGACGTCGGGGTCCAGGCTCAGCGTCACGCTGCACCGGCCGGGCCCGCCGCCCTCCGCGTGGCCGAAGTGGGCGAGCTGCATCCACCCCCCGGCGAACGTGTGCAGCAGCGTCCCCTCCGACCAGGGATCCGCCCGGCGGTGGGCCTTGGGAGGGACGACCGACTCGAACGGCGCCACCCCGGTGAAATGCGTGTGCAGCAGCCGGGCGCGGTGGCGGACGCGTCCGGGGTCCGGCGCGGGCAGCCCGGCGGGGAGCAGGTCCGCGGCGCCGCTGCCGTCCACCAGGTACTCGGCGTCGACGGTCCCGCCGCCGGCGAGCTCCACCGACACGCCGCCGCGGCCGACCCGCACCCCGTGCGGGACGGCCTCGGCGTCGGCGACGGTCGCCCCGAGCCGGCCCGCGAGCTGGATCGCGTAGGCGTCGGCCTCGGGCCGGTGCACGTGCCATTCGGCGTGTTCGCCCGGGACGGCGAACTGCAGGGCCTCCGCCGTCCGGTGGCTCCGGTCCGCCCGGTGGTAGAGGAAGCCCAGATTCCGTTTTGCGCGGCCGCTTCCGCGCAGCTCCGCCGGCAGGTCACCGAACATTCCCAGCGCGGCGATCTCGGGGATGCCGAACCGGGCGCCGAGAAGGAAGAACAGCTCGGCGGTGTAGGGGATCGTCGTCTCCCCCGAGGGAACGTCGCGGTCGCCCGAGGTGGGGACGAGGGCGACCCGCACTCCGTGCCGGGCGAGGACGGCGGCGAGCAGGCCGGTCGCCAGATGGCCGCCGAGTACGACGACGTCGTGGCGGTCGTGGCGGTCGTGGCGGTCGTGGTGCGGGTTCGGCTGGGTCATGCGATCCTCCGTGAACGTGGTCCCGTCCCAGGCGCGAGGTATCCGCTCCGGACGAAGTAGTCGAAATAGGTGTCCAGGAGGCGCTCGTCCAACGGCGGGCAGACGATGCCGGTGCCGTCCAGGGCCCCGGTGACACGGCCCACGTCGTAGTCGATGGCGTCCTCCCCGCCGACGACGAACTCGCGGACGATGTCCATCACCGGATGCAGCGCGTTGGCCTCCACGTCGTAGGTGCGGCGCAGCGCGTCCCACCACTCCCGGCGGTCCACGACCTCGACCGGCCAGCCGCGCCGCCGCATGTGGCGGATCAGCTCGTCGAAGCGCATCCGGCGCGGGTTGACGAGGTGGTACACGCCGTGCGGCGCGGTCCCCGCGGACAGATGGGCCATGGCGCGCGCGACGTAGTTCACGGGCGTCATCTCGATCTCCAGGTCGCCCAGGTCCGGCGCGCGGCCCAGCTGCACGCATCCCTTGATCACCCGGCAGGTGAAGTGGGTGGTGAGGCAGGCGCCGGTGCGGGAGTCGCCGAGGATGCGGCCGAGCCGGAACGTGCGGACCGGGAGCCCCCGCCCCGACGCCCGCCCGACCAGGTGCTCCGCGGCCCACTTGGTCTGGACGTACCCGGTGACCAGGCGGCCCGCGGCCGCGATGTCGTCGTCTTCGAGGACGCGGGTGCGCCCGTCCTCGGGCAGCCCCCAGATCCCGTACGTCGAGACGTGGTTCAGGTGCTTGGGACGTCCCGCCGCCGCCAGCCGCAGCAGCTCCAGGGTCCCCCCGACATTGGCGGCGGCGAGCTGCTCGTAGGTGTGCACGAAGTCGACCCGGGCGCCCGCGTGGTGGATCACGTCGATCCGCTCGGCCAGCTCGCCGAACTCGCCCGGACCGAGGCCCAGCCCGGGCTTGGCCAGGTCGCCGCGCAGAACGTGCACCCGGTGGGCCTCGTCCTCCCGCCACGGCAGGTACGTCTCGACGCCGCGGCGGACCCGGCGGGGGCCGTCGTCCTCGTCGGCGCACCGGACCAGGCATTCGACCTCCGCGTCCGTGTGCTCCAGCAGGGCGTCGAGGAGGAAGGCCCCCACGAAACCGGTGGCGCCGGTCAGCAGCACCCGCCGCGGCGGCCCGCCGTGGGGAGCGCCGATCGGGCGGACGTCCTCGGGGAGGGAGACGCGCGCCGCGATCGCGGCCGGCCGCTCGTACGGGTCGCCTGAGGGGGTGGGGGAGGACGGCCCGCCACGCGAGACCTGGCCGGCGGGTCCGTCCGGCGCGTCGCCCGCCTCCTCCGGGCGCCCGCCGGTGGTCTCCGCCGACTCGCCGCGCAGGACGTCGTCCAGGTGCCCCGCCCATTCCGCGAGCGTGGAGCGGGCGAAGAACTCCTTGGGGCGCAGCACCACCCCGAGGCTCCGCCGGCACCGGGTGGCGATCTCCATGACCATCAGCGAGTCCAGGCCCAGCTCGAACACGTCGCCGCCGGCGGTGAGGGCGTCCGTCCCGGTGCCGAGGACGTCGGCGACCCCCGCGGTCAGGAAGTCCAGGAGCAGCCGCCGCCGCGCCGCCGACCCGTCCGGCGTGGCGGGGGAGTGCCCGGCCAGCAGGTCGAGCAGCTCACGGTCCTGGGCGTCGCCGGACGCGGCGGACGTCACGTCCAGCTCGGCGAAGACGGGCCGTTCCGACCGGCTCGCCATGATCGACGTGTAGGTCGCCCAGTCGGCCGCGCACACCACGTGGTGCGGCCGGTCGCCGCGCAGCATCCGGCCGAGGAGCGACAGGCACTGGGACGGGTCGAGCTGCCGCAGACCGACCGATTCGAGGAAGGACATCACGTCGTTCTCGAACAGGTGCGAGCGCTGCCCCCAGGGGCCCCAGTCCACCGTGAGCGCGGGAAGGCCCAGGCCGTGCCGGTACGACGCCAGCGCGTCGAGGAACATGTTGCCGGCGGCGTACGAGGCCAGGTGCTGGGAGCCCCACGTCGCCGCGATGGACGAGAAGCAGACGAACATGTCCAGATCGAGGTCTCTGGTCCGCTCGTGCAGGTTCCAGGCCCCGACGGTCTTCGGTTCCCACACCCGCCGGTACGCGTCCGCCTCGACGTCCACGAGATCCTGGGGCCCGGACACCCCGGCGGCGTGGATCACACCGCGCAGCGGCGCCGGGCCGCCCGCGAGCCGGTCCACCAGCGCGGCGACGGCCGCGGCGTCGGTGACGTCCAGGCGCGCCGTCTCCACCTCCGCGCCGAGGTCGCGGATCCGGCGGATCGCCTCGACGGCGGCGCGGTCCCGGCCGGGGAGGCCGTCGTCGTCCCAGCGGTCCCCGTCCGGTGGCGCGGAGCGGCTCGCGAGGACCAGCCGCGGCGTCCCGGCGGCCGCCAGCCACGCGGCGGTAGCGAGGCCGATGCCCCCCAGCCCGCCGGTGATCAGCACCGTCCCGTGGCGGTGGAGCGGGCCCGGTGCGTGGGCCGGCAGCGTGCCCGCCGGCGCGGGACGCAGCCGGGGGACGAACCGGTCCCGGCCGCGGAACGCGCACTGGTCCTCCCCGCCCCGATCGAGGATCGCCCGCGCTGCGATCCTGGCCTGCTCCTCCGGATCGTCCAGGCCGGGGTCGAGATCGAGGGCCGCTCCCCAGAGCTCGGGGTGCTCGAGCGCGACCACCCGTCCGAGCCCCCACAGCGGCGCCGCGGCCGGATGGTGGGCGCCCTGCCGGCCGGTGTCGACCGCGCCGCGGGTGAGGAGGGTGAGGCGGGGCGGCGGATCCGCGTCCCGCGCCGCGAGGCGGCGGACCAGCGTCACGACGAGGTGCTCGGTCCCGAACAGCCGGTCCCGCAGCAGGTCCGCGGTGATCTCCGGCGCGCTCAGGTCGAACCCGCTGACGACCACCCGCGCCCGGCCCTCGGCGGGCAGCCCGTCCACGGCGGCCGCGCAGGCGTCCGGGTCCGGGGGGACGAGTTCGACCGGGACGCCGTGGCCGCGCAGCTCGTCCCCGATTCGTCCGGTCAGCGGATCCGAGCCGATGAGCAGGACCCGCTCGCCGTCGCTCCGCCGCGCCGGACGGGGTTCGGCCCGCCGCCACTCGAGCCCGTACAGGACCTCGGGCTCGGGGTACCAGCGGGACGGGGCGGGCTCGGGCAGCTCCGCCCAGCGCAGCCCCTCGATCGACCCGAGGGGCGACCCGTCGCCCGCGAGGAGGACGACGTCGGCGACGCCGCCGTTGCGCGTCCCCGTCACCCGCGCCTCCCGCACGTCGCCGGGCGCGTCGCACGAGGCGGCGGCCAGCGAGCCGACCCATCCGGCGGAGCCGGGCCAGGCGCCGAACACCAGGGCGGTGGCGCGGACCGCCGCCGTCACGACGGCGCCCCACGCGGCGGCCTCGTCCTCGTCCTCCCCGGCGGCGGGGACGGCCGACGCGGCCTCCGGCCACGCATCGGGCGGGCCGGCGCCGCCCGTCCGCGCCGGCGCCGCGGTACCCGCGGACGCGGTGCGCGGGGAGCGGCTCAGCTCGACCCTGCCGTGCGCGAGCCATGGCGCCTCGGCGTGCGCGGTGTCCGCGCCGATCCCGGTCACCTCGACGCTCACCGCGGTGCCGGTTCCCGGCGGGTTCTCCGCGTGACGCGCCGGATCCGCCGGATCCGCGTGATCCGCCGGATCCGCCGGGCCGGGCCGGACGGTCGTCTGGATCAGCCAGGGACCGCGCGCGTCCTGGGGCAGCGACGGCTCGACCCCGGCGGCGGAGATCGTCCGCCAGCGTCCGCCATGGCCGGCCGCGGCGGCCCTGACGGCCCGTTCGACCAGCAGTCCGAGCGCGTCCTCGGGCGCGGCGACCGGCCCGTCCGCCGCGACGTGCTCCTCGAACATCGGCACCGCGGCGCGTACCCGCGCGCCGAGGCCGGGCCGGGCGGGCACCGCGTTCGGGTGCCCGCCGGCACCCGGCGGGGCGGCGCGGAACCAGTAGTGCTCGCGCTCCCAGGGATAGGTGGGGCCGGGGACCCGGCGAGGACGGCGGTCCGCGTTCAGCGCCCGCCAGTCCACGTCGCAGCCGCGGAGGCTCAGCGCCCCGAGCGCCCGCAGGAACCGCGCCCGGTCGTCCCGTCCCTCGCGCAGGCCGCCGATCCATGCGCACGCGGGGTCGGTCACCGCCCGGCGCCCCAGCCCCACCAGCACGGGCTGGGGACCCGTTTCGAGGAAGGTGCGGATCCCGTGCGCGTGGAGGGTCCGCAACCCGTCGTGGAAGCGGACGGTCCCGGCGGCGTGCCGGGCCCAGTACTCCGGGCCCAGCTCCTCCCCGGTCAGGAACCGGCCGGTGACGTTCGAGACGAGCGGGACGGCCGGGGGCCGGAATGTGATCCCCTCCAGCGCGTCCTGGAACTCGTCCAGCATGGGACGCACCAGAGCGGAGTGGAAGGCGTGCGACACCTTGAGGGAACGAGCGCGGTGCCCATCGGCGGCGAGCCGGGAGCAGACCTCCGCCACCTGCGCGGCGTCCCCTGACAGGACCACCTCATCGGGCCCGTTCACGGCGGCCACGGAGACCTCCGTCCCGGACGCCGCGATGGCCTCGGACGCCGTCCTCTCGTCGCAGTTCACCGCCGACATGGCGCCGCCCGCGGGCAGGGCCGCCATCAGCCGCGCCCTGTGCGCCACCAGCCGCACGGCGTCGGGCAGGTCCATGACACCGGCGAGGCAGGCCGCGCTGATCTCGCCGACGCTGTGCCCGAGCATCGCCGCCGGCCGCGGCCCGTACGCCAGCAGCGCGCTCCCCAGCGCGTACTCGGTCGCGAAGAGCGCGGGCTGGGTGTACAGCGTGTCGTCGAGGTCGGCGCCGCCGGGGTCCTCGGCCCAGAGCGCCCGTTCCAGGGGGACGGGCAGCAGGGGCTCGAACAGCGCGCGGCACCGCTCGAACGCCGCGGCGAAGGCCGGCTCGTCGGCGAGCCCGGCGGCCATCCCGCGGTATTGGGCGCCCTGCCCGGTGAACAGCCACGCGAGTTTGCGCGCGGGGTAGGGGGCCTGCTCGGCCTCGGTCACCCGGGTCCGCTCGTCCCGGCGCGCGTACCGGTCCAGTTCTGCCGCGATCTCCGCGCGCGAGCGCCCGGTGACCGCCAGCCCGTGCCCCAGCCGCGCGCGGCCGACCCGGCTGGTGTGGCAGATGTCGGCGAGCCGGTGCCCGGACGTTCGCAGGGCGTCGGCATAGCGCTCGGCGAGCGTGCGCAGCGCCTGGGGGGTGCGCGCGGACAGCAGCAGCACGTCGACGGACCCACCGGGTGCCCTGTCGGCGGATGCGGCCGCGTCCGACCCGTTCGCCGCGTCCGCCGCTTCCGCCGCGTCCGGTTCGTCCGGGGCGCTCAGGACGACGTGGGCGTTGGTGCCGCTCGCGCCGAAGCCGCTCACCCCGGCGGTCCGCGGCCCGTCGCCGTCAGGCCAGGGCCGCAAGGAGGTCGGCACCTCCAGGTTCAGGCGGTTCCACGGGATGTTCGGATTGGGGGTGACCAGGTTCAGATGGGGCGGCACCTCGCCGTGCCCGATGGCGAGGATCACCTTGATCAGTCCCGCCACCCCGGCGGCCGGTTCGAGGTGCCCAATGTTGGTCTTGACCGAGCCGACCAGCAGCGGCTCCGCGTCGCCGTCCGGCCGCATCACGGCGTTCAGCGCACGCAACTCGATGGGGTCGCCCAGCGACGTGCCGGTGCCATGCGCCTCCACATAGCCGACCTCACCGGGCGCGACGGCGCCCTGCTCCAGCGCGCGCCGGATCACGTCCTGCTGCGCCAGCGGGTTCGGGACGGTCAGTCCGCTGCTGCGCCCGTCGTGGTTGACCGCCGACCCGCGGACGACGGCGAGCACGGTGTCGTCGTCGGCGCGCGCGTCCGACAGCCGCTTCAGCACCAGTACGCCCGCGCCCTCGCCGCGCGCGTACCCGTCGGCCGACGCGTCGAAGGTCTTGCACCGTCCGTCGGCCGCCAGCGCCCGGAACTTGCTCATGAGCACGAACCCGTACGGGGACAGCATCAGGTTGACGCCGCCCGCCAGCGCCATGTCGCACTCTCCGCCGCGCAGCGCCTGGCTCGCCTGATGCACGGCCACAAGCGACGAGGAGCAGGTCGTGTCGATCACCGTGCTCGGGCCGCGCAGCCCCAGCACGTACGACACGCGTCCGGCGATGAAGCTGGGCTCGCCGGTGAGCTGGTAAGCGTCCACGTCCCTGATGTCCCCGAGCTGCTGCCGCATCCGCACGTAGTCGGTGGTGCTGACGCCGAAGTAGACACCGGTCCTGGTGTCCGACAGGCCGGTCGGCGCGTACCCCGCGCGTTCCAGCGCCTCCCAGGTCACCTCCAGCATGAGCCGCTGCTGCGGGTCCATGCCGATCGCCTCCCGGGGCGCGATCCCGAAGACCGCGGGGTCGAACCCGGCGACGGCGTCCAGGAACCCGCCGCGGATCACGTACGCGCTGCCGGGACGGTCGGGATCGGGGTCGTAGAACGCCCGCGCGTCGCCCCGCGCGGCGGGGAACTCGCGGGTGGTGTCGGTGCCCTGCCGCAGCAGCGTCCAGAACTCCTCGGGCGTCTCGGCGCCGCCGGGCATGCGCAGGCTCATCCCGACGACCGCGATGGGCTCGGTGGCCTTGCGTTCCAGCTCGGTGGCCTTGCGTTCCACGCCGTCCAGCCGGTCCCGCAGGCGCTGGATGGTGGCGGTCGCCTCGGCCAGCCGCGTCCGGTACGTCGCTTGCGCTTCCATCAGACCTCTTCCGCGTCGTCGCCGAGCTGCCGTTCGGCGGCCGTCATCGCGCGTTCCAGTTCGCGCAGCAGCTCGTCATCGGTGGGCTCACCGGCCCCGGCCCCGTCGTGGCCGGGGAGCGGGGGCGGATCGGCTCGTCCGGGTCCGGACGGCGGTCGGGCGGGCGGTCCGCCGGGTGGCCCGGCGCTCCCATCCGCGCCGAGCAGCCCGGCCAGGAACTCGGCGAGCCGCGCCGTGGTCGGGTATTCGAAGGTCAGCGTGCTGGGCAGGTCGAGGCCGAGGTCGTCCTCCAGGCGGGTGCGCACGCCGAGCGCCATCACCGAGTCCATGCCGAGGTCGAAGAAGCCCGCCTCGGGGTCGAGATCGCCGCCGTCGAGGCCGAGCACGGCCGTGACCGTCCCGGCGGTGTGCTCCAGGAGCCGTTCGGCGAGCGCGCCGGCGGGGATGCCGGACGCCCACGCCCGTTCGGGGACGCGGCGGACGCCGGCGAACCGGTCCAGGAACGCTCGGGGCGCGAGCTCCTGGCACACCCGGACGTACCGGGGCAGGTCCACGGACGCGACGGTCCGGTACGCGGGTTCGGCGAGGAGCAGCCGGTCGAGGACGCCGGCGGTCTCGGCGGACGTCAGCGGCCGCAGCCCGCTCTGCTCGAACAGCGGCAGATGCTCCGCGCCGAGTTCGCCGGTGTCGGCGCGCGGCATGAGCCCGGCGACGCCGACCGGGACCGGGTGGGACGGGTCGGCCGCCCAGGCCGTGAGGAAGCCGGACGCCGCGGCGCCCGCCGCCGTGTTGACCGATCCCCAGCTCGGCCCGGCCGCGGTGACGACCGTGACGCGCCGCGGCCGGTGGCCCATCGCGGTCGCGCCGGCCGCGGCGAGGAGACGTGCGCCGGCCAGATTCCGGAGCGCCAGGTCCGCGGAGACGTCGGCGAGCGCTCTCGTCGTCGCCGGGCCGGGCATGATGACGACGTCGCCGACGGTCGCGTGCGCGCGCAACACGGTGGTCAGCTCGCTCAGGGCGTGGTGCTCGACGACGGTCCCGGCCGCGGCGATCGCGGCGGCCGCGGTCTGGTCGGTGCGTGCGGCCTGCGCCGTGTCGGTGCGCCGGCCGCCGAACCACAGGATGCGGCGGGCTCCCCGCCTCGCGAGCGCCGTCACGGCCGGGAGCGCCGCCGCGTCCCCCATCACCAGGTGAGGACGGTCCCGGTCGACGCCGTCGCGCACGGCGGCGGGCATGGCCGCCCGGTCCAGGCGGGCCGCCCGCCACCCGTCCCGGCCGAGCCGCACCTGGTCGTCGAACCGCCCGGAGCGTTGCGCGACGACGGCCTTGACGGCCGCTCGCGCGTCATCGGCCGCCACCAGGCCGCCCCACCGTCCGGGGATCTCGACCGCGAGCACACGCCCGAGTTCCCAGACGGCCGCGTCGGCGGGCGACGCCGCGCCCGCCTCGTCCGCGCCGGGTGCGGGCGCGCCGCGGGTGAGTAACCAGAGCCGCCCGGCGGACAGGGGCATGGCCGCCATGGCACCGCCGATGGCCAGGACGTCGGCCACGGCCGAGTCGACGTCGCCCGGCCCGTCGCCCGGCCCGGGTGCGACCACCACGCCGGCGGTACCGGGATGGTCCCTCACCACGGTCTCCAGGCGCTCCCGCCAGCCCCGCACGCCCGGCTCCAGCCGGACGACGGTGTGGCCGTCCCGTTCGAACGCCCGCACGAGCTCGTCCGCCGCGCCCCCGGCGCCCGCGACCACCCAGGTGCCGGTCTCGCCGTCGGCGGCGGGCGGTGGGACGGGCTCCCAGCCGATGGTGAACAGCAGCTCGTCGGCCGCCACGATTCCGGCGGAGGCGGAGGCGGAGGCGGAGGCGGGGCCGGGTTCCGCGCGGTCCCCGGCGCCTTCCCCGGAGTCGGTGGTGTCCCGCGACGCCGGTTCACCGAGGTCCGCGCCGGGGATCTCCCGATACCAGTGGCGGCGGCGCTCCCACGGATACGACGGCAGATCCACCGGCGGGAGTGCGGGCGCGGAGGCGTCCCACGCGGGGTGAAGCCCCGTGACGAACAGGTCGGCGGCGGTGCGCGCGGCCGCGTGCCGCCCGCCGCCGGACGAGGCCACGGCGGCGAGCACGTCCACCCGCGCGCCGCCGTCCGTCTCGTCCGCCGCGAGGACGGGGATCCGGGCCGGCCCGAGGTTCCCCGGCAGGCCGGTCCCGGTCTCGACCAGGTGCTTCAGCGCGTCCTCCTGCGTCAGGCGGCCGGCGGCCCAGGCCGCGCTCAGCGCGCCGGTCCCGGTCCCGGTGACGCTGTCCGGGGCGACGCCGAACGACGCCAGCGACCGCGTCGCGGCGACGTGATGGCCGAACACCCGGGCCGCGCGGAGCCGCGGGTCGGGCGGCTCGGCCGCCGCCGGGCCGGGGCGGGCGCCGGTGAGCTCGGCGATCCGGGCGGCGCACGCGTCGAAGGCCCGCGCGTAGGCGGTCCCCTCGGCGAGCAGGTCGTCCGGGACGTCCGAGGGCAGGTCGTCGCCGTACCAGAACGTCACCGCCCGCGGGTCGCCGCCGGGCACGTGACCCTGCCGCGCCTCCCCGCACGGCTCACCGGCGGCGAACCGCCGCAGCCCGCGCGACAGCTCCCGCGCGTCGTCGCCCAGGACGGCGACCCTGTGGTCCAGCCAGGCCCGCCGTCGCGTCGCCGTGTGGACGATGCCTTCGAGCTCTCCGGGATCCGCCCCGTCCAGCCGGTCGGCCATGCGCCCGGCGGCGGCCCGCAGCGCACCGGGGGTCGCGGCCGTGACAGGCAGCACATAGGGACGCGGTGCCGGAGGCGCCGCCCAGGTCGGTGCGGGCGGGGCCTGTTCCACGAGCACATGCGCGTTGCTGCCGGTGAATCCGAACGCGCTGACCCCGGCGCGGCGCGGCCGCTCCCGGTGCGGCCACTCACGGGGACGCGTGGGGAGCGCCACCGGCAGCCCGTCCCAGTCGATCCGGCTGGACGGCGTCTCCACCAGATGCGGCGGAATCTCGCCATGCTGGACGGCGAGGATCGTCTTGACCAGCCCGGCCGCGCCGGCGGCGGCCTCCAGGTGCCCGATGTTCGCCTTCACCGACCCGACGAGCAGCGGCTCGCCGGACGCGCGGCCGGGGCCGAGCGCCGCCGCCAGGGCCCGGATCTCGATCGGGTCGCCCAGCGGTGTCCCGGTGCCGTGCGCCTCCACGTAGTCCACCTCTGCGGGGGCCCAGCCACCGCGGTCCAGCGCGGCGCGGATCACCGCGGTCTGCGCCGTCCCGCTGGGGACGGTCAGCCCCCCGCTCGCGCCGTCCTGGTTGACGGCCGTCGCGGCGATGACCGCGTACACGCGGTCGCCGTCGCGTTCCGCGGCGCGCAGCGGCTTCAGGACCAGCGCCGCAGCGCCCTCGCCCCGGCCGTACCCGTCGGCGGCCTCGTCGAAGGTCTTGCAGCGTCCGTCCGGGGCCAGCGCCCCGCCCGCCGCCATGGACACCGACACCGTCGGCGCGACGATCACGTTCGCGCCGCCCACGACCGCCGCCTCGCACTCGCCCTCGCGGAGCGCCTGGCAGGCGAGGTGGACGGCGGTCAGCGAGGACGAGCACGCGGTGTCCACGGCCAGGCTGGGGCCGCGCAGCCCCAGGACGTAGGAGAGCCGTCCTGCGGTGGCGGCGAAGGACGTACCGGTCCCGTAGTACAGGTCCACCGCCTTCATGTCCCGGGTGAGGAGCTGCTGGTAGTCGGCGGTGTTGAGGCCGACGTAGACGCCGATGCCGCGTTCCGGCGGCACCGGCCGAGCCAGCCCGGCGTCCTCCAGCGCCTCCCAGGAGACCTCCAGGAGAAGGCGCTGCTGGGGATCCAGGGACCGCGCCTCCCGGGGCGCGATCCGGAAGAACGCCGCGTCGAAGCCCGCGACGTCGTCCAGGAAGCCGCCGCGGGTCGGAACGTCCTGGCCGGTCTCGGACCAGATCGGGTCCGCCCGCCGGTCGGCGGGAGGCTCGGACGTCAGCCGCCGTCCTTCGCGGAGGAGCGCCCAGAACTCGGCCACGGACCCGGCGCCGGGGAGACGGCAGGCCATGCCGACCACGGCGACGGGCTCCGCGCCGCGGCCGCCCGCCGCTCGCCCGCCGGACGGAGCGGGGACGGCAGCCGCCGGGGCGGGCGCGGCTGTCACATCGGGCACGCTCGACGCGTCCGCGTCCGCGTCTACGTCCGCGTCCGCGTTCGCGAGGACCTCGTCGAGGTGGTCCGCGAGCGCCTCGACGGTCGGATGGTCGAACACGACGCCGGAAGCCAGGTCGACGCCCAGGTCGCTGCCCAGCGCCGACCGCAGTTCCACGGCGGTCATCGAGTCGAGGCCCAGCTCGAACAGGCCGCGTCGCCGGGGGACCGGAGTGCTCGCGTCCAAGCCGAGGGACTTCCGGACGGCCGCCTCAACCTGGGCGAGCACCGAACCCGGCCGGCGAGAGCGGGACGACCCGTGCGAAACGCCGGGCGTGCGGGGTGCCGGCGCCCCGGAAGGCGGGGGTTCGGGAGCCGTACCGGCCAGTGCCGTGCCGCCGGGAGCCGCGCCGGTGACGAACTCTCCCACTACCGATCCGTCGGCGCCGAGCAGGCTGACCCGCGCGGCCACCGGCGCCGCGGCCGGGTCGGCCGGAGTGGCGCCGGACTGCTGCCCCTGGGCCACGCCGGGGAGCCAGTGCCGCTCGCCGCCCCAGGTGGGGACGGGCAGGGTGCGGTACTGGCGCGGCCGTCCCACGATGCGGCCCCAGTCGAGGTGCGCTCCGGCGACGTGCAGGCGTGCCGCGGCGGCGCGCAGGCAGGCCGCCCCCGCCTCGCCTCGGCGCAGGCTGTGCACGACCGGTCCGTCCACGTGGCGGTGCCTTGCCGCGTCCTCCAGCGGACGGGCGAGGACGGGATGAGGGCTGATCTCCACCAAGGCGTGGTCGCCTTCTGCGAGAAGCCGGTCCACGGCGGGCCAGAACAGCACCGGGTCGGTGAGGTTCCGGCTCCAGTAGGCGGCGTCCGGCACCGTCAGGTCCTCGCCGGGGTGCACGCTGGACAGCAGCCGGACGGTGCCGGGCACGGCGGGCGGCAGGTCGGCGATCGCCGCCCGCAGCGAGGGACCGCAATCCGCGACGACCGGGCTGTGGAAGGCGTAGTCCACCGGCAGGTCGAGGCAGCGGAACCCCTGCGCGCCGAGCGCCCGGCCCGCTTCGCGGGTGGGGCCGGCGGGCCCGGCGATGACCACCGAGGCGGGCCCGTTCACCGCGGCGATGACGACCGGCAGCCCGGTCGCGTCGAGTGCCTCGCGCACGGCTCCCTCGGTCCCGGAGACGGCGATCATCCGTCCGGTCCCGCCCGTCTCGTGCAGGATGCGGCCGCGCCGGACGACGAGCGCCACCGCGTCCGCGAGCGGCAGCCGCCCGGCGACCTGGGCCGCGGCGATCTCCCCGACGCTGTGGCCGAGCAGGGCCACCGGGGTGAGCCCCGCCGCGGTCCACCAGCGGCTCAGCGCCACCTGCAGGGCGAAGAGCGCCGGCTGGGCGACGTCGGTGTCCAGCAGGCGGCTGCCGCTGGTGCGGTGCAGCTCGTCCACCAGCGACCATGAGGCGTCACGGCGGATCAGCGCGTCGCACTCCTCCAGCGTCTCCCGGACGACGGGGTCGCGGGCGTAGAGGTCGGCCGCCATACCCGGCCACTGGGCGCCCTGCCCGGAGTAGACGAAGACGGCCCGCGGCGGCGCGTCCGGGTTCCGCGTGCCGGCGAAGGTGCCGTCCACCCCGTCCGGGAATTTGGCCAGGCCGCGCACCAGCCCGTCCTGGTCGTCGGCGACGACGGCGTACCGGTGGTCCTCGTGCGTGCGCCTGGACGCGGCCGAGGCGACGAGGTCGTCGAGGTCGGCGGGACCGGCCGCGGCGACGGTGTCCCGCATGCGGCTCACCTGGTCGGCCAGCCCTTCCCCGGCATGGGACGAGACCAGGAGCACGTACGGCCGGGTCTGCGGACCGGCCGGTTCGGCGGGCGGCTCCGCGGCCGGGGCGGGCGGCGCCTCGACGATCACGTGGGCGTTGGTGCCGCTGAGGCCGAAGGCGCTGACGCCCGCCCGCGCCGGCCCGCCGGCGCCGCCGGACCCGATCCCGGTGGCGGACGTCGGCACGGCGACGCCCGCGTGGTCCCCGTCGATCGGCGTGCCGGACGACCCGAGGTGCGGCTGTCCGGGGACGCGTCCCGAGCCGACCACGTACACCGCCTTGAGCAGGCCGGTGATCCCGGCCGCGGCGTCGGTGTGCCCGAAGACGGCCTTGTGGGAGCCGACCAGGAGCGGACGGCCGTCCGGCGCACGGGACGAGCCGAGGAGGTCGGCGAGCACCGACAGTTCGATCCGGTCGCCGAGCGGGGTCCCGGTCCCGTGCGCCTCCACGTAGTCGATGTCGCCGGGGCGCAGGCCCGCGGCGGCCAGCGCGCCGGTGAGCAGGTCCCGCTGCGCCGTGGCGTTCGGGGCGGTGAGACCCATGCTGAACCCGTCGTGGTTGACGGCCGAGCCGACGACGGTCGCGTAGATCCGGTCGCCGTCCGCCAGCGCGTCCGGGAGCCTCTTCAGGACGACGAGCCCGCAGCCCTCGCCCCGCACGACGCCGTCCGCGGCGGCGTCGAACGGCCGGCACCCGCCGGTCGGGGAGATCGCTCCGATGCGGCTCATGAACACGCTCAGCTCGGGTGTGAGCAGGAGGTTGACCCCGCCCGCGAGCGCGCTGTCGCATTCGCCGGCGCGCAGGCTCTGCGCGGCCAGATGCACGGCCAGCAGGGACGAGGAGCAGGCGGAGCTGAGCGTCGTGACGGGACCGTGCAGGTCGAAGGCGTAGGCCAGCCGTCCGGCGGCGAAGCTGAACTCCACGCCGCTGGCGTAGTGCGGTCCGATGCCGGCCGTCCCGAGGGTCTTGGAATGCAGCAGGGTGTAGTCGGAGGCGAGCATCCCGACGTACACCGCCGTCCTGCTGCCGCGCCAGTCCGGGTGCGGCCGCCCGGTGTCGGCCATCGCCTCCGCCGCGACCTCCAGCAACAGGCGGTGCTGCGGGTCCAGCGCCGCCGACTCCCGCGGTGAGACGCCGAAGTAGGCGGCGTCGAAACGTCCGACGTCGTCGAGGAAGGCGCCGGTGTGGCCGGACGTGGTGCCCGGCCGCTCACCCCCGGGCGAGTGGAAGTCGCGGCCCCAGCGTTCGGGCGGGACCTCGCGGAACTGGTCCGAGCCGGAGGACAGCACCGCGCCCAGGCCCGGCAGATCGCGCACACCGCCGGGAAGCCGGCACCCGATTCCCACGATCGCCACGGGCGCGGCGGTCTCGTTCCGCACGACGGTCATCGGCCCTCCACCCGGAGTTCACGAGCACAGTCTTCAGCATCTGATGACTTCTATATGCGATGAACTCTAAACGGCATGTCGGGGCATCTGTCAAGAGCGAGAGGCACGGGCGCGACCGAACAGAACGTCCCGCAGGAACCAGCTCCGCGAAGCCGCCGACGCCGACGACGACGTCCGCCGAATCACGTGCATGCTCAGGTGTGGGTGGGCGTGTCCGCTGACGCTAGGGGGACCGGCGTGAACATTGGGGGCTCTTCGGTGGGGTGGAGTGAGGTCGGTCCGTAGAGCCAGTCCACGAATGAGTAGTCATAGGTGTCTCGTTCGCGTAGCAGGACGTTGCGCTGCCGCCGTGCCCGCCCGTCGAGGTGCCAGAGCTCGCCCCAGGCGCGCGAGGTGGTGACGACGCGGCGGCAATGCTCGGGGCGTACGGCCTGGTACGCCGCGAGGACGGCCGGCCAGTCCACCGTCCCGTCCCCGGCGCGGTGCCGGGCGGCCTGCTCGCCGAGCACCCAGCCGTCCTCGATCGCCATGATGGCGCCCTGGGCGAGGTACTGCAGCGAAGGGTGGGCGGCGTCGCCGAGCAGCGCGATGTCGCCGTCCACCCACGTCATGATCGGGTCCCGGTCGTACATCCGCCACCACCGGTCGCGCCACATGTCGGGCAGCCCTTCGCGGACGAAGGCGCAGGTCTGCTCGAAGGCCGCGTCCAGCTCGCCGGGCGTGCCCCAGTCCTGCTCCCCGGCGCGCGCCTTGGGCGACTCGAAGACGGCGACCTGGTTGAGCAGCTCGCCGCCGCGCAGCCCGTAGTGGACGAAGTGGCAGCGCGGACCGACATACACGACGACCTCCGAAAGGTCGACGTGCGCCGCCCGGCCCGCCGACGTCGGTGTCGTGCCGCGGTAGGCGACGTACGCGGAGGAGACCGGGCGGTCGTCCACCAGCAGCCCGCGCGCCGTCGAATGCAGCCCGTCCGCCGCGATGACGATCCGCGCCTCCTCGGCGCGGCCGTCGGCGAGCGTCACGCGGGCGCCGCCGGCGGTGTTGGCGTAGGCGACCGCCCGCCGCGAGGTGCGCAGGTCGACGCCGGCGCGTTCGCAGGCGCGGAGCAGCATGGCGTGCAGGTCGCCGCGGTGGATGACCAGGTAGGGAAAGCCGTAGCGGCGTTCCAGGTCGCGCAGGTCGAGGCGGGTCAGCTCCGTGCCGTCGACGGCGTCGCGCATGATCATCGCGTTCGGCAGGACGCCGCGGTCGCGGGCCTCGTCCAGCAGCCCGTAGTCGTCGAGGATGCGCGTGCAGTTGGGCGCGAGCTGGATGCCGGCGCCGACCTCGCCGAAGGACGAGGCCTGTTCGAGCACCCGGACCGCGAGGCCGCGGCGGCTCAGCGCGTAGGCGGCGCCCAGCCCGCCGATCCCGCCGCCGCCGACGACCACATCGGGGTCGGTCATGGTCCTTTCCTCGCGTTCAGAGCCAGGGGCCGAGCGCGTCCGCGTTGGCCGCGACGTGGGCGACCAGGTGCCTGCGGGTCCAGCCCGGCAGCGGCGTCATCAGGCGTCCTTGGCGAATCGGTTGAGCTTGAGGGTCTCGAAGACGGGCGCGTCGCAGAAGCGGAACAGGTCCAGGGCCCCGGAGTCGGAGTCGGACGCCCCGGCCTCGGACCGCACCGAGAACGGCTCCCACGACGGGACGACGAACAGGTCCCCGCGGGTCACCGGCCACGTCCGGTCGCCGACCGTCACCGTGCCGGAGCCGTCGAAGACCTGGTAGACGCTGGAGCCGGTCTCGCGGACCGGGGCCGTCTGAACACCCCGCACCACCCGGTGGAACTCGGCGCGCATGGTGGGGAGCACGTCGGTGCCGTCGGCGGGATTGCTGTACCGGACGGCCGCGTGCCCGGGCTCCACCGTGCCCGCGTGCCCCTCTTTCTCCAATGCGAGCTGGTCGTCCAGCGCACGGTCGGTGTGCTCCCACTTGTAGGAGAGCAGCGGCGAGCCCGGGGAGGAGTGGGCGACGCCGACCGGGCGCAGTCCGGGGTGCCCCCAGAGCCGCTCGGAGCGGGAGCGCTCGGGGGTGATGCGCTCGGCCTCGGAGATCTCGTCCCGTCCCAGCTCGAAGAACTGCGCCTCGGTCAGGTACTGGAAGGGGATGTCGAGACCGTCGATCCAGGCCGTCGGCCGGTCGGTGGCGTTGTGGTGGGCGTGCCAGTTCCAGCCGGCCTGCGGGAGGAAGTCGCCCCGGTTCATCGGCACGGGGTCGCCGTCGACGACCGTCCAGACGCCGGAGCCCTCGACGACGAAGCGGAAGGCGTGCTGGGTGTGGCGGTGCTCGGGCGCGTCCTCGCCGGGCATCAGATACTGGATCGCCGCCCACAGCGTCGGGGTCGCGAACGGGCGACCGCCCAGGCCCGGGTTGGCCAGCGCGATCGCCCGGCGCTCACCGCCCCGCCCGACCGGGACGATCCGTCCGGCCCGCTCGGCGAGGCGGACCAGCGCGTCCCACTTCCACAGATGCGGGACGGCCCGGGAGCGCGGATGGACCGGCATCAGCTCGCCGATCTCGGTCCACAGCGGCACGAGCAGCTCGGTCTCGAAGCCGCGGTAGAGGTCTTCGAGCTCCGGGGTGACGTCCGGCTGACCCGGCGCGTCGACGGCCCGCAGCCTCACGGGAGTGGTGGTCATAATGCGATCGTGATACCTGTACGCCCTGAGGAATAGAGATTTCTGCCTTTCAGAATTGGAGGCGGGTGACGGGCGGCGGCATCGCGCGGCTCGCCGCCCGCCTGCCGTTCACCAGCCGGTCGGGTCGTGGATCACGCGCAGCTCGGGCCGGGCGTCGTTCGCGGTCTGGGTGATGACGAAGAGGTCGTCGCAGGCGGCGCTCCAGGCCAGCCCGCGCGGCGCGGCGGTGACGCCTGAGCCGAGGTCGTACTCGCGGACCGGGGTGCTGCCGCCGACCTTGTAGATCCGTACGTCGTCCTTCATCCCGGTGCGCCGCGCGGTGGCGACGTGCTTGCCGTCGGGTGAGGCGGCGGTGGCGTTGGGGAACGCGCCCGTGTGGTACGAGCCGCGTCCGGCCAGGTCGCCGGTCGCGAATGCCTCCACGTGGTCGCGCGACCCGGACGCGCTGTAAAGGGACGTGCCGGCGGGGGCGAGGCTCACGTCGGTGAGGTTGGATCCGGCGACCTCGCCCGCGGTGCCCTTCTTCAGGTCGGCGCCGTCCACCGTGTACACGGTCAGCTCCGACAGCGACAGGTCCAGCTGACCGGCGACGACCGGGCCGTCGTCGCCGGTGGCCGAGGCCAAATACGGGGCGCGCTGGTACCGGACGCCCTGCTGCTCGTCCCCGGTGACCGAGGGCGGCGACGCGGCGGTGTCGAGCCTTCCGATCTTGCCGTTCCAGGACTGCTCGCAGCCGTATCCGAACCACACCGCGGTCCCGGTGCGGGCGAGGTGCTCGGGGCAGGTCCGCGCGCCGGTGGAGTGGCGCGCGGTCTCCTTGAGTGTCTTGGTGTCGATGGCGGAGATCGCGTCGCCTGAGGCCAGCGCCACGTACAGCGTCTTGCCGTCGGCGGACAGCACCATCCCGCTCGCGCCGTGCTGCCCGTCGATCGTCTTGCGGACGTGGCCGGAGAAGTCGGTCACCACCACCGCGTTGGACGACGCCCCGCCCGACACGAACACCCGCTTGTGCACGTCGTCGACGACCATGTCGGCATAGGCCGGTAACGGCAGCGCCCCGCCGCCGGTCGCCAGCGCTCTACCGTCGGACGTCTGCGCCCTGCCGCCGGTCGCCGGCGTCCCGCTGCCGGTCGCCTGCGCCGGAACCGCCGCGGCCACCAGGCCCAGGCCGGCGGTCAACGCAAGCAGTCCCGTGGCGAGCATCTTCATCTTTCCTCCCTTGGCTCTCGGCGGGGACGCCCCCCGCGCAACCCGAAGGTCTCCGCACCCGCCGATCACGGCAAGGGCCCGCCAGCACGCCGCCCCCTCGCGGCCCGGCCGTCGCGGCAGGGCTCTGATTTGGGCGTTCACGCGACTCCGCGTCCGGTCTACCCGCCGCGGCGGCCTTTTCCGGCCAATCGAACACATGTCCACACCCGGCCATTAACCAGAAATCGAACGACCCATTTCCCCTTTTTGGACGCCGTCGGCGGACCTGTCTTTGCTCCGGCCTGAGCTGGATCTTTCACGTTCGCCAACGTCATGAGGCACGAGTGAAGATCAGGACCTGCCGCCTTCCCGCAGTGTCTCTAATGGCGTTTATGTAGCGCGTTGACCGGTCGTGGGCTTCCGGGCTGTCGTGATCTCGCACCCGAGCATCGAACACCCCGAGCGCCGAACACCGAACACTGAACACCGAACACCCAGAGCAATCGAACGGCGTCGGCAACTCGTCATGCGGGTCCCCGGAGGGGAGCGAGGTCATGTCCCGATTTCGGCGAATTCTCAGTTGCGTGGTGGTCCTGCTGATGGCGGCCGCCCTGTTACCAGCGGTCCCGGCGAACGCCCGGCCCGGCCGGCCGGGCGGCGCCGCCGGGCTCACGTCCGGGCCGGCCGTCAAGCCGCCCCCGAGCTTCACGGCCGAACGCGCCGCTCACGACCGGCAGGTGGCCGCGGCCAGGGCGAAGGCGCGGGCGGGCAAGGCCGTCTCGCTGCCGCCGACCCGCGCGGTCGCCGCCGAACCCGCCAACCCCGCCTACGACGCGCCGGCCATGCCGCAGCGCCTTCAGCCCGGCGTCGAGGACCAGGTCGAGGTGACCGTCACCAACGTCACCGCCGCCGATCTGCCCGCCGGCCGGTGGGCGCTGTCGTACCACTGGAAGACCCGTGAGGGACGCGACGTCACGTCCCCCGCCAACCAGCGCTTCACCAAGCTGCCCAAGGACCTCGCGGCCGGGGCGAAAGAGACGCTCACCGCCAAAGTGGTCTCGCCCGACCCGCTATTCGGCAATTCCCGCGAAGAATTCGTTATCAGCTGGGACCTTTACGACACGTCCACCCGGAAATGGCTGTCGCAGCAGGGCGTGCCGCCTCTCGCGCAGGACGTCACCGTCGAAGACCCCACCTCCGACCAGCTCGGGCTGGAGAAGTTCTACCAATACTCCGGCACGAACACCGGGGCCGGTTCCAACCTGATGGTCAACCAGTTCTCCGGCAATGCCGTCTGGGGCTACAACCCGTTCTCCCACCCCTCGCGAGGCCCGCGGACGTTCCTGCGCCTGGCCTATAACACCCTGGACACCTCCGACGTCTACGCCGGGCCCGGCTGGACGATCTCGGCTTCCAGCGTCCAGAGGCTCGGGACGCCCCTGCAGTTCGGCGGCTGGCCCGGCCATCTCGGCTATCCGGCGACCGTCACCCTCACCGACGGCGACGGCACGTCCCACGTCTACAAGCTGAACAAGAACGACAGCCACGACCCCAAGAAGTGGACCTACGACTCGCCCGCGGGCGTCCACCTCTACCTGCAGCGCAACGCGTCCAAGGGCGAGCGCGCCTGGGTGATGACCCGGCCCGACCGCACCCGCTTCTACTTCGACGACGAGGGCTACCAGACGTCCGTCGTCGACAGGAACGACAACGCCCTCACCTTCACCTACGAGCGCGCCCGCATCGGCGGCCGCAACACCGGGATGCTCAAGCACCTCACCGACGCCACCGGCCGCCGCACCCTGACCATCGACTACTACCAGCGCGGCGACGCCTTCTGGCACATGGTCGACGGCAAGGCCAAGCTCGGGTCCGACCTGTCCTGGCCGGGCATCATCAACAAGGTCAAGTCGATCACCGACCTGTCCGGACGGCGGCTGGACTTCGTCTACGACGAGCAGGGCCTGCTCGGCGAGGTCGTCGACGGCGCCCAGGACGTCAAGACCGCGAAGGTCTTCGGCTTCCACTACGACCGCAAGGCGCTGGAGAACCCCAAGCTCACCGCCGTCACCGACCCCAACGGTCACGGTACCGCGCTCACCTACGCCGACCAGCACCCCCGCCGCTGGGTCCAGCAGCTCACCGACCGGCGCGGCAAGGCCACCGGCTTCGCCTACAGCGACCCCGACGGCCCGAAGGGCACCAAGGTCCAGTCCAAGGTGACGGACGCCAACGGACACACCTCCACCTACCTGATCGACGGCTTCGGACGTCCCGAGAAGGTCACCAACGCCAAGAACGAGACGCGCACGGTCATCTGGGACGACGACAACAACGTCGTGCGCATGCAGGAGGCCAACGGCGCCGTCGCCACCTGGAAGTACGACAAGAAGACCGGCCATCCGCTGGAGTCCCGGGATCCCGAGGCCAACAAGAACGGCACGCCGCCCACCAGGCTCACCTACCGGACCGATCTGGACGGCCACGTCGGCGAGATCGCCACCAAGACCAGCCCCGAGGGCAACACGTGGACGTTCGCCCATGACCCCAAGGGCAACCTGACGTCGGTCACCGACCCCAAGGGCAACGCCACCAAGTACGCCTACGACGAGTACGGGCAGCTCACCGAGGCCGTCGACCCCAACGGGCACACCACCGCCTACCGCGACTACGACCCCGTCGGCTACCCGAGGACCACCGTCGACGCGCTCGGCAACACCGCGACGCTCGCGTACGACGTGCTCGGCGCGGTCGTGTCCAGCACCGACGCCCGGAAGAGGACGTCGACGTACACCTACGACGGGTTCGGCCGTCCGCTGTCGTCCAAGGTGCCGAAGGACCAGGACGCCGGGGTCTTCATCTTCACGCCGGGCCCCGTCTACGACCGCAACGACAACGTCGTCAAGAACATCCTGGCCAACGGCGCCCAGGCGCGGACCTCGGTCAACGAGTCCGACCAGCCCGTCGCCGTCCGGCAGCCGAAGGACACCGACGACGGCGGGGAGCGCCTGACCACGCTCTCCTACGACAACGCCGGCAACCTGATCCGCCAGACCGAGCCGCGCGGCAACCTGACCGACGACCCGGACGACTTCACCACCACCACGACCTACGACGTGCTCAACCGCGCGATCCGGGTGACCGACCCGCTCGGCGCCGCGCTCACCAACGAGTACGACAACGTCGGCAACCTGGTGAAGTCGGTCGACCGGCGCAAGAACGCGACCGCCGACCCGAACGACTTCACCGTCCGGGCCGAGTACGACCTGAACCACCGTCCGGTGAAGAGCGTCGACGCCGCCGGCAAGACGGTCGGCCAGACCTACGACCTGGACGGCCACGTCGTCGCGATGACCGACCAGGACGGCAACCGCACCCTCTTCGACGTCGACGAGCGCGGCCTGCTCGCCTCGGTCGCGGTGCCCTACCGGAAGGACGGCGACGAGACCGTCCGCCGCACCACGCGGTTCGAGTACGACAAGGCCGGCAACCGGACCAAGGTCGTCTACCCGAACGGGCGGTTCCAGGAGACCGTCTACGACGCGCTCGACCGCGTCCACGAGGAGCTCACCCCGTTCGACCCGGACGATCCCCGCTACGGCAAGCCCGACAAGACGATCTACACCTACAACGAGGTCGGCCACCTGACGAAGGTGTCCGCACCGCCGTCGTCGGGCGAGTCGGTCCGGAACGACACCGGCTACACCTATTACGACAACGGCTGGATCCGTACCAGCAGCGACCCGTGGAACATCGTCAACGGCTACGACTACAACGACCTCGGGCAGCAGACCAAGAACACGCTGACCAGCGCCGGCGGCTCCGTCAGCCGGACCATGGACTGGGAGTTCTTCCCCAGCGGCAACCTGGCGCGGCGTTCCGACCAGGGCACGCCGGTCGGCCGCGACGAGGTCCTGGTCGACAACTCCGACCCGATCGACACGGCGTCCAACGCGGCCTGGAACCGGACGCGCTCCCTGCGCGGCGCCCAGGGACCGGACGCGGCGACGCGCCCCGCCGGCGACGGCGACGCCAAGTTCACCTGGCGTCCGCAGATCCCGCGCACGGGGACGTACGAGGTGTTCGTCCGGTACCCGAAGACCGGCGGGGCCGCCAGGAACGCCACCTACACGATCACCCACTCGGCCGGAACGGCGACCAGGACCGTCGACCAGTCGCGCGGCGCCGGCGAGTGGGTCTCCCTCGGACGCCACCCGTTCACCGAGGGCCGCGGGCCCGCGATCACGCTGACGGACAAGGCGTCCGGGAAGGTGTCCGCGGACGCGGTCAAGCTCGTCCGGGACAACAGCGGTGACCTGGACGACGAGCGCAAGCAGTTCGACTACCGGTACGACGTCAACGGCAACCTCACCCAGGTCGACGACCGCTCGCCAGGCGCCCGCATCGACGGCTACCTCCTGCAGTACGACCAGCGGAACCGGATCGGGGAGCTCAAGGAGCTGGCCGCGGGCGCCGTCAAGAACACGACCTCGTTCACCTACGACGAGAACGGCAGCCCGACCTCGCGCAAGCACGACGACGTGTGGTCGGCCTACGAGTACGACGAGCGCGACCTGCTCTCCAAGGTCACCAACGCCAAGTCGCCCGACGACCCCGACAAGCACGTCACGCAATACGGCTACACGTCCCGGCGCGAGATCGCGCAGGAGACCAAGCCGAACGGCAACGTCGTCGACTACGCCTACTACCTGAACGGCCTCATCCGCACCCAGGCGGAGCGCAAGAAGGACAACGGCCCGGTCGTCGCCGAGCACGCGCTGGAGTACACGCCCAACGGCGACCCCGCCAAGGACGTCTCGCGGCTGATGAACGCCGACGACCCCGGCAAGACGGTCGACAACACGTACACGTTCACCTACGACCCGCGCGACCGGATCTCCAAGCTCGTCAAGACGGGCGACAAGCCGGACACCGAGACCTACGTCCACGACGCCAACAGCAACGTCATCGAGCAGACGGTCGACGGGAAGACCACCAAGCACGACTACGACCGCAACCGGCTGGTCTCGTCCACCACCGGCGGCGTCGCCACGACCCACCGCTACGACCCGCTCGGCCGCCTGGACACGACGTCGACGGCGGGCGAGACGGTCTCCAACTTCAACTACGACGGCTTCGACCGGATCGCCGAGCACATCGGCGGCGCCGGAGCCGGCAAGAAGACGGTCTTCACCTACGACCCGTGGGACCGGACCGCGACCGAGACCGGGCCCAGCGGCGACAAGGAGAAGAAGAAGGCGTTCAACTACCTCGGGCTGACGGGCAGCGTGCTCTCCGAGGAGGACGACGGGAAGCTCGCCACCTCCTACCTGCCGTCGCCCGGCGGGCAGAAGCTCACCCAGATCAAGCACAAGGACGAGGGCGGGAAGGAGATCTCGCACTACACGTACCACCCGAAGGGTGACGTGGAGGCCCTCACCAAGGAGGACGGCAACACCCGCGCGACGTACGGGTACACCGCGTACGGGAAGAACGACGCGTCCAAGTTCACCGGGGTGGACAAGGCGAGCGCCGATCGGCCCGAAGTCGAGCCGTACAACGCCTACCGGTTCAACGCCCACCGGTTCGACTCGGCGACCGGCACTTACGACATGGGGTTCCGCAACTACGACCCCGGTCTGAACCGGTTCCTGACCCGCGACATGTACATGGGCGCGCTGTCGGACATGGCGCTGACCACCGATCCTTTCACCGGCAGCCGGTACGCCTTCGCGGGCGGCAACCCGATCAGCAACGTGGAGCTGGACGGGCACGGGTTCGGGAGCTTCCTGAGAGACCTCGGGCACGCGACGCTCGACGTGGTCGGCCTGATACCGGTCGTCGGCGAGGTCGCCGACGGCGTCAACGCCGCCTGGTACGGCGTCGAGTGCGCGGTCGGCGTCGACGGCGCCTGCCTGGACGCGGCGCTGTCGGCCGCGGCGATGGTCCCCGGCCTCGGCTGGGGCGCGACCGGGGCCAAGTGGGCCAAGCGCGGCGCCGACGCCGTCAGCGCCGCGAGCGACGCGGGCAAACGGGTCGATCCGCCGAGCGTGCCGAAGAGCGATCCGGGGCCGGGCACGCCGCCCAAGACGGATCCGGGGCCCGGTACGCCGCCCAAGACCGATCCCGGGCCCGGCGCGCCGCCGCCCAAGACCGATCCGGCTCCGGCGCCCAAACCGAAGCCCGAGCCGGACCCGCCCGCCGCCACCTGCAAGGTGCCCAACAGCTTCGTGCCCGGTACGCGGGTGCGGATGGCCGACGGCTCGCTCAAGCCGATCGAGCAGGTCAGGAAGGGCGACAGGGTCGCGGCCACCGACCCGGAGACGGGCGCCGCGCGGTCCCGCGCCGTGGGCGGCACGATGTCCGGATGGGGCCGCAAGGCGCTCGTCCAGGTCACGGTGGACCCCGACGGCAAGGACGGCGGCCGCACCGGCACCGTCGTCGCCACCGCCGGCCACCGGTTCTGGCTGCCCGAGCGGGGAACCTGGGCCGCCGCCGCGCTGCTGACCCCGGGCACCTGGCTGCGCACGTCCGACGGGAACTGGGCCAGGGTCACCGCGGTCAAGGCGTACACCTCCCTCACCGGGGCGTACAACCTCTCGATCAAGGGCAACCCGACCTACTACGTCGTCGCGGGCGGGACGGGCCTGCTGGTCCACAACTGCGGAGAGGTCCCGCTGAACTCCGGCGGCCTGCCGGAGATGGCGCACGCCTACCGGATGGGCGCCAACCCGTCCGGCAAGGCGCTCAGCTCCTACCAGAACGTGGCCGTATTCAAGGTCGACAAGGGCGACGGCACCTTCGATCACATCATCGAGGCCAACATCCGCGAGGGGCTGCACTCCGAACAGATCATCGACAACTTCCTCCGGAAGCACGAGATCGATCCCGGCAGCGTCAAGGAGATCTATTCCGAACGGATACCGTGCAGCAAGAAGGAGAACAGGTGCATGAACCTGGTCAAGAGGTACACCGAGGCAGGAGCCAAGCTGACGTGGAGTCTCTCGGGCTCCACGAGATCCAACGCCGCGGCGCTCAGGCGCGCCATGAACGAGAGCCGAGGGTTCTGAGCTCCACCGTCTAGGGTCGTCGGAAGGGTGCCGGCCTCCGGGCCGGCACCTTCCACCCTTCCATCCGTCCGTTCCCCGTGCGTGGAGGCGCCGGTGTCCGAGAGCAACGACTTCATGACGAGCGCCGAGGTCGCGGCGACGCTCAAGGAGTTCGACCGGGTGCTGGCCGCACGCCTGGACGACATCGTCGCCCCCCAGCAGCAGGCACTCGCCGACCCCGCCCGGATCGGACGGTGGCGGCTGCCGGAGGCCGACCGTGACGCGCTCGTCAGATGGGGATTGCCGAACAGCTCCGGCGGGCTGTTCGACGTCGATTTCCAGGACGCCGTCCGCACCGAGACCGAATTCCCCGGCGAGCACCTCTACGGCCTGGTGAAGTACCACAGCGACGCCCGCGTCGTCGCCGTGGCGGGCACGGGCGCCGTGTACATGCTGCCGCCCCCGCCGATGGACATGGAGGAGACCGCCGAATTCTGGAGCCGGAATCCGGCTCTCCTCGCGGCTCACCGGAAGAAGAACCCCGAGTTCCCGTACCAGTCACCGAGCCTCTTCAACTCCTCGGTCTCGCTCTTCGTGGACGCGTACTGGCGGTACGAAAGGGCCTCCCAGGTGCTGAGAAAGCTGATCCTGGGCGCCGATCCCTTCGACGCCGCGTGCGTGGAGGATATAGCCGACCGTCTCGACGCCTTCGTGGAGTGGGTGCGGTCCGTCGATCCGCCCGCCGCCGAAGACGGCGCCCAGTGGCCGGAAATCACCGAGGACTGGTGAGAGCCCACCCCTGGAAAACAGCGCCTCATCGGTGTTTCAGCATGGATCGGTAAAGGGCGAGGATCTGACCGGTGACGGCAGGCCAGGAATAGCGGAAGGCGTTGGCGGCCCCAGCCGCCCCCATGTCGCCGCGTATCCGGGAGTTGCTGAGAAGGGTGACCAGGGCGGCCGCGAGGGCATCGGGGTCGGCCGCCGGAATGAGTGTTCCCGTTCGTCCGTCCTGGACGTGGTGCCGGAGGCCGCCGACCGCGGGTGCGATGACGGGGATTCCGCAGGCGGCGGCTTCGAGCGCGGCGGTGCCGAAGGGTTCGTAGTGCGGTGCGCAGACGAAGACATCGGCGGACCGTAGAAGTTCAGGGACGCGTTCATGGGAGACGCGTCCGAGGAATTCGGTTCTGGTGTCGACGTCGAGTTTTCGGGCGAGGTCATGCAGGCGCCGCACGGTGGGATCGGCGGACAGGGCGTCTCGCGCTGGGCCGCCCGCGATGAGCAGTTCGGCGTTGAATGTTTCGGCTACTTGCGCAAAGCCTTCGATGACCGTGTCCACGCCTTTGCGAGGCACCATGCGTCCGACGGTCACCACGCGAAGGCGGTCGTTACGTGGGAAGGCGTCGCCGTGGGGTGTGAATTGGTCCAGGTTCACTCCCACCGGAATTGTCGTGATCTTGCTCGGCGGGATGCCGTTCGGGCCGGTGAGGTATTCGACCTCTTCGGGGGTGAGCGCGATGATGGCATCGGCCACTTGGCCAACGGCGCGTTCGGATCCGACTCTCTCTCTCTCTCTCTTTCTCGTTGATCGTTCTCGTGGGGGGTGGGATGGTGGGCGATCCGTTCCAGTCCCAAAGCGTGGAAGGTCGTGACGACGGGGATCGCGGTGCGGCGTGCCCCGGCGAGGGCGGCGATGCCGCTCATCCAATAGTGGGCGTGGACCAGGTCGGGTGGTTCTTCCTGCCAATGCAGGGCGAGTTGGTCGCCGAAGTCGCCCATCAGCGGCGCCAGGTCCTCTTTGGGGAGTTGCCGGGCCGGGCCGGCGGGGATGTGAATCACCTGGACCCCGGTAGCCAGGCGGACACGAACGGGTTGATCCGGGGAGGTGCGCCGGGTGAACACCGTGACGTGGTGGCCCTGGGAGGCCAGTGTCAGGGAGAGTTCACGGACGTAGATGTTCTGGCCCCCCGAGTCGATGCTGCCGATGTCCTCGGCGAGGGGGCTGGCATGCTCCGATACCTGGGCGATGCTGAGCGGGAAATCGGGCATGTAGGCAGTATTGCCCACCCTGGGCTCATGGGGCACGGTCGTCTGGAGCGCATCGCGTGGACAAGGGCTACGGCGATCACGGAGACTCGTGCCCATGGAGAACCCGGTAGGTGGTGGACACGAGTCCGGTTCCGGTGCGTCAGCGGGCCGTGACATTCACCAGGACGGGCAGTTCGTGGCAGGCCGTGATACTCACATCGGCACGATGAGCATCCATTACCACCAGGGCGACGTTCCGCGGCCTAGAGGCCCGGTTACCGGGTTACGCCGTGGGGTGACGACCTTCATCGGCCGGACCCGGCAACGCGAGTATCTGGGCACTTTGCTGGACTACCAGCGCAATCCGTTTCCGCTGGTGAATGTTCTCAACGGGCCGGGGTGCGGGAAGACCTCGCTGGCCCTCCGTGTGGCGCGAGATGTCGCTCCCGGCTATCCCGGCGGGCAGCTGTTCTTGGAATTGAGCCAGACGGGCTTGCCTGAGCTGGACGTTTCCGAAGCGCTGTTCCGGCTGCTGCTTCAACTCGGTCTTCCCGAGAACCGGATTCCTGAAAGCCTTCCGGGCCGCATCGAGGTCTTCCACGCCGAGCTGCGCAAACCGACGCTGCTTCTGCTCGACAGTGTGACGTCGGTCAGTCAGGTCATGGAATTGTTGCCCAACCGCCCCGACTGCGGGGTAATCATGACGTCCCGGCGTAGCTTCTCCGAGCTGGAAGGTATTCGGGAGATGGATCTGGGCAGCATGCCCGACGACGAGGCCCACGCCCTGCTGGAAACGCGGATCGGCGCGGATCGCGTCGCTGCCGAGCCGGACGCGGCGCGCAGGATCGTCCAACTGTGCGGAGGGCTGCCGCTGGCCCTGCACATGGCCGGGGCCCAACTCACCAAACCGGCGAACAAGCGGCTGCCGTTGAGCAGCTTCGCCGACCGTCTCGCTGCGGAACGGCTGGATCTACTCCAGACCGACAACCTGGACCTGAGGTCCAGCTTCTCCGTCAGCTATCAGGAGCTCAGCCCGCAAGCCGCGCGGCACTTCCGCCTGCTGAGCCTTATCGCGGTCCCGGACTTCGGGACCGCATTGGCCATGGCCGTCAACGGCACCGGGGCAGCGGAGGAGACACTCGCGGAACTGTTCAACACTCACCTGATCGAACCGGTCGACCGGGATCGTGGTCGGTTCCATGATCTGGTCAAGGTCTTCGCGCAGGAAAGAGCAGCCGCCGAGGATACCGGCGACGAACAGGAAGCGGCAGTAGACCGCGCCCTGGCCTGGGCTGTTGAGACCGTCACCCATTGGGGCGGCCATATCGGTGTCGACGGCCGACGTTCGGCCGACGATGCCGCATACGAGGCGGCGCTGCGGGGACTCGACACCGAGCACCGGGTCCTGATGGCCCTCATGCGTCAGGCCGCCGAAACCGGGCGTGACGACGTTCCCTGGCGTGTCGTCTCGCACCTGGCGGGCTATTTCGAAGTCCGGGGGGACTGGTCGGACTGGCTGGAAGGCGCGGAACTGGCGGTGGAGTCCGCTTCCAGGCTCACCGATCCCGTCGCGCTGGCCGTCGCACGGCACATGCGCTCGTGGCCGCTGCGGCAGAACCGGCGGCTGACCGAGGCGATCGAGGAGAGCGTCGCGGCGCTGACCCTGCTGCGGACGGACCCCACCGCGGCGGTGCCCCGCGCCGATGTGCTGTCCCACCTGGGCACGCTGTATCGCGAGACCCACCGCTACGACGAGGCAGAGCACTGCCTGGACCAGGCTGCCGAGATCTTCCGCGCCGTCGCCGACCCCCACGGCGAGGGCCTGGTGCTCCGGACACTGGGGCACGTCCAGTTCTGGCGCCGTGATCTGGACGGCGCGGAAACCACCCTCACCCGCGCGATCGACCTGCTCCGCAGCGTGGGGGACCAGGCGGCCGAAGCCTGGGCGCACAACAACCTGTGCTCGGTGCGAGGCGCGCAATGGCGCCTCGCGGAAGCCGAGCATCACCACCACGAGGCATTGCGCATCTTCCAACGCATCGAACACCGGCAAGGCCAGGCATGGGCCCACAACCATCTGGGTCGGATTCTCCGCCAGTACGACCGGATCGGCGAGGCGATCGAACACAACAGGCAAGCCTTGGAGCTCTTCACCGAGATCGGCGATCTCTACGGCACAGGCTGGGCGCTCGTCCATCTGGGCGCGGCGGGACAGGACGTTGAGCAACTGCAGAAAGCACAGCGCATCTTCGCCGCCATGGACGTTCCGGAACAGGACGGCCTGGGCACCGCCCTGCTGTGGCAGGCGCTTTTCCTGCGCGATTCCTCACTGCTGGAAAAAGCGATCGGCCACTTCGAAGTCGTCGGCAGCCTTCTCGGCCAGGGAAACGCGTTCCGTGAACGCGCCGATCTTGAACGTCGCGCAGGCAGGCATCGAGCGGCGGCACGCTCCTACGATGCCGCGTTGACCTTCCTGCGCGGAGCCGCCGACCCCCATGGTGAGGCGCTCGCGCTGCTCGGCCTCGCCAAGATCGACCCGACCGCGGGCCACGCCGCCGCGGCCGAAGCCATCCTCACCCGCCTCGGCCTGAACCGACCCTGAGGAAGCATCATGGAACCAGTCACCCTGGCCGCCGCCGCGGTCGGCGCACTCGTCCCCTACCTCGGCCAGATCGCCGGCGGAGGTCTGGCACGCCTCGGCGAAGCCGCATCGGACGGCGCCTCCAAGCACATCGTGGAGCTCTACCGGACGATCCGCAGCCGCGTGACCGGCACTCCCTATGAGGAGGCTGTTCTCGACGGCGCCGAAGCCCAACCCGAGAACGAAGGTCGAAGGGCCGCCCTGCAGAACGCCCTCGTCGAACTCCTCGCCGCCGACCCCGACTTCGCCGCCCGCCTGGAACAACTCCTCGAACAAGTCGACCAAGCCGAGATCCGTCAGCTCCAGATCACCGATTCCGGAGCCATAGCCGCCAACGACCTCCACCAATCGGGCACCTACGTGGCGGGCCGCGACCTGCACATCGGCGACGTGGCCAACCCTGGGTCCTAGCCGCCCGCCCGACACACAACCGCCAACCAAACGACGGCGCCTCCACCGTGGTCGTCAGCTGAGGGGGTCAGGACGGCGGGTGTGTCCAGGTGCCGGCGAGCATCGTGGCGTGGACCGGCATGTCGCGCAGCGTGCGGGGGTTCGCGGTGAGCGGGTCGGTGTCGGTCACCACCAGGTCCGCGCGGTCACCGGCACGGATCAGCCGTCGGCCCTGGGCGGATCCGGTCAGGGCGGCGGCCACCGGGATGCGCTGTTCGGGATGCCACGGCGGGCGCTCGCCGTCGGTCCGGGTGACGGCGGAGGCGATGGTCAGCCAGGGGTCGAGTGGCGCGACGGGAGCGTCGGAGCCCAGCTCCAGGACGGCTCCGGCCGCGAGCAGGTCGGCGAAGGCGTAGGCACGGTGGGTGCGGCCCGCCCAGTGGCGGTCGGCGACGTCCCGGTCGTCCACGGCGTGGGTGGGCTGGACGCCGACCGTGACGCCGAGTTCCGCGAAGCGCGGGATGTCCTTGGCGGTGAGCAGCTGGCCGTGTTCGACGCGGCCGTGGCAGCGGACCGCCTCGAACGCGTCGAGAGCCATCTCGTTGGCGCGGTCCCCGATCGCGTGCACGGCGGGCACGATTCCACTCGACGAGGCCCGGCGCAGCAGGGTGACCAGCTCCTGTGGTGTCACCTCTTCCAGCCCGTGAGAGCCGGGAGCCGCGGGGTCCGAACCCGGGTACGGATCGTGGCACAGTGCGGTGCGGGTGTTGAGCGAGCCGTCGGTGAGCAGCTTGAACGGCCCGACCTCCAGTAGCCCGCCCGGCGTGCCGAGCGTCTGACCGGTGCGCAGCCCGCGGCTGATCGCGTCCTCCAGGTACGGGGGCCAGACGGCCGCGGCCACCCGGAGCGGCACGGCCGCGGCGTTCATCCGGCGGGCCCAGTCCGCGATGTTGTCGGCGTATTCGAAGTCGACGATGCCGGTGATCCCCCGCGCGGCGGCGGCGACGCACGACTCCTGGACCCAGCGGTCCGTCACCTCCGCCGGCACGGTGGTGAGCGTGACGATCGCCTGCATGCATTCCCGCTCGCGCAGCAGTCCCGTGGGGTGGTCACCTCGTTCCACCAGGGCGAGCGCCGCCGGGTTGAGCCAGGCGGAGTGCAGATCCATGCTGATCAGCAGCACGGGCCGGTCGGGGACGACGGCGTTCAGCAGGTCCTTGTGGGGTTCGTCCGGCCACATCCCGTCGCGGAAGCCGTAGCCGACGAGCGGTTCGCCGAGCGGCAGGACGTCGGCCCGTCTGGCGACCGCGTCGGCCGCGGCTCTGGCCGAGGCGGCGCCGGACACGTCGAGCCGGCGGCGCACGCCCGCCCACTGGAGCATGTGGACGTGGGAGTCCCACAGGCCGGGCAGGAGGGTACGGCCGTCGAGGTCGAGGCGCCGTCCTCCGTCGCGGGGTGCCGTACCCGCCGGGAAGACGGCGGTGACGAGGCCGTCGGCGATACGGACGTCCCTCAGCGGCCCGCCGGCGCCGAGGTGGACTCGGACCAGGGTGACGGGCCCGGTACCAGTGGGGGTCAAGGCTTCCTCCGGATGTCGCTCATGGCACGGGCGAGTTCGGCGTTGGCGTGGGGCTGGTCGGATTCGAGGGCTTTCACGAGCCGGTGGACGACGTCGTCGCGCTCGTCCTGGGCGAGCTTGGCCTTGGCCGTCACACGCGTGGCGGACAGCCGGAATCCGGTCACGGCGGCGGCGATCCGGCGGGCGTACCCCTCCACCTGGGTGAGCCGCCACGGTTCGGAGAAGCGGTTCTCGAAGTGGTCGACGGTCGCGGACAGTACGTCGTAGGTGTCGGCCGGATCGAGGGCCTCGGGACGGCCGTGCACGTGCAGGACGGTGAAGTTCCATGTCGGGACGTGAGGTGCTTCCCCGTACCAGACCGGCGAAATGTATCCGTGCGGTCCCTGGAGCACGACGACGACGTCATGGAAGCCGAGTTCGTGCGCCTCGGCGTCCGTCCGGGCGAGGTGGCCGAGGAGGGTGAGGGGGGCGGCCGCCGCGTCCTGGTCCACCAGTACCGGAAGGTGGGAGACCACCAGTCCCCTTGGTGCGGTGTGGCTGATCAGGGTGGCCCAGGAGTGGGCCCTCGCGAACTCCCGGATCCACCCGGGATCGGCTACCCGGAATATCTCCTGTTGCAGCATCTGCTCGTTCCGTCGGTCAGTTCTCCGGAAATCGGTCAGTTCTCCGGAAAGTGGCAGGAGGCCCGCCGGTCTGTACCGGCCGCCGGCACGGACAGCACCGGTCGTTCCTCGGCGCAGACTTCCTGTCTCTTCCAGCAGCGCGTATGGAAGGCGCACCCGGTGGGCGGCCGGGTCGGGCTCGGTGGGTCGCCCCGGAGGACGATCCGTCCGGCCGCGCCCCTGCGGCGCGGGTCCGGTTCGGGGACGGCGGAGAGCAGCGCCCTGGTGGAAGGGTGGGCGGGACGGGCGTAGACGGTGTCGCGGTCGCCGTGTTCGACGATCCGGCCCAGGTACATGACGGCGACCTCGTCGGCGATGTGCCGGACGACGGCCAGGTCGTGGGCGATGAAGACGTACGACAGCCCGAACTCCTTCTGTAGTCGCCTGAGGAGATTGATGACCTGCGCCTGGACGGACACGTCGAGCGCGGACACCGGTTCGTCGCAGACGAGGACCTTCGGGCGCAGCGCGAGCGCACGGGCGATGCCGAGGCGCTGACGCTGGCCACCCGAGAACTGGTGGGGGTGGCGGTGCGCGTGTCCCGGGTCGAGCCCGACCATTTCGAGCAGCTCGCGTGCCCTGGTCGAGCGGTCCTGCTTCGGCATCAGGTCGCGGTGGATGTCCAGCGGTTCCCGGACGATCTCCAGCGCCGTGAGCCGCGGGTCGAGCGAGGTGTACGGGTCCTGCATGACCAGCTGGATGTCGCGCCTGCGGCGGCGCAGTTCGGCACGCGGCAGGCGCAGCAGGTCCCGGTCTTCCAGGAGGACGGTGCCGGACGTGGGGCGGTCCAGGGCCAGCAGGAGGCGGGCGAGGGTCGACTTGCCGCACCCGGACTCGCCCACCAGGCCGAGCGTGGTGCCGCGCCGCAGGGTGAGGTCGACGCCGTCGACGGCTCTCACCGTCGCCCGGGTCCGGCCGCCGCCGAGCAGCCCGCCAGTGCCGTAGCCCTTGACCAGCCCGCGGGCTTCGAGCAGCGGGGTGCCGGGCGTGTTGTCGGCCGGGGCGTCGGCCGGGGTGTCAGGGGGCACCGGAGACCTCCAGCGGATAGTGGCAGGCGACGAGTCGTGCGGACGGGACCGGGGACAGCTCGGGCCGCCGCGTCGCGCAGGGTTCGCGGGCGTTCGGACAGCGCGGGTGGAAGGGGCAGCCGGGCGGCAGCAGGCCCGGGCCGGGCGGGGCGCCCGGGACGGGGGTGAGGTCGTCGGCCTGCCCCCTCAGGCGGGGCACGGCGGCGAGCAGCCCCTTGGTGTAGGGGTGAAGGGGATGATCGTAGAGGTCCTGGACCGGTGCCTGCTCCACGATGTGCCCGGCGTACATGATGGCGACGCGATCGGCGGTCGTGGCGGCGAGTCCGAGATCATGGGTGATCAGCAGCAGCGCGGAGCCGGTCTCCGCACGGAGTTCGGCGAGGATCTCCATGATCTGGGCCTGCACGGTGACGTCCAGGGCGGTGGTCGGCTCGTCCGCGATGAGGACGTCCGGTCCGAGCGCCATGGCCATCGCGATCATGACGCGCTGGCGCATGCCTCCCGAGAACCGGTGCGGGTGGTCGCGGTAGCGGCGGGCCGGGTCCGGGATGCGGACGCGGGCCATCAGCTCGACGGCGCGGGCGCGGGCCTCGCGGCGGCCGACGCCCTCGTGGACCCGTATCGCCTCGGCGATCTGGAACCCCACGGTGAGCGTGGGGTTGAGGGCGGACAGGGCGTCCTGGAAGATCATCGCGATATGCCTGCCGCGCTTGGCGCGCACCTGGTCGGGGGCCGCGGTGAGCAGGCCCACGCCGCGGTACCGGACGCTGCCGCCGACCCGGGCGGTGCCGTCGGAGAGCAGGCCCATGACGGCCATCGCGGAGATGCTCTTGCCGCACCCCGACTCGCCGATCAGCGCCAGGGTCTCGCCCTCGTCCAGGTGGAAGGAGATTCCGTGGACGATCCGCCCGGCGTTTCGTCCGGCGCTTCGTCCGGAACCGCCGCGGGAGAGCAGGTCGACCGTCAGGTCCTCGACGTCCAGCAGCGGTGCCGGGCCGGCCGGCGTGATGCCGTTCATGGTCACCGTCCTCTCGGGTCCAGGGCGTCACGGACGGTGTCGCCGAAGGTGATGAGCACGAAGACGGTGAAGGACAGGAAGAGACCGGGGAAGATCAGTAGATGCGGGTGCGTCTGGAAGGAGCTCCGCGCGTTGGCCAGTTGCAGTCCCCAGGAGATCGAGGGCGCCTGCAGCCCGACCCCCAGGAAGGTCAGCGTCGCTTCGGCCACGATGACACCGCCGACGGTGATGGTGGCCAGGACGAGGACCGGGGTGAGCACGTTGGGCACGATGTGCCGCCGGACGATGTGCCACTGGCTCGCGCCGAGGCCGCGGGCCATCACCACGTAGTCGGCCTCACGCACCGACCGGACCGAGGCCCGGACCACCCGGGTCATGGCCGGCCAGCCGAACAGCGCAAGTACTCCGGCCACGGCCGGGACGTTGCGGGCGGTGACGCTGTTGAGCACGACGATCGCGCCGAGCAGGAAGGGGAAGCCGAGGAACACGTCGGTGAGCCGGGCGATCACGCTGTCCACGAGCCGTCCGGCCATTCCGGCCAGGCAGCCCAGGATCAGTGCCACGGCCAGCCCGCAGCCGGTGGCGAGGAGACCGACGCCGAGCGAGGCGCGCGCTCCGTGGATGACGTTCGCGTACACGTCACAGCCCTGGACGTCGTAGCCGAAGGGGTGGCCGGCGGACGGCCTCCGCGCACTGTGCCCGAGGTCGCAGACCGTGGGGTCGCCGTGACCGAACCAGCCCGCGAAGAGTCCCGGCGCGGCGGCGACAAGGAGCAGCAGCAGAACGCAGCCGCCGGTGAGGAGGAAGACGGGTCTGCGGCGCAGATCCCGCCAGCCGGCGCCGGAGGGCGGCGCGGTGCCGTCCGGCGGCGCGGACACGGTGTCAATCACGGCGGATCCTCGGGTCCAGGAGGCTGTTGAGGAGGTCGACCAGGACGCTCGCGACAAGGAAGATCATGATCAGGGCGGTCGACACCCCCACCACCGTGGGTCCGGTGTGGCCGCGGATGGACTGGAAGAGCAGCTGGCCGATGCCCGGCAGGTTGAAGACGCCCTCGATGATCACGGTGCCGCCGAGCAGATAGCCGAGGTCGACGGCGAGATAGGTGACGGCCGGTATCAGGGAGTTGCGCAGGACGTGGACGCCGACCACCCGGCGCCGGGTCAGGCCCTTGGCGACGGCCGTACGGACGTAGTCGGCCCGGAGGTTCTCGATCACCTCGGCCCTGACCAGCCGGCACACCGACGCCAGCCCGAAGGCCGCCACGCACAACGCCGGCAGCAGATAACTCGCCGGCCAACCGTCGGTGGTCCCGGCGACCGGGAACAGCCCCAGTTTCACGCCGAGGACGACCTGCGCCGTGTACGCGAGCACGAACACCGGGATCGACGTGGCGCCGATCGTGAACGCGAGCACCGTGCGGTCCGTCCAGGTGCCCCGGCGCAGCGCCGCGAGCACCCCGAGCCCGACGCCGGCCAGCGCCTCGATCACCCACGCGGTCAGGGCCAGCTTGATGGTGACCGGCCAGCGTTCGGCCATCTGCGCGGACACCGAACGGCCGTTGAAGTCCGTGCCGAGGTCGCCGTGGAACAGCCCGGCCAGGTAGTGGCCGTACTGGACGAGCAACGGCTCGTCCAGGTGATACTGCTCGCGCAGCGCCCGCACCACGCTCGGGGCCAGCGGCCGGTCACCCGCGAGGGCGGCGATGGGGTCACCGGGCAGGACGTACGTCATCGCGTAGATGACCAGGCTGACGCCGAAGAATACGATCAGCGCCTCCGCCAGCCGGCGTATCAGGTACGTCATCGCGGTTCCGCGGAGTGGTCGGGGCACGAAGCACGGTCGGGGTGCCCGGTGTGGTCGGGGCGCTCGGCGTGGGCGTGGTCGGCGGCGGCGAGGAGCGCGGCGTACTGGATGCCGGCCAGGGTGGCGATGGGGATGGGGTCGCCGGTGACCGGATCGGCCTCGCGCTCCCAGGTCTCGTACGTCTTCAGCAACTCGTCGTGACACCGGCGCACCTCGACGGTGGCGGTGCCGGCGACCACTTCGGCGTTCAGGGTGCGCAGCAGCATGCCGCCGAAGCGGATGCGGCTGCTGTGCACGCTCGTCTCGCAGGCGTAGATCTCGGAGACCGTGGCGGCCCGGTCGGGCAGGTCGTCGGCGCGCGCCGTCTCCGTCCCGGCGGCCTCGGTGAGCGACGCCGCGAAGTCACCGACCGCCCGCAGGAAGGGAGACGGAATGGTCAGGTGGGGACGGGCCGCGTCGAGGACGCGGGTCAGGAACGCCCCAGTGTCGGCCAGCCCCCGCGCCCGGCGCCGGACCACGTGGGCGTACCGCTTCTCGGTGGGGGTGGCGTCGCCGGCGTCCGGGTGGCTCCAGTGCGGGACCTCGGTCACGAAATAGAACGTGCCGTACCGCTCGGCGTAGGCGGCGCTCGACGAACCCTCGATATTGGCGGCGGCGTCGACCCCGAGATCTTCCAGGTAGTCGTAGGCCTCCTTCATGTCGATGCAGCCGTAGACGGCCGGGGCGTAGCGGGGGATATGGGCGGCCTCGGGCTCGCCGGTCGCCAGCGGCATCCCCACGGAGGCCGGGATCGCGTCGAGGACGCCGAACAAGCCGGGGGCCGGGCGGTTCATGTAGTAGTAGACGCCACCCGCCTCGCAATTGTGCAGGGTGGTCAGAAAGCGCGGCCGGGTGGCGTCGATCAGGCGCATCAGCGCCAGCGTCTCGGGGAGGACGCGGTCGAAGTACGCCTTCTTGTAGGCGAACGGGAACGTCCACTCGACCTGCTGGCGGCCGGCCGGCCGGTAGAAGTGGCGACCGTACACCCGCTTGTCGGCGGGGGCGGCGAACCAGCCCTCGTTGAGCCGGGCCCCGTCCGGGTCGATGCAGGGCACGATGTGCCAGGCGCCGCCGAAGCGCGCCCGCAGTTCCGGCTCCTCGCACAGGGTGGTGGCGAGGTGCAGCGTCGTGACCGCGCCGACCGGTTCGTTGGGATGCACACCGCCGACGACGACATAGGCGTCGTCGTCGGCGGTGGCCGTCCCGTCGTGCACCGTGAAGCTGTACAGGGGCTCGCCGAGAGTGGAGGTACCGATCCGGCGCTCGGTCACCAGGCCGGGGTGCCGGCCGGCCAACTCCCGGAATGCGGCGAGGAGCTCGTCCACGGGGGGATAGGCGTGGGTTTCGGGCACGGTGGTCGCGCGCCGCACCCAGATGTCGAGTCCGGCCGCCGGGGAGACGGACGCGGCGGACGGCTCGGATGTCGAGGCTGCCATGCGGATGGGGATCTCCGGGTTCGAGGGGTTGCAGGAGCGTGGTGGCGTGCGCCGGCCGGGCGACGGTCAACCGGCGACGGATATCCGGGTGAGATCGACGTCGGCCGGGCCCACCGTCACCCCGGTCACGTTGGCCGTACTGGCGAAGACGCTTGTGCCGTAGAAGAGAGGGATCGCCGGGAAGTCCTGAAGGATCCGCTTCTGGGCGTCGTTGTAGAGCCGCTGCGCCTCGGCCATGTCGGTCGCGGCGTCAGCCCGCTGGAGCAGTTTGTCGACGTCGCCGCTGCTGTAGCTGCTGCACATGCAGCCGCCGGCCTTGGTGAAGATGCCGCGCAGGGTGTTCTGCATGCTCGGGTACAGGGCGCCCCAGTGCGCGTGACTGAGACCGGTGAGCTTCTTGCCGATCACCTTTTCGCTGAACTCCGGGAAGTCGGCGGTGGGGACGGCCCGGACCTCGGCGATGCCCAGGTTCTGCCGGATCTGGTTGGCGATCGCCTTGTAGAGCTCGTCGAGGCCGAGGCCGCCCGGGTACGTGATCGTCAGTCCCCCGGACCAGCCGCCCGCCTCCTTGAGCAGCGCCTTCGCCGCCGGGTTGAAGGTGCAGGCGTCGCAGATCCCGGTCTGCGCGCCGACCTCGGAGGGCGGCGTGAGGGAGGTGGCCGGGGTGTACAGGCCGCCGTAGATGGCCTTGTTCACGGCCGCCCGGTCGATCGCCATGGACAGCGCCTTGCGCAGCCGGACGTCGCCGAACCGGTCGAGGAACAGCGGCAGCGTCATGAGCTCCAGCGAGGGCGCCTCGTACGTGAACAGACGGTCCCCGAAGTCGGCCTTGGCCTGGCCGAACTTGTCGACCGGCACGAAGAGGAGGTCGGTGTTGCCGGCCAGCGCGTCCGTGTAGGCGGTGTTGAGGTCGGTGTAGCTCTTGAAGGTGATGGCGGACGACTTGGGTTTGGTGCCCTGATATCTCTTGTACGCGGTGACCGTGGTGCCCCCGGCGGGCTTCCACGCGGTGGTCATCTCGTAGGGGCCGTTGCCGATCGGCTTCTTGTCGTAGGCGCCGGGATTCTCGAACGCGGCCTTGGGCAGCGGGTAGAAGCCGGTCTGGTTCGGGGTGAGCTGGAGCGGGAACTGGCCGTCGGGGCTGGAGAGTGTGACCTTCAACGTCGTGGCGTTGACCACCTTCACGCCCGACAGCGTCTTGGTCTTCGGCTTGCCTTTGTCCGGGTTCAGCGCCGCGTAACCCTCGAGCCCGACGAGCTGACCGTTGCCGGCCCAGCCGTTGGGTCCGTAGGCGGTGGCGTTCCAGGCGTCGGCGTAACTCTGCGCGGTGACCGCCTCACCGTTGTGGAACGTCCACCCGGGGCGGAGTTCGATGGTCCAGTGCCGGGCGTCGGTGGAGGTCACCGACTTCGCCTGGACGTAGCTGACCTTTCCCTTCTCGTCGACCCTGACCAGGGGCGCGAACAGGACGCGTAGCTCGTCGTAGCCGAGGGTGGAGCGGCCGGGGGTGAGATGGTCGGGCTCGCCGACGGCGACGGAGAATCCGCCGGTCGCGGCCGAGGAACCGCTGTCGCCCGAACAGCCCGCGAGGGCCAGGACGAGCGCGGTCGGCAGGCTCACCGACACGGCGAACCTGGATGATCTCTGCATGACGACCTCCGTGGGGGGACGCGAGGGCGTGTCTCACCCGAACCGACGAGCCCGGGGTGGATGCTCGCCGAGACGCGTTACGGGGATACTGGACGTCGCCGAGATGGCATGTCAATGCAAAGATGCGAAACTTTTAGAATGAGATGAAAACTTACGTGGAGGAGACCATGGGCGGCGACGCCGAAGGCAGCGCTTACGGCAGCACCGGACGTCACGGCGGCGGCACGCTGAGCCGGGAGTCGTTCGTGGAGGAGGTCGGGCTCGTCTGGGAGGCGGCCGGCAGCCCTCGCATGGACGGGCGCATCGTCGCCTACCTGCTGATCACCGACGTGCCCCACGTCTCCTCGGCGGAGCTGGCGCGCGCCCTGCGGGTGAGCGCCGGTTCGGTCTCGCTCGCCACCCGCCGCCTGGTCGAGGCCGGATTCATCAGGCGGCACGCGGTACCCGGCGAGCGCAGCCACTACTTCCGCGTCGACGACGACGTGTGGGGCAGCTTCCTGGCCGGTGAACGGCGCTATCTGGAGCGGCAGGAGGAACTGGCCGACCACGCTCTCGCGCTGCTCGGTCCCGAGGAGGAAGCGCCTCGCCGCCGCCTGACCAACATGCGCGACTACATGCGCTGGATCTGCGGCAGCCATCAGGATCTGCTGACGCAGTGGAGGGCGTACCGGGCGGAGACCGGCGGCGTACTTCCGCACCAGCAGACCCCGACGACGGACGTCAAGGAGACCCGGGGCCGTCCGTCCGCCGGGCTCAGCCCGATCCTGGCGCAACGTCTCGTACCCGACGTGCTTTGGGTCGTCGCCGAACCACTGCTGCCCTCCGGCTCGGGCAGTGAGCGCGCGGCCTTCACCGCCGTCGTCTACGTGCTCGCCTCGGGCTGCGGCTGGCAGCAACTGCCTGCGCAGTTCGGCATCTCACACTCCGTCGCGCACCGGCGCTTCACCGCATGGAGCAGGGACGGCTTCTGGCAGCGCTGGCTTGACGCCGTGAGCGAGGCACACGGCGAAGCCGCTGATCTCGGCTGGTGCAAACTGATCGCCCAGGCCGCCATGGACCGCCAGCCCGGCGGCAGACGCTGAAGCGCCTTGATCATCCGCACCCCACTGGCGCCGAACCCTCAGCGCCGGGAAACCACGCTTCGTAGGGGACGCCCGCTGAGCGGGTCCCTCAGGGGGTTGACGTGGTCAGGGCGGCGGTCGTGCGGCGCAGCCTCGTCCGGACGATCGCGGTCAGTTCCGCACGGGCCACCGAAAGCTCCCGCGACCGGGAGTTCTCCATGCGGCGCCGGATGTTCGCGACGAGTTCGGCGCCGCTCCGTCCTTCGGCCGCGACGAGGTAGGTGAAGCCGAAGTGGTCCCGGTAGGACGCGTTGAGCCGGGCCAGTTCGCGCAGCAGCGTCAGCGACGCGGCGAGAGAGGACTGTTCGAGCCGGGAGAAGTTCGCCGCCAGGTCCGCGTTCGCCGCCAGGTCCGCGTTTCCGGTGGTCGCGCCGATCGGCGGGTGCTTGTCCACGAGCGTCGTCAGCGAGTCGTCCGGCAGGGCCGCGAGGCCCGTGCGGGCCGCCTCGTCCAGCGCGTCCCAGGTGCGGTACGGCCGCCCGGCGGCGAGCCGGTCCGCCCACGGCGCCCAGCCGCAGCAGGCGTACGCCAGCTCGGTGGCCCGGCGCATGCCGAGCCCGTCGAAGACCTGCACGCCCGCCTCGACGGCGGAGCCGGTCACCTCGACCGGGACGGCGTCCGAACGGCCGCGCAGATCGGCGAGGGCCTTCTCGGCGATCTCGGCCACGCGTTCCGGCTCAAGCCAGCGCGGATACCGCTCGATCTCGGCCACCGCGGCGTCGAGGGCACGCCGGACGGACGCCGCCTCCTCGCCGGTGAACGTCTCGCCACGGGACTCCGCCAAAGCCGCGGCCATGTCGTCGGTGCCGAGACCGTCCCACACCCACTCCAGCCGCGCGCCGACCATTCCGGGAGCGACACACGACGACGGCGGCGGGAAGGCGTCCGGCCCGCCGCGCAGGACGGCCGCGACGTCGCGCGGCATGTGCCGCAGGTGGGCGTACCGGCCGACGACCGGTTTGAGCGGCGGGACGGGAAGCCCCGACTCCTCGGCCACCGTCCGCGCGAGCCGGGTGAGCGCCGACAGGTCGATGCCGGTGCGCACGCCGTAGAGGGTCTCCAGGGCCAGCACCACCTCCTCCATCGCGGCGAACCCGCACCGGTACGACACTCCGCCGACGGCGACGTCCGGAGACGCACCGGCCGACGCGGCCGCGATGGTGCACGCCGTGGCGAGGCCGAAGTCGTCGTGGGTGTGCATGGTCAGCGGCACGGGCGCCGCCAGCCGGTCACGGAACTCCCGGACGAAGACCTTCATCGCTTCGGGGCCGAGACTGCTCACCGAGTCCATGAGGTCGATCCGCAGCGCGCCGAGCTCGATCGCCCGGTTGACCGCGGGCACCATCTCGTCGAGGTCGCGCAGGCCGACCTGTGCGACGGTGACGGTGACGCCGACGTCCAGGCCGCGGGCGACCTCGAAGAGCGCCTCCAGTTCGTCGAGCTGGCGCGCCCGGGCGTCGGAGGCGGCCGGGACGATCCCCGGGGCCAGCGTGTCGGCGCCGAGGTCGACCAGCAGTTCGGCCGTCTCGCGCATGCCGACCGCCGTCGCGCGCGTCCCGTCGGTCGGCCGCGTCCCGTCGGACAGCAGGGTGTCGGCGAACACGTTCAGGGTGAACCCGAAGTCGCGGGAGCCGACGGCCCTGACCAGTTCGAGTTGGCGTTCGGGCGGCGTTGTGCCGCCGGTCCAGTCGACGTTCAGGCTTTCGTGCCGTACACCGGCCGACGCGAGTTCCTCGGCGATGCGCAGGAATCCGCCGATGGTGGTGACGGTCCCGGCCGTGAACAGCGTCTTGCGGAGTGTGCTGTCGATGAGGGTGAACGGGTCGGGCCAGTCGTACGCCTCGTGAAGCTCCGGCCGGGTGTTGAAAGGGCTGACCCGGAATTCGCCGTCCACATTCCATCCACGACTGTCGCGCATTTCTGTTTCTCCCGTGCAGGCCGGCCGGAGTCAGGTCACCCGGTTGAGGACCCGGCGCTCCAGCCGGGTCGCCGCGACGAACGCCGCGACCGCGAGTCCCGTGGCGACGACACCGGTTCCCCACGCGCGGGCGTAGTGGGAGTACGACACGGAGTCGACGAACATGAACCCGAGGCCGCTCTTGCCGATGAGGAACTCGGCCAGCATCGCCGACAGGATCGTGCTCGGAGCGGCGATGCGGACGGCCACCAGCGCGTTCGGCGCCGCGTACGGGACGAGCAGCCGGACGAGGGTGGCCCGCTTCGACGCGCCGAGCACCGTGAAGACGTCCAGGACGCCCGCCGGAGGCGCCCGCAGACCGGACGCCACCAGGCTGAACGCCGGAAAGAACGTCACGACCACGGTGATGGCGACCACCGCGGCCCGGCCGGTGCCGAGCAACCCGATCATGACGGGCACGATCGCCACCACCGGCACCGAGCGCATCAGCACCGCCGCCGGGGTCAGCACCGCCGTCATGATCCGGGAGGACCAGACCAGGACGGCGAGCACGCCGCCGACGAGCGTCCCGGCGGCGAGGCCGGCGAGGGCCGTCCAGGTGGTGGTGAGCGCCGGCCCGAGGTAGGCGCCGGGGTGGCCGGCGATGTCGGCGGCGACGCGCTGCGGCATCGGGGCCACCAGCTCGGTGTATCCGTTCGCCTTGACCCACAGCGCCCACCCGCCGACGAGGAGGACGGCCGGCCAGGAGACCTGGAGGCAGCGCAGCAGCATCCGCGGGGTATGGGCGTCGTTCACGGGATCCTCCTCGTCAGGTGAACCGGCGGACCGAGGCCCCGCGGACGGCGGTCAGCGTCCCGTACGCGGCCAGGGACACCACCGACAGGCACAGCGCGTGCGCCCACAGCTGGACGATGTCGAAGTTCTGCATCGAGCTCACCAGCAGGACGCCGATACCGCGCGGCGCCCCGAACCACTCGCCCACGACCGCGCCGAGCAGGGCCGCCGGGGCGGCGAGCGCCAACCCGTCGAAGAAGGCCGGGACGGCGGCCGGGGCGCGCAGCCGGGCCAGGGTGCTCGTCCGGGACGCGCCGAGGACCTGGAACAGGTCGTCCAGGCTCGTCGCCGGACGGGAGAACGCCGAGGACATCGCGACGAAGACCGCGAAGCCCGCGCCGAGCGCCGCGATCACCGCGGGCGTCCGCTCGGCGCCCGCCGTGGTGACGAGGACCGGGCCGAGCGCGATCAGCGGGACGGTGCTGAGCAGGACCGCGAGCTGGCTCATGCCGGCCCGCAGCCACGGGACGACGAGGCCGAGCGCGGCGGCGGCGACACCGGCGAGGGCGCCGCCGAGCAGCCCGGTCGCGGCCTCCGTCACGGTCGCCCCGGCCGCGCGGACAAGGATCGTCCTGCCCGGCTCCCCGGTGCTGTAGGAGAGGACGGACGACAGCGGCGGCCAGGTGCTGCCGGCCGCCCCGGTCCGGCCGACCACCTCGAACAGCGCGAGCAGGACGGCGCCGCCCAGCACGCTGGCGCCCGCCCTCCGCGCCGCGATCACGGCCGGCCGCCGGAGGGATCGTCGAGCAGCGCGATCAGCCGGTCGACGACGTCGTGGAAACCGTGGCCGCGGGTGAAGTCCTCGCCGCGGGGCCGCGGCGCGGGCACGACCTCGACATGCGCCACCGAGCCGGGACGTCCGGTCATCACGGCCACCCGGTCGGCGAGCAGGACGGCCTCGGCCACGTCGTGCGTCACCAGCACGGTGGTGGTGCGCAGCCCCGCCCAGACCTCCCCGAGTTCGAGGTTGAGACGGCGGCGGGTGACGGCGTCCAGCGCGCCGAACGGCTCGTCGAGCAGCAGCACGTCGGGGTCCAGCGCCATGGACCTCGCGATCGACACCCGCTGCCGCATCCCGCCGGAGAGCTGCTTCGGGCGGGCCCGGGCGAAGCCCTCCAGCCCGACCGTCGCGAGCAGCGCGCGGATCCGCTCCGCGGGCACCGCGCGGCCGGCGAGCCGGAAGGGCAGCGCGACGTTGTCCCACGTGCTCGCCCACGGCAGCAGCGCCGAGTCCTGGAACGCGACACCGAGGCGGTGCCGGGCGATCAGGTCGGACGGCGGGCCGCCCTCCACCCGGACCGAGCCCGACGTCGGCGTCTCCAGCCCGGCGATCATGCGCAGCACCGTCGACTTGCCGCAGCCCGACGGCCCGAGCAGCGCGACGAACTCGCCGCGCGCGACGGTCAGGTCGACTCCGTCCAGGGCGCACAGGGGCTCGCGCCGCCGCGACAGGGTGAACTCCTTGGCGACTCCGCGAAGCTCCACGGTGGCGGTGTCCCCGGCCGGTTCGTCGTGCCCGTCCCTGGACGGGCGGCCGTCGCCGACCACGGTGCCGCTCACAGTTTCGGGCCTTTCGCGTACACCTCGTCGAGGACGGAGGTGTCGACGGCCTTGCCCACGTCCGGCAGCCGCGCCGCGCCGGCCAGCCGGAGCCACGGATACATCCGGGACGTCAGGGTCTCCGGGTCGATGCGCAGCATCCCCTTGGACTTGGTCAGCCCGCTCTCGGTCAGCGGTGTCTGGAGCGCGTTCTGCCGGTTCTGCTGCTTCTCGTCGAGGCCGAGGTCGACGCCGTACTTCCGCAGGACGAGCCGGACCGCGGCGCCGGGATCGGCCAGGTTGTCCTGCCAGCCGCGGGCGGACGCCCGCATGAACTTCACGACGACGTCGCGCCGCCGTGCCACCGTGGCGCGCTTGCACGAGATGACGTTGGCGTAGGCCGGGCAGCCCAAGGCGCCGTAGGTCACGACCTCATAGCCCGAACCGCGCTGCAGCCCGAACTTGGTCTCAAGCGTGATGGGCTGGTTGGTGACGAAGCAGTTGTAGGCGTCGCCCTTGCCCTGGACCAGCGCGCCTGGATCGAAACCGGCCGGGACGAACTGGAAGTCGGGCTTCAGGTCGTTGGCCTTGTACAGGCCCTGCAACAGCGGCTGCGTGCCCTGCTGGCTGAGGATGCGCCGTCCCGGCAGATCGCTCGGCCTGGTCAGCGGGTTCTTGCTCAGCGAGAGCAGGCCGTTCGGGTCGGTCTGGAACTGCGCGCCGAGCAGCACCAGGTCGTTGCCCTTGCCGATCACTTCGAGCACCTGGCGCATGTTGGGGTCGACGGCGAAGTCGACCGCGCCGGAGGCGAGCTGGACGTGCGGCAGCGGCGTGTTCGGCCCGCCGCCCCGGAACACGACGTCGAGGCCCTCGTCGCGGTAGTAGCCCCGGTCGGCGGCCAGCCAGAATCCGGCGAACTCGATGTTCGTCACCCATCCGAGGGAGACCTTGAGCCGGGTCCCCGATCCGGCGCCGGCCGCCTGGCCGCCGCCGCAGGCCGACGCCGCGGTCCCGGCGCCCGCCAGCAGCGCCCCGGCCGCCACGGCCTTGAGGAGATCGCGGCGGGACCGGGCCGGGCCCCCGCGCGCCGGGCCCGCCGAGCCGGTAATGATCTTGGATTGGTCGATCACGGTGGCACCCTTCATGAGGTGGGGTGGGACGGGCGGGAGCCGGCGCCGAGGCGGACCAGGCCGCGCTCGGACGAGGTGAGCCAGACGGCTCCGGTCGAGGTCACCCGCGCCATGTCACCGGCGCACACGTGCCCGAGGCCCGGCACGGAGTAGTTCGGGTGGACCTCCACCACCATGCCTTCGGCGAACACCGCGTCCGCGAACCGCGGATCGGCCTGGCCGGCGCCGCTGACGGCGCGCATCGCCGGTTCGGAGTAGCTGAGCCCCAGCCCGTGGCAGAACTGGAACCGGAACGGGTCCTCGCCCGCCGGATAGGGGCACGCGCCGTCGACGAATTCGGCCATGCGGGAGGCGGCGTCCGCGAGCGGCACGCCAGGGCGCATCAGTGCGGCGACCTCGTCCTGGACGGCGAGGAGGCGGCGGGCGTGCTCCTCCAGGAGCGGCTGCGGCCGGTCGCCCACCACGGCCATCCGGAGGCTCTGGCCGTAGAAGCCCTCGTGGCGGACGGTGGTCCCGATCTGGAGGCGGTCGCCGTCGGCGAGGACGTCCCGCAGCTCCCGCAGGTCGAAGTAGGTGGTGGACGGCGCTTCGCCGGTCGCGATCCAGCACCCGGCGGACTCGGCGCCGAGGGAACGTCCGGTCTGCTCGGCCACGACCATCAGCTCCGCGCCCGAACGGGGACGCGCGGCGGCCTCGGCGAAGACCCGCTCGATCATCGCGTCGGAGATCGCGGCTACCGCCTGCGCCGCGTCCGCGAAGTCGGCGTAGTGGCGCGTCCGCATCGCGTGGAGGCAGCCGTCCACCGGGTGCGGCTCGGGCAGCGCCCCGCGCAGCGCATCGGCCGGACCGGCGGGCAGTTCCGACAGGCCGGCGACGCAGGTCCGTGATCTCCCGAGGAGGGCCGTGAGCGGCTCGGCGAACGCGGCGGGCCCCGCCACCTGCCGGACGTCCGCCGTGTCGCCGAGACGTGCGCGAAATCCGCGGGCGTCATGCGGCCCGACCGCGAGCACGACCGGCCGCCGGCCGCGGCGGAGCACGACGGCGGCCGGGCTGAAGGGCGGCGCCCAGCCGGTGAGGAACCGCACGTTCCCAGGCGAGTCGGCGGCGGGCCCGAGGCATCCGGGAGCGCCGAAGACCACGACCGCGTCGGCGTCGGCGCGCTGCAGGATTTCGTCCCAGCGGGCGGGCAGCGCCTCGGTCGTCACGCCGGACACGGCACGCCTCCCTCGGTCGCGAGCGAACGCAGGTGCGCGGCGCCGGCCCGGACGAACGCCACCGCGTCGGCGTGCGTGAACGGGCGTCCCGCGAACGCGGACATCGGCTCGGCGGCGCCCTCGGCGACCCGGCGGTCGCCCTCCGCGGCCAGCCGGACGACGGCGGCCAGCTCGGCGGCGGACAGGTCCGGGTGCACGGCGTGCCAGGCCGGGTCGTACAGCTCGATCGTCAGCGGACGCAGGTACGGGTGCAGGCCGTCCGCGCCGCCGCCGGACTCCGCCGCGGAGGTGAGGGTCTCCAGGCTGAGGTTGGGCCGGGCCCCGGCGTCCCGGAGCGCCCGGAGGATCGCCGCCAGGTCGAGCGTCCCGGCGCCCACGGGCCGGAGCTGGTAGCGCAACCCGTCCGCGCCGACGCCGAGGAGGCAGTCCTTGACGTGGGTCTGGCGCACGTGCGGCGCCACCCGCCGGGCGCTCGCCAGCGGGTCCTCGCCGCGCTGCAGGAGGTTGGTGGTGTCGTAGGTGATGCCGAGGACGTCGGGCCCGACGCGCTCGATCAGCCTGACCAGCTCGAACGAGGTGATCTCCTCGTGGGTCTCCAGGTTGAGGTGGACGCCGTGCTCCCGGCACACCGGCGCGAGGAGTTCGAGGAAGCGCGCGGTCTCGTCCAGCTGGGCCGGCCAGTCGACGTCGCTCCGGAACCGGTCGTAGGCGAACCGTCCCGGGTAGTTCTTGTAGCCGCCGGTGACGACCCACAGCTCCCGGCATCCGATCCCGGCCGCCGCCTCGATCGCGCGGCGGAAGCCGAGCACGGTGTCCCCGTCGCCCGCCCGGCGCAGCTGCGGGTGCTCGGCCATCGCGTACGGGTTGACGTTCCCGACGCCGGTTTCGAGGTAGAGCCCGAGGTCATCGGCGCGATGGCGGTACTCGATGAGGTCGCAGGCGGCAAGGGCCGGGTCCATGTCGAAGACGGTGCGGTAGAACACGCCGTCGAGGCCCAGGTCCTTGGCCAGGTCCAGGCGCTCGATGGGCGGGCGTCCCTGGGCGCCGGGCACTTTGCGGCCGTCTATTCCGACGCGCGTTCTCGTGGCGTCCGGTGTCGGCGTCATGCCGGCACCGCCGAGGGACGGGTCGCGGCGGCCACCCGGTCACGGACTTGTGTGACGTGCTCCAGGCTGCGCCGCACGGCCGCCATCGCCTCCGCGTGACCGAAACGGTCCGGCGGCGATGCGGCCCGCGGACGCCGCGACGCGTGGTCGTACACCAGGCCCGTGAACGCGGCGAACTCGGAAATGGTCAGGTCGGAATGCGAGCCGGCGAACTCCGCGTCGCGGATCGGCAGCACCGTGACCGGCGCCGGACCCGGGAAGTCGTCGCGCGACTCCTGGTTCTCGATCGTCAGGTTCACCGCCGGAGCGGTGCGCGCGAGCGTCGCCAGGACGTGCTCGAAGTCGACCAGGCCGTCGCCGCAGGGCGTGAGGTCGAACCGGAGGCCGTCCTCGACCGGGACCAGCGAGCAGTCCTTGAGCTGCGTCTGCCGCACGTACGGGGCGACCCGGTCGGCGGTGGCGTGCGGATGCTCCAGCCGCTGCAGCGGGTTGGCCGTGTCGAAGACGATGCCGTACACGTCCGGGCCCGCCGCCTCGACGAGCTCGACCAGCTCGAACGAGGTGATCTCCTCGTGCGTCTCCAGGTTGACGTGCACGCCGAGGTCGAGGGCGATCGGCCGCAGCCGGCCGAGGAACCGGCGCGTCGCCGCGAGCTGCTCCGTCCAGGTCACGTCGGTGCGGAACCTGTCCCAGACGAACCTGCCGGCGTACCCGGCCTGGTAGCCGGTCGTGGCCGCCCACAGCTCGGCGCATCCGATCCGCGCGCCGGCCTCGATCATCCGGCGGAACCCGAGCAGGATGTCGCCGTCGCCCGCCGCCCGCAGCTCGGGCGTCTCCGGCGTGGCGAACGGGTTGACCTTGCCCAGCCCCGCCTCCAGGTACATGCCGAGGTCGTCGGCGTGCTCGCGGATCTCCCGCAGCTCGCCGGCGTCGAGGGCCGGGCTCATGTCGAGCAGGGTGCGGAAGAAGACGCCCTCGAAGCCCGCGTCGCGGGCGCGGTCGAGCGTGTCGTGGCACCCGCCCCGCACGGCGCCCGGGAACTTGCGGCCGTCGACGCCGATCCGAGGCGGCCGCAGCGCCTCGGGGGTCTCCGCTGTCTCCGGGACGGGCTTGCTGTCGTGCACCGCTGCGCCCTCTCTGGTATTACCGGTATTACCGGAGACGGAATGTAGCAATGCGTCATGCTCCTGTCCAGGGCTTCCTCGCCGGACGGGGCGGCGGTCCGCGGCGGTCGCGGCCGGCGCGCCCGGTATGTTGCACGTGCGCCACCGGACCGTGGCCCGCGGCGCCCGCCGCGTCCGCGCGGCGGTGCGCGGCCTCCCCTGCCGCAGGGACCGGCGGGCAGCGAACGAAGGAGTCGACCCAGCGATGACGCGGTGCAGCGACGACGGCCGGAACCACCGGTGCGCTCCACCCGGCGCGCACGCACCGGGCCCCGGCGCCCCGCGACCGGACGGCGCCGCCCCGCGACCGGACGGCGGTCACCGGTGAGCGCGCGGACGCAGCGCTCACGCGTCGCCGACCAGCTGCTCCAGGACATCAGGGCCCGGCGCTACGGCCCCGGCGAGCGGCTCCCGTCGGAGCGGCGGCTGTCGGAGGCGTTCGGCGTCTCGCGGCCCGTCGTCCGCGAGGCGCTCGGCATGCTGAGCTCGCTCGGGCTGGTCGACGTCCAGGTGGGCCGGGGCGCCTTCGTGACCGCGAAGGACGTCGCCCTCCAGTCCAGGGACGTCCAGCGGTCCCTCGTCGAGGTGACCGTCATGCGGGAGGTGCTGGAGTGCGGCGTGCTCGGCGTCTCGTCCCGGCGCGGCCCGGACGCGGCGGAGACGGCCGAGGTCGAGGCGGCGCTGGCCGAACTGGAGCGGTGCGTCGCGGACGGCGCCGAGGCGACGGGCGCGGACCACCGGTTCCATCGCGCGATCGTCGCCGCCGCCGGGTCCGCGACCGCCGTCCGCCTGTGGGAGGAGTTCACCAGCGAGATCTCGACCGTGATCAAGATCAGCCCGAACGGCAGCACCATGGACGAGGCCACGCTCGAACGGCACCGCGTCCTCGCCGCCGGCGTGCTGGGCGGCGAGTTCGAGCCGGCCCGGCAGGCGTGCCACGACCTGCACGAGGACTACCGGCGGTTCCTGCGCGACCTGCTCGGCTGACCGCGCCGGGCCCTCGGCGGCCGAAACGCCCCTCGGCGGCCGGCTCCGGCCGCTCCGGCCGCCGAGGGCGTTTCTCATCGGCTCCTACCGACGCATGAGGTCGACGTAGAGATTCCAGAACGCGTCACGATTGATGTCGAAGAGAATGCGGACTTTCTGGGTTCCCGCCGGGAAATTGCCGGGATCGCCGAACGACCGGCGCCGCGATTCGCCGTAGCCGATCGCGCGCCCGTAGTTCGGGCCGAGGTTGTCGTCGATGTCGACGTAGCGTTCCTCGACCTTGGTGGCGATCTCGGGACGCAGGTAGACGGCGGCCGTCAGCGCGTCCCACACGAACGAGCTGGACGCCGGGTTCCGCTCGAAGCGCGGCCCGTGCAGATCCCTGAACATCTTCTTCAGGGGCGTTTCGGGTCCGGTGACGATCCGGTCGTATTCCTTCTTGGTGTAGAAGACGCGTTCGGCGATGTCGTTGGGGACGATCGTCTGCCTCTTGAACGGCGTGCGGAGCGCCATTTTGGCGGCCTCGGGATCGAACCACCAATTGAACTCGGCGGCCGGGGACGTGTTGCCGGGAATGTCGATCGCGCCGCCCATGTAGATGATCTCTTTGACCAGCGGGACGATCTCCGGATGGGTCTTCACGGCGAGGGCGATGTTGGTGGCCGGCCCGATCGCGAACAGCGTGACCTGCCCCGGATACCTCTTGACCTGCTCGACGATGAAGTCGGCCGCGACCTGCCCGCTGGGCTTGCGCTTGGGATAGCCGCCATAGGGCTCCCGGGCGAGCTTGAGGTAGGACGGCGGCCGCGCGTGGCCGAACGCGCCCATGTACTCGACGTTGCCGAAGAGCTTCTCCTCGGCGGGCAGCTGCTGGAGGCGCGCGGAGTTCAGCGGCTCGCCGGCCCCGGGCACGACCGGGATCCGGTGCTCCCCGACGATCTCCAGCTGGCGGAGCGCGTAGGCGGTGCCCTCCTCCGCCCAGCTGTTCCCGGCGACGACCGTCACGCCGAGCAGGTCGGTCCCGATGGCGTTGCGCAGCATGAACATGGTGATCGCGTCGTCGTTGAGCTGTCCCATGTCCGTGTCGATGATCGCTTTGCCGCGGGCCGCGGCGGCCGGCGCGGCGGTCCGTCCCGCGGGCGCCGCGGCCGGCCGCTGCGCCGGGGCGGCGGACGCGGCGACCGGGACGGCGGTGAGGCCGGCCACCAGGACGGCGGCGGCGCCGACCGTTGTGAGGGGGATCTTCATGGGGGGGTTCTCCTTGTCTCCCGTCAGGAGATGCGCTCGGCCAGCCTGCGCCGGTACGCATCGATGACGACGGCGATCATGATCACGCCCCCTGTGATCATGAGGCGTTGGAAGTCGGACACCCCGAGCAGCAGGAGTCCGTTGGTGAGCACGCCGAGCAGGCATGCCCCGAGGAAGGTGCCGACCATCGAGCCGCGGCCGCCGCCGAGACTGGCGCCCCCGATCACGACGGCGGCGATCGCGTTCAGCTCGTAGCCCTGGCCGAGGATCGGGCTGGCGATGTTGAGCCGCGCCATGTAGGTGAGCGCGGCGACGCCGACGGTGAAGCCGGCGATCACGAAGGCGAGGACCTTGATGACGCCGGTGCGGTGCCCGGACAGCCGCACGGCCTCCTCGTTGTCGCCGACGGCGTAGATGAGACGTCCGAAGACGGTGCGGGTGAGCACGAACCAGCCGACCGCGGCGAAGATCAGCGCCACCCAGAACACCGCGGGGACCCACAGGACGGTGAGCGTCCCGAAGTCGTTGAACTGCTGGGGAAGGTTGTAGATGGTCTTGGCGTCGGTGAAGTCCTGTGCGGCGCCGCGCGCCACGTACAGCATGCCGAGCGTGATGATGAAGGACGGCACCTTCCACGTCTCGGACACCGCGCCGTTGACCAGCCCGCACGCCGCGCCGATGGCGAGGCTCGCCAGCAGCGCGAGCAGGATGGCGACCGGCGTGGCCAGGTCGGCTTCGGTCATCACGGTGCCGGCGACCACGGCGCACAGCGCGAGGACGGAGCCGACCGACAGGTCGATCCCGCCGACCAGGATCACGAACGTCATCCCCACCGCGAGGATCGTGTTCAGGGTGATCTGGGTCATGATGTTGCGCAGGTTCTGCGTGGTGGCGAAGTCGCCCGCGGTGAGCGCGAAGACGAGCGTCAGCACGACCAGCGCGATGCCGATGCCGGCCTCCCCCATGACCTGCTGTGCGATGCGCGGCGCCCGCGCGGTGGGCTTCGGCTCGACCACCGAGGCGGCGGCGTTCGTCATGGCCGCTCGGCCTCCTTTCCGTTGCGTCCGTCTCCGTCGCGGCCGTCGCCGCCGTCTCCATCGCCGCTGTCGCGGTCGTCGCGTCCGTTGCGGTATCCGGAGTAGGCCAGGGTGAGGATGTGCTCGGCGTCGAACTCAGGCCGGGGCACGTCGGCGACGATCCGGCCGCGGGAGAACACGAGGATGCGGTCGCAGACGCCGATCAGCTCCGGCAGGTCCGACGAGACGACCACCAGGGCCCTGCCTTCGTCGGCGAGGTCCATCAGCAGCCGGTGGATCTCGTAGCGGGCGCCGACGTCGATGCCGCGGGTGGGCTCGTCGATGATCAGCACGTCGGTGCCCGCGTACAGCCAGCGGGCGAGCACGACCTTCTGCTGGTTGCCGCCGGACAGGGTCCGGACGATCTGCCGGACGCCGGACGACCCGATCCGCAGCCTGCGCGCCAGCTCCTCCGCCGCCCGCGCCTCGGCGCCGGTCCGCAGCAGCCCGGCCCGGGTCACCTTGCGCAGGCTCGCCAGGGTGACGTTCGCGCTGATCGGCAGGCCGAGCGCCAGTCCCTGGGCCTTGCGGTCCTCGGTGAGCAGCCCGATGCCGAGGGCGACGGCGTGCCGCGGGTGACGGATGCGGGCCGGGCGTCCGCGCACCTCGATCCGCCCGCCGGCGGCGCGGTCCGCGGCGAACAGCGCCCGCATCGTCTCGCTGCGCCCGGCGCCGACGAGCCCGGCCACGCCGACGATCTCGCCCGCCCGGGCCTCGAACGAGACGCCCGCCGCGGCGCCGCGCACCCGCAGCCCGTCCACCCGCAGCAGCACCTCGCCCGGCACGGCCGGCCCCCGGACGGGGAACTCCTGGTCGAGGTCGCGGCCGACCATCAGCCGGACCAGCTCCGCCGGATCGACCTCGCGCAGCGGACGCGTCGTCACGTGCCGCCCGTTGCGCAGGACGGTCACCCGGTCGCCGATCTCGTACAGCTCCTCCAGATGGTGCGAGATGTAGATCACCGCGACGCCGCGGCCGGTGAGGCGGCGCAGGATCTCGAACAGCCGCCCGCTCTCCCGGCCGGTCAGCGTGGCGGTGGGCTCGTCCAGGACGAGCAGCCGCGCGTCCCGCGACAGGGCCTTCGCGATCTCCACGAGCTGCGCCTGCGCGATGCCGAGCCGGTCCATCCGGGTGCCGCCCGGCACGTCCAGGCCGACCTCGTCGAGCAGGGCGCGGCACCGCCGTTCCAGGCGGCGGCGGTCCACGACGCCGAACCGGTGCGGGAGGCGCTGCAGGAAGAGGTTCTCGGCCACGCTGAGCCCCGGGATCGGCGTCAGTTCCTGGTGGACGACCTGGATCCCGGCGCGCAGCGCGGCGGCGGCGTTCGGCGGAGCGTGCCGGCGGCCGTCGAACGTCATCGTCCCGGCGTCCGGCCGTTCGACGCCGGTCAGGCACTTGACCAGCGTCGACTTGCCCGCGCCGTTCTCGCCGACGAGGACGTGCACCTCGCCCGGCCGGACCTCCAGGTCGACGCCGTCCAGCGCGACGACGCCGGGATAGCGCCTGACCAGGCCCCGGGCCGTCAGCAGCGCGTCCACGGGCACCTCAGCTCTGCCCGGCCGCGGTGATCAGCTTCACCTGGGTCTTCTGCCAGCCGGTGATCCGCTCGCCCTTGATCATCCGCATGGCGTAGTCGATGCCGACCGCGGCCTGGGTGGAGCCGTACTGGTCCACGGTGGCGACGACGCTGCCGTCCTTCAGGCTCGGCTGGATCGCCGGGATGTTGTCGAACGCGGCGATCTTCACCTTGCCGGTCTTGCGCGCGTCCTGGATCGCCTTGAGCGCGCCCAGCGCCATCGCGTCGTTGGCGGCGAGCAGGCCCTGCACGTCCGGGTGCGCGGTCAGCATGTTGCCCGTGATGGTGTGGGCCTCGTCGGTCTCCCAGTGGGCGGTCTTCGAGTCCAGGAGGATGAGGCCGCCCTGGGTGACCGCGTCCTTGAAGCCCTGGGCGCGCTGCTCGGCGTTGGCCGCACCGGGATTGCCCTCAAGCATCACGACCTTGCCCCCGCGGCCGAGCCTCTTCGCCAGCTCGGCGCCCGACTGGCGGGCCCCTTCGCGGTTGTCGGGGCCGACGAACGGGACCTGGAGGCCCGCCCCCTTCAGCGCGTCGTCGTCGAGCTTGACGTCGATGTTCACGACCTTCACGCCGGCGTCCGAGGCCCGCTTGAGCGGGGCGATGAGCGCGCGGGAGTCCGCCGGCGCGATCACGATCGCCGAGACCCGCTGGGTCACGCACTTCTCCACGGCCGCGACCTGGCCGTCGATGTCGGTCTCGTTCTGCGTGCCGACCGCGTCCAGCTTCAGGTCGCCGCGCTTGTTCGCGTGCGCGACCGCTCCGTCGCGCATCTGCTGGAAGAAGTCGTTGGCCAGCGACTTCATGACCAGGCACACCTTGGCCTTCTCGCCCGCCTTCGGCTGCCCGCCGGACGAGCCGCCGCCCTCCCGCCCGCAGGCCGCGGACGACGCGGCGAGGCTGAAGACGGTCAGCCCGATGAGGAGCGTTCGTCTTGCCATGGATCCTTCTCCTTACCGTGGGGGGTGGGCGAACGGCACGCCTGCGCGCAGGACGACGTTCGCGTAGGGGGTCGCCTCGCCCGTGCGGACTACCGCACGTGCCTGCGAGGTCAGCTGCTTGAGCCGCGCGTGCGGGACGCGGGCGGTCGGGGTCGCCGCGAGCGCGGCGTCCAGCCCGCGGCGCAGTTCCGGGTCGGCGGCCTCTTCGGCGACGGTCGCGGCCTCGGTGACGAGCTCGGCGAGGACCGTCCGCAGGACGGGCAGGAACCGCGGTTCGCCCGAGCGCCAGACCAGGTCGACCGCCTCCACGCCGGGCGGCACCGGCAGCCCGGGATCGGCCACGACGATGAGGTCGCCGTGGCCTGCCGCCGCCACGATCTCCAGGAGGCGCGGGTGCCACAGGCCGTCCGGTCGCATCGTCATCGCCTCCCGGTGGGCTCGGCCGCGAGCAGGGCGTCGACGTCGGAGCGGGTGGGAAGGGAGCGCAGCGCTCCGCGGCGGGTCACGGCGAGGGCGCCGGCGGCGCACGCGCGGCGCGCGGCGTCCCGCAGCGGCAGCCCTTCCGCGACCGCGACGGTCAGCGCGGCGCAGAACGCGTCGCCTGCGCCCACCGCGTCGACGGCGGCGACCCGAAAGGGCGCGACCCGGAACGTTCCATGGTCATCGGCGCCCGCGGCGCCGTCCGCGCCGAGCGTCACCACCACCTGGCGCGGCCCGAGCCGGCGCAGCGCAGCGGCGACGGACGTCCAGTCCCGTTCGCGGTCCCGTTCGCGGGATCCGTTCGAGCCGTCCGGCGCCGGTTGCAGTGCCGCCGCCTCGATCTCGTTGACGACGAGGACGTCCACCAGGCGCAGCAGGCGCGCCGTCGCGGTGTCCACGACCCGCGGCGCGGGCGCCGCGTTCAGCACGACCGGCATCGCGTGCCGCCGGGCCTCGGCCGCCGCCGCGGCGCACGCGGCGACCGGGATCTCCAGTTGCAGCAGCAGCGCGGACTCCTCGCCGCCGCCGGCCGCGGCCGCGGCGTCGTCCGGCCCGAGTGTCGCGTTGGCGCCCGGCGCGACGGCGATGGCGTTCTCGCCGTCCGGCCGCACCATGATCATCGCCAGCCCGGTCAGCGCCCCGGCGGCGACCCGGACGCCGGTCACGTCGATGCCCTCGGCGGCGACGGCCGCGCGCGCCTCCGCGCCGAACACGTCGTCCCCGACCCGTCCCGCCATCCGGACTGCCGCGCCGAGCCGCCGCGCGGCGACCGCCTGGTTGGCGCCCTTCCCGCCGGGCGAGCGCGCCGCGTCGCCGCCGAGGACGGTCTCGCCGCGCCCGGGCAGGCGCGGCACGCCGACCGCCAGGTCCATGTTGACGCTGCCCACGACGAGCAGCCGCACCGGCTCACTCATCGGCGCCGCTTTCGACCGTCCCGCCCGCGGCGATCCCGTGGTCGCCGCCCACGGGATCGGCGCAGCCGCACGACCCGCGGGCCACCAGCCGCGTCGCGAGGACGATGCGCTCCGGGGCGGCGTCCCCGGACGTGCCTCCGGCGGGATCGCGTGCGGCGAGGAGACGCTCGACGGCGGTCCGGCCCAGCTCCGCGAACGGCTGGCGCATCGTGCTCAGGGACGGGATCGCATAGGCCGAGGCGGCCACGCCGTCGAAGGCGAACACCGCCAGGTCGCCCGGGACGGCGACGCCGAGCTCGGCGGCGGCGCGCAGCACGCCGATGGCCTGCTCGTCGCTCGTCACGAACAGGGCGTCGACGGCGGGCCGCTGCCGCAGCAGCCGGCGTCCGGCCAGGTAGGCGGCGGCGCGCCCGAACGGCGCGTGCGCCACCGGCATCGTCGCCGGATCGAAGCCCGCCTCCGCCAGCGCGCGCCGCCATCCGTTCACCCGGTCCAGCGTCGGGTGGAGGCCGTCGGGCCCGGCGACGCACCCGATCCGGGTCCTGCCGTGGCCGATCAGATGCCGCACCGCCGCCGCCGCGCCGCCCTCGTTGTCGACCAGGATCTGCACGGCGTCGACGCCCTCGATCTCCCGGTCCATCACCAGGCACGGGATGCGGGCGTCCGCCAGCTCCGCCCGCCAGCCGGCCGGGCCGTGCGACGGGATGAGGATCAAGCCGTCGACCTGCCGGTCCAGCAGCGTGCGGACCTGCGCGACCTCCCGCTCGTCGTCGTCCCTGGCGTTGGCGAGCAGCAGCGTGTGACCGTGCTCGAACGCGACGTCCTCGATCTCCCGCGCCAGCTCGGCGAAGAAGGGGTTCGCGTTGTCCGGGACGACGAGGCCGATCGTGGTCGTGCGGTTGCTGCGCAGCGACCGGGCCACCGCGTTCGGACGGTAGCCGAGCTCGCGGATCGCCTCCAGCACCCGTTCCCGGGTCGCGGGCGCGACATTGCGTGGCCCGTCGTTGAGGACGTAGCTCACCACGGCTTCTGACGTGCCGGCACGTCGCGCGACATCACGGCGGGTGACCATGGGCTCCCTGTTCAACTCGTGTTGGCAACTCGTGTAGATGGAGTTTCCGCGCCCTCCCGTCCGATGTCAATGAGCACTTTCAGAGAACTCGCCCGCCCGAGGCGCAGCCGCGCCCGTCCCGGCAACATGAGCGGCGGCGTGAACTGAAGCGCGGTGCCCCTTACGGGGAGAACCGGGAGACGTAGTGGGCCTTGGAGCCGTCCGCGCCAAGCTCGACGTCGGTGACGCCGAAGTCGGCGGGGACCCTCGACAGGATGATCGCGCCCGCCCCGTCTCCGAACAGGCTCGCGGTTCGCCGGTCGGTGTAGTCCAGGATGCGCGAGTAGACGTCGGCGCCGATGACGATCGCGTGGCGAAGCCGCGGATCGGCCGACATCATCGACCGGGCGACCTCCAGCGCGTACACGAACCCCGTGCAGACGGCGTCGACGTCGAAGGCCGGGCACTGGACGAGCCGCAGGTTCGCCTGCACGGTGCACGCGGTCGCCGGCATCGTCGTGTCCGGCGTGGAGGTCGCCACGATGATCAGATCGACCTCGTCCACGTGTATCCCGGCGGCTTGTATGGCACGGCGTGCGGCGACCGTGGCCAGGTCCGATGTCGCTTCGCTTGCGGCCGCGACGCGTCGCTGGAGGACTCCGGTCCGGTCCTCGATCCATTCAGGGCTGGTATCCAGCCGATCCGAGAGTTCGTCGTTGGTCAGGACCGTCGAGGGGACGTAGGCGCCGGTTCCAGTGATTCCAATGTGGGTGTGTCGGGCAACGGTGCGTTCGAGGACTGCGGGCATGAGGTCTCCTTCGGTGTGCATGGTGAAGCCGCCCAGCGGGGGATGCTTCTGGCGGGTCGTCCGACGAACGGTGGTCAGGGCGCGCTGATGGTGGCGGCCGGCGGATCCGCGGGTACGCCGCGGGAACCGTCAGGCGTGCGCGGTGCAGGCGGCACTTTCGTCGATTGACGCCCGCTTGTGACGGCGACCCCGAGAACCGACGCGCAAACAAGCACGGCGCCGAAGATCTGCAGCGGCGTCAGGAGTTCCGCGAAGACGATGAAAGCCAGCACGCTGGTGACCACGGGCTCGGCGCTGGACACCGCCGCCGACGCAGCGGCGCCCAGCAGTCGGAGACCGGCGAAGAACGCGATGATGGCGATGACCGTGGAGACCACGGCGGTCGCCACCGTTCCCGACCAGCCCGCCGTCCCGCTGGGAAACGAGGGGGTGTGAGCGAGCCACGTGCCGCCGTAGACGCAGCTCGCGGCCAGGCAGACGGTGGTGGTCGACGCCAGCGGCCCGGCCGCGCCCGACAGCCGGCTGCCCGCCAGGATGTACCCGGTGTAGATGACCGCGGCGGCCGCGGCGAGAATCACGCCGAGCAGGTCGCCCTCAAGCTTCGGCCCGGCGACCAGGGCGACGCCCACGGACGCCGCGGCCGTGGTGGCGAGGATGACCAGGGTGGGCATGCGGCGGCCGAGGACGGCGGCCGAGATCGCCACCAGTACCGGATAGGTGTAGAACAGCACGGCCACCAGCCCGGCGGGTATCCGGGTCAGCGCGGTGAAGTAGGTCAGGGACTGCCCGACATAGCCGACCGCCCCCATCGCCGCCAGAAGCGCAAGATCCCGCCTGGGCGGCCACGACGACGATGTCAGGACCATCAGGATCAGCAGGACGGCGGCGGCGACACCGAAGCGCACCAGCAGGACCCCGTGGACGTCGGCGCCGCTCGCGTAGGCGGCCTTCGCGAAGATCGCCATCGCGCCGAAGCAGGCCGCCGAGGCCAGGATGAGCGATAACCCGAGCGCGGAGCGCGCCGACTGATTCGGGCTGGTGCTTCAAGGCGCTCGGCCCACCCGGGTCCGCATCGTGGATCGGAGCGTTTTCGCATTCATGCTCCGGCCGTTCCAGCGTCGCTGCGCTGTGTGCTCGTCGGTTCCGCTTGCGTCGAACTTGAGGCCCATGGCCGACCACTTCCCGTCGCTTGGAGCCTCCATCGAAATAGGGTAACTTGTCAAGCAGTTTGAACGGTGACGTAAAGTCACCTGTTAGGAGGTGTCAATGGTGACGAAAGAGCACGACGGCAAGCCCGATGCGGCCCCTGCGGGCCTGGAGCTGGTTCGCCTCTTCATCAACACCCGAGATCTTGAGGCCGGACTGGACGAACTCCACGACGCCACCCAGCTGACCGGTTGGTTCCGAGCACATGAGCTTCTTCGTAGGAACGAAGCGGCCGACCAGGCCGACGTCGCCAGAGCCGTCAGGTTGCGGGAAGCGATCCGCGCGCTCGTACGAGACAGGTCCGACCCGAACCTGGCCCCGGCCGCTGCGGCAGAGTTCAACAAGGCCGCCAAGGCGGCCGCCCCGCTGCACGCCGAGATCTCACCGGACCTGGCCGTCAGGCTGGTCTCCACCCGAAGCGGAGTGCCCCGCGCGCTCGCCGGCATCATCGCCGCGGTCGCCGAACACGCCGGGACGCCTGACTGGGAGCGCCTCAAAGTCTGCGGCAACTCCCACTGCCAATGGGCGTTCTACGACCACGCCCGCAACAAGACCGGACGCTGGTGCAACATGGCCACCTGCGGTAACAAGTTCAAAGCAAGAAGCTACCGGCGCCGGCAGGCCGAATCGGCCACCGCCGACTTCCCGGCACGAACCTGAGTCCAGGCGAGTGCTGTGGCTGCCTTATCGCTCCCCGCCGGCAAACGGAGGTGACTGTAGGCGCCCGAGGCCGGCTCGTGCGGTACCGGTCACCTTCGGCGCGGGCCGGTATGCGCTGGCCCTCGGCCCCCACAAGATCGGGCGGGACGGGCCGTGTCGCGAGATCTCGGCCGGCGGTCACAGCGATGGCGTGGCGAGGTGGTCGGCGGTGCCGCCGCGCCACTCGATGAGGAAGAGGCTGGCGTCGTCGCTGGTGATCCCCCTTCTTTCCCGCTTGAGCGTGTGGGAGAGGTCCCGGACCATCTGCTGCACGGTCGCGGCGGTGGGCTCGACGTGTTCGATGGTGGCGATCAGGCGCGCCTCGCCGAACTGCTCACCGCCGGTGGTGTGCTCTTCGACGAGGCCGTCGGTGTAGGCCAGGATCCGGTCGCCGGGACGGAGCCGCTGGGTGTTGATCACGGGTGTCGAGCCGCCGATGCCGACGGGCAGCGTCCCGGGACCCTCCAAGGCGGACAGGACGTGGTGGTCCCGGATCAGCAAGGGCGCCGGATGGCCGGCGTTGACCCATTCCAGCCGGCCCGTTCCGACGTTCAGGCGCATCATCTGCGCGGTGACGAAGTGGTCGGGGCCGAACTGCTCGTCGATGGCGGTGTCCATGAAGGCGTACAACTCGGCGAGGCTGGCGCCGGCGCGCCTGGCGTGCCGGTAGGCGCCCACCGCGACGGTGGCCAGGACGGCGGCGTTCAGGCCGTGGCCCATCGCGTCGATCATGGCCAGGTGCAGGACGTCGTCGTTGAGGGCGTAGTCCAGGCTGTCGCCGGCGACGTCGTAGGCGGGTTCGAGGATCCCGGCGATGGCGACCTGCGGCGTGGTCATGGTCAGCGGGGGCAGCAGTGACCATTGGATCTCCGCGGACACGCTCATCGTTTCGCGCCGCCGCGCCTGGAAGAACTGGTCGGTGTAGCTGTTCTTCGTGACCAGCATGTCGGCGACCAGACCGGCCAGCCGTCGCAGCAGCCGGCGGTCGTCATCGTCGACGACGTCCAGGGTGAGGGTCATCACGCCGATCTCGTCGCTGCCGTCCAGCAGGGGCAGGAACATTCGCACCCCGTCCGCCTCGGCGTGCTCGACGGCGGTCTCGGACAGGAACGCCTGCCCGGCCAGGGAACCCACCAGGGGGATCGGTTCGGTCTCCTTGAGACCACGGCCCGGAAGGGACACCAGTGTGAGCTGGGCGTAGTCCTGCAGCAGGATTGAGACGTCGCGGCCGCCGATCGCGTGCACCTCCTCGGCCACCAGCGGCGCGATGAGCTGCGGCGGCATCTCGTGTGCCCGGTCCAGCAACTGGCCCAGCAGCCGCTCACCGAATCCCTCGCTTCGATCCACCGCACCATCCACCGTCTCGCTGGTCCCCTCCGTCCCCTCCCTGTTCCCTCGGGAAGCGGGCGGCACTGCCCGGTCAGCAAGGAACGCTCAAAGCTTGGGTAAGCCCAGTGTCACCATCCGGCGGCGGTGACCGGCCGGCGGCCTGCAGACCATTTCTGTCAAAGCAGCGTCGGGATGTGGGCCCACACGCGGGGTGACCGCGTCACCGATGCCGGTCTGTGTTCGCGCCCGACGGCGCTGTTCGGGAGGCTGTGGGAGGCTGGGGTGAGGGCGTGGACATCCGGTCGCCTCGGGCAGGGTGAGGCGGTGAGCGGCGATACCAACGGCGGGCGAGGCGCGGGCGGCCCGGTTGTGGGAGCTGGTCGCCGGGTGCGCGGACGGTGAGCTGGTATCGGCCGCGCATGTGTGTCAGGCGGCCGTGGTGGCGGTGGAGGTGGACGGGGCGGCGCTGTCGGTGGCGACCCGGCCGGACCGGCGGCAGCGGGCGCACGCCACCGATGCGGTGGCCGCGCTCTTGGAGGAGCAGCAGTTCACCCTGGGGGAAGGCCCGTCCATCGAGGCGGGGGCCTCCGGAGGCCAGGTACTGGTCGCCGACGTGTCCTCTCCTGCCGGCGCATCCCGGTGGCCGGTGTTCGCGCCGGTGGCCACGGCGGCCGGGGCAGGGGCGATGTTCGCCTTTCCGCTGCAGGTGGGGGCGATCCGGCTTGGCACCCTTACCCTGTACCGGGCCAGGCCGGGTTCGTTGACCGGGGAGCAGGTCGCCGACGCCGTGACGCTGTGCCGGACGGCGGTGGCGGTGATGCTGACCGGTCAGACCCCGCCGAACGGGACGGCCCCGGACCAGGGAGCGTGGCCGCTGGGCGGGCCCGGCGAGGGCCGGATCGAGGTGTACCAGGCGACCGGGATGGTCGCGGTCCAGCTCGGCATAGGTCTGCAGGACGCGTTCGCGGCGTTGCGCGCCCGCGCCTTCACCGATGGTGTCCCGCTGG